>SVBD01000001.1 GCA_015059045.1 Erysipelotrichaceae bacterium
CTAAAAAAGCACATCAGATTACATGATCTAATGTGCTATCTTTTTATTTTGTGTCCGTTTTAATCAAACAGGTTCAATAAAACTGATGTGTTTTATTTATTAAAATATCTTTTTAAAGCTTGGAATGATTCTTCGCTTAGATCGTGTTCCAATTTACATGCATCTTCTTTAGCTACATCTTCATTAACTCCTAGTGCAATTAAAGCTTTAGTGAGAATTTGATGTCTTTCATATACATTACTAGCAATCTTTAATCCTTCTTCAGTAAGAGTAATGTGTCCATTATTATTAACATTAATATATCCATTTTCTCTTAATTTTTTCATAGCGATAGAAACACTAGGCTTAGAAAAATTCATATTTTCAACTATATCTATAGCCCTAATGTATTGCTTATCTTTTGATAAAATTAAAATCGTTTCTAAATAGTCTTCAGAAGATTTATAAATGTTCATAATTTCAACCTCTTTTTATTATTTTATCACGCTTTATGATAATAAATCAAATATCTTTATTATATATAATAAAAAGAAGGAGTTAGTCAAAACTAACTTTTTTTTAAGAATTTATTGACATTAAAAAAATATAATAGTATTATAATACACGGTTAGTTTCGACTAACTATTAAAAGGAATAGAGGAGGAACAATTTTATGCAAAAGAAACTTAGCGAATTTAAAATTGGTGAATCTGGAACAATTATTAAAGTTGATGGCGAAGGCCGTTTGAGAAGAAGATTATTTGATATGGGAGTTACTCATGGGGCAAAAGTAATTTTAAAAAAGAAAGCCCCACTTGGTGATCCTCTTGAAATTACCATAAGAGGTTATGAACTTACATTGAGAAAAAGTGAAGCAGAATTAGTTACTCTTGATATGAAAGGAGATAAATAATGTTACGTTTTGCATTAATAGGAAATCCTAATTCAGGAAAGACAACTTTATTTAACTCTTTGACTGGTTCGACTGCTCACGTTGGAAACTGGCCAGGGGTTACGGTAGATAAAAAAGAAGGTATATATAAAAAAGGTAGTGAAGAAGTTTCTCTTATTGACTTACCTGGTATTTATTCTTTATCTCCTTATTCTCCAGAAGAAGTTATTTCTAGAAACTATATTTTGGATGAAAAACCAGAATGTATCATCAATATTGTTGATGCAACAAACTTAGAAAGAAATTTATATTTAACTACTCAATTGATGGAAATTGATATTCCTATTGTTGTGGCATTAAATATGATGGATGAAGTTAGAAAGAATGGCGACAATATCAATCCTGAAGAATTAGGAAAATTATTTGGTCTACCTGTAGTTGAAATCTCTGCTTTAAAAGAACAAAATATCGATAAATTAATGGAAGTAGCTATAGATGCTTCTAAAAAGGTAAGAAAAGCTAAAACCATTATTAGCGATAAACAATTATCTCATTTGATTAGCGATGTTAATATCGCATTAAAAGGATATAAAGTAGAAAATCCTTTATTTCACGCGATTAAGTTAGTTGAATTAGACGAACTAGAAGCTAAAGCTCATGAGGATGTTGTACCAATGGTTCAAGAGTTTAAACAAACTTACAATAATGAATTATTTGGTAATGATTTTGAAGCGATTGTAGCGGATAGTAGATATAAATTTATCACAGATAATTTGCATAAATTTTGCATTAAGAAAAGAAAAGATAGTGAAATCACATCTTCAGATAAAATTGATAAAGTATTAACACATAAATGGTTTGGAATACCAATATTCTTAGGAATATTGTTTGTATTATTCCACTTTACATTCTCTGAAAACTTATTCTTCCTTGGATCAATCTTTTCTTTTGAAGGTGTTGAATCATTCTCTAATAGTGAATTCTTTGCTGGTTCAATTTTCCATGAAGGTGGAATTAATTCTCCAGGGGTAATTCTTCAAAGCTTAATGATAGGAACTACAGATTGGATAAGTTCTATTGTTGCTTCATTACTTGAATCTTCACCTGCTTGGGTGAGTGGATTAATTGTTGATGGAGTTTTGGGTGGAGTATTTGCAGTTTTATCATTTGTTCCTCAAATTCTATTGTTATTCTTATTCTTCTCGATTTTAGAAGATACAGGATATATGGCTCGTGCAGCATTTATTCTAGATCGTATCTTTAGAAAATTCGGATTATCCGGAAGATCATTCTTACCGATGATTATGGGATTTGGCTGTAGTATTCCTGCGATGGTTAATACAAGAACATTAGCTGATGAAAATGAAAAAGTCACTACAATTAGAGTAATACCTTTCTTTAGTTGTGGGGCTAAATTACCAATATTAACCGCGATAGCGGGGGCTATGGTTTCAGTATTTAACTTTCCAAATCAAGATATTATTGTCTATTCGATGTATGTAATTGGAATGGCTGTTGCAATTACTACAATAATTATTATGAGAAAAACGACAATGAAGGGTGAAGTTCCTCCATTTATTATGGAATTACCTACTTATCATTTACCTCAATTTAAATCATTAATGATTCACTTATGGGATAAATTAAAACATTTTATTGAAAAAGCATTCACCATTATCTTAGCTTCTACAATTATCATTTGGGTATTAAGCAACTTCTCATGGAGTTGGTCATTTGTTGGAGAAGAAGGAATGGATTCTTCAATTCTTGCTTCGATTGGTAAATTAATTCAACCGATATTCACTCCATTAGGATTTGGTTCACAATTAAGAGTATTTGGATGGGTATTTGCTGTTGCAGCAGTTACTGGATTAATCGCAAAAGAAAATGTCATTGCAACATTTTTCACACTAGCTTGTTGTATCATTAGTGCCGCTAATAGTGGAGTAATTGATCCTTCTATTGCAGATTTATTATTACAATCTGGCGAAGCAAGCGAAGATGGTATATTTGAAGCAATTGCGATGATTCAAGCAACTGGTATTACTTGGCCTGCATTAATATCATTTATCATATTTAATATGACTACAATTCCTTGTTTTGCAGCAGTTGGTACTGCAAAAGCTGAATTAACTAAAAAACAATTTAGAGGCACATTAGTATTCTGGCTTGCTACTTCATACATAGTTTCAATGCTTATTTACTTAGCATTATTACCATTTGCTCAAGGATCAAGTTTATGGTGGACTTACCTAATTGTATTATCAGTAATTGCTCTTATCGTTTTATCTGTATTTTTATACAATAAAATATCAAGAAAGAGAAGTAATTAATTATGGAATTAATTGAAATTATCGTTATTATTGCATGCGTATTAATCGTTGGAGGAGTAATTGGTAGATATATCTACCGTAGAATTAATAAATTACCTACAGGTGATTGCGCTTGTTGCAGTAATACAAAAAAAGGTAGCAAATTAGTAAAAGCTTATCGTAAAAAATATAAAAAATGTCCTAATTGTAAATAATTAAGTCCTCGTTGATTAACGAGGATTTATTTTTTAAATTAATTAGTATAAAATAATAAAAAAGAGGTGATTAAATGGAAATTGCATTAATTATATTAATTCCATTTCTTGGAACCATTATTGGTAGTGCATTTGTTTACTTGTTAAAGGATAAAATAAATGAAAAAGTTCAAAAAATTCTAATCGGATTTGCATCAGGTGTTATGCTTGCCGCTTCTATTTGGTCTTTATTAATTCCATCTATTGAATCTTCTTCAAGTATGGGAAATTTATCTTTTATTCCTGAAGTAGTAGGATTTCTTCTTGGGATAGGATTCTTGTTATTACTTGATACTTTAGTTCCTCATATGCATATTGATAGCGAAGAACCAGAAGGGTTAAAATCAAACGCGAAGAAACAAAATATGTTTCTATTTGCAATTACGCTTCACAATATTCCAGAAGGTATGGCTGTTGGTGTTGTTCTTGCTAGTGCAATAAATGGAAGTACACCTATTACTATGATGGCAGCTTTATCTCTTTCTATAGGTATTGCATTACAAAATATTCCAGAAGGAGCAATTGTTTCAACTCCATTAAGAAAAGAAGGTTTATCAAAAAATAAATCATTTATTTATGGAATTCTTTCCGGTATTGTTGAACCAATTGCAATTTGTGTAACAATTATTTTTAGTTCGATTATTACTCCAATCCTTCCATATGTTCTATCATTTGCTGCAGGAGCGATGCTTTATGTAATCGTAGAAGAATTAATTCCTGAAACACAAAGTGGTAAACATACAAATATTGGAACGATCTCCTTTGCAATCGGATTTGTGTTAATGATGATTCTAGATGTTGCTTTAGGTTAAAAAAAACATCACTTCCTATGAGTGATGTTTTTAATTTATTCGTAATCTTCTGCTTCAATTAGAGGAGGTAAAACTTCTTTTTCTTCTTTAATAGTAAATTTTAAGAAAATAGAAGAGAAAATTATTGAAATGATAAATATGATTAATGCGCCTCCAACATAATATAAAATGCCTAATACGATTAGAAGGACAAATAATAGTAAATTTACTCCTATATAGACAACACTTGGAATAAATGCCATATGTCTAATTTCTTCGTTGTTTCTTTCTTTAGCGTTGAATAAGAATGGATTATAATTAATGCCACCTAATGTAGCTAAATAGCCAAATATATTAATAAATAAATTATAGATGAAGAAGAAACAAGAAATGATAGAAAGAATTACATTTGCAAAAAAGATAAATGGGAAACCGATAAAATAAATGATAAATTGAGTTGCGTGTTTTACTTCTTTTCCTTCATTTCTAATTAGATTTTGTAAATGATCTATTGGAGATTTGATGCAGTAGTAGACCACTAAAGTTAAGTAGTATAAGCCAATGTAGATTATAGTTACTAAAATAAAAGGTAATAAAGCGATAATTGATAATATCTTAAGTGGTAAATTTAATTTCTTATAATTGATAAATGCAAATAATTGAGCATTTAATTTTTTTAAGCTCTCATAGTAATTCATATAAATTCTCCTTAATAACTAATAAAATTATAAAATAGTAATTATATAAATGCAAATAATTTATTTTTAAGCTTTTATATGTTATTTTGATAAAGGTGAAATGATGAAAAATAAAAGTATTTTATTAAAACTATTCTTGTGGATCACAACTCTTCTTTTTCTTGCTATCGAACTTTATTTATTTATCGCTCCTTACGTTTGGGGGAAGAATTGTTCATTGGAAGAAGGTTGTATGAATGAATCTGGAATGCTAATTATTTTAGGTATTTTATTCTTGCCATTATTTTTGATATTCCTGGTCATCTCAATTATTTCCATATTCAAATTGATAAAAAGAAAGAAATAATATTTACTAATTTTAATAAATGTCGATTTAAAAATTGACATCTAAAATTAAGATATTTAAAATTATTAATTAGTATAAATATTTTAAATATTTATTTGTGAGGTAATATTTTGGAATACGAAGGAAAAGAAGTATCTCCTTATAAAGGAGTTATTGGATCTTGTATATTATTAATTGTATTTCCGTTAGTAATTTATGGAATTTTTTATGCTACTATTTCTAATCTTCAAAATTTAGGTCCCGTACAAACAAATAATGCTGCTTTAGGACTTGGATTTGGAGTTGGTTTCTTATTTCATATTTCTTGTATTATCGCAGGACTTTTCAAAGGAACATTTAAGGTAGTAATCAATCGTGTTCGTACTTTCTTTGAAAATTTGTCGTTATCAAAAAAACTAGCCTTTAGATGCTATTGGGATGATATCAAAAGCGAAGGTGTTGTCTTCTGGATATATTTTATAATTATCGTAGCTAATTTGATGGTTTCGATATATGGATTGTATTCATTCTTCACAATTTATTTTGCAAATTTATAAGCGACTAGTTAGTAATAATTAGTTGCTTTTTAATTTAATTTTAGATCTTCGTTTGAATATAAATGAAGTTTATCTTTAAATATATAATCCAAAATAATAGTAAGTATAATAGTCCCTATTACTTGAATACCAATAATTGATACCCATGTTAATGGATTAGTAGCGCCCATTGTTTCTATTACTGACATTTGTCCTACTAATCCACAGCTACCCATTCCAGCTCCAGCTGAAGTAGATGTGGTATTTAATAGACATACTCCAATTGGCCCTAAAATGATACTCGTAATTATAGTAGGTAACCATATTGAAGGCTTTTTGATTATATTAGGCCAATATAACATTGAAGTGCCAATACCAACACTAATAGTTTTTCCTAATGGGTTTTTTGCTCTAAATGATTGAGTTGCAAATCCTATCATTTGTACACTACAACCAATTACTGCTGCACCTGCTGCTAAAGGAACATTTCCAATTGAAATAGCGACGCATACAGCTACTGAAGATATAGGCATTGTCAAAATCATTCCCATAATTACTGAAATAATTATAGACATGATAAATGGAATTAGAGGCATTGATGTTTCAATAAATAATTGAATTACATAGATTAGATAATATGATGGGTAAATTAAAATAAATCCGATAACTGATCCAACAAATATATATATTAATGGAATTAACAATATATCAATTGGAGTTTTTTTGATTAATAATTTCTTAACTAATAAAATAGTAAAGATAATTACTAGGTAAATATGTAATGGATTTTTACTACCACCATTAATAGTGAAAGTTGGAATAGGTCTATTAGGAGCTTCTAAATTAATTGAAGAAGAAACACCACCTAAAACACATAATGAAATTAGCTCTAATGGTTGCATATTTTTATCAATAGATAAACTTACTCCTAAAGCAATACCTAACCCCATTAAATTCATTAAAGTTGTAGCGATATCAATTCCGATTTGAAATCCGTTTCCAATACTAAATAATTGTTTCAAAATTGTTCCAACAATTAATGTTGCAAATAGTCCTAGTGCCATACCACTAGATGTTTTTGCGATAAAGTCTAATAATTTTTTCATATTACTTCACTTCCTATTATTAAAAAAATTATAAATCAATTATAAATTAAAAATAAATACAAAATTATTATTTTAATAATTGCATATAATTTAATGTTGATGTTGGTGTGGCTGAATATAATTTTAAAGATGAGTTTGGAAAAAGCAAAAGAATTTAATATGAAATTGATTTTGTTGCCAACTCTGGTTCTAGAAGAGTGTATATTCAGTCCGCACAAAATATATCTTCAACTGAAAAAGAGAACAGGAAAGTAAATCATTAAATAAAGTAGATGATTTTTTAAAAAAAATTATTGTTATAAAAGATGATATAATTCCTTGGTACGATGAAAAAGGAATATTATATGTATGAATTAAACAATTTTTATTGGACGAAACTATAATTGGATCTTAATTAAGAAACTTAGTAGTTAATTCTATTAAGTTTTTTTTAAATAAGAAAAAGAATTAGCACTATTTTGTTGACAGTGCTAAAAAATGGTGTATACTATAATTAGCAGTCTTGAATGGAGAGTGCTAAAAAGGAGGTATTGTTATGGATTACAATAATATGACTGAAAAGGTAGTAAAAATTATTACTGCATCTCAAGAAATTGCAAAATCTTATTATTCTAGTGAAATTGATGTTCCTCATGTAATTAAGGCGATGCTTACTGATGAAAATTCGATGCTAAAAAATGTTTTAGCAAAGATTTCTTGTTCGATTTCTTTAGTGGAACAAACAATTGATGGATTTAATGAGAAAAAGGCTAAATCATCAAATATTGATAATGTTTACGTTTCAGTGGATGTTAGTAATTTATTTAAAAATGCCGAAAAGTATAAAAAGATTTACGAAGATAAATTTATTAGCGTAGAACATTTGATTCTAGCAATCTTTGATACTAGACACACTGTCTTAAATCAATTGTTAAAGGTACCAAACTTTGATAAAAAGAAAGTGGAGTCAGCGATCAAAGAAATTAGAGGTAACTCTAAAGTAGAAGATCAAAATCCAGAAGAAAAATATGAAGCATTAACTAAATATGGTAGAGATTTAACTTTAGATGTAGCAAGAGGGAAAATTGATCCAGTTATTGGAAGAGATGAAGAAATTAGAAGAGTGATTCAAATTCTTTCTAGAAAGACAAAAAATAATCCTGTCTTAATTGGTGAACCAGGTGTGGGTAAAACTGCAATTGTAGAAGGTTTGGCATGGAGAATCTTTAAAGGAGATGTTCCTTTCTCTTTGAAAGATAAAACCATATTTGAACTTGATTTAGGGGCTTTAATTGCAGGTGCTAAATATCGTGGCGAATTTGAAGACAGATTAAAAGTAGTCTTAAAAGAAATTAGTGAATCAAATGGAAAAATCATTTTATTCATTGATGAAATTCATACATTAATTGGAGCAGGTAAAACTGAAGGTGCAATGGATGCTGCTAACTTATTAAAACCAATGTTAGCACGTGGTGAATTACATTGTATTGGTGCAACTACATTAGATGAATACCGTAAATATATTGAAAAAGATGCCGCTTTTGAAAGAAGAATGCAAAAAGTTCAAGTTGATGAACCTACATTAGAAGATACTATTTCTATTTTAAGAGGATTAAAAGAAAGATATGAATCTCATCATGGCGTCCAAATTCTTGACTCTGCTTTAGTAGCAGCAGCAACTCTATCGGCTCGTTATATTTCAGATCGATTCCTTCCAGATAAGGCATTAGACTTAGTCGATGAAGCTTGTTCTGCAGTAAGAATGCAAATTGACTCTTTACCAATTGAATTAGATGAAATTAATCGAAAGATAATGCTATTAGAGATTGAAAGAGTTTCTTTATCTAAAGAAGAAAGCGAAGTATCTAAAGAAAGATTGGAAAAAATGGATAAAGAAATCGCGGATTTACGAGAAAAACAAGCTCAATTTACTTCAAAATGGCAACTTGAAAAGAAAGAGTTGAATGAGTCTAAAAACGCTAAAAAAGAGCTTGAAAAAGCTAAATTAGAGTTAGATAAAGCAATGCAAAATGCTAACTATCAAGAAGCAAGTAGATTGCAATATTCTGTTATTCCTGAACTTGAAAAGAAAATTAAATTTTACCAAGAAAAGGATAAAGAAAATAATATGCTTGATGAGGTAGTTGAAGAAGAAAATATTGCCTCTGTTGTATCTAAATGGACTGGTATTCCAGTTTCAAAATTAAAGCAAAGTGAATCAAATAAAATTCTTCAATTAGCTGATTCACTTTCAAAAAGAGTTATTGGTCAAGATGAAGCAATCGATAAAGTAACTAGTGCAATTTTACGTTCTAGAGCAGGTATTAATGATGAAAATAAACCAATTGGTTCTTTCCTTTTCCTAGGTCCAACTGGTGTAGGTAAAACTGAAATTGCAAAATCTCTAGCAGCAAATCTATTTGATTCTGAATCTCAAATTGTTAGAATCGATATGTCTGAATATATGGAGAAATTCTCAGTCTCCAGACTTGTAGGAGCACCTCCAGGATATGTTGGATATGATGAAGGTGGACAATTAACTGAAGCTGTTAGAAGAAAACCTTATTCAATTGTTTTATTAGATGAAATTGAAAAAGCTCATCCAGATGTGTTTAATATATTACTTCAAGTGTTAGACGATGGTAGACTTACTGATTCTCATGGTAGAGTTGTTGATTTTAAAAATACAATTCTAATTATGACTTCTAATATTGGTAGTGAGTATTTATTAGATGGAAACACAAAACAAAATCAAAAGAAAGTAGAAAATGAACTTAAGAATCATTTTAAACCAGAATTTATTAATCGTGTAGATGACATTATTTATTTCAATTCTTTGGGTGAAGAAGTAATTAAGAAAATTGTTAATAAATTTATTAAAGAACTAGAAGAAAGATTATCTAAACTACAAATTAGTATTAATATTTCTGATAGAGCATTAACTGAAATTGTTAATGAAGGATTTGATAAAATTTATGGTGCTAGACCATTAAAGAGATTTATTCAAAAAGAAATTGAAACTCCTCTTGCAAGAGAAATTATAAAGGGAACAATAAAAGAAAAATCTTTAGTCCAAATAGATTTTATTAAAGATGAATTCGTATTTAACAACTAAAAATGGGGATGTTTAAAAACCTAAAGTAGGTTTACATCCTCTTTTTTTATACAAACAAATAAAAAAAGAACTTAATATTGATTTCGATGATGAGTACATAGATGGAACTAAATTCGAGGCTAACGCTAATAAATATAAGTTTGTAGGGAAACCTATTACTTTTCATAAGAAAAATACTATATTTATTCATGTTCCTGAATTAAAAAATATTAAAGATTTAGATAAATTAATAAACTTAATTTTAAATATTAAAATCACCACTTGCATATATTTTAGTGGTGATTTTTTATGAAATTTTATTTAATAGGTATAAAAGGCTCAGGAATGGCTTCCCTTGCTCATATTTTACTTGATGAAGGATATGAAGTACGAGGTTCTGATACTATAAAATATATCAATGCCCAAAAGGCATTATTAGAAAGAAAGGTAATAATTGACTCGTTATCAAGCGAAGAATATTTGAATGCTGACATAATCATTATTGGTCATTTTTTCTTTAATAAAGAGTTAATTAATAAGTTAGATAAATATTCCAAAATATATTTTGAATATCATGATTTTTTATCAAATTATTTAGACCAATCTAAACTGATTTCAATATGTGGAAGTCATTCTAAAACAACATTAGTTAAACTTTTTTCTATATCAAATGAATATAATTCGTTCCTTATTGGAGAAGGTGTTGGAAAGAAAAGAGAAGAGGATCTTTTCTTCTTCTTAGAATCGTGTGAATATCAAAATCACTTTTTAAAATATAAGCCTAGGGAAGTAATAATAACTAATATTGATTACGATCATGTAGATTATTTTAAAAATGAAAATGAATATATTAAAGCCTTTCAAAATTTTATCGAAAATAGTGAGAAAGTGTATTGCTTATTTGATGATGCAAAGAAATTGAAACATAAAAATATGGTTACATATGGATTAAATAAAAATGCTAATTATCATATTGAGATAAAAGAAGAATTAGAGGATGAATACTTATTATCTTTTTATAAAGAAACTAAAGAATTAGTGACATTTAATTATGCTAGAAAACCAAATCACTTTTTAGAATTAATCGCTTCTGTTCTTTCTTTCTATAATGAGCATAATTACGATTTAAACATCATATTAAAAAATATTTCTAATTTCACTTTACCAAGTCAAAGATTTAATGTTGAAGAGTATAGAGGCAATATAATTATCAATGATTATTGCCATCATCCTTCACAAATAAAATATAATCTGGAACAAATAGATTTTTTTTATAAAAGCATTAAAAAAATCGCGATTTTTAAACCGGATAGAACCTCGAGATTAGTCTATTTTAAAGATAGATTTATCAAGGAGTTAGAAAAGTATGATCTATCTTTTGTTCTAGATTTGGCTAATACGGAAGAAATAGGGAGTCATAGTTCTATAGAACTATGTACTAGCAAAATAAAGTATATTAAAAGTATATTTGAATTAAAGAAATATTTAGTTGAAAATGAAAAGTATGCATTCAGTTTTATGTCTAGTAAAAATTTAAACGATGAGATTAAATCAACTAAATTTATAATTGATGAAATAAAAATGTGATTTATTTGAATTTTTCAAATAAAAATATATAATAAACATATACGAGGTAGTAATTATGAATAAATCACTAATGACAGATTATTATGAATTAACTATGGCAAAAACATATTTTGATCAAAACGAGCAAGATAAAGTTGTTTATTTTGATGTTTTTTACCGAACAAACCCATTTAAAGGTGGATATGCAATTATGGGAGGACTAGATAATATCATCTCATATATCCAAAACTTTAAAATTGATGAAACAGATATTGAATTTTTAAGAAAAACAGGTGATTTCAGTGAAGAATTTTTAAAGTATTTAAGTGAGTTAAAATTTACTGGAGATATTTATGCTTGTGAAGATGGAACACCTATTTTCCCTGGAGAACCAGTAATTACGGTAAAAACAAAAATTATTGAAGCTCAATTGATTGAAACTAGTTTGCTTACATACTTTAATCATGGAACTTTAGTTACTACTGCTGCAAAAAGAATTACTGATGCCGCGAAGGGAATTCCGGTTATGGAATTTGGAGCTAGAAGAGCTCGTGGTGTTGAATCTGCAGTTGATGCAAGTAAATATGCATATATTGGCGGGTGTGTTGGAACATCAAATGTTTTAGCAAGTAAACTTTATGACATCCCTTGTCTTGGAACAATGGCGCATTCTTTAGTTTGTGATTATAACAGTGAATATGAAGCATTTTTAAACTATGCAAAAAGCAATCCAAATAACTGCGTATTTTTAGTTGACACATTTGATACTTTAAAATCTGGTATTCCTAATGCAATTAGAGTTGCAAATGAATATTTAAGGCCAAATGGATACACATTTAAAGGAATTAGAATTGATTCTGGAGACTTGGCATATTTATCTAAAAAAGCAAGAAAAATGCTAGATGAAGCAGGTTATAAAGATGCTAAAATTTGTTTATCAAATGGACTAGATGAACAAACAATTTTATCATTAAGAAGTCAAGGTGCATGTATTGATTCTATTGGATGCGGCGATAATATTGCAGCATCTTTAGAAA
Organism: Erysipelotrichaceae bacterium; assembly: GCA_015059045.1. Lineage (GTDB taxonomy): Bacteria > Bacillota_I > Bacilli_A > RFN20 > CAG-449 > UBA3210. Next base: position 12,570 of record SVBD01000001.1, read on the forward strand.
GAGTTGGAGGAGTTTATAAATTAGTCGCGGTTGAAGAAAATGGAGTAATAATTCCTAAGATTAAAGTAAGTAACGATTATAAGAAAACAATTACTCCAGCATTTAAAAAATTGTATCGTTTCTACGATAAAGACACAAATTATGCATTAGGAGACCTAATTAGTTTACATGATGAAGTAATTCCAGAAGATGAATATGTTTTGATTTCTCCAATTGAAGAATGGAAAAAATCAACGATTACAAATTATATTTGTAAAGATATTAGAAAAGAAATCTTTATTAATGGAAAATTAGTTTATTCTTTACCTTCTGTTCATGACAGAAAGAAATATTGTGAAGAGCAATTTAAGACAATATATGAGGAAGTAAAAAGAAATACATTCCCTCATCAATACTATGTTGACTTAAGTAAAGATTTACTAGAATTAAAGAAAAATATGATTAAAAAATATCGTGGGGAATAAAATATGAAAACTAGAAATAAAATCATCATTATTGTAGGAAGTGTTACTTTATTATTAGGTGGTGTCTCCGGCGGTCACTATTTATATAGTGAAAACTATAAAATTAATGTTCCTGATAAAATAACATTAGATAAACCTACTAAAACATTAACTACTAAAGGTAGAGGTATTTATGATACTGATGGTAATAAAGTTGTTTTAAATGGTATTAACTATGGTAACTGGTTAATTCAAGAAGAATGGATGAGCGTTAATTCTATTGGTCCAACTAGAGACGAACAAGGTAATTTGTCTATTAAAGATGGAGTTGTAAATTCTTATTTAGAAATGACTCAAGAAGATTTGGATTTAGCATTTGAAAATAATCCAAATCTAACTAAAGATCAAGTTAAAGAATTACAAGAGTTATATTTAGATTCGTATTGTACTGAAGAAGATTTTAAAAACATTAAAGATGTTGGATTTAATATGATTCGCTTACCATTTTATTATAGAAATCTTCTTGAAGGAGATAATGATAATCTAACAATGAAAGAAGATGCGTTTAAATATTTAGATTTTTTCTTAGAAAATTGTAAAAAATATGATTTATTCTGCATTTTAGATTTACATGGAGTACCAGGCGGTCAAAATGGATTAGAACACTCTGGCACATTTGATTGCGAATTTTTTACAAATGATAAATACATTGATGTAGTATGTAATTTATGGAAAGATATCGCTTTACATTATATTAATGATAGACCTGATTTAAGTTATACCATTGCAGCATTTGATATATTAAATGAACCAACGGGAAGTAATCATAGAACTGGTAAAGAAGAATGGGTTGTTTTTGATAAAATTTATGATGCAATTAGAAGTGTAGATCAAGATCATATTATATCTATTGAATCATGCTGGTCTTACTATGGATTTGCTAATCCAAAGAAAATGGGTTGGGAAAATGTTTTATATCAACTACATTTATATAATTGGGATGATCCAAAAGTTAGTTATAATGCATTCTTCTATTATAAAAATGCATCCAGATATTTTAGTGATTATAATGTTCCATTATATATTGGTGAATTTACTTTCTTTAATACAGAAAAAGCATGGGAAAAATATCTTAATTATTGGACTGATAATAGTATTTCTTGGTCAGTATGGTCTTATAAAGTCTGCACAAATGGCTGGTGGGATTCTACTTGGGGATTATATGTAAGAAGATTGCATTTATATGATGGTAATTATAAGTTAGATTGTTCTAGTGCAACATACGAAGATATTAAATGGAATTATGAAAATGAAGTCACAAGTAAAACTTATGAAACAGGTGACTTATATAAGTATATGACAAACTATTTTAACAATCGATAGACATGAAAAAAGCTTTCCAGATGGAAAGCTCTTTTTATTTTATTTTTAGATTTTTAGAATTGAAGCTACGTCTCTAGCAATCATAACTTCTTCGTCAGTTGGGATTACAACAACTTTAATTTTACTATTTGAAGTTGAGATAATTCCTTCTTTACCATGAACTATTTCATCGTTTAATTTAGCACTAATTTCTAAGCCTAATGCTTCTTTACATTGTTCAAGGATTTCCCATCTGAAGTATTCTGAGTTTTCTCCAATACCAGCAGAGAATACGATTAAGTCACAACCACCTAGTCTTACAAAGTATTGACCGATGTAATCTGCAACTCTACGAGCAAACATCTTAACTGCAAGAATACATCTTTCGTTTCCTTCTTTAGCAGCTTTTTCTACGTCTCTTGTATCATTACTTACACCTGAGATTGCTAATAATCCAGATTTTTTGTTAAATTCTTGATAAATTTCTTCAGCTGATTTTCCTGTTTGTTTTACTAAGTAAGGCATAACTGAACCATCGATATCACCAGTTCTTGTTCCCATCATAACACCTGCTAAAGGAGTTAATCCCATTGATGTAGCTACACATTTTCCATCTTTAATAGCACATAGTGAACTACCCGAACCAATGTGACATGTAATGATTTTGTTTTGACCTTCTTTTAAGTAGACTTGAGCTTCTTTTGATAAATATAAGTGAGATGTACCATGAGCGCCATAACGTCTTACTTTGTGATCTGTGTAGTATTCATATGGACAAGCATACATATAGTCTTCAGGTTCCATTGTTTGATGGAATGCTGTATCAAATACTGCAACGTGTCTTACACCTGGAAGAACTTTTTTGAATGCTCTAAATCCGATTAAGTGAGCGCCATTATGAAGTGGAGCAAGTGGAATTAAACTTTCAATTTTATTTTCTACATCTTTTGTTAATTCTTCTGAATGTGAGAAGTAAGCACCACCTTGAACGATACGGTGACCAACACCTTTGATTTCATCAAGTGTTGCAACGATTCCTTCGTCGACTAATGCTTCTAATAACATCTCAACTGCTACTGAATGATCTGGAATATTACAAATTGTTTCTACCTTTTCTTTTCCAGCAGGTTTAATTTGGAAGATAGCATCTTCGTGACCGATTCTATCGGCAATTCCTGAACAGATTACTTTTTCTTCAGGCATTTCGTAAAGTTTGAACTTCAAAGATGAAGAACCAGCGTTAACTGCAATAATTTTTGACATAATATATGTCCTCCTAAACGAATTAATCATACTTGAAATAAATGTTATTATCAAGTTTATTTAAAAATTAAGTGGTTATTCTTCTTTTTTCAAGACTGTTTATTATAAATAATAAAATAAAATCATAAAAGTTATTTTAATTGTTTGCTTCTCATTTTTTATTTGTTATTATAATAATGTTGCAAAGGAGGGTAATTTATGGCTTATGGATTACTTTATGACTTTTTATTTGGTCAATCAATAGAAGCACACAATTATTTTGGAGCTCATTTTACTAAAATAAATGGCAAAGAAGGCGTTATCTTTAGAGTATATGCACCACTTGCAAAACAAGTATCTGTAATTGGTGAATTTAACTCATGGGATCCAAGAGTTCACGTAATGAGTAAAATTGAAGACAGTGGAGTATTTGAAGTATTTGTTCCAGGTGTTGTTCAATATCAATCATATAAATATCATATCTTAGGCGCAAATGATGTCTACTTTGATAAAGCAGACCCATTTGCATTCTATTCTGAATTCAAACCAGGCAGTTGTTCAAGAACATATAATCTTGATGGATTTATTTGGCATGATGAAGAATTTATCAAAAATCGTTCTAGAAACTTTGATAAACCAGTTTCAATTTATGAAATGCATTTGGGTTCTTGGCTTGGAATGGTTGATGGAAGATATCTTTCATATGAAGAAGTGGCTGATCACTTAATTAAATATGTTAAAGAAAATGGATTTACTCATGTAGAAATTATGCCTATTACTCAATATCCATTTGATGGATCTTGGGGATACCAAGCAACTGGTTTCTTCAGTGTTGATTCAAGATACGGAAATCCATTCCAACTTATGTCATTTGTAGATAGATTACACCAAGCTGGTATTGGAGTAATTTTAGATTTCGTTTTAGTTCACTTTGCAACTGACGAATTTGGTTTATGCAAATTTGATGGTTCAAATTTATTTGAAGGCCAAGGTGAAAATGAAAAGTCACAATGGGGATCATATTTATTTGATCTAGGAAAAGATCCAGTTAGATCATTCTTAATGTCATCAGTTAACTTCTTTATTTCATATTTCCACTTTGATGGTATTAGATTTGATGCGATTAGTAATGTAATTTATTATCATGGAGATACTAGTAAAGGGGAAAATGCTGGGGCAATCGAATTTGTAAAAAGATTAACTGGTAAGATGCACTTATTCCATCCAAATGTAATGTTAATTGCTGAAGACTCTTCTGCTTATGCTGGAGTAACTAAACCTCTAGAATATGGCGGGTTAGGCTTTGACTACAAATGGGATTTAGGATGGATGAATGATACTTTAAAATATTATGGTAAAGATCCAATTTATCGTAAATATCATCACCACCAATTAACTTTCTCAATGGCTTACTTCTATGCAGATAACTTTATGTTACCTTTATCACATGATGAGGTAGTCCATGGAAAGGGAACTATCATTAATAAGATGTGGGGAAACTATGAACAAAAATTTGCTCAAATTAGAAACCTATATACTTATCAATGGTCTCACCCAGGTAAGAAATTAAATTTTATGGGTAACGAACTTGCTTCATTTGATGAATGGAATGAAACTAAATCTCTACCATGGAATTTAAAGACATTTCCAGCACATGATTCAATTTCTAGATTAATTAGAGATTTGAACTTAATTTATCAAAACGAAAAAGCTATGCATTTTGAAGAACATAACCCAGTTCGTTTCAAATGGCTTATGGCGGATAATACTGAACAATCAATCTATGCATTTGAAAGAAGTGTAGGAGATGAAAAATTAGTATTTGTATTTAATATGACACCACATTACTATGAAAACTATGATGTTGGAGTAGATAATTTAGGTGAATATGAAGAAATCTTTAACTCAGATAAAGATGTATATGGAGGCTATAATCAATATAATGGTTTACCTTTAAAAGCTTATGAAGGATTATGCTTCAATCATCCATATAAGATTACAATTAAACTTGCATCATTTGGTGCGATGATCTTTAAATGGAGAAAAGAACAACCAAAAGTTGAACAAAAAGAAACACAAACAACAAAGCAAACTAACAAAAAAGAAAGTAAGTAAGGAGAATTACAATGTTTACAAACAAAGCTGAATTTAAAAAAGAATTTAAGAAAAGATGCGTAACAAAATATGGTGTAGATATGTCTAGATGTCATATCACAGAGCTATATGAAGTTCTTGGTACAATGGTTAGAGACTATTGCGCTGAAGATTGGAAAACATCAAAAGATTTTGTTGCAAACAATCACGAAAAACAATTAGTTTACTTCTCAATGGAATTCTTAATTGGTCGTTTATTGGTCAACAATATGCAAAACTTAGGAATCTACCAAATTGCTAAAGAAGGATTAAATGATTTAGGAATTGATATTCACGAATTAGAAGAACAAGAATCAGATGCAGGTTTAGGAAATGGTGGTTTAGGCCGCCTTGCTGCTTGTTTCCTAGATTCAATTGCTTCTCTTGGTTATCCAGGACATGGAAACTGTATTCGTTATGAATATGGATTCTTCAAACAAAAAATTATTAATGGTAGACAAGTAGAAGTACCAGATCAATGGTTACAAAATACAAACGTTTGGGAAATTAAAAAACCAAAACACGCAGTAGAAGTCAAATTCTATGGACGTGCTGAAACATATCAAGATGTTGATGGTTGCATTAGAAGTAGAACAGTTGATGCGATGACAGTAAAAGCTGTTCCATATGATGTTCCAGTTATCGGATACAAAAATAAAGTAGTTAATACTTTAAGATTATGGTCTGCTGAACCTAGTGCTGAAAATTTACCTTCAAATCAATCATTTGAACAATATTTACAAGCATTAAAAGAATTATGTCATGGTTTATATCCAGATGATTCAACTGAACATGGAAGAATTTTAAGATTAAGACAACAATATTTCTTAGTTTCTGCTGGTTTACAATCGATGGTTCGTGGACACAAGAGAAGAGAAGGAAGACTTGATAACATTTGCGAAAAATTCGTCTTCCAATTAAACGATACTCACCCAATTTTAGCAATCCCTGAAATTATGAGAATTTTAATGGACGAAAACGGATTTGGTTGGGATGAAGCTTGGTATCAAGTTACTCATATGATGGCTTACACAAACCATACAATTATGGCTGAAGCTTTAGAAAAATGGCCAGTAAGTTACGTTTCTAACTTATTACCACGTGTTTATATGATTATTGAAGAAATCAACCGTAGAACAATCTTAGAATTAAGAGCAAAAGGTTATGATGAAAACTTCATTAATTCAGTTAAAATTATTAAAGATGGTATGATTCATATGACTAACTTAGGAATTCATGCTTGTTTCTCAGTAAATGGTGTTGCTAAATTACATACTCAAATTTGTTGTGAATCTACATTCAAAGATTTCTACAGATTATATCCAGAAAAATTCAATAACAAGACAAATGGTATTACACATAGAAGATGGTTTGTATGTGCAAACCCTGAATACGCTAAACTTGTTACAAGTTTAATATCTGATAAATGGATTACAAATCCAGATAATTTAGAAGAATTATTAAAACATGTTGATAATAAAGAAGTTCAAGATAAATTCTTATCAATCAAACATGATAACAAAATTAGACTTGCTGATTATGTTTTAAAACATAACAACATTGAAATTGATCCTAATTCAATCTTTGATGTTCAAATTAAAAGACTTCATGCATATAAACGTCAATTAATGAACATCTTTAGAATTATGTATTTCTACAAGAAGATGAAAGCTGATTCAAACTTTAGAATTGCTCCTCATACATATGTCTTTGGCGCTAAAGCAGCTCCAAGTTACTACTTAGCTAAGAAAATCATTGAATTAATCAATGCAGTTGCTAACGTTGTAAATAATGATCCAGAAATCTCAAAATATATGAAAGTAGTTTTCATTGAAAACTATGGTGTATCTTCAGCGGAAGTAATCATTCCAGCTGCTGATGTCAGTGAGCAAATCTCTACAGCAGGTAAAGAAGCTTCTGGTACTTCAAATATGAAATTTATGATTAATGGTGCTTTAACATTAGGTACACTTGATGGCGCTAACGTTGAAATTGATCAATTAGTTGGTAGCGATAATGATGTTATCTTTGGTATGAAGACAGAAGAATTAGACCAAATTAGAAGAGAAGGTTCTTATTCTCCATGGGATATTTATCACCATGACTATTGGATTAAAACAGTTGTTGATTCTTTAGTTGATGGTTCTTGGAGTCCAAATAGAGATGACTTCAAAGTTATCTTTGATGAAGTTATGTATCGTAACGATGAATATTTCATCTTAAAAGATTTCAATATGTACATTGAAGCATCATTAAAAATGGATGAAAAATACCAAGATAGAAATTCTTGGGCAAGATCATGCTTAATCAATACTGCTAAAGCTGGTTACTTCTCAAGTGATAGAACAATTGAACAATACGTTGAAGATATCTGGCACTTAAAGAAAATTGCTTAATTAAATCAATCAAACAATTTTTGCTAATTAATTATCCCTTCTTAAAAGAAGGGATTTTTTTATTGTTTAAAAAAAATAAAACTTTTTAAGATAAATTTTCCAAAAAAACCCTAACTAATCAATATTGTATTAAATGAAAATATTAATGAAAATGATGTTTCTATTACTTCAAGTGAATTACTTGGTGAATCTATTGAAATTAAATCTTCTTTCTTTGATGCAAGAATAAAAGTGGCTAATGAATATGAAAAAAGATCGTATGTCTATAGATATCATTTCTAAGTATACTGGATTGAGTTTAGAAGAAATTAATAAGTTATAACAAACATGGCTAGAGGTGTAATACTCCTATTTTTTTAAAAAAAGTAATGGATTAGCCATTACTTCTTACTTTTAATATTAATTCTTGAATTTCTTCGTCAGAATAAACTTTAATTCCATTTTGTTCTAATAATTCAGTGGTAAATCCCTTTCCTGAAACTACATTTCTTGAGAAGGTTCCATCATAAATTTGATGAACGCCACATGAAGGAGATCGTTCTTTAAAAATTGCATAACTTACATTATTTCTTTTAGCAATTTCTAATACTTTTAAAGCTCCATCCATATAGTTTTTAGTTACATCTAAATCGATTTCAGACATTACCTTATCTCCAACTCTTTCAGAAGGAATTCTAGGCGTAGGTAGACCACCAAATACTTCTGCACACACTGGAATATACTCAACTTTATCTTGTATTGATATTAATAAGTCTCTTGCGTTATTTCTACCATTCCATTTGCAATTTTCACCTAATAGGCAGTGACTAATAAGAATTTTTATCATAATTTTACTTCAACCTTTAATTTTTACTTCATTTAATATATTATATTAAACGCTAGGTGTTTTAAATGGAAAAGTTAGAAATTATTAATCTTTATGATAAAGATGTCGTATTAAATATTAATTTGGCTAGTAAAGATTCACGTACTATTGGTCTTGTTGGTGGTCATTTATATTTAACATTAAAACCTAGTTATAATCTTCATTTGCTAAAAGTAAGATTAGAAAAAGTCTTTGATAGAAAGAAAATACATGAATTAAATTCTTCTTTCTATATCACTCCTTATTATGTCGATGTCTTAGGTGAAAGAAAAAGACTAGTAGACTTAAGTAAAGGGCAAAAACGAATTTCTAAAGAGGATTTCGTTGTTGAAAATGAAAAAGATTTACAAAAGAAAATTAAAACTTTAGCGAAAGATATTATTACTTCAAGAGTAATAAAATATCAAAAGATCATGAGCATACCAGTCAACTATCAAGTAAAGATCACTAATATGAGGTCTAGTATTGGTAAAAATTACTATCAAAAGAAATTATTAACTTTTGATCATAATTTAATTCATTATTCTTTAGAAATCATAGATTCGGTAGTAATTCACGAATTAGCGCATTATTTTATCCAAAATCACTCACCTGAATTTTATAAAATAGTGCTAAATTATATGCCAAATTATCGAAAAATAAGAAAAAAACTAATTATAGGAGAACGTCAATGATTAAAGTAATTACATCAGTAAAAAATCAATTAATTAAAGATTTAGTTAGTTTAAAATCTTCTTCAATTAAAAAGAAGGAGAATCGTTTTCTTATTGAAGGAGACGATTTAGTTTCACTTGCTTATGAAAATAATCAATTAGATATGATTTTAACATTAGAGGAGAACTTATCTTATCCTGATATAGAGCAAATTATCACTTCAGAACAAATATTTGAAAAATTATCAAATAATAAATCACCTTCTAAAATTATTGGAGTTGCTCATTTTTCAAATAAAGAGATAAAAGGAGATAGAATCATCTTTTTGGATAATGTTCAAGACCCAGGAAATGTTGGAACAATTATTAGAACTGCATTAAGCTTTTCTTATTCTGGAGTAGTTTTAGGTAACAATTCCGCATCGATGTATAATGATAAAGTCATTCAATCAACAAAAGGTGCTATATTTAAAATTCCAGTAATAGAAAATATTTCTTTATCTTTATTAAAAGATAAAGGATATCAAATTATTTCTACTTCATTACAAAATGCTTGTAACTATAAAGAATTTAATCCAAATGGTAAATTTGTTTTAGTCTTTGGAAATGAAGGACAAGGAATAAGTGAAGAAACATTGAAATTATCGGATGTATTAATTAAAATTAATATGGATCATATCGATTCATTAAATGTAGCCATTGCTGCAGGAATTCTTATGAACCATTATCGAGGAGAATAAATGAAAAGAGTAGTCATTTGTCTACATGGCTTGATTAAAGATGCCCCTCATGATTTTGTTCCATTTAAGAAATATGTTGAAGAACTAAATTTAGATTTCGAAGTGGACTTACTCATGTTGTATGATATTAGTAACAAGAAAACTTTTAAATTTAAAAACAAAGTTAAGTTACTACATAAAGTCATAGCCGATTACGAAGAAAAAGGATATGAAATTATCCTTGTCGGTTATTCTTTTTCATGTGGATTATGCGCGAAAATGGCTAAAAAACATAAAATTTCTAAAATTATTCTTGTCTCTCCAGTATTTAAAATTTTAACTAGAAAAGGTATTAAATATTACTTTGGTTTATTTTTCAAATCATTTAAATTAAGAGCTAAAGCGACTGTTAACAAAAAGAAGAGAAATCGTTTAAAGAAAATGAATTCTTTATATTTATTTGATTTATTAGCGTCTTGTTTCTATTCATTATCTAGAACTAATAAACTTTATAAAAGAATTAAATGTCCATTATTTATTATGTTTGGAGAATTTGATGATATTTCCGAACCAACATTAATTGGTAAAATAAGAAAACAAGTTCATCATAGTGTTAATGTTAATATTAAATTCTATAAAGGAGCAAATCACGTATTTATCATGTCTAATAAGGTTGATAAAATTCCTTATTATAATGATATGATTAATTTTATTAATTAACTTATATAAATATTTTGAATCAGCCAACTGCACTAGCAAATAGAAAGGTTGGCTTTTTTATTGACAAAAATATGCGGGGGGGGGGTATAATTTTTATGAATATATAATTAATTATATAAATGGAGGTTCCATATGAATAATAAGAATAGAAAATCGTTTCGTTTTACATTATCTTTCCTTTTAGCGGCTTTTTTAGGTTTTGGAATGGTTTCTTGTGGAGAAAATAATAATCCTATAAGTAATCAATCATCTCAAGAATCTATTAGCGAAAATGTTAGTTCTAACGAAGATAGTTCATTTGTATCATCTGAATCAAGTGAAGAATCTTCTAATGAAGAAACATCAGAAGAAGAAAGTAGTGAATTACCACCATCTTCAGAAGTAACAAGTGAGGATGCAACATCAGAAGAAATAAGTTCAAATGTAACAAGTGAAGAATCTTCTAATGAAGAAACATCAGAAGAAGAAAGTAGTGAATTACCACCATCTTCAGAAGTAACAAGTGAAGATGCAACATCAGAAGAAATAAGTTCAGAAGTAACAAGTGAAGAATCTTCAAGTGAAGAAACATCAGAAGAAGAAAGTAGTGAATTACCACCATCTTCAGAAGTAACAAGTGAAGATGCAACATCAGAAGAAATAAGTTCAGAAGTAACAAGTGAAGAATCTTCAAGCGAAGAAACATCAGAGGAAGAAAGTATCGAACATACTCATGTTTACGAAGAAGAAATATTAGTAGAACCAACATGTGAAAAAAAAGGTTATACAAAATATACATGTCATTGTGGTGATATTTATGTGGAAACTATTCCTGAATTAGGACACGATTTAACTTATCATCCAGCTATTGCTCCATCATGTACAACTCCAGGATGTAATGATTATGAATCATGTAATAGATGTGATTATACAACTTTAGAAACTATACCAGCATTAGGTCATAATGAAGCAACAACCCCACAAATTGATCCTACATGTACTAGTGTAGGATATACAGAAGTAATATATTGCTCAGTATGTGATGAAATTTTTGTGGAGAAAGAAGAAATTCCAGCATTGGGACATTCATATGAAGAAGAAATATCAGTAGAACCAACATGTACAGAAGAAGGTTATACAAAATATACATGTCATTGTGGTGATATTTATGTGGAAACTATTCCTGAATTAGGACACGATTTAACTTATCATTCAGCTATTGCTCCATCATGTACAATACCTGGATGTAATGATTATGAATATTGTAATAGATGTGATTATACAACTTTAGAAGAAATACCAGCATTAGGTCATAATGAAGTAACAATCCCACAAATTGATCCAACATGTGAAGGAGTAGGATATACAGAAGTAATATATTGCTCAGTATGTGAAGAAATTTTAGTGGATAAAGAAGAAATTCCTGCAGTAGGACATACATATGAAGAAGATGTGATAGCTCCAACATGTACAGAAGAAGGTTATACAAAATATACATGTCATTGTGGCGATACATATAATGATAATTATGTAGATGTCTTAGGACATACATATGAAGAAGAAGTTGTAGAACCAACATGTACAGAAGAAGGTTATACAAAATATACATGTCATTGTGGCGGTATATATAAAAATAATTATGTAGATGCTTTAAATCATAATTTTGTTGATGGATTATGTGAAAATTGTGGATGTGAATATTATTATAGTCAAGACTTATTATATGATTTAGTTGAAAACAATGGTGAATATTATTATCGTGTTGAAGGTAATGGAAATAATAAAAATAGTGAAATTGTAATTCCTTCAATGCATAATGGATATCCAGTTAAAGAAATTGGATATGGAGCATTTAAAGGAGTCGGAATAACAAGTCTCATATTCTTAAAAAATTCAAATGTTGAATTAATAGAAGCTAGTGCATTTGAAAATTGCCAATATTTAAATAAAATAATTTGGCCTGATAGTTTAAAGAAAATAGAACAAAATGCTTTTTTTGGTTGTGTTAAACTTATTAGAATTAAATTTCCTGAATCTTTAGAAGAAATTGAACCTGGAATATTCCAAAATTGTGAATCGTTAATTAGTGTTGAATTTCCAAGTAAAATTACTAAATTAAATGGTTATTTATTTGGTAATTGTTCTTCATTACAAAAAGTAGTGACCAAAGGTGAAATTGAAACTATTGGCGATAGTTTATTTGCATATTGTAATAAATTGGAGTACTTTATAATTCCTTGGACTGTAGAAAACATGGGTGGAAAAGTATTTGAAGGCTGTGACAATGTTGTCATTTATTGTGAATTTGAAGAAGAGCAATTTGGTTGGTCGGTATTATGGAATCAAGGTAATAGACCTGTTTATTGGAAAGGCCAATGGGAATATGTAGACGGAATTCCTACTCCAATTGAATAATAATCGATCAATTTTGAAGGTCACATTTGTGGCCTTTTAATTGTTGTTTCATTTTTTATGAATATAATTTGATTCTAAAATTCGATATTTATAGAATTGATATAATTTTAAAAATAAACATAATCTATTTGCATTTTATAAATTTATATTTATAATATTAAAAGAAGCGTAAGAAGACAAAAGCCAATTAATAGGTAAAAGAGAGTTTCTCATATGGTGAAAGAGAAATAACTGAAAAGATTGAAACTTATCACTTCCTAGCTATGTTTCTGAACTAATAGTAAGTTACATCGGTTGTGCGTTATAGCTAAATGAAGGTGTCTAGAGAATATTATTCTAGAAACTAAGGTGGTACCGCGTATTTCAACGTCCTTAGAAATAGGGACGTTTTTATATTTTAAGGAGGAAAATTCATGGAATTAAAAGACACATTATTGATGGGTAAAACTAATTTTGAAATGAGAGGTAACCTATCTAATAAAGAACCATTAATGTTAAAGAAATGGGAAGAAGATAATCTTTATAAGAAGGAACAAGAAAAGAATAAAGGCAATAGACAATATGTACTACATGATGGTCCACCATACGCTAATGGGGATATGCACTGTGGACATATGTTAAATCGTATCTTAAAAGATATTATTTTACGTTATAAATCAATGTCTGGTTTTGATACACCTTTCTATCCTGGTTGGGATACTCATGGTTTACCAATTGAAAATGCAGTAACTAAATCAGGAGTAAATAGAAAAACTACTCCTCCAGCAGAATTTAGAAAAAAATGTGAAGAATATGCTTATAAGCAAGTTGATCGTCAAATGGCTCAAATCAAGCGTTTAGGAATTGGAGCTGATTTTGATGATAAATATATCACATTACAAAAAACATTTGAAAAAGATCAAATTAGAGTATTTAAAGAAATGGCTCTAAAAGATTTCATTTATAAAGGGTTAAAACCTGTTTATTGGTCTCCATCAAGTGAATCTGCTCTTGCAGAAGCTGAAATTGAATACTTTGATGTTGAAGCTAAAACTATCTTTGTTCGTTTCAAAGTAGTAGATGGAAAAGGTGTTTTAAATCCTGAAACAGATTACTTTGTAATCTGGACTACAACTCCTTGGACAATTCCTGCTAACTTAGCTATCTGTGTTAATGAATTACTAGAATATGGTTTATTTAAAACAGAAAAAGGTAATTTAGTTTTCTTAACATGCTTACAAGATGATTTAAAAGCTAAATTAGGTTTAGAAACTTGTGAATTAGTTAAAACATTTAAAGGTAAAGAATTTGAAGGAATTACTACTAAACATCCTTTATACGATAGAGAATCAATTTTAATTTTAGGTAATCACGTAACTGCTGATGCAGGTACAGGATGTGTACATACTGCTCCAGGTCATGGTGCTGATGACTTTAATGTCGGCGCTAAATATCATTTACCACCATACTGTCCAGTTGATGAACATGGTATGATGGATGAAACTTGTGGAGAAAGATTACAAGGATTATTCTATGAAAAAGCAAATGAAGAAGTTCTAGTAATGTTACAAGAAGTTGATGCTTTATTACATATGGAAAGTATTACTCACTCATATCCACATGACTGGAGAACTAAAAAACCTGTTATCTTTAGAGCGACTCCTCAATGGTTCTGTTCTATTGATAAAATTAGAAGTGAATTATTAGAACAAATTGATAAAGTTAATTGGACTCCATCTTGGGGTAAATTAAGAATGCACAATATGATTAAAGATAGAGGAGATTGGTGTATTTCTCGTCAAAGATTATGGGGTGTACCAATTCCAATTATCTATAATGAAGATGGAACTCCAATTATGGAAAAAGAAGTCTTTGATCATATTGAAGAATTAGTTGGTCAATTTGGATCAAATGTTTGGTTTGAAAGAGAAGCAAAAGATTTATTACCAGATGGATACACAAATCCAGCTTCACCAAATGGAAACTTCAGAAAAGAAACAGACATCATGGATGTATGGTTTGATTCAGGCTCATCATTCTTTACAGAAATAAGAAGAGGATATAACTTCCCAGTTGATTTATACTTAGAAGGTAGTGACCAATATCGTGGTTGGTTTAACTCTTCATTAATTATCTCAGTTGCAACTAAAGGTGTTGCTCCATATAAAAATGTTTTATCACATGGATTTATTCTTGATGGTAAAGGACAAAAAATGTCTAAATCATTAGGTAATGGTATTGATCCTAATAAGATTATCAATGTCTATGGGGCTGATATCTTAAGATTATGGTGTGCAACAGTAGATTATCAAAGTGATGTTAGAATTTCTGAAGATTTAATTAAGAAAGTATCAGATACATATCGTAAGATTAGAAACACATTTAAATTCATGTTAGCAAACCTTAACGATACAGAAACTGAATCATTTAATTATGAATTAAATCATGTTGAAACATTTACTAAATTAGGTCAATATGTTCTAGCAAGTTTAGAAGATACAAAGAATAAAGTAATTGCTTATTACGATAACTATGATTTCTCAAATGCAATGTCAGCTTTATTAAACTTCTTAACTGGAGATTGTTCAGCTCTTTACTTCTCAATTGCAAAAGATCCTTTATATTGTAATAGTAAAGATGATTCTTTAAGAAGAGAAATTCAAACAGTTATCTATCATGTAGTTCATACAATGAGTAGATTATTTGCGCCTGTATTATGTTTTACAATGGATGAAGTATATCAAAATATTCCTCATAAAGATAAAGAACATATTTCATTAGAGGATATGCCTCAAGTTACTCATGAATATGATGCTTCATTATTAGAAGAATTTAATTTATTTAAAGAAGTTAGAGATCAAGTAATGAAAGCTTTAGAAGAAGCAAGAGCAAATCAAGTAATTCGTTCATCTCAAGAAGCTAAAGTAACTTTAAATATTAAAGACAGTAAAGCTAAAGCATTATTTGAATCATTTACTAAAGAAGAATTAAGATTATTCTTTATTGTAAGTGAAGTAGAATTATCTAGTGAAGTTCAACCTACAGACTTTGAATTAGTAAGTGTCAATGTTATTCACCACGAAGGACAAAAGTGTGAAAGATGTTGGAATTACTTTGATGAATTAGTAAAACATGAAGAAAATTGCATTTGTGCAAGATGTAAAAAGGTAATTGAATAATGAAAGAAAAGTTAGTTAATTTACATGAATTATGTAAAAAATACCATATATACTTCTATTTGATTATGGTAGGATTAATCGCTCTTGATTTAACTACTAAATATGTGATGGAAGCAATTTTACTTGATGCACCAAATCATAGGATAGAAGTAATTGATGGCTTCTTTACCTTGAGTTTAGTTTACAATCCAGGAGCATTCTCTGGAATGCTAGGTGATAGTATTTTTGGAAGAATTATTTTAATGTTATTGTCTCTTATATGTGGAGTAGTAATGTTATGGTATTTCATTAAATCATTTTCTAAAATGGGTAAATTAGAGTTGTTTGGTATTACTTTAGCAATTCCAGGTACCTTAGGAAACTTATGGGATCGTACTTTACAAGTCTTTGGTCTACAAGAAGGAGTAATCGACTTCTTGGAATTTGATTTGGGCTTTATGGTATGGAATACATTTAATATCGCTGATTCATTACTTGTAATTGGTATTATTGCTTTTGCAGTTGGATATCTAATTAGAGACAGTAAAGAAGAGAAGAAAAAAGAACAAGAACGTTTGAAATTCTATGAAGAAAAGAAAAACGAGGAAGAAGAGTTAAAAGATGAATAAAGTAGTAGTCACAAATGAATTTGAACAAACTCGTTTAGATGCATTTTTAGTAACTCTTTTAGATGGTAAATCAAGAAGTTACGCTCAAAAGGTAATTGAAGAAGGTAAATGTCTAGTCAATGGTAAAACAAGCAAACACTCTTATAAAATAAGAGTGAATGATGTAATTGAATATGATTTATTAGAAGAAAAACAATTAAACTTAGAAAAGAAAGACATCTCTTTAGATATTATTTATCAAGATGAAGATATCGTTGTGATTAATAAACCTAGAGGAATGGTGGTTCACCCTTCTAATGGTCATTATGATGGAGATACATTAGTTAATGCATTATTATATTCAATCAAAGATTTATCAAGCATTAATGGGGTAGTGCGCCCAGGTATTGTTCATCGTATTGATAAAAATACTTCTGGCTTACTTGTAGTCGCTAAAAATGATACCGCTCATATTTTCCTTCAAGAACAATTAAAGGATCATTCAATGCATAGAGAATACTATGCTTTAGTGGAAGGAGTAATTCCTCATACTGATATTAAAATTGATGCGCCAATTGGAAAAGATCCTAAAGATAGATTAAAAAGAGCAATTGATATCTATGAAGGAAAAGACGCAGTAACTCATGTTCACGTTGAAGAAAGATTTAAAGAACATACACTTGTTTCTTGTAGACTTGAAACTGGTAGAACTCATCAAATTAGAGTTCATTTAAGATATATTAATCACCCAATTGTTGGTGATCCAGAATATGGTAAAAGACATCAAAAATTCTCTTGTTCAGGACAAATGTTACATGCGTATAAATTAACTTTTATTCATCCAACAACAAAGAAAGAGATGACATTTACTTGTCCTAGAGATAGTGAATTTGAATGTGTATTAGAACAAGCAAGAAATTTAAAATAAAAAAAGTATCCGCTCGGATACTTTTTTTTGTTGATGAATTAACTAAGAAAGTTATAATCTGTGCACATAATAACATTGACAAAAATATGCGGGGGGGGGGGTATAATAATTATAAATTAAATTAGGGGATAAAATATGGGACAATTAGATAATTATAACCAAATGATTAATGAACTTGAAATTTTTAAAAATTTAAAAATTTCTTCGATGGTTTTAGAAAAAGAAAGTATAACGTTAAAAAATAATATTAATGAACAAATGTTAGCAAATATTTTTGATAATTCATATGATCCAAATATAAAACAATATGTTAAAGAATTTTTAAAACAACGGGATGATAATAATTTCATTGATAAATTAATTTGTAAAGCAAAACAATCATTAAAAAATAAAATTTATGAAAGCGAATATAAAATGCGTAAATTAAATTGTAAAAAAATCATCATTAATTTTCTTTTCTCAATATTAATTCTTTGCCTTTTATCTACTGGGATATTTTTATTTATAAAAGAAGGATATTCAAACAATGCAACAAGTCTTACTTTAGGGATAATTCCAACTTTTATAACTATTGGTGCTTATTATTTATGGAAATCTGGAAACAATACAAAGTCAATAGGACTTATAATGTTAGAAATTGGATATTTTATTATTTCTTTGCTCATAATGTATGCCGGTGGTAATGCAACTCATAAAGGTTCTTTACCTTTTTATATTTTTCATTATTTGTTATTAGTGGCAATATTTACACTTATTATTAATTGGATACACATATTAAAAAATATAAGGTCAAAAAAAGAGAATTTACATGCAATAGTTCTAAATTGTAAAAATTACGATTTCAATATGTTTGAATATTATTTTAATAAATTAAATTATTTAGAAAATCAATTAAGTGAATTGAAAAAAAATATAAATAAAACAAATGAATTAATTACAGTTGCTAAAAGAAAAGCTAAAATTTTACCTCAAAAATATATTGATTACATTAGTCCGTTTGATAATGTTCCTGCCGTGTTTGATATTTTTAATATTGCAAAAGATAAAAGAGCATTTACAATCAATGAAGTTATTAATGTCTATATTGAAGATGAATTTAAAAAGGAGCAAAGACTACATATGAATACTATGGAAGAATTAAATAAAAAAAGAAATAATTTTTATAATAATGTCATAAATCAAAATAATCAATTGCTAAATGATATTAAAAAACAAGGCAAATATTTGTCGGAAATTGAAAATAAAATTAAAAACATAGAAATACCTTCTACAATTGATGTAAGAATTATAGATTAAATTATGATATAAAAATGTAATTATTATTAATATGTAGCAATAAGGAGGAAAGGATAATTAGACAGTTTTCTTATAATTAACGAAGTTAATTTTACAAATGTGAGATAATTCTTCTTTTCCGAATTTATTAATAAATTCTTGAGTGAATTCGTCTACTTTTGTAGATGCACCTTTTGGAATATCCATTTGATATTTTTCATTTAATACTTTCATTTCTTTTAAGAAACAGTATCTAGCAATCATTGAACTTACTGCAATTGAAGGATACCAAGATTCACCTTTAGTTTTAAATGTAATATTTTTAGTTACAACTTTTTCTTCATATTGAAGATATTCATAATACTTATCTACCTCACAGAATTGATCAATAAAGCAAGGAGTATCATTTTCTTTTATTTTTTCTTTGACATTTAGTAAAGCTTTATTATGTAATAGGGCTTTAATTTTATTCATAGAATAACCATTATTTACTAACTCATTATATTTATCGTTCGTGCATGTTAATTTAGAAAATACGACTTTATCTAAAAGAGAAGGAACAATTTCTAAAATCTTTTCATCAGTTAATTTTTTTGAATCATTAACTTTTAATTCCTTTAATAAGTCGATATCACTTTCTTTAATATAAGAAGCAACAACGATTACTGGACCAAAGAAATCACCAGTTCCTACTTCATCAGAACCAATTTGATTATTAACATTTAACCAATAATAATCAATCTTTTCCTTTTTAGGATTAATAGTTGCAGTTACATCCCAAATTAACGCTTCATTTAATGCATTTGCTCCAGAAAAAACAGCTTTTAATCCTTTTTTAGAAGAGTAAATGGTAATAACAACATCATCAATGGTTTTAGTTTTCCATAAGATATATTCACCCACATCAAAAACTAGATCTTCCTTATAGAAGATTTCCATCTTTTCTAATGTTTCTTGAGTAATCTTTAAAGTTACGTAGTCCATTTTTTCACCTGTTTCTATTGTATCACTTTTATTCTCACTACTAAAAGATAATTTAAATTATTAGAACATTTATTAAATCTATTAATTTAATTAATGTTTTTTGGTATAAATATAATTAGGTGATTATGGTGAAAGATATTTATAAAGCCTTTGAATTTGATATTATCAAAGAAAATTTAGAAAAATATGTTAAAGGTGAAGTTGCCTTAAGACAAATTAGAGAACTAGAAATGTTTACTTCTTCAGAAGAACTTAAGAAAGAATTAAGTTATTTAGAAGAAATGATTTCATATACTTTAAAATATCGTTCACTTGTTATTAATCCTCATAATGATATAGTCTATCAATTAATTTCACTTACTAAAGATGGAGTAGGATCAATTGAGTTCTTTTATCAAATATCATCCCTTTTAGAAAACGTTGATATTTTAAAAGAAGAATCATCTAAAGATGATAAATATCCTTTAATCATGGAAATGCTATCAAATTTAATTTCTATTCCTTCATTAAAGAATCAAATTGATCACATTATTACTAGAGATTTACAAATCTCTGATAATGCTTCAAGTGAATTAAGAAGTATTAGACGTAATTTAAGAAATGAAGAACAAGGACAAAGTAAATTAATTAATTCTCTTGTTTTAAGATATAAAGATATTTTAAATAGTGAAAAATATACAATGAGAAATTCTTCTTATGTATTACCAGTTAAATCCAGTTATAAAAATTCTGTAAGTGGAATTGTTGTAGATGAATCAGATAGTAAATTAACGGTTTTTATTGAACCAACTGAAATCTTAGAATCAAATAATAAAATCGCCAGATTAAAAGAAAAAGAGTATGAAGAAATTAAAAGAATTCTTAAAGAGCTCTCTATTTATACTTTAAAATATATTGAACCATTAAGATCTAACATTGATATTGTTAATAGATTAGATTTCCTTTTAGCGAAGGCTAATTATGCTTTAGATATTAAAGCGGAAGTAGCAAATATTACTAATGAAAGAGTGATATATTTAAAAAATGCTCGCCATCCTTTAATTGATAAAGATAAAGTAGTCAGTAATTCATTCTTTTTAGATAAACAAAAGATTATGGTCATTTCTGGCCCTAATGCTGGTGGTAAAACAGTTTGTTTAAAAGTTATTGGCTTACTTGTTATTATGAATCAATGTGGACTTGCTTTGCCAACAAGTGAAAAGGCTAATTTATGTTTCTTTGATAAGATTTTTGTTGATATGGGTGATAATCAATCATTAATGGATAATTTATCTACTTTCTCAGGTCATATTAAAAATTTAAAAGAAATTTTAGATGAAGTTACTAAAGACTCTTTAGTAATTTTAGATGAACTTGGAACAGGAACTTCACCTTTAGAAGGAGAAGCTTTAGGTGTAGGTGTTATTACTCATCTTAACAATTTAGGTTGTTTTGGTATTTTTACAAGCCATTATGAAGGATTAAAATCTTTTGCTTTAGAAAATGAATATATATTAAATGCTTCAATGGCATTTGATGAAGAGAATATTGTTCCTACTTACCATCTTCGTTTGGGAGTTGCAGGTAAATCATATGGAATTGAATTAAGTCAAAGAATGGGTGTAGAAGAAAATGTTATTTCTTTATCTAAAGAATATTTAGAAAATAAAGTAAAATCTGATAAAGAAGTCACTCTTGCACTTTTAAACCAAAGACTTGAAGAAAACGAATTTATTAAAATGGAACTTCTTAGAAAAGAAGAAGAACTAGATAAAAGAAATATCGAATTAGAAAGAGAAATCGAAAAATATAAGCGTTTAGAGAATAAAATCTTCTTGGAAAGTGAAAAGGAAAAAGAAAAACTTATTCAAAAAGCTAAAGAAGAAATTGAAGAAATTATGGATGAATTTAAAAAGTCATCTTCTTATAAAATGCACGAAGTAATTGCTTCCAAAAAGAAACTTGATGATCTTTCTTCTATAGAAGAAGAGGAAGAATCAATTAGCAAAGTGATCAATGTAAATGATTACGTAAGAATTATCGATTCTGATATTACAGGAAAAGTAATTAGAATCAAAGGGGATAAGATTTCTTTAATTAGTGAACAAGGAATGAATTTAAATGTTAAATTGTCACAAGTAGAAAGATACTTCCCTAAAAAGAAAGTAAAAAAAGTTCAAACTACTTCACTTTTTAAAACTACAAAAATTGTTAAATTAGAATGCAATTTAATCGGTTTAAGAGTTGAAGAAGCTCTTTTGGAACTTGATAAATATATTGATGATGCCATTGTGGCAAGATATAAAGAAGTAAGAATTGTTCATGGATCAGGAACTGGAGCGTTAAGAGAAGCAGTTCATAATTATTTAAATCGAAGAAAAGAAATAAAGTCATATCGTCTTGGTGGCCTTGGAGAAGGTGGCGTTGGCGCAACGGTGGTATATTTTAAATGAATGAATTAATTAAAGCTAAAATTGATTTACTTACCTCTAAACCTGGCGTATATCTAATGAAAGATATCAAAGGTACAATTATTTATGTGGGTAAAGCAAAATCATTAATCAATCGAGTTAAACAATACTTTCTAAGACCTCAAGAAGGTAAAGTTTTTCGTATGGTTAGAGAAATTAATGATTTTGATACAATTGAAACTTTAAGTGAAAAAGAAGCATTATTATTAGAAATAAATTTAATTAGAAAATATTATCCAAAATACAATGTGTTATTAAAAGATGGTAAATCTTATCCTTATATTGCTTTAAAAAAGAAAAATGATCCATTTTTAAAAATTGCATATAAGGATAATGATAAGAATTTTAAATACTTTGGTCCATATCCAAATTCAAAAGCAGTATACTCCACTATTGACTTATTAAATAAGCTTTTCCCATTAAGAAAATGTCAAACATTGAGAAAGGAACCTTGTTTATATTATCATTTAGGCAATTGTCTAGGTCCTTGTATTAACAAAATAAATCAAGATGAATATTTAGAACTTACTGATAAAATTACTAAATTCTTAAATGGGGATACTAGCAAAGTTAAAAGTGAAGTTTTGAAGAAGATGAATCTTTACAGCCAAAATTTAGAATTTGAAAAAGCTTTAGAAATGAAAAATATTCTTGATGCGATTGAAGAAATAAATAAGAAGCAAGCGATAATGATGCAAGATCACATTGATCGAGATATTATCGCAAGTAGTTCTAGAGAAGGTTATTTTTCTTTATGCATTATGACTTATCGAAAAGGAATTTTACTTGGAAAGAATTTATTTGTTCAAGAAATATTCGATCAAGAAAAAGAAGAAATCATTTCTAGTGTTTTCCAATATTATATTAATCATGAAATGCCTAAAGAAATAATTATTGCAGATAAGGAACTTGCTAAGGATCTTTCATATTTACTTGAGAGCAAGGTAATTTCACCTTCTCGAGGAAGTAAAAGGGATATGTTATTAATCGCTCTAGAAAACGCGAAAAAGGGGCTAGATGAACATTTCTTAACAGCAAGACTTGAAGATGATTCTCTTTCATTATTAGAAGAACTTGGAAATTTATTAAATATTAAGATTCCTCTACATATTGAATTATTTGATAATTCACATTTACAAGGAAGTTATCCAGTTGGAGCCATGGTTGTTTTTAAAAATGGAAATAAAGCACCTTCTTTATATCGAAAATACAATATTAAAGAATCTGAAGGAAAAGATGATTTAAAATCAATGGAAGAAGTACTAACTAGAAGATATTCTAGATTAATTTTAGAGAATAAAGATATGCCTGATTTAATTATTGTTGATGGAGGTCAAAATCAAATTAATGTCGCTTTAGAGGTTATTGATAATTTAGGATTAGATATTCCTGTAGCGGGTCTTTATAAAAATGATAAGCATCATACATCGGGATTAATTTATCAAGGTGAGATGTATAATATTGAACCTAAGTCACGTCTTTTCTTAATGCTAGTTAGAATGCAAGATGAAGTTCATCGCTATGCAATTAGTACTCATCGAAATAAGAGAAGTAAAGGAATTACTTCTTCATTCCTAGATGAAATTAAAGGACTTGGTAAAAAACGTTTAGAAAGTTTGTTAAAAGCATATCCTACTAAGGAAGATTTAAATAAAGCAAGTGTAGAAGAACTTCAAACTATTGTACCTTTAAATATCGCTCTTGAAATTAAGAATAAATTAAATAAATAACCTAAATTTATTTCTCGCATATTCTATATTGTAATAGGATAAATTTATGTCATCAATTTTAACTAAAAGAGAAAAAGAAATATTTGAGTTGTTAATTCAAAATAAATCTACAAGCGAAATCGCTAATATACTTTATGTATCTGAAAAAACAATTCGTAATCATATATCTAATGTAATGGGTAAATTATCAGTCAAAGGTAGAGCCCAAGCAGTTTGTGAATTATTACGAATGAATGAATTAACTCTTTAAGACAACCAAAAATTTGGTTGTTTTATTTTATTTCACCATATATTTATAATATGAAAATATGTCTATATGATTCAGGTATTGGAGTAATTCCATTTTTAAAAGTAATATTAAGAAAGAAAATCTACAATGATTATTATTTATATATTGATGATAATAACTTTCCTTATGGCGATAAATGTGATGAAGAATTACTAAAAATACTAAAAAAAGTAATAAAATACGTAGAAAATAATGATTTCGATTACTTATTTATATGTTGTAATACAATTTCTAGAATATTTTTAAAAAATCAAATAGAATCAAAAGTAAAGGTAAAAACAATTTTAGAAGAAAATATTAAAGATAAAAAGGAATTTAAATTACTATGTACCCCTAGTTTATCAAATAATATTGATAATTCTATAAATGGAAATAATCTTGCTAAATATATTACAGATAATAATTTATATAAAATAATTGAATTTATTAATTTCATTAAAAACGAAAAAATAATTTTAGGATGCACTCATTACCATTTGATAAAAGATTTATTAGAAATTTTTAAAGTTAATTATATTTCTAACGAAGAACAAATATTTAATGGTATCGAATCATCTAAAGAATTAAATATTTATGTTAAAGAGAAAGATTATTTAGAAATAAAAAAATATATAAAAGTAGGAATTAAAATTTATTAACTCATATATACTTAACTGAGGTAAATATATGAGAAAATTTTTTAAAAAACTAAAAAGTAAGTTTTCAGTTTATTTTATTACTGGTTCAAAAAAAGAAAGAAAACAAAAAAGATCTTTATCTAAAAAAGAAAGAATTATAAAGTACACGACAATTATTTTATTTCCAGTTTTAGCAATTACTTCTGGAGTAATTTTAGGTTTTAGAGATTATAATAACAAAAATCATAAAGTGGAAGATGTTCTTGTAGTTACTACAAGTGGAGTAAAAAGAAAAATCTTCTTAGTTTCTTCTGATAATTATACAATCCCTCTTACAGTAACGATGGAACAAAGAACAACTTTACAACAAGAAATTGTTGATGTATTTGATATGTTAAAAACAACATCTAAAGCAAATTCCACTTATGTATCAGGTTTTATTAATGAAAATACAAAACTAAAAAGTTTTAATTTAGAAAATAAAGTTTTAGAACTTAATATGAGTGAAGAATTTTTCCAAACTGAATTTAATAATGTTAACGTTATTGAAGCATTGACATTAACATTTTTACAATTTGAAGAAATTGAAGAAATTAAATTATTTGTAGAAGGACAAGAAGTAAATTATTATAATCAAATACCAATACCAAGTTCATTAGATTATTCCTTTGGAATAAATAATGAAATCGCTAGTATTAAAGATATGAGAAACAAAGAAAAAGTTGTTGTCTTTGGTAAAAGACAATACGATAAAGAAACTAGTTATTTAGTCCCAGTTACTTTATATTGCGATAAAGGTGAAAGTGATAATATCACTTTTGTAAATGGGATAAAAAGAAAATTTAGATCTGATTCGTTATTAAGGCAAGTTTCTTTATATCAAGGAATTGAAAATATGCAAGAAGCAAATGAAGATTTTATTTTAAAAGTAAATTCTACTTCTCTTACAGATGAAAATTACGTCAGTAAAGATTTGTTTGATTTAGTTAATATGTCTTTAGAATTAATGGGCAAAGATCAATTAGTATCATTTAACCTAGAAGGGGAAAGCGTTCAAGTAGATGGGGTATATGAATTAGAAGATTATTCTGTATCTTCTACCGTGATTAATGAAGTAAAACTATAATAATTTTAGCCGGATTATTGATTATAATATATCTGGCTTTTTTATTTTAAAAAATTATTAAAAAATGTTTGCATTTTAATATCGTTGTGATACAATAAACACGCTGGCCTTGTAGCTCAGCTGGATAGAGCAACGGCCTTCTAAGCCGTAGGTCGCCGGTTCGAATCCGTCCAAGGTCGCCATTATTAGAAGTTAAGACAATCGAAATGATTGTCTTTTTTCTTATCAATAGTTGATAAATGGATTTTGGTTTGAGAAAATAAATACATGAGGTTGTATTATGAATAAAATATTAAAATGTTTATTATTTACATCTATTGTTTCTACTCCAATAGTGACTACTTCTTGTGGCATCGCTGAAAAGTATACTTTTGCTTTGGGATATAAAACTACTTATGCTTCACAAAATGATTTTACAAGCAATTTCATTCAAGTTGATGCAGTATCAATGATTTTAGATTCTAGAGGAATAGTTAAAGATATTATGTTTGATAGCGTTAAATTTACTTTAGGTGTAAATGTAAAAACTGATTATACATTTATTTATAAACCAATTGGTAATACGGTTATTGATGGTGAAGTTAAATCATATATTGAACTAGGAGAACTTGGTGTTAATAATCCTCTTACAAAAGAAAGCTTTGACAAAGACATAGAGAAATACGCTAGTTTTTGTAAAAGAAAAACAATTGATGAAATCTTTATGTTTAAGCATCAACTTCCAACTCTCGCGGATATTAATATTGATGTAACAAATTATAATGATGCAATTAATAATGCTTTAAGTAAAGAATCAAATCAATTTAAATTAAAAGAAAGCGCTAAAGTTGGGTTGGCATTCTCATCTACATTTGGAAAAAACTCTGAAGGCGTAAGTGCAAGTATAATATTTCAAGGTATTGTAGAAGATGATAATAAAATAGCTAAATCATTTACTGATGAGATTGTTTATGAGGTAAATGAAGCTCAAATTGTTAATTCTAAAATTGTATTTACTCCTAAAGATAATCAATTATCTATTCAAGATAATGTGCTATATAGTAGGTTTGATTTGGTAAATAATATTTCATTAAAAGATCAAAGTCTAGTTTCTCATTTAGATGAATTAAATCGTTATGATGAATTTATTATAAATAAGAATGATGAATCGATTTTAGATGAGAATATAATATTAGATCATTATGATTTAGAAAGATTAAATAATTTAACTATTAAGACATTTTCTAGTGCAAAATAAATTACAAATAATAAGTTTTGTAGTAAATTTAATATTTTATATTATTTTGTAAAAAACATATTGATAAAAAAATATTTATTTGCTATTATTACTATGGTCTAAATTAAATAGGAGGTAGACTTAAATGAAAAAAAGTAAATTATTATTAGCTGCTGCATTATTAGTTTCAGGTTCGTTGGTATCTTGTGGCAATAAAGAAGCAGCAAAAATGACAGTTGGTGTTGGTTATAATGGTGCTTTCTCAGTTAAAACTGCTGGTGCACAATTAGATTTAACTGCAGCATTCGCTTCATTCGACAAAGATGGAAAAATTATTGATGCTCGTTTAGACGTAGTTCAATTAAAATTCACATCTAATGAAGAAAAAACAGGTTTAGCTTTAACAAACACAAACGTTGATTCTTCTTACAGCGTTACATCTAAATTAGAATTAGGTGATGCTTATGCTATGAAAGGTTCTTCAGGAATTGGTAAAGAAGTTGACGAACAAATCGAAGCATTTGCTGATTGGACAGTAGGAAAAACTGTTGCAGAAGTAAGAGCTGCAATCCCAGAAGGTGCTGGACATGGTACAGCTGTTCACGCTGACTTAACAACATCTGTTACAATTACAGTTGATGCATTCATCGATGCATTACAATGTGCTTATGACAACAGAACAACTACAACATATGATGTAGTTGAAGGCGCTAAAGCTGGTATCGCTTTACAATCAGGTTTAGCTTATAACTATGGTAACCCAACAAAAGAATTAGACGTAGTTGTTGCTGGTGCTATGGTTAAAGATGGCAAAGTTGTTGCTGGTACATTCGACCAAGTTGTTTACCCAGTTGCAATCGCTGAAGATGGTGCTTTAAGTGGAGATACATCTTCTAAATACTTAACAAACGGTGTATTAAAATCTAAGAAAGTATTAAAAGATGCTTATGCAATGCAAGTTGCTTCACCATTAGAAAAAGGTGAATGGTACCAACAAGCTGAAGTATTAGATGCTGCAGTTGTAGGTTTAGGACAAGCTGAAATTACAGCATTAGTTAAAGGCGAAGGTGCTTTAGCTGGTTGTACAATGACAGCTTCTTCATACTTAGCTGCTTATGCAAAAGCTGTTAAATATGCTCCATTAGCAGACGTTGCTTAATTAGTATATTAATAACTAAAATTTAAGACGAAGTTAATCTTCGTCTTTTTTTATACATAATAAAAACGCTTCAATTAAGAAGCGTTTTAGTTTTTAACAGGAGCGACAAATTTAATATGTTTATCTAATTTAGATAAAACTAGTGAAGAGGCAAATGAAGTTAACATTCCAGTTACGACTCCAGTAATCATTAATACCGGTAGATACATAATTAAGCCATAGGAGTTATAAATTATCATTACGACTATCATTTGGCCAACACCATGGAATACTGCGCTAGAACAAGATAATCCATAGATTGAGAATAATTTAGTTTTATATAGAATTAATGCTATTAGACTTGATACTAGCCATCCTGAGAATGATAAGAAGAAACTTATTGAGAATATACCACTTCGTAGTAAACCAACTAGTAGAACTCTTAAAAAGCCAATGGATAAATATTCTTTAGGAGAGTAATAATATAAAACTATTAGTCCTATCGTATTGGCTAAACCTAGTTTTACCCCGGGTATTGCAATTGGTAGAGGAATCATAGATTCAACTATATTTAAAATAATTCCAATTGCTAAAAATAAACTAAGTTGAGTCATCTTTCTTATTGTCGAGGCGTTATTAGTATGAGTTTTCTTCATATTTACTACCTCCATATACAATAATGTCACCAGAATTTTGTAAAGAAGCGCTAATTACAATTCTTACATCGTTAGGAATACAAACAATTGGGAGATTAACCATATTAACCCATCCTTGTTTGAAACAAGTATTATCATAACATTCTACTTCTTTAACTCTAACTCCTTTTTCTTTATCAAGTTCAATGACAAAGTCATTGATTAATCTAGGATAGTCTTCTTTTTTTAAAGTGATAATTTGAGTTTCTTCAAGAGTATTTAAATCAATAGTATATTTATCTAATCTTTGATTTTGATGATAGATATTAACATAGCGATGATCTTTAGAGTTAAATGATTGATTATATAATAAAATTCCCACAAGAAAACCAATTGCTAGTAGTAAACTAATAGCAATGACAAAAATATCATGAATTTTAAATTTTAATGTGAAATTTTTATTCATAGGTAATTGTTATTTTTTCTCCTTTAACTTCAGTATTTTCTTTTAAACTATTTGAAATATAGATATGCATATTATCATTATTATCAACATCCATAATTACATAACTTAAGTCATGATTTGGATAAAGTGATAGTAATGTTTCTCTTAAAGTTCTACTTTCTTCAATACTAGCGTTTACAAAGGCAGTAGAGAAAGCATCTAATTCACCATTAGTGAATGTATTTGATATTAATGTAACACTTGCATGATGTAAAGAAGATTCTCCAGTATAAGGATTAATAATATGATGACGATAAATACGCTTATTATCTTCAGTAGTGAAGTAATATGATTTATCAGAAGTATAATTAGCGGATGTAGATAAAGAGTAATCTTCATATAGTTTAATAGTAACTGCGACTTCTCTTAAGAATCCATTCGCGGTTCTAGGATCTGTAATACTCATATTTTGATAATATGGTTCTACATAATCAAATTTAGAAAGGGAAGTAATTGAACTAGAGCCTGAATTGATAAATCCTTTAGTATATCCATTACTTACTAAAATGTCTTTAATAATATCGGTAGCATAACCTTTAGCAATACCTCCAGAAGTAATAATAGGGCGGAATTGTGAATTATTTTGACTTCTTTCATATCCATCTAAATCTTCAATGGCATTAAATATAACACTTTTATTTTCATCATTAAAAGTCATAATGTTTTCAATATCTTTTAATGTTGGAGAGCTAAGTTTTAAATCATTTACAATTCCTTGACTTGAAGAAGAGAAATAAGGATCTAATTCATATAACATATTTGAATCATAACTTACTTCTTCTAAAACATAATCCCAATAAGAAGTTAGTTGACCCATATAGAAATTAAATAATCCATTTGTTTCTAAAGTTAATTTGTGTCCTAATTTTAGTAAGTTATAAAGTTCTTCAGAACAGAATATTTCTTCTCCTGTTGCATAAGAATCATTTACAGTTTTAATATTAGTTACAATAGTAGATTCATCTTTATCATAGTAATAATGGTGGCGATCCACTTTCTTATGTAAATCAACAACATTATCTAAAAATAATGTTTCTAGATTTGTATAAAAATCTTCACTTATTTCTTTATTATTAAATTCTTTATAATAAAGGACGCTCATGACGGTATTAAAAGGGAAGACTACAGTATTTTTAGTAGTGGTAATAAAAGTTGTGGATGATGAAAAAGTAATCCATTCACCAGTAGGTGAAGAATTATTGCAAGAAACTAATAGCGATGTCATTAACAATAATGATAGTTTACTTATTTTTTTCATAATCTCTCCTTTAATAATTCCATACAAAATACAAACAAAATTATATTCTTTATATTTTATATGAAAAGGTGACATATACATATATGCCACCTGTAAAATTTTATTTTACTTCAACAGTAGTTCCATCAGGACCAGGTGTTTCATGTAAATATGTTTTAATAGCTTCTTTAGCTTCTGCTTTTGCAACTCTACATGGAGCAAGAGTAGCAACTTGTTTTGTAACTAAAGCGTTAGCAAATCCTGAACATCCAGGATAGCCACAGCCACCACAGTTAGCGCCTGGTAACATATTTGTTACTGCTTCTAATCTTGGATCTTCTTCAACTCTTAAGAATTTATCTGCAAGAGCAAGAACTAGTCCTAAAACGCCTGAGATACCTAAAGTAACAGCCATTGCGATTAAAATCTCAATCATTTTCCTTTTCTCCTTCTTTTTCTTCGTTTGGTTGATTACTTGGATGATGTGAACATGAGGTTAGTGAACAACCTTCACAATATTCTGATGGGTCGATACATCCTTCTGGTTTCTTGGTTTTCTTATTTAATAGATAAGTACCAACAAATAGAAAGACGCATACGACAACTACACCAATCGAACCAAGTAATTTACCTGTTTCACTAATTAATAAATACATTAGAATGAAAATCCGCTGAAAGCGTAGAATGCCATAGCCATTAATCCAGCAGTGATTAATGCAATAGCGCTACCTTTAAATGCTTTTGGCATTTCTTGATTATCTAATCTAGTTCTGATATGAGAGAAGATAACAATGATTAACATATAACCAACAGCAATTGATGCAGAATAAACTATTGTTTGTAATAAGTTATATTCATTTGAAACTAAGTCTAAACAAACTTGTAATACAACACAGTTTGTTGTAATTAATGGAAGATATACACCAAGAGCTTTATAAAGACTTGGAACATATTTCTTTAAGAAGAATTCTAATAATTGAACAAATGAAGCAATTACTAAAATAAATACGATTAATTCTAGATAACTAGCTAATCCTAAAGCGACTAATAATTTGTCTAAGAAGAAACAAATGATTGCGGATAATACGACTACGCAAGTTAATGCAAGTCCCATACCTACTGCGCTTGATGTTTTTTTACTAACCCCTAAGAAAGGACAAATACCTAAGAATCTAGAGAGGATAATATTACTACCTAATAAAGCAGTGAAAGCAATACCGAATAATTCCATTGTTCTATCCCTCCTTATTTACTAGCCTTTTTTTGTTTAACAGCATTCATAATAACTGTGTATGCTGCAACAACAAGACCTAATGTGATAAATGCACCTGTGTTCTTTGCAAATTCTTTGATTGCATAGTCTGCAGGAATAATTTGTACTGAATTACCAGCCCAAGATAAAGCACCTGTTCCTAATAATTCTCTGAAGAATGCAACAATGATAATTGCCATAGCAAAACCTGCTGCATAACCAACTGCGTCAACGATAGAATCAGTTACATTGTTTTTAGAAGCAAATGATTCAGCTCTACCAAGAATGATACAGTTAACAACGATTAATGAAATGAATGAACCAAGTGATTGATATACATCATATGGTAAGAAAGCATGGAATAACATATCAACGATTGAAACTAAAGTAGCAATGATGATGATGTAAACTGGAATTCTAACTTCGTTTGGAACAATCTTTCTAATTGCTGAAATAATAATGTTAGAGAATAATAATACGCCAAATACACATAAAGACATGTAAACAGCGTTTTCAACTGTGTTAGTTGTACCTAAAGCAGGACACATACCTAAGAAAATTACAAGAATTGGATTTTCGTAGATAAGGCCATTTAAGAATATTTTTAATTTGTTTTTCATCTTCACGGCCTCCTATTTGTTATATGCTGCTAAATAATCTGTAGTACAAGCAGTTACAGCGTTACTAATTGCTTGGTAAGTTACAGATGAACCAGTTTGAGCTTTACCAGCTTCTAAGTTGTTAATGTTATTTTTGTCGGCACTTAACCAATCCATAAATTTAGCACCTTGAGCTGATTCACCATGACTTAATGGAACATAGTTATTAATCTTACCTTCAGCGTATGAAATTGTGAATTTAATAGGTGTTGACTTACCAGCAAAACCTACTACTGAACATGTATAAACATAACCGATTGAAGTTGTTTTATCAGCATCAGAGAAGATTTCTTCTTTTAATGTAACACCAATTTTTGCTAAAGCTTCAGGAATTGCTAATTCTGAACGAGCTGCATAGTTTTCAAAGTGTGTAAAGTAAGCAGCATTAGCTCTATCGAATTCACCTTTAGCAATAGCATCTTTTGTGAAATAATTTGTAACAGCAAGAACGCCACCACATAAGCATCCAACTGTTCCTAAGAAAATAGGAAGTTTAATCATTTTATTCATATTTCATATCCTCCTATTAATTTCCTAAGCTTACGTGTAATTCGCAAGCTGATTTAACGATTTCTTGAATACCGTTCATAGAATATGTTACACCAGTATTTCCTGCAGCAGTAATAGTTGTATCTGTAGTGAAATCACTATTAGCGTAATCGTATCCTGATAATTGTTCGTTTACTTTAGAACCATAAGCAGCACCAGCAAATCCACCTTTACCGATAGAGATACCTAATACTTTATCTGATTCAGTTGAAATAGCAACAAGTAATGTTGTTTTGCTGTGAGATGAGTGACCAGCCATATCAATTGAGAATTCGCCTGCAACACTATAGACAACAGCAACTTGGTTTCCGTTTTCATCTACAATTGAGTAGATTGATTGTAAATTACCAACTGTTGGTAATGCAGTTGAAGGAGTATTTCCTTCATATAATGCGAATTCATAGTTATTTTCTTCCATGAATCCATAATTTGTTGTTGCAACTAATTCATCATATTCTTGTCTACCAATACCATTAATTGTATTGACTTCTTTACCACCGTTTGTGAACCAAGCAGCACATACTACAGCAGCGATTGTAGCAGCTGATGTACCAAATGTAACTAATGATTTTCTTAATTGTTTATCTCCAGTCTTACCTGTGATTAATGAATCAAGTGATGGAGAAATCATATTAACGATTGCGATTGAGTAAACAACACCTTCAGCACCATTTGTACAAATTCTTATTAACATAGTTAATAAAGCAGCAATTGTACCGACTAAACAGTTTCCAAATGGAGAAGTTGGAGTTGTAACTGGATCAGTTAACATGAAGACAGCACCGAATGCAGCGCCACCTAAACCAACGTGGAATACAACATATAATAATGGGTTTTCAAATCCTAAGATTAAACCAATTAATAATGAAGTAACAGCGATTGTTCCTAAATAGAAAGCAGGAGCTCTCCAGTTAATAACACCTCTGATTGATAGTACAACACCTAATATAATAATAAGGATAGTGAATGTTTCACCCATTGTACCAAAATAGTTACCTAATAAGATATCCATCATTGAATATCCTTCAAGTGCGAAGCTACCTAACCATTGTTGTGAAGAATTTACAACACCAGTTAATGTTGCACCAGTTGTTGCATCTAAACCTGCAGTTACATCTTTAGGAGCAGACATATCGAAGCATAATTGAACTAAGATTCTACCCATTGCAGCAGGGTTGAAGATGTTTTTGCCGAAACCACCAAATACCAATTTAGCGATAACAGTTGAGAAGATTGAACCAACAACAATTACATAGTAGCTTGTCCAAACTGGGCAACATAATGTGAAGATAATTGCTGTAATCCATGAATAGTTATGAATGACATCATAACCAATTTTCTTTAATAATGTTTTATCTTTCTTATTTGTTAATACAGTATTGATTGCATCGCAACCTGCTGTAACAGCAAGAGCAACAACCATTAATAAGATTGATTTTAAACCATAACCAGCACCTAATTTAATAAATGAAGTAACTACTGCTGCTAACCATACGATTGCAAGAGCAATACCAAGTTCGATCATGATTTGTAATGTTGATTTTTTAGTCCTTAAATAAGGAGCTGAATTTGTTTTATATGCCATTTTGTTCTTCCTCCTTATTTCTTTTGTGATAATTTAAATCTTGTTACTGTTTTAGCGTTCTTCATTGCATCTGTTAATTCGATTCTTGAAGGACATGAATATGAACACATACCACATTCAACACAAGACATAACATTTAATTTAATCATTCTGTCATAATCTTTTGCTTTTAAAGCGCGTCTAATTTCAACTGGTTGTAATCCAGCAGGGCAGTGATGTGTACAACTTCCACATCTTAAACATGGTTCTTCCTTATATGTTTTTGCTTTAAGGATTGTTAATGCACCCATTTGCATATACATAGGGAATAAATCAGTGTTTACTGCTTTACTACACATTGGTCCACCTGGAATTAAGTTGATATCTAATTCGTGGTTAACACCGACTGCATCGATTAATTCTTTTGCTAATGTACCAATTTTACAAACTACGTTAGTAGGATTTAAGACTGCGTCACCAGAAACTGTAATTGTTCTTTCTGAAATTGGATGACCTTTTAAAAGTACGCTACCAATTGAAATAACTGTTTGACCATTACTGATTACAACACCAATTTCACCTGGTAAACGATCGTATTCTTTATGGAATACTTCTTTAATTAATGTTCTTTCCCATCCCATTGGATAAACATCTGGGACTTCTTGAACAACAACGTTTGGATGTGAATCTAGTTGAGCACGAATTGCATCTCTAACTTCTTCTTTGTGAACTTTGATAGCGATAATTGCTTTTTCTGCACCACTAGCTTTCATTAATAATTCACAACCATTTAATAAGTCTTCTACATTATCCTTCATTGTTACGAAGTCTGTAGTAAGGAATGGTTCACATTCAACACCATTAACTAATAATGTGTGAATACCTTTTGGGTTATTGTATTTTACATAAGTAGGGAACCCAGCACCACCTAAACCAACTAATCCAGCTTCTTTAATAGCTTCGAAGATTTCTTCTTTTGTGCTATCAAGAGTAACAGTTTTTAATGGATCACTTGGAGTGTTTAGACCATCGCTTTCAATAACGATGTGTTTGGTTGGTCTATTAGCACTTGTACTGAATACATTTTCAAATTCTAATACTGTTCCTGAGACTGATGAGTAAATAGGAACATAGAAGTCAGTTCTTTCAGCAATTCTTTGTCCAACCTTAACTTTGTCTCCAGGAGCAACTAAAACTTTGATTGCTGTGTTATTTGGAGCCATAGTAGGAAAATAGACTTTAGAACCCTTCTTAGAATCTAAGTGAATGATTTCAGAATGCTTTGATAGTTCTTTATGACCATCTAAGTGTCTACGACCGACAGATCTAAATAAAATCATTTTTCTCTTCCTCTCTTCTTAACGGAACAATTATAACACTATTATTTACTAAATACATTAAAAATTTATTTTTAAAACAAAGTTTTTTTAAAAATATTCTGTTATTTTATTTTTGATAAAAAAATATCAATTAAAATTTTTAATTAGGTTGAAATATATATAAATAGTGTTAAAATTAGTTAATTGGAAAGAAGGGATTGTAGTGTTTATTTTATTATTTTTAATATGGTTGCTATTTAATAACTACTACGCTTGGGATATTTATTTCTTAGAAATTGTCTTATTTGGATTATTTGTTTGTTCCTTAGTTTATTTATTTGTTATTAAATTTACACCAATCACATTTAAAAGAGATTTAAGAATTTCTATGAATGTATTATGGATACTTTTATATTTCCTAGTGCTAATTAAAGAAGTAATTATCGCTAATATAAAAGTTTTAAAAATAATTTTAAGTAGAAAAGATAAACCTGAACCTGAAATTGTTACCTTTAACCTACCAGTTAAATCGAAGTTACTTAGAGTAATGCTTGCTAATGCAATTACATTAACTCCTGGTACTATCACAATTTCATTACAAGATGATAAGTATATCGTTCACTGCTTAAAAAGAGAGTTTATCGAAGGCTTTGAAGATTCACAATTAGTTAGAATCATCAAACGAATTGAAGGAGGTAAAAAATAATATGACTATAGAATTAGCTTATGAAATTTTAATTACCTCAGCTCTAATTATTTTAGCGCTAAGCATTATGACCGCAATTATTAAATCGATAATTGGACCTAGATTAACAGATAGAATTGTATCTGTAAATATGGTTGGTACATGTGTAGTTTCATGTATTGTATTATTAACTATTTATTTAAAAGAGAGTTTTCTTTTAGATATGAGTTTAATTTATGTTATTATTTCATTTATTGCCGTTGTAGTTTTGACAAACGTATTTGTTAACAAATACGAAGAAAACAAAGAAAAGGATGGTGATGAGTAATGGAATGGGTACAATTTGCCTTTGCAGCATTATTTATTTTAATTGGTGCAATTGTAATTGCTATTGGTGTTGTTGGATCACTTAAATACAAATATGTATTAAACCGTATGCATTCTGCTGCATTACTTGATTCACTAGGAATCTTTATGATTTGTTTGGGTTCAGCTATTGCAAATGGCTTTGATTCTACTTCAATTAAAATTCTTTTCATTGCATTTGTATTATGGGTCACAAGTCCGATTTGTTCACACTTAATTGCAAAATTAGAATTTATTACTGATAAGAATTTGAAAGATGAAATTCTTAATGATTTAGAAGGAATAAAGGAGGATAATGACGATGATCGTATTTAAAATTTTATTGTTAGTTATCCTTGTAATTTGTGCAATTTCTGTTGCTTTTGTTAAGAACAATTTAGCGGCAGTAGTTGTATACATGTCAAGTTCTTGTGTTATGACATTAGTGTGGATTTTATTAGAATCCCCAGACTTAGCTATTACAGAAGCTGCAGTAGGAGCTGGTATTACTAGTGTTCTGTTCTTTATTACTTTAAAGAAATTGCAGCTTATCGACACTACTTTAAACTCTATTAATTCTAAAAAGGAAGAGGGTGAATCAGATGAAAAATAAATTGTTTGATGAAAACTTAGACCTTCTTGAAAAAGTTAGTGATGATGTTGAAATCGTTGAAGATAAAGTTGATGAAGATATTGTCATTATTCCTACAAAAACACGTAAAAAAGTAGAAAAAGGCGAAGAAAAAATCATGTATGGTTTATTCGCTGGATTAGCATTTTTATGCTTCTTAATGCTAATTGTTGTACTATTAGTTAGTGTAACTTATTTACCAATATTTGGTTCAAATGCTGATAACTTAACATTAAATGAAATTGTTAAAGAATATATCGAAAATGGTATTGAACAAACTGGTGCGACAAACTTTGTAACAGGTATGATTTTAGATTATCGTGCTTTTGATACATTAGGTGAATCGTTCGTATTATTCTCATCTGTAACTTGCGTTATGATTCTTTTAGAAAAATTCCAAGATCCAGATGAACCTAAGATTGAAAAAATCAAATTATTCCATGATCCAATTTTACGTTATGGAGCAAGTATTATGGTTCCAATCATTTTTGTATTTGGTGGATATGTAATTCTTAATGGATCTATTTCTCCAGGTGGAGGATTCTCTGGTGGGGCTATTATGGGTGCAGGGTTGATCTTATACTCATTAGCATTTAGAGAAGAAAAAATTAAAAAATTATTTAATATTAAAACATTTAAAACAATTACATCTGTTTCATTATTAACTTATTGTGGTTGTAAAGCAGTTTCCTTCTATACATCTGTAAATGGACCAGTTATCCATACATTTGGTATTCCTGGTGCTATTTTCTCAGGCGGATTTATCTTTATTTTAAACTGCTGTGTAGGATTAGTTGTCGCATGTACAATGTTTGGCTTCTATCTATTATTTAAGAGAGGAGAAATTTAATTATGGATTTACTTCTTTCACGTTATTTAGAAGCTGTTGCAATTATATTATTTGCTATTGGCTTCTCAATCCTATTATTTAATAGAAACTTAATGAAGAAAATCATGGGTCTTAACATCATGGATACAGGTATGTATTTGCTTCTTGCTTCAATTGGTTATATTGAAGGATTAGACGCTCCAGTTGGTGGACCTAATGCAGAACATATTTATACAGATTTTATTAACCCAATTCCAGCTGGTTTAGTATTAACTGGTATTGTTGTTTCTGTATCAGTTACTGCAATTATGTTAAGTTTAACTATTAGACTTTATTCACGTTATCATACATTAAATCTTGATGAAATCTTTAGAAAGATTCAAAAAGATGAAGAAGAGGGGGAATAGAATATGGATTTTATTATTAATTTACCTCTCATTACTATCATTTTAGGATTTGTATTAGCAGTACTTACATCTTTCCTAAATGAAAAAATCTCTAGAATTTTAACCTTATGCTATGAAGTTATTGCAACTGCATTTGGAATCATTTTGACAATTTATACAATGGATAAAGGTTATATTGAATACCAATTAGGTCACTTAACCGCACCATTCTGTAACCAAATTAGATTTGGTCCATATGAAAGCTTATTAGCAACTCTAGTTCCTACAGTTATGTTCTTAGCAATTATTGCTGGAAAACTTCATACTAAAAGAGATATTGTTCAACAAAAAGAACATTCGTTCTATACTTTATTAAATTTAATTTTATTAGCGATTCTTTCTATCATTTATACAGATGATATCTTTACAGGATTCGTATTCTTAGAAATCTTAACTTTAGGAAGTATTGGAATTACCATGATTAAAAATCATGGTCGTCAAATCGCTGCAGCTTTAAGATATATGATCTTTAACTTATTAGGTTCAGGATTATTCTTACTTGGTTGTATTTTCCTTTATGGTGAAACTGGCTATTTATCAATGTCTTATATTCAAGATGTTGTTACTGATTTGTTTGCACAAGGAAAAGGTGATTTTGGTTTAGTTATTACATT
Organism: Erysipelotrichaceae bacterium; assembly: GCA_015059045.1. Classification (GTDB taxonomy): domain Bacteria; phylum Bacillota_I; class Bacilli_A; order RFN20; family CAG-449; genus UBA3210. The sequence continues at coordinate 52,265 of SVBD01000001.1, forward strand.
TACTTTAATTGTCACTGGTTTAGGTATTAAATCAGGATTATTCCCATTCTATTTCTGGATGGGTGATACATATGGAGGAAATACCACAACTGCAAGTAGTGTTCTTTCAGGCTTAATTTCAAAAGGATATATTATTTTAGCTATTAAAATGATTTATCGTGCATTTGGAATTGACAATGTTATGCAAACTGAACTTCTAAATGTATTATTTGTTTTAGGTGCTTGTGGTATGATCTTTGGATCTGTTACTGCAATTAAACAAAAAGTATTAAATAAGATGGTTTCTTATTCTTCGGCTGCTCAAATTGGATATATCTATTTAGGAATTGGTTTAGGTCCAGCTGGTTTAATTGCTGCAACATTCCACATTATGACTCACTCAATTTGTAAGTCCTTGTTATTTAGCTGTTCAAATAGATTAATTGATTGTTCTGGAAAGAAACGTAAGTTTGAAAACTTAAGAGGAGCAGGTCTTGTCGATAAAGTAGCAGGTGTTGGCTTTACAGTTGGTGCTTTATCAATGGTAGGATGTCCTTTCTTAGCAGGATTTGTCTCTAAATATTTATTTATTACTAATTCGATGGTAGATATTTCAACTCCATGGTTATTAATTAGAGCAATAATTACAGTAATTGCATTATTAGGTTCAACTCTATTAAATACAATTTATTATTTAAGAACTGTAATTACAATTTACTCACCAGTTAAGAAAAATGAAGTTGAATTAGTTAGAAATAAATATGATGTAGGATTTGTTGTTTCTACATGCTTATTTATCGCTTTAATTTTTGCATTAGGCTTATTCCCTTCAACAATAATTGAAATTATTGGTCAAGGAATAGGGCTATTAGGATAGGAGATAATTATGGAAGTATTAATTTTAATCCCACTTATCCTTTGTATTGTTATGGGAATTTCTTTATATTTTGTTAAGTCAAATAAAAAGGTTTTAGATATTATGTTATTATCTACAACCGCTGTAACATTTATTTTGGCGTTTGTCTTATTATTCGTTAATCAACCTTTAAGACTTGGATTATTCTCAATTACTAATGATCTAACAATTTTATTCAAAATTGATGAAATTGGTAAAATCTTTGGTGCTTTATTTGCATTTATTTGGTTTGTAGTTTCAATTTTCTCAATTAAATATATGGATCATGAAGAAAATGTAAATAAATTCTATGCATACACAGTATTAACTCTTTCATTTATGATTGGTTTAGCTTATGCAGGAAATTTATTAACTATGTATTTAGTATTTGAATTAGTTACATTATCTTCAATGCCACTTGTTATGCATTCAAAAACAAAAGAATCAAAGAGTGCTGCATTAAAATATTTATTCTACTCATTAGGTGGTGGATTCTTAGGTTTAATTGCAGTAGTTGCAGGAATTCATTTTTCTAGTAACTTTGGTGAATTTGTTTTTGGTGGTTCTTTAAATACAATTTCTAGTAGTGCATTACCTTTTGTTCAAATTGCATTATTATGTGGATTAATTGGGTTTGGGGCTAAAGCTGGTGTATTCCCATTACAAGCATGGCTTCCAACTGCTCACCCAGTTGCACCAAGTCCTGCTAGTGCTCTTTTATCTGGTGTAATTACTAAAGCTGGTGTAATTGTAATTATTAGATTAGTTCTTTATACATTTGGTTACTCATTTATGAAGGGAACATATTTACAATATGTTTGGGAAACATTATTGTTGATTACAATTTTACTTGGTTCTACTTTAGCGTTATTACAAAAAACATTCAAAAGAAGACTTGCTTATTCGTCTATTTCACAACTATCTTATGTTTTACTTGGAATTTGTTCGTTAACTGAAGTAGGATTCTATGGCTCAATTCTTCATGTATTATCTCACGCGATGATAAAAGTTGGATTATTCCTAGTTGCAGGTTATTTAATTCATGAATTTGAAATTCATAGCGTTGATGAAATGGAAGGACTTGGTAAGAAATCACCAATTACAATGTGGTGCTATACATTATTCTCAATTGCTTTAATTGGTGTTCCTCCAACTGGAGCATTCTTCTCTAAATGGTATTTAGCTCTTGGATCATTAGAAAGTGGATTAACTTTCTTTGATTACTTTGGAGCGGTTGTATTACTTATTTCTGCAATATTAACAGCAGTATACTTATTATCTATAAGCATTAAAGCATTCTTCCCTAAAGAGAAGAAAGAAGTTTCAAAAGTAAAAGAACCATTGTTAATGGTTATTCCTCTAATTATTCTTGTAGTTGGAGTATTTGTAGTTGGTATCTTCTCAACTCAAATTATTGAAATATTCATTTCAAGTGTATGGGAGGTGTTATAGTATGCCAAGTTGGATTTTATTAATTATTGCTTTCTTACCAATTGTTGGTGGAGCATTAATTGGATTAATTAAAAATAATTTTAAATTAACAAAAATATTATCTTACGTAGTTGTAATATTAACTTCAATTGCAACTTGGTTAGCAATTTTCTTAATTAAAGAAGATAAATTCTTAATTTTAGAAATTGTGAAAAATTATGAAATTTGTTTAAAATTTGATAATTTTGGTAAAGTTTTTGCGGGAATGGTTTCAATTCTTTGGCCTCTTGCTTTGATGTATTCATTTGGATATATGAAACACGATGCTAGAAAACAAACATACAATATGTTCTATGTTATGACATTTGGTGTTGTTCTTGGTTTAGCGTTCTCTGAAAACTTATTAACAATGTTCTGTTTCTATGAAATGTTGACATTTATCACATTACCATTAATTGTTCATCCTGCTACTTCAGAAGCTAGAAAAGCAGGTAGATTCTACCTTTACTTCTCATTATCTGGATCAAGTTTATCTTTAGTAGGTATGATTCTTATTACCTCATTCTTAGGAACAAATAGTTTTGAATTAGCATTTGGATCTACTGCATCGGCAAATATGTTATTCCAAATGGGTTACTTATTATGTTTCTTCGGATTTGGTGTAAAGAGTGCAATTTTCCCACTTCATTTCTGGTTACCAATGGCGGGTGCTGCGCCAACTCCAACAACAGCGTTATTACATGCCGTTGCAGTTGTTAAAGCAGGTTTATTTGCATTATTAAGAGTTACATTCTATAATCGTGGTGCTTACTTTGTTGCGGGAACAGCAATTCAATATGTTGTTATGATTATTGCTTGTGTGACTATTATTTATGGTTCTGCAAAAGCATTAAAAGAACAACATTTAAAACGTAGATTCGCTTATTCTACTATTTCAAATTTATCTTATATTGTTTTAGCATTATCCTTTATGAATTATATTGGTTTAATTGCTGCATTAGTTCATCTAGTAATGCACTCTGTTACAAAGATTTGCCTATTCTTTGTATGTGGTGAAGTTATTGAAAATTCTGAAGCTAAATATGTCTATCAATTAGATGGATTCGCTAAAAAAATGCCTTTAACATTTGTTGCTTATACTTTAGCAGCTTGTTCTATTACTGGTGTTCCTCTATTTGCAGGATTCGTTTCTAAATATTATATCATTTCTGCGGGATTAGAATTAGGTAATGTTTTCTCATTAATTGGAGTAATCTGTTTGATTTTATCTGCAATTATGACTGCAGTTTATTCGCTACAAATTTCATTTAAAGCATTTGTAAATAAACCAAATCAACTTGGTGAAGAAGTTTATAAGCGCGCAAATGAAAAGAGTAAAGAAATGTTAATTCCAATTTGCGTATTTGCAATAGTCTGTGTAATTCTTGGTGTTAGTTCAACATGGTTTGTTGACTTACTAATGAATCTGTTTAATTAAAGGGGGTAGAAATATGAATTTATTTTTAGTTTTATTCTTAGTTTTATTCCCTCTATTAGGTGGAGTATTAGTATGGTTCTTAGGTAATAAATTACCTAAATTTAGAGAAGTCTTTGCAATAAGTGTTAATGCTTTAGAATTAATCGCAATGATTTTATTGATTGTATTTAATATAGGAAGCTCATCTTTAATCACATTAGATAAAATTTGTGGTATTGGATTAAGTTTTAAAGTTGGAACCTTTAATTTAATTTACGGTTTCTTGTCTGTATTTCTTTGGATGGTAACAATTACTTTCTCAAAAGAATACATGCATCATTACCAAAATAAAGGAAGATATTACTTCTTCTATTTATTAACTTTAAGTGGTGTAATGGGAGTTTTCTTATCTGGAGATTTCATGACAACATTCATCTTCTTTGAAATTATGTCATTCTGTTCTTATCCATTAATCATTCATGATGAAAAAGAAGAAAGTAAAAAAGCTGGTTTAACATATTTATCAATTGCTGTTATTTCCGGTATGATTCTATTAATGGGCTTATTTATTTTATACGCTCAACTTGGAACACTTAACTTTGATTTAATTAAATCATTAACTCAAGGTCAACCACTAACTCTTCCAGTATTTGTCGGTGGCTTATTAGTATTTATTGGATTTGGTGCAAAGGCGGGTATGTATCCACTTCATATTTGGTTACCAAAAGCTCACGCAGTTGCTCCTGCTCCTGCTAGTGCACTTTTATCAGGTATTATGACAAAGACTGGTGTCTTTGGAATTATTGTTCTTTGTAGTAATCTATTCTTCACTAGTGAACAATTTGCAACTATTTTATTGGTTATTGCTTTAATTACCATGGTTCTTGGAGCAGTATTAGCGTTATTTAGTGTTAACTTAAAAAGAACTCTTGCTTGTTCTTCAATGTCACAAATTGGTTTTATACTAACTGGTTTAGCATTTATGTTATTACTTGGTGAACATGGAACATTAGGTGGATTAGGTGCTTTCTTACACATGATCAACCACTCATTTATTAAGTTAGTCTTATTTATGTGTGCGGGTGTAGTTGTAATGAACTTACATGCATTAAACTTAAATGATATTCAAGGATTTGGCCGCAAGAAACCACTTCTTCTAGTATGTTTCTTAATTGGTGCTTTAGGTATTATGGGTATTCCTTTCTTTAATGGTTACGTATCTAAAACAATGATTCATGAAGCGATCGTTGAATATATTGTTCATCATCACTTAGAAGGTGGAATGCTATTCTTATTTAAATCAATTGAGTACTTATTCTTATTCTCAGGTGGATTAACAATTGCTTATATGCTTAAATTATTTGTTTGTCTATTTGTTGAAAAACATCCAACTAGACAAGAAGAATTTGATAATATGAAGAATTATTTATCTCCATTAAGTAAAGGTTTATTAATTCTTTCTTGTATTATGATTCCTGCAATTGGTATTTTACCAAATATGGTTCCACTTGCTTTAATTAATCATGCAAGCGAATTCTTTGGAGTTCATCATTTAGATCATAGTATCGCTTTCTTTAGTTGGACTAATTTAAAAGGTTCATTAATCTCTATTGCAATTGGTATTGCAGTATACTTCTTACTAGTAAGATTAGTATTTGAAAGTAAGAAACATGAGTATAAGGATTTATATCCAAGAGTATTAGATTTAGAAACTCTAGTGTATATTCCACTTCTAAAAGGTTTCTTCTATATGCTTGCTTATATTTTAAGAGTATTAGATTTATTCTTAGATGCAGTAGTTGCATTACTTAGAAAAACTGTTCTTAAATCTCATTCATACCATTTTGAGAAACATTCTCTTGCATATAGATTTGGTAATATGATTGATAAAAAGAAAGATGATGAATCACATAAATATGCAGAAAAAGCAGATCAAATGTATAATGCAGTATTTATGGCTCAAAGAAATTTATCTAACTCATTCACATTTACTTTATCAATGTTGTGTCTAGGTATAATTATCATTATCACATTTGTATTAATTTTCTAAAAAGGTGCTTCGGCATCTTTTTTTTGACCTAAAAAAATAAAGTATAAATTTTATGAATTATTTGATAAGATATATAAAGAGGTGTAAAAGATGAAATTATTTAAATTATTTAAAATAATTTTTATTACTTGTATATCATTAATCCTCACTAGTTGCGGATTAATTGGTTTTGATAATTCAAGTATGGATTCGTCTTTTAATATTGAGGACTTAGGCGATTATGCGGGTCACAATATTACACTTTCAATGATTAATCAAGCTAGTGATATTAAAACTTTAGATTCTACAGGTGAACAAAACATTTTAGTTTTACCAGTTACTTTTAAAGATTATCCATTAAAATTAATGGGGTTAGAAGAAGAAATTGTTATTTCTAACATTAATAAAGCATTTTTTGGAGAAACAAATCAAACTGGATTTGAATCAGTTAGATCATATTATAAAAAATCAAGTTATGATAAATTAATTTTAAATGGAGAAGTCGCTCCACTTTTTACATTAGATTTAACATTAAAAGAAGTTGTAAAATATAAATCAAATTCTGATTATTTTGATCCTTCTTATGTTGTTTTAGAAAAAGCTTGTGAAAATTTTAAAGCTAATTATAAAGGTGATATTAGTAAATTTGATTTGGATAAAGATGGATATTTTGATGCTGTATGGGTAATGTATATTAACCCATATGTTGATGATGACACAACTAGTTGGTATAAACTTTATGATAAGAATTTTTATAATTCAAGTTATTATAATGAGGTACAAGAATTACTTTGGGCATATACATATTGGGACTTTACTACAAAAGCAAATGTAAACTCTCTTCAACCTTTTGCTTATTGTTTTGCTTCGTATAGTTTTTTATGGGATAAAGCATATTATGATGCAGATGGTAATAAATTAGTTGATTCCCATACAATTATTCATGAAACAGGCCATTTATTAGGTTTAGATGATTATTATAACTATGATTATGAACAAAATATAACCGCGCCAATTGGAGCAATTGATATGATGGATAATAATGTTGGCGATCACAATTCATATTCTAAATATCTATTAGAATGGCTAGAACCACAAATTGTTAAAAACGAAGGAACATATCATTTAGAACCACTTGGAAAAAGTCCAATGTGCTTATTAATTCCTGCGAGAATTGAAGAATTTAGTAATTCACCTTTTAATGAATATTTATTAATAGAATATTACACACCAGATTATTTAAATAAAAATGATTCATTAGATAAATATGATAATGGCATTATAATGCCAAATGAAAATGGAGTAAGAGTATATCATATAGATTCTCGTTTAGGACTTTTTGAATGGTCATTACTTAGAAATGAATTTGTTTATAAAGGATTTACAAATCAATATGTTAATACTGAAAATAAATATGTAAGTATTGCAACAAGTAATACTCCTTCATATTCTGCTTCTGGTTATAGATTAATTACTTTATTATCATCATTTAAAAATACAAATAAAGCATATTATTATCAAGATCGAGTCAATAATATGGCGGACTCTCGTGATTTATATAAAGAAGGCGACACGATTAGTAAATATACTTTTAACTCAAATAATTCATTGAATTATAGTATAACTTTTACAAATATGAATAACGAAGGAGTAGATGTAGTTATTACATCTAATAATTAAATATGATTACAGTAGGTATATTTGGAATTAATGATGATCAAAATAAGATTGTCTCTAGAATGATTAAAAAATATTTTAAAGATAAAGAAACTTTAAAAATAGACTTTTCAAGTGATTCAAATAAGTTTTTAGACACGATTGAAAAAAATGGTGCTTTTGATATTGTAGTTATTGATTTAGATTATTCTAGAATAAATGGATTAAATATTGCTTCAGAAGTTTCTAAACGAAATGAAAATTCTTATATCATCCTTTTATCAAAAAGTAAACAAGATGCTTATGAAGGTATTAAAATTGGTGTAATTGATTATATTTTAAAACCTATTATTGATGAAGAATTTGTCACTTCAATAGAAAAAGCTTATAAATTAATCATTAGTGAAAATGTAAAATATTTAAAATACAAAACATCGGATGGATATAAAAGGATTAACATAAATAACATTATTTATGTTGAGGCTGAAAAACATTATCAACATATATATCTAAAAAATAATAAGAAAGTTACAATCCGTTCGACGATTAAAAAATTGGAAGAAGAATTATCATCACTTACTAATCAATTTGTAAAAACTCATAGCTCATTTTTAGTTAATATTGATTTTATTAAAGAAATTAATAAGTATATCATTATTTTAACTAATACAAATATTGTACCAATTTCTAAAAATTTAAAGAGTGGAGTAAAAGCTAAAATTAATCAATATTATTCGAAAAATTAAATTTAAACCGCTTACAATGACTATTTGTGCCTAAAAATTACCTAATTATGCCAAAGCACTTTTTAACAAATATATTTTGAATATATTTAAGTTATCAGTTGTTTCCCAATGCTTCGTAGAACAATTGATTTGCGTTTAGTATAGTTTAAAACGTAGAATTCTAATACTAAATGTATGGCTAACGTCTATAGCTTATATTTGGTAACGCGCTTTCAAATTTTAGGGTTTTATTGTTTTTGCTAATTAGGTGCATAATTGATTCAAAAAATGTCATCGTCGTGATGATATTTTTTTTATTTTTTGGTATGATAATTAAAGGTGATTATATGAAATATAAAAATATCGTTTTTGATTTTAATGGAACTATAATTAATGATGTTGATTTATGTATTAATTTACTTAATGAAATGTTAGTTATGAAAAATCATCAAGAAGTAAGAAGAGAAGATTACTTCGATATTTTTACATTTCCTATAATTGAATATTATAAAAAAGCTGGATTTGATTTTGTTGGCTATACTTTTGAAGAATTAGCTACCTATTTTATTAATAAATATCAAACGGCTAGCTATGAAGTAAATTTATATGATAATGTCATTGATTTGTTTAGACTACTAAGAAATAAAGGTATTAATTTATATATTTTAAGTGCTAGTCAAAAAGAAAATTTGATGAAACAAGTAATTCATTTTAATATTGATAAATATTTTAATGATGTTTTAGGAATTGATAATATTTATGCAAAAAGTAAATTAGACATTGCAAAAGCTTATTTTATAGAACATGATATTAATTCTAAAGATACTTTATTTATAGGTGATACATTACATGATTATGAAGTGTCTAAAGAATTAGGTTGTGATTGCATTTTAATGAGTTTAGGACATCAAAGTAAGAAGGTCCTATCAAAGTCCAATAATATGATTTTAGACTCATATAAGGAATTAATTGATTATTTATGCTTAGATTAGTAATTTTTGATATGGATGGAACAATCCTAGATAATGAAGAATTTACAATTTCCTCAAAAGTGATTGAAGGTAAGAAATTAGGTTATAACATAAGTGAAGATATTGCTAAAAATACTTTAGGAATGTCAACAAAGAAATCTAAAGAATATTTTGCTTCAATTTATGGAGATGATTTCCCATATGACTATTTTAGACAAAAAAGATTTGACTATATTTTTGATGATATTAAAAAAAGTGGGATTAAATATAAAAAAGGGACTTTAGAATTATTAAATTATCTTAAAGAAAATAATTATTTAATAGCCCTTTGTACTTCTTCAACAATAAAATATATCAATGAATATAAGAAGTATACATCAATATTTGATATGTTTGATGTAATTATTACAGGTGAACAAATTAAAAATGGTAAACCTAATCCAGAAATATTTAATAAAGCTATGGAAATATTAAATGTTAAACCTCAAGAAACACTAGTTATTGAAGATTCTAATAATGGAATTCTAGCGGGTATAAATTCTAATAGCGATGTAATTATGATTCCTGATTTAGTAGGACCTAATGATGAAGTTAAGAAACATCAAATAAAGATTTTTAATTCTTTATTAGATGTAATAGAATATATACATAATTTAAAAAAATAGGAGAATAAATATGGTAATTATTAATGTAAAAGATTTTGGTAAAATTAAAGTTGAATTAGACTATGATAATGCAAAAAATACCTGCGCTAACTTTGTTAGTTTGGCAAGAAGTGGATTCTATAATGGATTAACTTTCCATCGTATTATTCGTGGTTTTATGATTCAAGGCGGAGATCCAAAAGGTAATGGAACTGGTGGACCAGGTTATGGAATCAAAGGTGAATTCAAAATTAATGGATATGATAATAAAATAAGTCACGAAAGAGGAGTTATATCAATGGCTAGAGCAATGCATCCTGATTCAGCGGGAAGCCAATTCTTTATCATGCATAAAGATGGAACATACTTAGATGGTCAATATGCCGGATTTGGTAAAGTAGTTGAAGGTATTGAAGTAGTTGATCAAATTGCAAAAGTTAGAACTACTCCAAGTGATAAACCTTATGAAGCAGTAGTTATTGAATCAATTGAAGTTATTGATGAACCAGTATTAGAGGTTGAAAAAATTTAATTTATTATGAATAAAGAAATTGTTTTATCTGTACATGGATTAGTTGATTTTCTTTTAAGAAGAGGCGATATTGACAATCGAATCTATAATTCTAATGCGATGAGTGAAGGCACTAGAATTCATTTAAGATATCAACAAATTCAATCCGGAGAATATTTAAAGGAACAATATTTAGAAACTAAACTAGATATTGATGATTTTACTTTTGTCTTATCAGGTAGAGCAGATGGAATAATTGTTAATGAAGATAAAGTAATTATTGATGAAATTAAGTCAACTGTTAGTGACTTAGATAAATTCTATGAGGAACAAAAAGAATGGCATCTAGGTCAAGCAAAAGTTTATGCCTATATGTATTTGAAGATGAATAATCTAAAGAAATGTGGTGTTAGGTTAACTTATATTTCTCAATTAGATTTTTCAGATAAATTAATTCTAAATTTCACTTATTCATTTGAAGAATTAGAAGAATTTATCGTTGATTTATGTAAAAAATACTTGGTATTTTATACTTCTCTTTATAAACATAAATTATTAAAGAAGCATACTGCAGAAGAATTGTCTTTCCCATTTGAAAATTATCGTCCAGGACAAAGAGATTTAGCTAAATATGTTTATGGAGCTATTTTAAATAATGAATCAGTATTTATAGAAGCGCCTACAGGAATTGGTAAAACTATGTCTACTTTATTTCCTTCAGTAAAAGCTTTTTCTTCACTTGATATCGATAAAATATTTTATCTATCTGCTAAAAATGTAGCAAAAAATGTTGCTTTTGATGCTTGCAAATTGTTAATTAAAAAAGGATTAGTAATTAGGGCTATTAAACTTTCCTCAAAAGAAAAATTATGCCGTTGTGATTCTAGAAAATGTAATCCAGATGAATGTCCTTTTACTAAAGGTTATTACGATAAATTAATGTCTGTTATCAGTGAAACTATCAAAAAATATGATGCTATTGATGAAAATATCGTTAATCAAATTGCTGATGAACAATTAATGTGTCCTTTTGAATTACAGTTAGATTTAAGTTTATATTGTGATGTAATTATTTGTGATTACAATTATCTATTTGATCCATTAGTATATTTAAAAAGATTTTTTGAACAAGAAATTACACCATATGTAGCTTTAATTGATGAAGCTCATAACCTTGTTGATCGATCTAGAGATATGTATTCGGCAACGATAGATAATAATATGTTAAAGAATCTTCGTCATGAATTTAAAAGATTTAAAGCTTTATCTTTTAAAAAGTCATTAAGAAAATTAATTAACTATATAGATGAACAAAAAGAGAATATAGATGAAGAATATATTAGAGTTGAAGAAAATTTTGATTCAAAATTCTATTCTTTAGTAGAGAATGCATTTAAAAACTTCCAAGATATTATGAAAAACTTTCCAGAATATACAACTAATTTATTTTTAGAAAGTTTTAGAATGTTAAATAGATTTTTAAAAATTAGTGATTATATAGATGAATCGTTTGCCTTATATTATCAAATAATTGATGATGAAGTAGTAGTTAATATTCGTTGTGTAGATTCTTCTAAATTAGTTAAACATACTTTATCAAAATTACAAGCAAGTATCTTCTTTTCTGCAACGTTAACACCAATTGATTATTATATAAGTTGCCTAGGTGGAGATGAATATACTCCAAAAGTAATTTTAGATTCTCCTTTTGATAAAAATAATTTACTTACAATTGTTAGAGATGATATTTCTACTAGATTGAAAGATAGAAATCTTTCATATGATGAAATCGCCAAAACTATTGAAAGTATAGTCAGCCAAAAGAAAGGAAATTATTTGGTTTTCTTTTCTTCATATCAATACTTAAAAGATGTATATAGCTGTTTAGAACAAAATGAAAATATCAAATATATCGTTCAAGAAAGAGAAATGGAAGAGGAAGATAGAAATCGATTCTTAGATAATTTTGCTTTAGATCCTAAAATTACTACTGTTGGTATGGCAGTACTTGGTGGAGCTTTTTCAGAAGGAATTGATTTAACTTCTGAAAGACTAATTGGGGCAATTATTATCGGTGTTGGTATGCCAACTATTTCTTATGAAAGAAATATTATAAAAGATTATTTCCAAGAAAATGGTAAAGATGGATTCGACTTTGCTTACGTTTTCCCTGGGATGAATAAAGTAATGCAGGCTGCAGGAAGAGTAATTAGAGGTGAATTTGATATAGGATTAGTAGTATTTATTGATGATCGCTTTTCTTATTGGAAATATAAAGCATTATTAAAAGAACAATATAAATATCCATATCATGTTAAAGACACTAAAAAAATTAAAGAAATTGTCTCTTCTTTCTGGGAAAAACATGAAAACTAATAAAAAAATATAAAATTTTACTTTATTGATATTATATTTTAAGATAAAATATCAATGTTTATAGAAAGGTTAGTTATGAAATACGATTTAGACCATATTAGAAACTTTTGTATCATCGCACATATCGACCATGGTAAATCCACTTTAGCGGATCGTATTTTAGAATTGACTAATACGGTTTCCAAAAGAGAATTAAAAGAACAAATGCTTGATAGCATGGATCTTGAAAGAGAAAGAGGAATTACCATTAAATTAAATGCAGTTAATTTTAATTATCATGCAAAAAATGGTGAAGATTATCTTTTTAACTTAATTGACACTCCTGGCCATGTCGACTTTACTTATGAAGTAAGTAGATCTTTGGCAGCTTGTGAAGGTGCTTTATTAGTAGTGGATGCTTCTCAAGGTGTTGAAGCTCAAACATTAGCTAATGTATATTTAGCAATTGATAATGACTTAGAAATCGTTCCAGTTATTAATAAAATTGATTTACCATCTGCGTCTATGGAAAGAACAATTAAAGAAATTGAAGATACAATTGGTTTACCTTGTGATGAAGTAGTTGGTATTTCGGCAAAGACTGGTTTAAATGTTGATCTAGTATTAGAGGAAATTGTAAATAAGATTCCCGCTCCAACAGGAGATGTAAATAAACCATTACAAGCTTTAATTTTTGACTCATTCTATGATTCTTATCGTGGTGTTATCGCTCAAGTTAGAGTTAAAGAAGGAACAGTCAAAGTTGGCGATACAATCCTTTTAATGAACCCTAATTTAGAATATCAAGTTATCGAACTTGGTATAAGAACCCCTACTGAAGTTAAAAAAGATTCATTAAGCGCTGGTGAAGTAGGTTGGATTGCTGCTCAAATTAAAGATATTAACCATGTTAGACCTGGTGATACAATCACTTTAAAAAATAATCCTGCAGATAAACCTTTAGCAGGCTATCAAACATTAAATCCAATGGTTTATTGTGGACTATATCCTTGCGATTCTAAAAAATATCCAGATTTAAAAGAAGCTTTAGAAAAATTATGTTTAAATGATGCTTCTTTAAGATTTGAACCTGAAACTTCTCAAGCATTAGGATTTGGATTTAGATGTGGATTCTTAGGATTATTACATATGGATGTAATTCAAGAAAGACTTGAAAGAGAATACAATATTGATTTAATTTTAACTGCTCCTAGTGTTATTTATCATATTTACTTATATGATGGAACTATGATTGAACTTGATAACCCTGCTAAGTTCCCTGATATTACTAAAGTAAAGGAAATTCAAGAACCTTATGTTGAGGCTAAAATCATGACTCCGAAAGAGTTTGTTGGTCCAATTATGCAACTATGTCAAGAAAGAAGAGGAATTTATTCTGATTTACAATATCTAGATGACACAAGAATGCAAATGGTATATCAATTACCATTAAGTGAAATCGTTTATAACTTCTTTGATAAATTAAAATCATATTCTAAAGGATACGCTTCATTTGATTATCAATTAATTGGCTATCAAGCAAGTAAATTAGTCAAAATGGACATTTTATTAAATGGTGAACCAATTGACGCATTAAGTAGTATCGTCTATAAAGAATTTGCTTACACAAGAGGTAATGCAATTGTAAGAAAACTTAAAGAAGTTATTCCAAGACAACAATTCGAAGTTCCAGTTCAAGCGGCAATTGGAGGAAAAGTAATTGCACGTAGTGATATTAAAGCTGTAAGAAAAGATGTTTTAGCAAAATGTTATGGTGGAGATATCTCTCGTAAAAAGAAATTGTTAGAAAAACAAAAAGAAGGAAAGAAGAGAATGAAATCTATTGGTACAGTTGATGTACCTCAAGATGCATTTATGGCAATCCTTTCAGTTGATGAAGATGAATAGTCACACAAATTGTGTGACTTTTTATTTTTTTATGCGATATATAATATTTTTTGTCGAAATTTGTTAGTAGTTTTTTAGTAAATATTTAGCAGTCATTATTGAAGTAGTTAGACTTTTTATATAAAATATAAATGTATAAGGAGAAATGATTATGGAAAAAGATTTTGGTATTCGTTTTACTGACGAAAATTATGCAACTCGCGATGATGTAAAAAAAGCATTAAATATTTCAAGTATTGATTCAATTTGGGATAAAGTAACTCAATTTAGAGCCTATTATACACGTCAAACAAGTTTGAAAAATATTGAACGTGTTCCTTTTTCTTTTGTTTTACCACCTAAATTAACATCCAAAATCGTTTCATTAGAAAAGAAATTATCAAAATTATTAGTAAAAACTTCTTTAGCAAATATTCAAAATTCTTCAAACTATAATTCTTTTAAAAATCAATGCTATTTTACGATTTTAGAAGAAATCGCAAAAGGTTATGGAATTAATTATAATCAAGATACACTAAATGCAATTATTACTAATTCAATTCCTACTTTACCAATTGAATATTTAATGTTAGAACGTTATTTAAACTGTTTAAGACATGTTGAAACTCGTTATAATGGTTCTTTTAATGAGTTTGTTATTTTATCGTTATACGCTAAATTAAGGGGCTTAGAATTAGATGTAAATAATTTAAATCAATATTATCGAACAACTGATTTATTAGATAGAGGAGATCACGTATTCGTTGGTCAACACTATGAAGCAGCACCACTTGAAAAAATTCCTGATTTAATTAATCAATTATGTGATTTTTTAAATGATTCAACTCTTTTTAGCGTATGTAAGGCTTCAATTTGTTTCTTCTTTATTAATTACATTAAACCATTTGAATATTACAACGAAGAAATGTCTGTTTTATTATTTAAATATGTATTGTCAAAAGAAGATTTTGAATCTTTACCATCTTTAGTAATGTTTGAAGATATTCTTTCTAAATCATTTGAAAGCAAATTACAAGTTTTATCAAGGGAAAGTGAAATGAAACTTGATTTAACATATATTTCTAATTTATTAATTGATCATTTGTTAGAACATGTTATTGACTTTGAAAATGAATTAGCTTCACTTGATTTAAATATGGTAGTTCAAGAACAATACGCTAGTGAGTTACCTAAAACTAGACATGTTGTAAGTGAAACACCTATAGTTAATCACGATTCAAGTAATGTTGAAGTGGAAGGTGTTACATTTAAACAAAGTGTATCTTTACCAACTATGCCAGTAGGATTAGATGAAAAAGATGCCGATGTAGTTGCTAAAAATTTAATTGAAATTTATCCATCGATGAAAAAAGGACAAGCTGAATTCTATTCTAGACATTGTACAGTTGGGAAATATTATACAATTGCTCAATATAAAAAAGAGCAAGATGTTGCTTATGAAACTGCAAGAACTAGTATGGATAATCTAGTAGCATTAGGTTTCTATAAAAAAGAACAAATTAAAAATAAATTTGTTTATACACCTGTAATTAAAAAATAATGGAAAGAGGTTTATATATTCATATTCCATTTTGCGATAATATCTGTGCCTATTGCGATTTTGCAAAGTTCTTTTATAATGAAAATTTAGTCGATCAATATTTAGATGCATTGATAAATGAAATAGAGGATCGTAAATGTAATAATGTTTGTTCTATTTATATTGGAGGAGGAACTCCTTCTTCTTTAAATATTAATCAATTAGAGAAATTATTAAGTTATTTAAATACCAATTTTTATAAAAAAGATATTCCTTTTACAATTGAAGCAAATTGTGAAAATTTAAGTGAAGAGAAAATTATATTGTTTAATAAATATGGAGTTAATCGAGTTAGTTTAGGTGTTCAATCTTTTAATGATGAATTAATCAAAAGAATGAATCGTAAACATAATTTTGATATGGTCGTTAACACTATATCTTTATTAAAAAAACATCATATTGATAATATTAGTTGTGATTTAATTTATGGACTTCCTAATGAAACTAAAGAAATTTTATTAGATGATATTAAAAAATTAATTAATTTAGATATTAAACATATTTCTACATACGCTTTACAAGTATCTAAACATACAGTTTTTTACAATCAAAAAATAATAGAAGCAAGCGAAGATAAATATCGTGAATTTTATGACTTAATTGTTGAAGAATTATTTAAAAATGGCTTTTCTCGATATGAAGTAAGTAATTTTTCTAAACCTGGATACGAATCATTTCATAATTTAATTTATTGGTTAAATAAGGAATATTATGGAGTAGGATTAGGTGCATCTTCTTATATTGATAGTGTAAGATTTGATAATACTAAATCTTTAAATAAATATTTAACTGGAGAAAGAGTATTAAATAAAGAAGAATTAGATATAGAAGATAAAGAATTCTATGAACTAATGTTAGGGTTAAGATTATCAAAAGGAATTAATATCAATGAATTTAATAATAAATATAATAAGGATATATTATTAGATTATAAAGATAAATTAGATTCTTTATTTAATAGAGGATTAATTGAACTTAAAAATAATCACATTAGAATTACAGATGATAATGTTTTTATAATGGATTATGTCTTAAAAGAATTATTGTTTTAGATAAAATATAAGAAAATTAACACTCTTATCATAGGAGCGCTAAAAGGTAAAAAGACTCTGAATAAGAGTTTTTTTCTTTTAATATTAAAAATTATTAACTTTTTTAATAAGTAAAACTTATTATAAAGAAAATTTAAAAAAAAATTTAATTTTTAGCACTAAAATGTTGACAGTGCTAATATAATGGTTATAATAGAATTAGCAATACTTGAAAAAGAGTGCTAAAAAGGAGGTACGGTATGGATCTATCAAGAAGAGAATTAATCTTGAAATATATCGTCGAGTATTTTATTAAGAATGCTCAACCTGTTGGTAGTCACACATTAATTGATACATATGGATTACATTATTCCAGTGCAACAATTAGAAATGAAATGATGGAACTTGAGAATCTAGGTTACTTAGAGAAGACACATACTTCAAGTGGTAGAGTTCCTTCAAGTAAAGGTTATAAATATTATATTGATCACTTAAGAGAAAAGACAATCGATGATTCAATTAAACATAGCTTATCTGTTATCTTTAATGAAAAGAATAAAAGTATCGATGATGTAATTAAAGAATCATGTCAAATCTTATCTCATATGACTAACTTAGCTTCAGTTGTCCTAGGACCAAACGCTAATGAAGAACATCTAGTATCAATTCAATTTATTCCATTAAGTCAAAATAGTGCAACAGCAGTTTTTGTTACTGATAAAGGTTATGTCGAAAATAAAACATTTATCTTACCAAGGAATATGAATATTTCCGATATTGAAAGTTGTATGAAGATGCTTAATGATAGATTAAAAGGAACACCTATCAGTGGCTTAGTTGAAAAAACCGAGTTATTAAAACCAATTATCACTGAATATGTAAAAAACAATGATGCGGTATATCAGCAAATTGCAAAAGTATTATTAAATTTCTCAACTCAAAGAGTTTCAATGTTTGGATCTAATAAGCTATTAGAACAACCAGAATTCGCATCTGATATATCAAAACTTGCAAAGTTAATGAAAATCATTGAATCGCCTGAATCTATGTCGAATATTCTTGAAGATGATGAAGAAGGATTTGGAATTCACATTGCAGAAGATAATGGAGATCACTTCCAAGATGTTTCAATTATTACAAGTGATATTAATGTTCAAGGAGAAAATAGAGGAAAGATTGCTTTAGTTGGACCAAAAAGAATGGATTACAATAAAGTATTATCTGCTTTAGAATATCTAGTAGAACAAATTAATAAACTATATGACGAGGAGGATGAAGATGGAAGAAAGAACTAACGAAGTAAATTTAGATGAGAAAAATATCGACGAAGAAGCTCCATCTAAAGAATCAAGAAAAGATAAAAAATCAAAAGAAAAAGTTAAAGAATTAGAAGAGCAAGTTGCTGAATGGAAAAATAAATTCTATCAAGCATACGCAGATATGGATAACCTAAGAAAATTGATGGAAAAAGATCATCAACAAATGGTTAAGTATCGCGGACAAGGATTCTTAGAATCCTTACTTCCAGTTCTAGATAACTTCTATATGGCTTTTAAAGTTACCCCTACAGATCCAACTTTAGCAGCTTATTGTAAGGGATTTGAAATGATTTACAATCAAATGGTATACACTCTTGAAAATGAAGGAGTTAAGGAAATTTCACCACAAATTGGTTGTAAATTTGATCACAACACTATGCAAGCGGTAGATGTTGTTGAAGGAGAACAAGATGATGTAGTTGTTCAAGTGGCAAACAAAGGATATCTATATCATGAACGCTTGGTTAGACCAGCAATGGTTATAGTTTCAAAAATTAAACAAGAAGTAAATAATGAATCTGATGATTCAAAATTAAATTAAAAAAGGAGATAGAAAAATATGGCAAAAGAAATTATTTTAGGTATCGACTTAGGTACAACAAACTCAGTAGTAAGTTACATGCAAGATGATGGTAAATGGAAAGTTATTCCAAACCCAGAAGGACCAAATACTACTCCATCAGTAGTTGCTTTCAAACCAAATGGTGAAGAAATTGTTGGCCATGCTGCAAAAAGACAATTATTAACTAACCCTGATACAGTTGCATCAATTAAACGTATTATGGGTACAAATAAAAAAGTTCGTGTAAATTGTATAAATAAAGAATTCACACCACAAGAAATTTCTGCAAAAATCTTAGCGTACATGAAAAAATATGCAGAAGATAATTTAGGTGAAAAGATTCAAAAAGCTGTTATTACAGTTCCTGCTTACTTCAATGATGCTCAAAGACAAGCTACAAAAGACGCTGGTCAAATCGCTGGATTAGAAGTAGTTAGAATTATCAACGAACCAACTGCTGCTGCTTTAGCATATGGTGAAGAAACAAATAAAGAAGAAAAAATCTTAGTTTATGACTTAGGTGGTGGAACATTTGACGTTTCAATTCTTGAAATTGCTGATGGCACATTTGAAGTTATTTCAACTGCTGGCGATAACAATTTAGGTGGAGATGACTGGGATAATGCTTTAGCAAAATACATTCACCAAGAAATTACAAGACAATATAACGTTGATTTAACAAAAGATAAAATGGTTTGCCAACGTTTAAAAGAAGAAGCAGAAAAAGCTAAAATTGCTTTATCTAGTCAATTACAAACAGTTATTTCTCTTCCATTCTTAGCAATGGGTCCAACTGGTCCAATTAACTTTGAAATGAGTTTAACAAGAGCTAAATTTGAAGAATTAACTCGTGATTTATTAAGAAGAACAGAAGAACCAGTTAGAAGAGCATTAAGCGATGCTAAAATTAATGCAAGTCAATTAGATCAAGTTATCTTAATTGGTGGTTCTACACGTATGCCAGCTGTTTTAGATATCGTTAGAAGATTAACAGGAAAACAACCTAACATTTCAGTTAACCCTGATGAAGCTGTTTCAGTAGGTGCTGCTATTCAAGGTGGCGTTATTCGTGGAGATAAAAAAGATGTATTATTATTAGATGTTACACCTTTAACATTAGGTATTGAAACAATGGGTGGTGTATTAACTCCATTAATTACAAGAAATACAACAATCCCTACAACTAAATCACAAGTATTCTCAACTGCAGAAGATAATCAACCATCTGTTGACATCATGGTATTCCAAGGTGAAAGACCAATGGCTAGAGATAACAAATTATTAGGATCATTTAGATTAGATGGAATCCGTCCAGCAAGAAGAGGACAACCTCGTATTGAAGTTACATTCTCAATTGACGTAAATGGTATTGTTAATGTAAAAGCTAAAGATTTAGATACAAATAAAGAACAACAAATTACTATTTCTGGTTCTAATGGTTTATCTAAAGAAGAAATCGATAGAATGGTTAAAGAAGCTGAAGCAAATAAAGAAGCTGATGAAAAGAGAAAAGAAGAAATTGAAGTTAAGAATAAAGCTGAATCATTCATTTCTCAAATTGATGATGCATTACAATCAGATGAAGGAAAAATGGATGCTTCTCAAAAAGAACAAACACAAAAATTACGTGATGAATTAAAAGAAGCATTAGATAAAAACGATATTGAAACATTAAAACAAAAAATGACTCAATTAGAACAAGCTGCTGCATATGCTTCTCAATATCAACAACAAGCTGGTGCTCAACCAAACTATAACGACAATACAAGTAATGAAGCATCTTCAAATAATGACGATGTCATTGATGCAGACTTCACAGATAAAAATTAATTTATGTGATTTGGAGGCATAGCCTCCTTATTGCGTATTTAGAAAGGATGTATTAAATGGCTAACAAACGTGATTATTATGATGTCTTAGGTCTTTCTAAAACTGCAACTGATGATGAAATTAAATCAAATTATCGTAAACTAGCAAAAAAATATCACCCAGACTTAAATAAAGAACCAGGTGCTGAAGAAAAATTTAAAGAAGTTCAAGAAGCATATGAAGTCTTATCTGATTCAAAGAAAAGACAAACTTATGACCAATTTGGTCATGCTGCTTTTGATCAAAACGGTGGCGCAAGTGGATTTAATAGTGGATTTGGAGGCTTTAGTGGTTTCCAAGATATGGATGTTGATTTAGGAGACATTTTTGGTTCTTTCTTTGGTGGCGGAAGAAGACAAAACCGCGCAAGTGGACCAATGAAGGGGAATGATTCATTCCTATCTATTAAAATTAGTTTCATGGACTCAGTAAAAGGTAAAAAGATTGAATTACCTATTACATTTGATGAACCATGTTCTTCGTGTAAAGGCACAGGAGCTGAGTCTCCAAATGATATTACAACATGTACTAACTGTAATGGTACTGGTCATGTTAGACAAAGAACTCAAACAATCTTTGGTACTATGGAATCACAAGCTGTATGTCCAACTTGTGGCGGAAGTGGTAAAGTAATTAGAAATAAATGTACAAGTTGTGGCGGTAAAGGATATAAGAAAACAAAAACTAAGATTGATGTTAATATTCCAGCAGGAATTAATAATGGCCAACAACTTAGAGTTTCTGGTAAGGGTGAAAGAGGACTTAATGGCGGTCCTAATGGAGATTTATATATCGAAATTAATGTCACACCAGATAGTTTCTTCCAACGTAAAGGAAATGATATCCACGTTGAATTAACTATGAATATGATTGATGCATGTTTAGGAAGTGTTGTTGAAATTCCAACGGTATATGGTAAAGTAGACTTAACAATTCCAGAAGGTTCACAAAATGGTCAAGTATTAAAAATGAGAGGTAAAGGAATTAAAGATTTACGTAGTTCTTCTTACGGAGATCAATATGTACATTTAAAAGTAGAAACGCCTAAAAATTTAAATAGTGAACAAAAAGAATTATTAAATAGATTCCAAGAAATTGAATCAAAGAAAAAAGGTAGATCAGAATCATTCTTTGATAAAATTAAGAAGACATTTAAAAAATAATAAAGGGGTAACACCCTTTATTTTTTTATTGATTTTCACTAAAAAATAATACAAAATAGTAATATAGAGGTAAAGTATATGAAAAAATGTCCTTATTGTAAAACATTGAATAATGATGAACAAGAAACATGTGTTAATTGTTTACATGATATAACTGAAGTAAGTGTAATGGCACCTCCGTTAAGTAAAAAATTCAGTGCGCAAATTACTATTATGATTTTTGGACTAATCATGTTAGTAGGTGGAATCGCTGCATTCTTTAGTCAAAGAGATGTTTATTATAATTATTTGGATTTAATGAAAATTCCTGATTTGACATCTCAACAAGTTGCTAAATTCCAAGAATTAGCTAATCAAGCTTCATTTGAAATGACAGCAATGTTAATTATTAGTATTGTAGGTGTAGCAACTTTTATTGCAGGAGCTGTATTCTTAGCAATCAAATATTTCAAACAGCAAAGTAAATAAAGACTATAAAAAAATATAGTCTTTTTTTTAATATTGGAATATACTAATAAAAGAGGTGATGGTAATTATGGAACAGCCGAGTAGTAATTTAATCTATGTAAGTACTAAGAGTGCTGTTTTTACCATTGGAGTAAATAAATAGCGCTCATTAAGGAGGGTTATTTATGGAAGAATTCTTAAATGAAATCTTATTGATCATTAGATCAAGTAAAAATAATAAAGAAAAGTATAATGAATTGACTCAATATCACGATTCTGATATTGCGGATGTTTTTACTTTGCTTGATGATGAAGAAAAAATTCATTTAGCTAAAATTTTAGGTAAAGAGAAATTATCAGATATTATCGCGTATTTAGAAGATTCTGAAGACTTTTTAGATTTGTTAAAAGATGAAGATGCGGCTGATGTTATTGAATTAATGGATGCCGATGATGCTGTTGACGTACTTGAAGATTTAGACAGTGAAGATAGAGAAAAAATCATCGAATTATTAAGTGAAGACGCTAAAGAAGACGTAAAATTAATTTTATCGTTTGAAAAAGATCAAGTTGGTTCTTTAATGACTACTAATTTCATCCAAGTAATTAAGGGAGATGGAGTTAAAGGAGCAATGAAAAAATTAATTGAGCAAGCAAGTGAAAATGATAATATTTCTACTTTAATTGTTCTTAATCCTGATGAAACGTTCTATGGATGTATTGATTTAAAAGAATTAATTATTGCTCGTGAAGGAGAAGATTTAACTCAAAGAGTTAAAACTAATTATCCAACGGTATATGCTGATTCATTAATTGATGATGTAATTAATGACTTAAAAGAATATGCTGAGGATATTATTCCAGTACTTGACCACGAAGAACACTTATTAGGTGTTATTACTTCACAAGATATTGTTGAATTGGTTCAAGAAGAAGCGTATGAAGACTTAAATCGTATGGCTGGTTTGATTACTCATGAAGATGAAAAAGAAAATTTCTTTGGATCTATTAAAAAGAGAATTCCTTGGTTAATTACTTTATTGATTTTAGGTTTGTTAGTTTCTAGTGTTATATCAGCATTTACTGATATTATCGCAGAAGTTACTGCAGCAGTATTATTTCAATCTGTAGTATTAGGTATGGCTGGTAATGGTGGAACTCAAGCTCTTGCCGTTACTTTAACAACACTAACTCAAGATGATGATATTAACCGTAAAAAAGTAATGAAAATGCTTGGAAAAGAAGTTGCTATTGGCTTTCTAAATGGTGTTATTTTAGGAGCAATTTCTTTTGGTATTGTTTTATTGTTCTTAGTTGGAAAACAACAACCAATTACATCTAACGGTGTATACAACATTAATGATTGTTTGTTAGTTGCAATGTCTGTAAGTTTATCTTTAGTAATCGCTTTAATTTTCTCATCATTACTTGGACTACTTTTACCAGTATTATTTAAGAGAATTAAAATTGATCCAGCTGTTGCAAGTGGTCCAATGATTACTACAATTAATGACTTACTTTCTTCATGTATTTACTATGGATTAATCGGATTGCTATTTGGTTTATTAATTTAATTAATATTTCTTTAAGAAAATTAAAAAAAATTCAAAAATTTTAATTTTATTATTGATTATTTTCTAAAATTTGGTATTATCTATATTGCGTCAAGTAATTTAACGCAAAATGGCGGTGTAGCCCAGTTGGTTAGAGCGACCGGCTCATACCCGGTAGGTCGAGGGTTCAAGTCCCCCCGCCGCTACCATTTATATATTAGATTTTGTAGGACCCTTAGTTCAATGGTTAGAGCCCCCGTCTCATAAACGGGTAGTTGTAGGTTCAAGTCCTACAGGGTCCACCAAATACTGGAGAAATACCCAAGTGGCTGAAGGGGTCGGTCTTGAAAACCGATAGGGGGTGCAAGCTCCGCTAGGGTTCAAATCCCTATTTCTCCGCCAGTAAAAAAATTAAGACGCTATTATGCGTCTTTTATTTTATTAGGAGAATAATTATGAGATATGTCGTATTAACGTTTGATGATGGAACTATATATGATAAGAGATTCATTGAAATATTGAATAAATATAATATTCCATGTTCGTTTAATCTTAATTCGGGTCTAGATGATTTTATTTGGTATTTTAATGAAGAAAAAGAAATTCGTAGATTAAATCTAGAAGAAAACAAAAATATATATGAAAATCATGAAGTTTGTTCTCATTCTTATACTCACCCATATTTTATTGACTTAAACGAAAATCAAATAATAGAACAAGTAAATAAAGATATTCAAAGATTGGAAAAAATATTTAATAGAGAAATAACTACATTTGCATTTCCTTTCACAGAATGGAATGATGAAATTATAAATATTATCAAAGAAAAAACTAAAATAAAAAATATTAGAATCTCGAAAATTAGTAATGATTATCTTCCACAAGATAGATTTCATATTCATTTGAATGCTTTTTATGATGATTATGATATTTATAAAAAACTAGAAGAATATTCAAAAAATAATTTAGAAAACGCTTTATTCACAATAGTTGGTCATTCATATGAATTTGAAGTAAAAAATGATTGGAATAAGATTGAAAATCTATTAAAGTATTTATCCTCAAATAAAGATATATTAGTTACTACTCTAGAAGAAGCAATTAATAATATTTATTAAAAAAATCCGCATTTTTGCGGATTTTCTTTTACTTTCTTAATAATTTATTTTTGATTTCATCAAGAATTAAGTTAATGAATTCCTCTTTTGATACATTAATTTGTTCTTGGTGAGAGAAGATACGATATGTGACTGATTTATTTTCTACTTCTTTATCACCAATTACTAGAGTATAAGGGGTTTTCTTGATTTGAGATAATCTTAATCTGTAGCCAAGTTTTTCAGATGAGTCATCAAGTTCGCATCTAATACCAAGAGCTTCTAATTCTTTTTTAACACTTCTTGCATATTCATTATGAACTTCGGCAACAGGAAGAATATTTACTTGAACTGGAGATAACCATGTTGGGAATGCTCCTGCAAAGTGTTCAATTAAGATACCAATAAATCTTTCAATTGATCCAAATATTACACGGTGTAACATAACAGGACGAACCTTATTACCGTGATTATCAACATATGTTAAATCAAATCTTTCAGGCAAGTTCATATCTAATTGAATAGTACCACATTGCCAAACTCTTCCTAATGAATCTTTTACGTGGAAGTCAAGTTTTGGACCATAGAAAGCTCCATCACCAGGATTGATTTTATAATCTTTTCCTGCAGCTTTACAAGCATCTGCAAGAGCTTGTTCGCTACGATTCCATACTTCAATATCACCAATGAATTTTTCTTCAGGACGAGTTGATAATTCAATATCATAAGGTAATCCTAAAGCAGAGTATACACGATCGATAAATGCAATTAATCTAACAACTTCGCTTTCAATTTGATCAATTGTCATAAAAATATGAGCGTCATCTTGAGTAAATGTTCTAACTCTGAATAATCCATTTAGAGCACCACTTGCTTCATGACGATGTACTAGACCAAGTTCACCAACTCTTAAAGGTAAATCTTTATATGAGTGTAAACTATTTTTAAATACTAACATTCCACCTGGACAGTTCATTGGTTTAATTGCAAATTCTTTATCGTCAACTAAAGAAACATACATATTTTCTTTGTAGTTTTGCCAGTGTCCCGAAGTTTCCCAAAGTTCTTTACTCATCATTACAGGTGTTTTAACAAATAAGTAACCTTCTTTTGTGTGTTCTTCATACCAATAATTTTCAAGAACATTTCTTAAAATCATACCTTTTGGTAAGAAGAATGGCATACCTGGAGCGTATTCACTCATCATGAATAAGTCTAATTCACGACCTAATTTTTTATGATCTCTTTTCTTTGCTTCTTCTAGTAGAGCAAGGTGTTGATCTAAATCTTCTTGAGAATAGAAACAAATTCCATAAACTCTTTGTAACATTTTTTTAGAAGCATCACCTTTATAATAAGCACCACTTGCTTTTAATAATTTAAAGAATTTAATTTCTTTACATGATTCTACGTGAGGACCTCGACATAAATCTGTATAATCTCCTTGTCTATATGCAGTAATAACAGCATCTTCTGGTAGATTTTCGATTAAATCTAATTTGTATTCATCATCTTTAAACATTTCTAAAGCTTCTTGTTTAGAAATTTCAATTCTAGTAATTCTTTTTCCATCTTTAGAAAGTTTTTTCATTTCCTTTTCAATTTTAGGGAAATCTTCTTCCTTAATAACATCATTACCTAAATCGATATCGTAGTAGAAACCTTCTTCAATTACTGGTCCAACCCAAAATTTAGCATGAGGGTAAAGATGTTTAATTGCTTGCGCCATTAAGTGAGCACAGCTGTGATTAAGAGTATTTAATTCTAAATTTTCTTTAATATTGATCATAATAACCTCCAACAATATAAAAAGCGCCCATATAAATAAGGACGCTTGGATAAACGCGGTACCACCTTAATTCGTATATGAAACATATACGCTCTTAATTGTTATTCTTAACGGGAATAAACGTCTAGTTACCTAGAAAGCTCCAAAGTGGTATTGTAAGAGTTGTATATTTCTTTCACCAAATGAAATAATCTCTAATGTTTTCTTACAACATGTCTTTTTCATTGCTTATATAAAGTATATAACTTTTGTTTTTTTATTTTCAATAAAAATTTTTATTTAATGTGAAGTGCAACACTTACAGCACCCATTAAACCAGCATCTTGATCGAATTGAGCAAGTACTAAGTTAATTGGTTTAAGAGGGAAACGTTCAATTAATTTGTTTGATCTAACTTTTAAATCTTCAAAGAATAAGTCAGAAGATTTCATAACACCACCAGATAAAACGATTTTATCTGTGTTAAATTCCATTTGGATATTTGCTAAGTATAAAGCAACGATTTCTTTCCATTGGTTTAATATGTTTAATGCAAGACCATCACCTTTTTTACATAAATCAAAGAATTCACCAGCATGTTCGACTTGAAGATAATTATCTGAGCATAATTTAACTAGGCCATTACCAGAAGCAATTTTTTCAAATTCTTCGTACCCATTTCTATAGCTAATTAATTGATGACCAATTTCAAAAGCTAAGTCAACCATTTCACCATTATAGATTAAACATCCGCCAATACCAGAAGAAATAGTGATGAAATATGAATCTTTAACATCTTTTGTAGAACCAAATGTTGCTTCTGCTAAAGCAGTGCAATTAGCGTCATTTTTGATTTCGCATTTTAAACCATATTTATCTTCGATAACTTTTTGTAAATCTAAATCTTTAATGCCTAAATTAGCTAGGATTTTAATTTTGTTTCTTTCAACTAGACCACATGCAGAAATACCTACTTTTTTTACATTGTATTTTTCATATGGTAATGATTCGATTAATCTACAAATTTGTTTTACTAATAAATCAGGATCGTTTTTTGTTGTTTTTTCGCGATTCACTTCAATAATGTCTAAATTACTTGAAACAATACCAACTCTAAGGTTAGTTGCTCCCATATCAATAGCAATTACGTATTCCATTATAGTTCTACCTCCTTGAATTCTCTAACTGTAATGATTTTCATAAAGTTATTTTTATTAGTTCCTGTTGGAGTACCACCAGTTAAAATAATAGGTGAGCCTTCAGGAAGTTTTAATTCACGAGCTTTTAATAAGGCTAAAACTTCCATTTCTTCAATGAATTGAGGAAGATAAGGAATATAGATAGGGTAAACGCCCCATGTTAAACAATTTGTTTTACAAATGTTTAAATCATTACTTACTGATAGAATTGGACAGCAAGGTCTTGATTTTGCAATGCGTGAAATTGTTTCTTCACTTTCAGTTAAGCATACAATCAATTTAGCGCCAATTAATAATGCTGTATTAGCAACAGAGTTACTAATTGCATCATTGTTGTTTTTATTTGATGTTTCAAATGCTTCTTGAGCTAATTTATCATATGGTAAATATGTTTCCATTTTTGAAGAAATTTTTGCTTGCATTGAAGCTGCTTCAACAGGGTATTCACCAGATGCTGATTCTGCAGATAACATTACTGAATCTGTTCCCTCTAATACGGCGTTAGCGACATCGCTAACTTCCGCTCTAGTTGGGTTTGGATTAGTTTTCATTGAATCTAACATTTGAGTAGCAGTAATAACTGGTTTTCCAGCAAGTCTACATTTATGAATAACTTCCTTTTGAATAACTGGAACTTCTTCAGCAGGTACTTCAACACCTAAGTCACCACGAGCAATCATAATGCCATCACTTACTTTGATGATATCATCAATTAATCTAACAGCTGTTGGGTTTTCAATTTTAGAAACAATTTTGATATCTTTTCGATTGTTTTCTAATAAGATTTTTCTAATTTCTAATACATCTTCAGGAGTTCTAACAAATGAAGCTGCAATTAAAGAAATGTTATTTTTACATCCCCAAATTATATCGTTATAGTCTTTTTCAGAAATATAAGGCAATTGAATATGTGTGTCAGGGCAATTAACACCTCTTTTGTTTTTAATTACATGGTGATTTAAAGCTCTAGTGATAATTTCACGATTAGCTTCATCTTTTTCTGTAACTAATAATGTCAAATTACCATCATCTAGTTTAATTCTTTGTCCTACTTCAACATCATCAAATAGATTTTCATATGTAACAGAGAATTTATCCTTGTTACCCAACATTTTTTTCATTGTGATTACTACTTTTTGATCTGTTTCAATTGAAGCAGCACCATTTTCAAAATCGTGAGTTCTGATTTCTGGTCCTTTTGTATCTAACATGACAGGAATTATAATTCCTTTTTCTTCGAATAATTTATCAGCAATTTCAATTTTCTTTAAATGTTCAGCATAATCACCATGAGAGAAGTTAATTCTCATGACGTTCATGCCTGCGTTATATAAATCTAAACAAGTTTGAAAATTGTCACTAGCAGGACCAATTGTGCAAACGATTTTTGTTTTCTTTGAAATATTCATAAATTAACTCCTTATCTAGTTCTACATAACATGTGTTTAATGAATTTGTTTGATTTATTTGTCATTTGTAAAGCTTCTTCAATTGGAGTAGCAACTAATTCGTTTTGAACGATACCAATACAAACACCTGTTTGACCATTCATTAATGTATCAACGGCAAATACACCCATACTTGATGCTAAATATCTATCTAACGCAACTGGAGTTCCGCCTCTTTGAATTCTTCCTAGAACTTCTGATTTAGCTTCAATATTACATTCTTTTGTAATTTTATCAGCTAATTCATGAACATTGAGGATTTTTTCAGTAACTAAAACCATGATATGGTGTTTTCCCATTTTTAATTGTTTTTTGATTTCTTCAAATAAATCTTCTTCTGTCATTGGGTTTTCTCTAGATATAACAATATCTGAACCAGATGCAAGAGAAGCATATACAGCTAAGTCTCCACAATATCTACCCATTACTTCGATTACTGAACATCTTTGGTGTGAAGATGATGTATCTCTTAATTTGTCAATACAATCAACAACAGTTTGTAAAGCAGTAGCAAAACCAATAGTATAATCAGTTGAAGCAACATCATTATCAATTGTGCCAGGGATAGCAACACATTTAATACCTTTTCTTGATAAAGCTAGAGCACCTTTATATGTTCCATCGCCACCGATTGTTACTAATGCATCAATTCCATAATTGTTTAAAATTTCAACAGCTTTATCTTGGACTTCACTTTGTGCGAATTCTGGTAATCTAGCTGTTCCAAGTTTAGTTCCACCACGATTGATGATATCTGCAGCATATCTACGATCGACTTTTTCAATTCTATTGTCAATAATTCCTTTATATCCATCATAAATTACATACATTTCTAATCCAGCATTTAAACCTGCTCTAATTACAGATCTAATAGCTGCGTTCATTCCAGGAGCATCTCCTCCTGATGTTAATATTCCGATTTTTTTAATCATTTTAAAATCCTCCGATTTCTAACACATTTATTATAAATAAAATTATTTGTAAAGAAAACAATTTTATAAATAAAGATTATAAAAATTTCAATTAAAAATAATTCCATATACTTTAATTTTCAGTTAAAATAAATTAGACTATAGAGTAGTGTGGTGAATTAAATGATTTATTTATTAAAAGATGATTATTTTGAAGTATATTTGGCTTCAATGATTACAAGTAATGACAAAGATGTAATTTATATGTTATATCAACCTATATTAGGTCATGATGCAGTTTCTTTGTATTTTTCTTTATATTCAGAATTTAAAAAACAAGAATCTGTCATGTTTTCAACTCATGAATCATTATCCGAATTAATGAATTTACCACTTAATAGAATTCAAGAAGCAAGAAGAACTCTTGAAGGTATTGGTTTATTAAGAACATATTATTTAAAAAAGGATGATCAAGTTAATTATAAATATGTATTATTTGCTCCTAAATCACCTAGTGATTTCTTTAACGATGTTTTATTAAAAGGATTATTAGTTAGAAATATAGGGGCTAAAAAAGCTAATCAATTAGCAAATATGTATAAATCAAAAGAACTAGATTTAGAAGGGTATGAAGAAATTTCAGAAAAATTCACTAGTGTATTCCATCCTGATTTAGATTCAAATGCTTTTTCAACAAATATTGAAATAGATAAATCTTTTAAAAGAAAAACTATGGATATTACTAAAGAGTTCGATCGTGGATTATTCTTAGATAGTTTAGAAAAGAACTTTAGAATTAAGTCTAAAGCAATTAAAAAAGTAGAATTAGATGAATTATCTAAACTAGCATTATTATATGGAATCGAAGAAGTTGTATTAAGTGACTATGTTGCTCAATCTGTTAGACCAAACGGCATTGATTTTGATATGGTTAAAAAACTATGTTTAAGAGATCAAAATTATTCGTTTATTGGGAATAAAGCATTCCAATCAAAAGATATTTATGGCGGTAAAAGTGATCTAGCAAAAAAGATTGAATTAATGTCTAGTATTTCTGCTTTTGATTTTTTGAAAATTAAACAAAATAATACTTCTCCTTCTCCAAGTGATTTGAAATTAATTGAAGAATTGTCTTCTGAATTTGGACTAACTTCTCAAGTAATTAATCCACTTGTGGATTATGTTTTAGAAAACTATAATAATACTTTACCTAAAAATTTAGTATTAAAAATAGCTGCTTCTTTAGTTAGAAGTAATATTAATTCAACTTTAGATGCAATGAATTATTTGCATAAAGTTAAAAATAGAAAATCTGCTAAATTAGTAGAAGATAAACCAGTTGAAATTAATAGCGAAGATAATGATTTATCAATATTATTAGATGAAATAGGGGATAATTAAAATGGAACTTAAAATACCTCATATTGATGAATCAGAGCTTCATAATATTAAAAAAGAAAAATATCGTGAAATTATAAATGATCCAGAAATTCTTGAAATTATTAAAGAATATAATTTTACTGAGCGTGAAATTTTAGATAATTTGTACTATTTTTCCCAATATTTCAATCAAAGAAAATTATGTAGAAATTGTAAAGGGATTGAACATTGTAATAAAAATGGAGATCATTTAATTTTTAAATTGAAAATTGATAATAATAAGAAAGTTACATTAGGTCTTACTAAATGTGATTACCAATATGAAGTTGATAAAATCAAAAGTAAATTTACTAAAATGCAATTTGAAGAAAAATATTTATACAAAAAACTTAAAAATTGCTTAGATTATTTTGCTCATGAAAGACAAGGTTTAATAAAAAAATTACTAGAATTTAAAAATAACCCTAATGCAAAAAGTGTTTATACATATGGTTCTAGCGAAAATGGAAAATCATATATTTTAACTGTTTTTTCGGTCTTTTTAGCAAAATTAGAGACAACTAAAGAAATTTCTTTCATTTCCGCACCTGATGAATTTAAGTCTTTAGAAGAATTATATGCTACTGATATTAATTATTTTGATTATTTAATTGAAGAAATGCAAAATGTTCAATACCTTTTTATTGATGATTTAGGAAAAGAAAATTTTAAAACTAAATTTTCAGTAGAAAAGATTTTATTACCTATTATTACTTATCGTAACGAAAAAGGATTGCCAACTTTCATTACATCAAAATATAGCCCAACAGATTTGGTTTCTGTATATGGATATGGGAAAGAAACAAAATCTTTTATTCAAGAAGTTGCCAAAACGATAAAAAATAATTATTCTTGTATTTTACTAGAGGGTCTTAACTTTTCAATTTTGAAATAAAATAATAAATTTAATCATACAATTAACCATGGGGGAAGCCATGGTTTTTTTATTTGATAAAGAATGTAAAATCACTGATTTTGATAAAATATTAATAGTTAAAAATGATTTAATTTCTATTAAATTAAAGAAAAAAACATTAACCATTAATGGTGAATTTTTAAAATTAACATATTTTTCAAAAGAAGAATTAGTAATTAAAGGTGTTATTAATATGGTTAAATTTAAATATGAAAATTAGATCTAAATATATTGTTTCTATTTGCTATTATTCTAAAGAAGAACTACTAAATTTTATTTCGAAAAATTCTATTGAGATATTTTTGTTTAATGCAGTGGATGATTATCATTTTGAATTTGAAATTAGCAAGAAAGACTATAAAAAGTTATCCAATCATTTTAGTGATCTTAAAATTGAAAAAATATATGGGTTTGAATCTATTATTAACTCAATTTTAAAAAATAAAATTACTGCAATTTCAATGGTTATTTCACTATTGTTTTATATGTTTTTGAATACAAGAATCTATTCCATTAATATTCAAGGGACTAATGATTTTATTAATAATTATATAGAATCTAGATTTGATGAATTTTCATTAAAAAAGTATCAAAAAATGCCAAATATCAATGAAATTAAAAAAATAGAAGAAATATTAAAAATGGATTTATGCGATAAGGTTGATTTAATTTCTATTACTAGTAAAGGTACATATATATTTGTTAATTATGTGAAAAAAGGAGATGAAATTATTTTAGAACAAAAGCATGGGAAGATGTATGCAAAAAAAGATGGAGTAATAAAATCTATAAATATTGAAAGTGGCAAAGTAATGATAGATGTTAACGATTATGTAAAAAAAGGTGATTTACTTGTTGATGATACACTTTATTATAAAGATAAACCAATTGTGGTTGGAACATTAGGAAGAGTAATGGCATATACATATGGCAGAATTAATGTATCTTGTATTTCTACTAATATGGAAAAAGCGGAAATATATCAATTACTTTTATCTAAAGCTAGATATGAAATAAGCAAATCTTTTGATATATATTCTTATATTGAAAAAGAAATTGTATTATCTTATGTAAACCAAAATAATATAGCTACAATGGATATACATTATACCTTGGTAGAAAATATAATAAAATTTTAGTATTTTTATGATTTTCCCCGTAATTAATATATAGGGGGAAATTAAAAATGAAATATTTTATTTATCAAACAGAAAATAATGGATGCGGTTTAGCATGCGCTAAAATGCTTTTAGGATACTATCATAGAAACAAAAGATATTTATTTGATGAACATGAAAAAATATCGTCGTTGTTAGATATTAAAAGGTATCTAGAAAAAAGAGGATTAAAAACAACAGGTGTTAAAGTAGAAAGAAAATATTTTAATAAAGACTTTAACAATTCTATCGCCCATATTATTGAAGGCGAAAATAAACATTTTGTCGTTCTTAAAAAAATAGGCAAAAAATGTATAAAGATTTATGATCCAAAAAGAGGATTAAGAATTATTAAAAAAGAGAGTTTTTTTAATATTTTTGATGGAATATTACTAATTGTAGAAGATGTTTGCAAACACACTTGTTCTTTTATAGAAAAGAAGAATATTAGTTATTCAATTGCATATATTTCGTCTTTGGTTATTGATTTTTCAATAGTGTATTTTTTCACTTATATCATTAATACAAAGAATCTTTTTTTAGTGCTGTTACTTTCTTTAATTGCTTTATTTAATTTTGCTTTCAAATTGTTAATTGTTTTTGGATTTAATTCATATTTAGATAAAAAAATAATTGTACCATATATTAACGGTTTAGATTTGAGTCAATTAGAATTGTTTGTAAAATATAAATCTGAATTATTACAAAATAAATTCAAAAAAATATCATATCTTCTTATATCTATTTTTGGAATGGTATTATTAACTATTAATTCAATATTTAATTTAGTTATTTTATTTGAAATCATTACATTTATTATTTTGAAAAAAGGGGTAATTAAAACATATTTATTATTAAAAAAAGAGGACGGCTATCGTATCCAAAGAAATTATCTTAGTGATAGGAAAAATAATTATGTTTTGTTGAATAAAATTAGTAATAGATATGCATTTATAAGCATTTTTTATTATATTTTAATAATTATTGTCTTATTTATTACAATTGTGATAATTGGTAAAATCGATAATAAGTTTAGTCTTTCATATATTCTTTTTAGTGTAATGTCTGCATCGACAATTTATGAATTAATTAACCGTTATTTATATTTGATTTCAGATGGGAATGATAATTTAAATTTACTTAAAAATAAAGTTTATGGTATAAAAAATAAAACAAAAAAATGAGGTAGGTTTATGAAATACAAGATTACTAAACCTCATTTTAGAACTCATAAAAAGAATGGACATCCTTCTTATATTTATGCAGATAATGGTACTGAATATAAGTATATAGGTATAACTCATTCTAATAAAACTTATGGCCAATATAATAAAGTTTTAAAATATAATCCAAATTCTAAAGATTCTAGGATTAGTTATATGAGAAAATTTAGTACACATGATCTTAAAAAGAATTTTAAGAAAAAACTTTTAAAAGGATATAAAACACATAAAGCTGATAAAAGAATGATTTCTAAAATAAAGAAAAATTATAAATAAAAAAAGATACATCGCAACTCTATTTCTAGGCGCATATCGATGTATCTATAAATAGTATATGTCATTCAAATTTATAAATCAATATTTTAGTTAATTTTAATAAGTTTATTTTGTTAATAATATCACTATGTGATATAATAGATTCGAGGTAACAAATATGGATATTGAAATGAGTTTTTATAACGAAACAAATTATGAAAAGTATAATGAAGAGTATTTTTTTAATTTGGCTCAAGTGATTTTTAATCATTTAAAATTAAATAATTACTTTATATTTGATATTACAATTGTTACACTAGATGAAATTCATAGAATTAATAAAGAATACAGAAATATTGATCGTCCAACTGATGTAATCTCCTTTGCATTTGAAGATGAAGTTGAAGGTGAAAATAAGATTATTAGAAATGATAATTTACCAAGAACTTTAGGAGAAATCTTTATTTGTTATGAAAAATGTCAAATGCAAAGTGAGGAATATGGTCATTCACTTGATAGAGAAATGGCGTTCTTATTTACACATGGTTTATTACATCTACTTGGTTATGATCATATGAATGAAGAAGATGAAAAAATTATGTTTAAAATTCAAGATGAAATTATGGATTTATTGAAATTATAAAGGAGTATGTTATGAAAATTGAAGAAATGTTACAACATGCAAAAGAAGCTAGAGAATTATCTTATTCTCCTTATTCTAAATATGCAGTAGGTGCAGTTATTGTTACTAAGGATGATAAATTTTTCTATGGCGCTAATATTGAAAATGCCGCATATCCTTCTGGTATTTGTGCTGAAAGATGTGCTTTATTTCACACTTATATGCATGGTTATAAAAAAGAAGATATTGTTGCCCTTTGCCTAGTTGCGGATAGCGAATTATTCCCATATCCTTGTGGAGCATGTCGTCAAGTTATTGATGAATTAATGCCAAAAGATGCAAAAATTATTGTTGGCAATTTAGAAAATAAATATATGGAAACTTCAATTAGAGAACTACTTCCATATTCTTTTGACTCAGCAAATTTGGAGAAATAAATATGAAGTCAGGCTTTATTTCTATAATCGGTAAAACAAATGCCGGTAAATCAACATTAATTAATTTAATTACTAAAAATAAAATTTCAATTTGTACACCTAAACCTCAAACTACTAGAAATTCAATTCAAGGAATTTACAATGATGAGGATTCACAAATTGTTTTTATTGATACTCCAGGTTTTTTGTCTCCTCATCAAAAATTAGATGAATATATGAATAAACAAGCTTTTTCATCTTTAAATGGTATAGATGGAGTAATTTTGCTTGTCGATGCAGGAGTTTCTTTTAATAAGGAAAAGGATTCAGTAATTCAAAACAATTTAAAGACATTAGATGTGCCATTATTTGTTGTTTTTAATAAAATAGATTTAACGAATATATATCTAGTAAATAATTTGAAAAAAGAATATTTAGAAATGTTTCCAAATGCGCAAATTATTGAAATTTCAGCGCAAAAAAATGTGAATGTTGATGTGCTTTTATCTAAAATAAAAGATATTTTACCAGAAGGATTTAAATTCTATCCAGATGATATTAAATCTGATCATCCAGTATCTTTCTTAATTGGAGAAATTATTAGAGAGAAAATACTATTATTCACTCGTGATGAAGTACCCCATTCTTGTGCGGTTAAAGTAGAAAAAATGGTCAAAAATAATAATAGCATATCTATTAATGCGACTATTATTTGTGAAAGAAATTCTCAAAAAGTAATTATAATTGGCAAGCAAGGATCGATGTTAAAAAGAATCGGTATTGCCGCAAGAAAAGATATTGAGAAATTGTTAAATAAAAAAGTTAATTTAGAAACATTTGTTCGTGTAGAAGAACGATGGAGAAACAGCGATAACTATCTAAAAGAATTTGGTTATAAAGACGAATAATTATGAAGATTGATATAGAAGGAATTGTAATTAGTCAAAACCCATACAAAGAAAAAGACGCAATGGTTTCAGTGCTTACTAAAGACGGAATTGTGTCTTTTTTGGCACGTTCAATCTTATCGTTGACTAGTAAAAATAAATCTAGTTGCCTTCCATTTTCATATTCGAGTTTCTCGCTTTCCTCAAAGCAAGATAAGCTTTCATTAACTCAAGGAAAATTAATTAAATCATACTATCATTTTTTTAATTCATTAGAAAATCTATCATCAATTAACTTGATTAATGAATGCATTTTAAAATTTGTCGATGAAGAAAATACAATATTGTTTGATTACTTAAAAAATTATTTAGAACTACTTGATAGAGGATTTGATGAAACAACATTGACATTGATTATGATGGCTCAAATTGTCAAAAGTAGCGGTTATAATTTAGAATTCAATTCGTGTGTTATATGCGGGTCTAAAACTAATATTGTAGGTATTTCATATGATGAAGGTGGATTTGTTTGTAAAAAGTGTCTTAACGATACAAATAAGAAAGTAAGTAGAGAATACTTAAAGACATATCGTTATGTTTTCATGGTTCCGTTTGATATGATGGCACACTATGTAGTGAACTCTTCAATTGGATATGAATTAATAGTAAATTTTTGCGAATATTTATCTAAATCTTTTGGATTTAGAGAGATAAAAGCCTTGGAAATTTATAAGACAGTGAAAAAATAAAGAAAATATATAAAATACACTCATAGTAGGTTGACAGACCTACTATTTTTTTACTATCATAAATTCGATTTTGCTTTAGCAAATAGGAAGAAGGAATAGTATGGCAAAGAGTAAATTTGAAGAAATTGTTAGCCATTTACAAGTGTCAGGTTATGTTTATCCTGGTTCGCAAATTTATGGCGGTTTAGCAAATGCATGGGATTATGGCCCATTAGGTGTATTAATCAAGAACAATTTAAAGAATGCATGGTGGAAAAAATTCGTTCAAGAACAAACAATGAACGTTGGTTTAGATCCTGCAATTATTATGAATTCAAAGGTATGGGAAGCAACAGGGCACTTATCTAATTTCTCTGATCCATTAATCGATTGTAAATCATGTAAATCAAGACATAGAGCAGATGATTTAATTGAAAGTCAAGCAGGAATCGAAGTAAGTCAATGGACCAATGAAGAAATGGTTGATTACATTCGTTTAAATAATATTAAATGTCCAAGATGTGGCAATTGTAATTTTACAGACGTAAGAAAATTCCAATTAATGTTTAAAACACATATGGGTGTTACTGAGGAAGCTAAATCTGAAGTATATTTAAGACCAGAAACTGCTCAAGGTTTATTTGTTAACTTCAACAACGTAGTTAGAAGTATGAGAAAGAAACTTCCAGTTGGATTATGCGATATTGGTAAATCATTTAGAAATGAAATTACTCCAGGTAACTTTATTTTTAGAACAAGAGAATTTGAACAAATGGAAATGGAATTTTTCTGTAAACCAGGTGAAGACTTAGAATGGTTCAAGTATTGGAAAGATTATTGCTGGAATTTCTTAATTTCATTAAACATTAAAGAAGAAAATTTAAGATATAGAGATCATGATCCAAAAGCATTAGCGTTCTATTCTAAAGCAACAACAGATATTGAATATTTATTCCCATTTGGTTGGGGTGAATTATGGGGTATTGCTGATAGAACTGATTATGATTTAAAACGTCATATGGAACATTCTGGTGAAAATATGATGTATACAGATCCAGTTACAAGAGAAAGCTTTATTCCTTATTGTGTTGAACCAGCTCTTGGTGTAGATCGTTTAGTATTAGTTGCTTTATGTGACAGCTATGATGTAGAACAACTTGAAAATGATACAAGAACAGTTATGCGTTTACATCCAGCAATTGCTCCTTATAAAGCAGCGGTATTACCACTTTCAAAACAATTAAATGAAAATGCGCAAGAATTACTAGCTCAATTAAGTAAAGAATTCTCAGTCACATATGATGAAACAGCATCAATTGGTAAACGTTATCGTAGACAAGATGCAATTGGAACTCCATTCTGTATCACATATGACTTTGACTCATTAAATGATAATTGCGTTACAGTTAGAGAACGTGATTCTATGAAACAAATTAGACTTCCAATTAGTGAAGTTGCTTCTTATATTAACGAAAAAATTAAATTCTAGAGGTAAAAATGGTATCAGAAAACATTATTGAAGAAATTAGACAAAGGGCCGATATAGTTGATGTAATTTCAACATATATTAACGTTATCAAAAAAGGTAACTCTTTTGTTGCTGTTTGTCCTTTCCATAATGATAAGAATCCATCACTTCAAATATCTAGATCAAAACAAATTTATAAATGCTTCTCTTGTGGAGCTGGTGGTAATGTATTTACCTTTGTTCAAGACTTTGAGAAGATTAGTTTTATTGAAGCAGTAAGAAAAGTCGCTAGTATTATTGGCTTTGAACATAGTGAATTAAATGAACCTGTAAGAAAAGTTAATGATGAAACTAAAGACGTGTTATTTGCATTAAATAATGCATGTGAATTATATTCATATGTATTAAACACTCAAGAAGGAATTCAAGCTTCTGAATATTTGAAAAAACGTAATATAGAAGAAGATATGATTGAATATTTTTCTTTGGGGTATTGTCCTAGTGATGGAGAAAGTTCAATTAAATTATTAAGAGGAAAAAATATATCAATTGAAGCATTAGATAAAGCAGGAATTATTCAAAGAAATAACAATGTATTTGTTGATAGATTCAAAGGTAGATTAATTTTCCCATTATTTAATGAATATAAAGAATGTATTGGCTTTTCTGCAAGAAGAATTGTTGATAATGATGAAGCGAAATATGTCAACTCTATTAATTCAGTTGTATTTAATAAGTCAAAAGTATTATATAACTATCAAAACGCATTAAAAGAAGCTAAAAAAGAAGGATATGTATACATCACCGAAGGGTTTATGGATGTATTTAGTTTATATAAAGTTGGAATTAAATCTTCTGTAGCAATTATGGGAACAGCGTTTACTGAATATCATGCCAAAATGATTAAGAAATTAAATGTTGAAGCTAGACTTTGTCTTGATGGCGATGATCCTGGTCAACATGGAATATTAAATATGATTCCATTATTACAAAAAGAAGGAATTAAATTTAAAGTAGTAAATTATAAAGATTGTACTTTAGATCCTGATGAAATATTGCAAAAGTATGGTCCTGATGTATTAAGAAAATTCTTAAATAGATTAATATCGCATGATGAATTTATCTTCCAATATCATTTGAAAAGAAATGATGTTTCTACCAGTGAAGGTAAAAGAGTTTTCTCTAATTTAATTATTGATCATTTGAAAAATGAAAATGACTTTGTAAATAGAGAAATTATGCTTAAGAGATTAAGTGATATTACTTCTATTAGCGTTGATTCATATTTGAGAATGTTAGGTAGTATTTCTCATGATAATCAAGAAGAGGTTTATCAATCTAGTGATATTCATGATGATACATCGACTAATAGCGCTAATAGATATCAAAGAGTACAAGATAAAATCATTAAATTAATGTTAAATTATGAATCTGCAATTGAAGATTTTAATAATGGTAATAACTATTTTAATGATAAATTATATGATGATTTAGCGAATTATATAGTTGATTATTATTCAATTAATAAAAACATGAAAATATCAGATTTTATCACTTATTTAAGTAAAATTGATAATGATAATTCTAAGTTATTATTAAAGAAAGTTATTGAATCTCAAGATTTAAATGAGACAGATCCTAATTATAGTAAAGAACTAATGAATGAATTTTTGAAAGAATTAGCGAAAGAAAATGATAAATCAAATATTAAAAAGAAAATTTCTGACCCATTTAATGGTTTGACAAACGAAGAAAAGGCGTTAGAATTACAAAAATATTTAGAAAGAAGAGGTAAGAAGAATGGAATTAAAGAAAAATAATCAAGATTTCTTAATTGACGACGAAGATGAATTAATAGATGATTCACCAGTTTTCATTAGCGATGATAAAGAAGATGTTGAAACATTAGATCAAATCAAAAAAAGATTTGAAAAAATGGCTAAAACAGATAAACAAATCTCCCAAGAAGATTTGTTAGATGCTACATCACATTTAGATTTAACTGATGAAGATATCAATGCATTAATCGAACATTTTAAAAATAAGGGAATTGATGTTATTTCTGAAGAAAGTGATGAAGGTTTAGATGATTTAGAATTTAATGAAAATGATCTAAATAGTGGAGCTATAGATGATGATGCAGATATTTTTGATGAAGATTTCGTAAGTGAAGGTTCCGAAGAAGAAAGTATTGATTTTGATTTTGATAGTATTGCTGCTTCTGACAATATAAAAGTTAATGATGGCGTTAAAATGTACCTTAAAGAAATTGGTAGAGTTAAACTTCTTAATGGTGATGAAGAAATTGAACTTGCTAAACAAATTCTTGAAGGAGATCAATATGCTAAAGATGAATTAATTAGAGCTAACTTACGTTTAGTTGTCTCTATTGCTAAACGTTATGTTGGAAGAGGGATGCAATTATTAGACTTAATTCAAGAAGGTAACTTGGGTTTAATTAAAGCTGTTGAAAAATTTGATTACACAAAAGGATTTAAATTCTCAACATATGCTACATGGTGGATTAGACAAGCAATTACTAGAGCAATTGCAGACCAAGCTAGAACAATTAGAATTCCAGTTCATATGGTAGAAACAATTAATAAAATTAATCGTTATCAACGTTCTTTAATTCAAGAATTAGGACGTGAACCTACTGCTCAAGAAATTTCTGATAGAATGGATCCTTCTTGTAGATTATCTCCAGAAAGAATTCGTGAAATTCAAAAAATTGCTATGGATCCTGTTTCACTTGAGACTCCAATTGGTGAAGAAGATGATTCACATTTAGGTGATTTCTTAGAAGATAAAGAAACAGAAACACCATCTCAATTCACAACTAAATCTTTATTAAAAGATCAATTATATGCTGTTATGAAAGATTTAACAGATAGAGAAGAAAGAGTTTTAAGATTACGTTATGGTTTAGATGATGGAAGACCAAGAACTCTTGAAGAAGTCGGTAAAGAATTTGGTGTTACTAGAGAAAGAATTAGACAAATTGAAGCTAAAGCAATTAGAAAATTACGTCATCCAACACGCGCTAAAAGATTTGGAGATTATAGAGATTAATAATGAAATTATCTAAAAGATTATTAACAATTGCCTCAATGATTCCTCAAGGGATTCCATGCGCTGATATTGGTTCTGATCATGGTTTATTAGTAGAGTATCTTTTAAAAAATAAATTAGTTCCATCTGCTTATGCAAGTGATAATAAAAAGGGTCCTTTTTCTAGACTAAATGAAAATTTAAAAAAATATATTGATTTAGGACTTGTAGAAACAAATTTATCTGATGGACTAGATAATTTACCTTGTAAATATAAAACAGTTGTAATCGCCGGAATGGGCGGAGAATTAATCGGTGAAATTATATCAAAAAATATTAATTTATTAGAAAATATTGAATATTTACTTCTAGCACCTCATGGTAGAGAAAAAGAAATTAGGAATTTATTAGTAAATCATGGATTTAGAATTAAAGATGAAAATGTTATATTTGAAGGTCATTTCTATGAAATAATTCTTTTTGAAAAAGGTAGTCAAAATTATTCGGAATTTGAATTAAAATATGGTCCAATAAATTTAATGAAAAAGAATCAAAACTTCATTAATAAATATCAAGCGAGAATTAATTCAAATAAAGAAATACTTGTAAATCCTCATTTGACAAATGAACGTAAACAAGAGGTAAAATCATTAATTGAAGAAGATATATATCTTCTTAATAGTTTAAAATAGGGACTGTTTGTCCCTTTTTTTCTTATCCAAAAAATGGTGATGAAGGTCCATTATTTTCAAAATTAATATTACTTTGAGCATTTGTGTTATTTTGATTAAAAGAATAAGTAGATGTACTATTTCCATTTGCATTTCTTTGATTAAAAATAGGGAAATTTAAGTATTTCTTAATTGAATTAAAAGATGATTTTGCTTGTTGATAAATAGGCTTAATTTGTTTATACATTGGAATAATTTGGTTAATTGTATTGATTCCTTTTTGAGCGGTGTTTAACAAAGTGTTAAAGTTAAACGATTGAGAAACTATATTTCTCGATGCTTGATTTTGAAATGAATAAAATGCTTTAGGAATGTTATTTATATAAGGGTTTCTATTAAAATAGAAATAATTTTGCATAATATCACCTATTTATTTGTATGTATTTATTGTCGCAATGTTAAAGATTTTAATGAAAATATTATTTTTTACTTTAAGTAAAAAGTATATTGATTTATCATAAAGATTGTGAGGTTAGTATTATGAGATTAGAAGATTATATTGCAACAGTGCCTGATTGGCCTTTAAAAGGTGTTCAATTCCAAGATATTACACCACTTTTACAAGATGGAGAAGCTTATAATTATGCGATTGAACAAATGGCTAAATTAGCTATTGAAATGAAAGCAGATGTAGTCGTAGGTCCTGAATCAAGAGGATTTATGTTTGCTTGTCCAGTCGCTAATAAAATTGGTAAAGGATTTGTTCCAGTAAGAAAGAAAGGTAAATTACCAAGAGAAACAGTTTCTTACACATATGAATTAGAATATGGTACAGATACTTTATTCATGCATAAAGATTCTATTAAAAAAGGTCAACGTGTCGTTATTTGTGATGATATTGTAGCAATTGGGGGAACACTAAATGCAACCGCTAAAATGATTGAAGAATTAGGCGGTGTAGTTGCAGGTATGATTTGTTTAATCGGACTAACTAGTTTACCTGGTGTAAAAAAATTAGAAAAATATAATTTAAAATGCTTAATGCTTAATGATGTAAAGGATGATTAATTATTATGGATGAACGAGGAAATCACACATATCTGGATATTGAAGATATATTCACTCGTTATATTCACAAAAAAGAAGATATTGCATTAATTAGAAGTGCTTATGAATATGCTGAAGAAAAGCATAGAGGGCAATTTAGAAAATCAGGAGATCCTTATATTGTTCATTTAATTGAAGTAGGATATATTTTAGCATCACTTCAAGGTGGACCCTCTACTATTGCCGCAGGTTTCCTTCATGATACAATTGAAGATTGTGATGTAACAAAAGATGAGATAAGTGAAAAATTTGGCGAGGATATCGCTG
This sequence comes from Erysipelotrichaceae bacterium, assembly GCA_015059045.1. Classification (GTDB taxonomy): domain Bacteria; phylum Bacillota_I; class Bacilli_A; order RFN20; family CAG-449; genus UBA3210. The sequence continues at coordinate 96,958 of SVBD01000001.1, forward strand.
AAATAGTTTTTTGTTTGACTAAAATTAAAGCTTTATCTCATAATAGACGTCACGATAAAGACTTTGTCGCAGAAGGTCATAGAAAAATTTTCCTTGGAATGGCAAAAGATGTTCGTGTAATTATTATTAAACTAGCAGATAGATTACATAACATGAGAACACTTGATTTCCAAACTCCTGAAAAGAAACGTTCCATCTCTAAAGAAACATTAGATGTTTACGTACCAATTGCTGATAGACTAGGTTTGAGCTCAATTAAAGGTGAACTAGAAGATTATTGCGTAAAATATTTACATCCAGAAGAATATGAAGAAATTTGTAAATATCTTGATGAAAACATGAAAAATAGACAAGAATCTATTTTATATTTACAAAAGAAAATTGCAGACTTATTAATTCCAACTAAGATTCCTTTTGATATTTATTCAAGAGTAAAACACGTTTCTTCAATTTATAGAAAATTAATTAACAAAGAAAAAACATTAGATCAAATTTATGATATTTTTGCTTTGAGAATTATTACTGAAAGTGAATTAAATTGTTATGAAATTTTAGGTTTAATTCATAGTGAATATCGTCCTCTTCCTGGACGTTTTAAAGATTATATTGCAGTTCCAAAAAGAAATATGTATCAATCTTTACACACAACAATTATTGATAGAGATTCAACTATTTTGGAAGTTCAAATTAGGACAAAAGAAATGGATGAAATTGCAGAGGGTGGGGTTGCCGCTCACTGGAGATATAAAGAAAATAAATCATATGATCCTAAGAAGGAACAACAAGATATTATGGAGAAACTACACTGGTTCTCTGATTTTATCTCGATTTCTAGTCAAGATGAATCCGCAATGGATTATATGACAACTCTTCAAAATGAAATTTTTGGTGCAAGTATTTATTGTTTCACACCTCATGGAAAAGTTATTAATTTACCTACTGGTTCAACTCCTTTAGATTTTGCTTATAAGATTCACTCAAAAGTTGGTGATCAAGCAATTGGAGCAATTGTTAATAATGTCTTAGTTCCATTAAGTACTGAATTAAAAACAGGTGATGTAATTGAAATTAAAACAAATGCTCAATCTAATGGACCTAATGAAGGTTGGCTAAAATTAGTAAAAACTACTCAAGCTAGAAACCATATTAGAAGATTCTTAATGAAAAAGAATGCAAATTATCTTCGTGATACAGTTATTGAAAAAGGTAAAAATGCAATAGTTGAAATGTTTAGAGAATTTGAAATTTCAGAACAAAAAATGGTTGAATTGATCACAGATTCTGTATTAAAACAATTCCAAGTAGAATCTTTAGAAGATCTTTATTATGCAATTGGTAATAAAACAGTTCAACCTTCTGATATTACTAAATTCTTAAACATTAGAAGAGAAAGTTTTGTAGAATCTTTAATGAAGAAAACTGTAAAACCTAGAGGTACTGCTTCTGCAAACCAAGCGGTTTTAGTTAAGGGTGAAAGTAATATTTTATGTAACTTAAGTAGCTGTTGTTCTCCAATACCAGGAGATGATATTGTTGGTTATATTACTCAAGGTAAGGGTATTAAAGTTCATAGAAAAGATTGCCCTAATATTTTAAAAGAAACTAAACGTTTAATTGATGTTTGGTGGAATCCAGAATATAAGGCTAATAATTGTCCAGTAGAGCTAGCAATTAAAGCCACCGATAGAGATAACCTTGTTATCGATATTTTAAATGTTCTAGCTCAAAATAAGATTAACTGTTCTAAATTAATTACTAAATTACATGCTGAAACAGGTACTGTTTCAATTTATATTACAATTAATGTGTCTAGTTTAGAAAATTTAAATATTATCAAAAACATTTTAGTAAATATTTCTCATGTTTATTTAGTTGAAAGGGTAACTCATTAATGAAAGAAAATAAAAGAAGAGTTAAGTCTAGAAATAGTTCACCTAGAACTAGACCTAATCAAAAATTATTTAAAGAAAAGAAAGTAAATTCAAATGTTGAATTACTTACTTTTTTACTAGATAATTTTACTTCTATGTCTAGAAATAACATTAAAAAATTACTTGCTAATCAACAAATATTAGTTAATGGAGCTGCAGTAAGACAATTTGATTTCTTATTAGCAAAAGGTGATATTGTTTCAATTTCTCCTTACAAAGTAAGGAAAGATGGGAAAAGAGTTTCTAAATTAAAGATTCTTTATGAAGATGATGAATTAATTGTTATTAATAAACCTGCTGGATTATTAACTATTGCAACAGATAAAGAAAAAGAACAAACAGCATATCGTTTAATGATGGATTACGTAAGAGAAGAAAATCCTAAAAATCGAGTTTTTGTTGTCCATAGATTAGATAAAGAAACATCTGGTGTTTTATTATTTTCTAAAAGCGAAAATTTAAAAGATTTACTTCAAGATAGATGGAATGACTTAGTTCAAACTAGAGAATACATTGCTATTTGTGAAGGAATTTTTAACAAAAAAGAAGGAACTAGAGTTTCATATCTACTTCCAACTAAGACTAATTTAATGTTCTCCTCACATAAACCAAATGATGGACAAAAAGCAATTACTCATTATCAAGTAATTGAGGAAAATGAAGAATATTCAATTTTAAAAGTGAAAATTGATACTGGTAGAAAAAATCAAATTAGAGTCCATATGAAGGATTTAGGGCATAATGTTGTTGGGGATGATAAGTATGGAAGTGAAAAAAATCCAATTAATCGTTTAGGCTTACATGCAAGAGTTTTAGAATTTGAACATCCTGTTAATGATAAGCATTTTAAATTCATTGCGGATGTACCAAAAGAATTTTTAGATTTATTTTGCTTAAAAAAGATTAAATAACGTTTAAAAACATTGTTTTTAAATAAAAATGTTAATATAATTGAGTTAATTCTATGAAATAGAGGGTTTATATTGAAGTTTGTAGAGAGAGTTTGGTAGGTGAAAAAACTCAATAGAGATATAAACTTGACACTATGGAGAATGTGAAGTGAAATTAGTAGCGGATCCGGTTGTTACGTTAAAACTATAAAGTGCATCAAGATTTTGATGAACTAAGGTGGTACCGTGCTTTATAGCACCCTTAGAGGTACTTTTTTTATTTCAAGGAGGAAAATTATGGCAAATTATCAATTACAAAGAGGTACATATGATGCTTATTATGAAGATGCTTTAAATATTGAAAAAATCGTTTCAATTTTAAAAAGAATCTCAAAGAGCTATGGGTACGCTCCAATTCATACTCCAATGTATGAACAAACAGCTCTATTTGCTCGTTCTGCAGGTGAAACAAGTGATATTGTCACAAAAGAAATGTTTAATTTTTTAGACAAATCTGGAAGAGACATCTGTTTACGTCCTGAATTAACTGCAGGTGTTATGAGAGCAATTGTAACTAATAAATTATATGCTACAAAAGATTTACCATTAAAATTGTCTTATTATGGTTCTGCATTTAGATATGAAAGACCACAAGCTGGTAGATATCGTCAATTCAATCAATTTGGTATTGAAAACGTTGGTGCAACTTCATATTTAAATGATGCTGAAACAATTATTTTTGGTTACAACTCATTAAGGATTTTAGGTTTTCCTCATATTATTTTAAAAATAAATTCAATTGGTGATGAAGAAAGTAGAAATGCTTACAGAACAGCATTAAAAGAATTCTTCCAAAACAAAATTGAAAATATGTGTCCTGATTGTAAAAGAAGATTTGAAACAAATCCTTTAAGAATCTTGGATTGCAAGGTTAAAGAAGATCAAGAAATAATTAAAGGCGCTCCAAAAATGAGCGATTACTTAAATGAGCAAAGTAAAGAATATTTAAATAACATTTTAAAAGTATTAGATGAACAAGGAGTGGAATATGAAATCGATGACACACTTGTTAGAGGTTTAGATTATTATTCTCACGTCGTATTTGAATATCACTTTATTACAGAAAATGGCACTTCATTAGGCGCCGTTGGTGCTGGTGGTCACTATGATAATTTATTAAGAGAAGTTGGTGGTCCTCAACTTTCAAGTGTTGGATTAGCTTTTGGTGTTGAAAGATTAAATTTATTATTAAAAGAAATTAATCCAGAAGAATACGCTAAAGTTGAATTAGATGCTTACTTAATTTGTTTAGGAAAAGAAAATTTAGATAAAGTATTTAGCTTATGCACAACTTTAAGAAACAATGGATTTAATGTTGATATGTCCTTTGAAAATAAATCAATGGGTGCATCATTTAAAATTGCCACAAGAAAAAATGCAAAATTTGCACTTATTATTGGAGAGAATGAAATTGCAAATAATATTGTTAAATTAAAAGATTTAAATACACAAGAACAATGCGATGTCTCTTTAGAAAACTTAGTAGAAGTTCTTGATGAAAAATTAGTTGACTAGGAGGTGTAATTATGTATCGTACACATAATAATGGAGAATTAAGATTATCTCATGTCAATCAAGAAGTAACACTTGTTGGTTGGGTTAGTAAAAAAAGAAATTTAGGATCTTTAGTCTTTATCGATTTAAGAGATAGATATGGTTATACTCAAGTTTTACTTGAAGAAGATAAATTTCCTAATGCAAAAGAAATTAAATCAGAATATATCATTCAAGTAAAAGGTATTGTAACTAAAAAAGATGTTCCAAATCTAAAACTTGAAACTGGAGAAATTGAAGTAGTCGCTAATGATTTAAAAATTGTTAATACAAGCGAATTACCTCCTTTTATCATTGCAGATGAAACAGATGCATTAGAAGATACTAGATTAAAATATCGTTATTTAGATTTACGTAGACCAGTAATGCAAAACTATTTAAAAACAAGAGCTAAAATTGTTCGTGCTTGTCATGAATTCTTAGATTCAAACGACTTTATTGAAATTGAAACTCCTATTTTAACTCTTTCTACTCCTGAAGGAGCAAGAGACTATTTAGTGCCTTCAAGAACTAGAAAAGGATCTTTCTACGCTTTACCTCAATCTCCTCAATTATTTAAACAAATGCTTATGGTCTCTGGATTTGAAAGATATTATCAAGTGGCTAGATGTTTCAGAGATGAAGACTTACGTGCTGATAGACAACCTGACTTCACTCAATTAGATATTGAAACAAGTTTCTTATCTCAAGATGAAATTTTAACTTTAACAGAACAATTAATTGCTAAGATTATGAAAGATGTTAAAGGAATTGATATTGAATTGCCATTTAGAAGATTCAAATATGATTATTGTATTGACACATATGGTTCTGATAAACCAGATACTCGCTTTGGTTTAGAGTTAAATGATGTTAAAGATGTCTTAAATACAATTAATTTTGAAGGATTTAAGTTAGCAAAAGTAATTAAAGCTATTGTTATCCCAAATCACGCTAGTGTAACAACAAGAAAAGTAATAGATTCTATTAACTTACACGCTAAAAAGTTTGGTTTAGGCGGTTTAACAGTACTTAAATTTGTTAACGGACAATTAGAAGGATCATTCTTAAAATTCTTTGAAGAAAGCCATAAAGATGCTTTAGTTAATGCTTTAGCATTAAAAGAAGATGATTTAATTATTATTGGAGCAGGTAATAGAATGAAAGTTTGTTCTTGTTTAGGTGCATTAAGAACATCATATGCTAAAGAAATGAATTTAATTAAACCTAATACATTTGACTTCTTATGGGTAGTTGATTTCCCATTATTTGATTACAATGAAGAAACAAAAGAAATCTCTCCAAGTCATCATCCATTCACTCAACCTAAAGAAGAGGATATTTGTAAATTGAAAGATCATCCAGAACAAGTTTATGCAGCTGCTTATGATATCATTGTTAATGGTTATGAAGCTGGTGGAGGATCATTAAGAATTTATGATCAAAAATTACAAAAACAAATTTTTGAATTATTAGGATTTACAGAAGAAGATATTCAAAGAAAATTTGGTTTCTTCGTTAACTCTTTAAAATATGGTACACCTCCTCATGGTGGACTTGCTTTCGGGTTAGATAGATGGGCAATGATTTTAGGTGGTACAGATAATATTAGAGATGTTATTGCATTCCCTAAAAACTTATCAGCGGTTTGTCCTATGTCAAACGCACCATTACAAGTTGATGAAGCTCAATTAGAAGATTTAGGTATTCTAGTTAAAGAAGAATACTTAGAAAAATAGGTGATATTATGAAATTTTCATCCTATAACTTATCAAAAGATTTATTAGAGGTTATTAATAATCTTGGATATATTGATTTGACACCAATTCAAGAAGCGACGATCACTAAAGTTTTAAAGGGTAAATCATTAATTTGTAAAAGTGAAACTGGTTCTGGAAAGACTCATGCATTTTTAATACCAACATTAAATAATGTTGATCGTGATTTGAACGCTATTCAAGTATTAATTGTCACTCCTACAACAATATTAGCTAATCAAACCTATGAATTTGCTCGTGCAATTTGTGAACAAATTGAGGGCTTATCTTGTAAGGTATTTACTTCAAGCAAAGACAAAAATAAAAATCTAGAAGAATTATCTTATGGAAAAGAAATGCCGAAAGTTGTAATTGGAACACCAGGTCGTATTGTTGATTTATTAATTAACAATAAGACAAATATTTCAAGAATTAATACTATCGTTTTAGATGAAGCAGATATGCTTTTAGATGATTCATATATTAACGATATTGTTACATTAATGGAAAGAATTAATCCAAAGCAAAGATTGATTTTCACTGCAACAATGAAAAATCATTTAATTTCTGATACTTATAAATTTATTAAGGCCGAAGAAATTATTGATATTGATAAAAAAGTAAAAGTTAATCGAAATGTTAAACATCACTTAGTTGATATTAAACATAAAGATATCGTCGAACAACTTATCAATTTTTTAAATATTGAAAATCCATATTTCACATTAATTTTTGCTTCAGAAAAGACAAAGGTTGAAAAAATTTATCGTCAGTTAAATCAAAATGGTATAACTTGTTCTATTCTTAATGGAAATATGCAATCTCGTGAAAATAAAATTAATTTAAGAAGAATTAAGCAAGGTGAATTTAACGTTGTAGTATGTTCTGATATGGTGTCAAGAGGACTTGATTTAGAAGATGTTAGTACAGTAATTTCATGTGATTTACCAAAAGATTTAGATTACTATCTTCATCGCGCTGGAAGATGTGGAAGAAATAATAAAAAAGGAGATTCTTATATTTTCTATAATGATGATGAATTGACTCTAGTAAAAAAATTAATCGAATCTAAATTAGGCTTTGATTATTATATCTTAAGAAAAGATTCTTTAAAAAAGGTTGACACAATTGAAGGAAAACCAAAAAAGAAAAACGAAGAATTAGAGAAAGAAATTCGTAAAGAAGTAAGAAAAGTAAAAACCAACAAAGTTAAACCTGGATATAAGAAAAAAATTTCTAAAGCTATTGAAAAAGCAAAGAAAAATCATAAAGAGAAAATCATTAGGAAAAATCTAAAAGAAAAACGTAAATTAAATAAATCTCTTTAATATTTTATATATTTGTTCTTTCTTTTGAATATTTAATTTAAGTTCCCTAGAGAATAAATATGATTGAAAATTGTTATTTTTAATAGAATTTTGGTGTTTTTTGATATAATTATATAAAATGTCAAGTTCGTCATTATTTAAATAAACTTGATTATTGTAAAAAAATTTATAAAGAGTTTGTTTACTTGTTTTATTTAAAATAAAATTAAAATAATCCAAAAAAATCACCCATATTAATATATGAGTGATTTTATTTTTTTAATTATTATTTATAAAATAATCTAATTTAGATACTACTTCTTCAGGCTTACATGTGCCAATTACTTGTCCTTTGACAAACATAGTACATGTTGTTTGATTATTAAATGCAAATCCAATATCTGCTTGTTTTCCTTCACCAATTCCATTAACTACACATCCCATGACGGCAACAGTAATTTTTTTATTGGCTTTTTGAAGATATGCATCTACTTTTCTAGATAATTTCATAATATTAGCGTTAGCTCTTCCACACATTGGACAACTTATTAAAGTGTAATAAGATGAGTAAAGATTTAATTCATGAAGTAATCTTTTGCACGCTCTAACTTCTTCTATAGGTTGATCGGATAGAGAAATTCTAATTGTATTTCCAATTCCTTCTAATAATAATGGGACAAGAGCTACACAAGAACGAATTAATCCAATATCTTTGTATGATGTTTCAGTAACTCCAATGTGAAGAGGATAGTCATACTTTTTACTTGCAATTCGATATGCTTCTAAAGTATCTAATGGATTACTAGATTTTAAGGCAAGGACAAGATTATAGAATCCGCGATCTTCAAATATTTTGATATATTTATCAAGTGATTCAATCATTAAGTCTAGGGTAACTTTATTATTGTTATTTTTAACCATTTCTGGATCGATTGAACCGGAATTTACTCCAATTCTAATTGGAACATCGTATTGTTTACAAATATCTATTACTTGATTAATTTGGTCTTCATTTTTCAGATTTCCTGGATTTAATCTAATTTTATCTGCACCATTTTCTACAGCTTTTAAAGCAAGGCGATAGTCATAGTGAATATCTGCAACTAGAGGAATATGAATTCTTTTTTTAATTTCCTTAATTGCTTCTGCATCTTTAAAGTCTAAAACTGATACGCGAATTAATTCTAATCCTTCTTTTTCCATTTTAAGAATTTGATTTACAACTTTATTTACGTATTCAGTTTTAATATTACACATTGATTGAATAATAACTTTGTTATTACCACCAATATAAATGTTTCCAACTTTAATCTGTTTTGTGTTTTCTCGAATCATATTATCACCTAAAAATTATTATAATGACTTTTATAATTAAATAAAAGAGTAAAATAAAAATGCATGTTTTACATGCATTTTATTGAATTATTATCTTTTATCTAAGTCGACTACTTCTAAATCTTCGTCGCTGTTTACTGTGATCCCTGCTAAAGAGGTATGTAAGACTGCATCTAAAACTCTCTTTATATCATCAATATAAACTTCTTTTACATCTTCTGATAAACTATTCATTGTAATTGGTAATGGGATATCATATCCATAACCTTTTGCTTTAACTAATAAGCGTTCTACACGAGCTTGTGATTCGCAAAGAACTGGGATATTATTCTTTGCACTTAGTTCTAAAAGTGCTTTTGTTTTGCCACTCCCTGGGTTTCCAAAAATTAATTTCATATTATTATACCTCTCTATCTATTTAATTTAATTATATATTATTTTTTTTAGATGTCTAGTATTTTTTATTTTTCAATTGGATTATTTTTATAAAAATAATAATTATTAATATAAATCTAAATTTCAAAACTTAAACTTTTTATAATGTGTGATTCATGATATAATTTTAAATTGAGGTGAAAATAGAATGCTACATCATTTATTAGAAAAAATTAAAGAAGCAGTAATATCTGTTTTACCACTGTCACTAATAATTATAATATTTTCATTAACACCAATGTTCACTTTTGGTACAAATGAAATATTAGTATTTTCAGCATCCACTATTTTACTTATTATTGGTATTTCATTATTTACTCTTGGAGCAGATGTTGCTATGCGTCCAATGGGGGAACAAATTGGTTCTTCATTAATAAAAACTAAAAAAATATTCTTAATTTTATTTGTGTGTTTTGTACTTGGCTTATTAATTACTATCGCAGAACCAGATTTAAGCGTATTAGCAAATCAAGTTAAAGAAGCAATTAATTCGACTTTATTAATTGTTACTATTGGTATTGGTGTTGGATTATTCCTAGTTCTAGCAGTTTGTAAAATTATATTTAAGATTGAACTAACATCTTTATTAATGTTGTTCTATCTTGTTGTTTTCGGTCTTACTTCTATATTGATAGCAAATGGTAATAGTGCATTTTTACCATTATCGTTTGATTCTGGTGGGGTAACCACTGGTCCAATTACTGTTCCATTTATAATGGCATTAGGTGTTGGTATTGCAATGACTATAGGTGGAAAAAATGCATCTGAAAATAGTTTTGGTCTTATTGCGCTTTGTTCTGTAGGACCAATTTTAGCATTGCTATTACTTGGTTGTTTCTCAAAAGGAGATGTGAACTACGCAATTCCTAATTATGAAATTACTGATAATTTCTTTAAAACTTTCTTTGAAGAAATTTTTGTTACGATGAAAGAAGTAAGTTTGGCATTAATTTTAATCGTTGCTTTCTTCTTAATCGTTAATTTTATTTATATTAAACTGCCAAAGAAAAAATTAATTCAAATTGGCATTGGAATTTTGTATACTTTCATCGGTTTAGTATTATTTTTAACAGCTGTAAAAGTAGGTTATATGCCAGTTGGATTCCAAATTGGTAAAGAAATCGCTGAAAAAGGTGAACTAATTCTTGTTATTTTTGCCTTTATGATTGGTCTAGTTGTAGTTTTAGCGGAGCCAGCTATTCATGTATTAACAAAACAAGTAGAAGATTTAACAAATGGTAGTGTATCAAAACGTTCATTATTAATTGCATTATCAGTTGGTGTTTCATTATCAGTTACATTATCAATAATTAGAATTATATTTGATTTTTCAATTTTATATTACTTAGTTCCTGGATATTTATTATCAATTGCATTATCATTCTTTGTTCCAAAAATTTATACTGCAATTGCATTTGACTCTGGTGGAGTTGCATCTGGACCTTTAACTTCAAGTTTTATTCTACCTTTTGCTATCGGTGCTTGTTTTGCATTGCAACCTGTAGATAAAATTTTGCTTGATGCTTTTGGTGTTGTTAGTATGGTTGCATTAACTCCACTTATTTCAATTCAAGTTTTAGGCTTTAGATCAGTTCTTTCTAAGAAAGTTAAAAAACAAATTCGTATTCGTAAAATTAATGAAAGCGAAGACGATAAGATTATTGAATTTAATTAGAGGTATTAATTATGAAAGAAAGTAAGAAAAAGAATGGGAATTTAAAAGCACCTGAAAAATTAATGATTCTAGTTACAATTGTTGATAGAAGAAAAACAGAATTTTATTTAGATGTTTTAACTGGATATGAGGTTAATTTACAAACTGTTGCTTATGGATATGGTACTGCTCCTGTTGAATTTGATGTTTTAGGACTTGGTGGTGAAGGTAAAGCAGTTATCTTCAGCGTGATAAAAAAATCAAATGTTAAGTCTGCATTAGAAGCATTAGATGAAAAATTTAAAACAATAAGACACGGGAAAGGAATTGCATATACTCTTCCAATAAATAGCATGATTGGAGTTTATATCTATCAGTTCTTATCAAATCAAAAGGACACATTATTAGGGGAGGCAAATTAATATGAAAAAACAATATGAAAATATATTTTGTATAGTTAATGAAGGATTCCAAGATGCGGTTATGGAAGCTGCTTGGGAAGAAGGGGCAACTGGTGGAACTATTTTAAGTGCTAGAGGAACTGGCTCGAAAAATGCAGAAAAGGACTTTGGAATTGTCATTCATGATGAAAAAGTAATTGTATTAATTATTGTTCCTAGTGCGATTAAAGAAAAAGTTATGCATGCAATTTACAAAAAATGTGGGTTAAATACTCCAGGTCAAGGCATTGCTTTTTCAATGCCAGTTAGCGATGTAGTTGGAATTAATAGTTAAAAATAATAAAATTTATTTAATTGAAAATTATTTTGTAGTAATTTATTAAACAATATGATAATATAAACAAGGTAAAGATGGAGGTGTACTTATGCCACGCGATAATATTATTTATAAATGTACTGTTTGCGGTGAAGAAAATTATATTGGAACAAAAAATAAACGTAACCACCCAGAAAGAATGGAAATTAAAAAATATTGCTCAAGATGCAATAAAATGACTGTACATAAAGAAAAGAAATAAGAGCATTTGCTCTTTTTTTATTTATTATGATTATTAAACAATTTAACTCATCAAAGTCATTTTCTTGCAATGTTTACGTTTGTTCCAAAAACAATATTAATTTTATTATCGATCCAGGTTTCTTTAGTGAAAAGATGAAATGCTATATTGATTCTATTGGTGGACTTGATTTTATCTTATTGACACATGGTCATTTTGATCATTTTTTAGGTGTTGATGAATTAATTAATATTTATCCTAATTGTAAAGTTTACATCCATGAAGAGGAAATTGATTTATTATTTGACTCTAGAAAAAATGGTACGAAAATGTTTTTAAATCAAAATTATCAACCTTCATTTGAAATTAATTCTATTCAATCTGGAAATTTAAATATTGATGGAATAGATTTAGAAGTAATCTACAATCCTGGACATACTAACGGATCTTGTAGCTATTATTTTAAAGATGATAATGTCATATTTGTTGGTGACTTTATATTTAGCAATTCAATTGGAAGATGTGATTTACCAACAGGTAGTGTTAAGCAAATGAATCAATCATTAGAATCATTCAAATTAAAAGAATTCGATTTAGATTTAATAATTTATCCTGGTCATGATAATTTTATTAAATTAAGAAAATTGCTATTAATTAATCCTTATTTAAATAATTTTTAGATTTTGAGTAATAATATCATATGATATTTATGAAAAAATCACTTGAAACTAGTTTAATTAGCGCATTTATATTTATTCTATTAAATGAAATATTATATTTTTTTAATTTTACAAATTTAACTTTTAACAATATATTTCATTTTCAAAAAGCATTTTATAATTATTTAATACTTTTTGTATTAATATTTATAATGCTTTTTTTGTTATCATTTTGTTTATCCTTTATTCGGTTAAAAGACTGTAATACTTATTGGTTTTATATTATAAGTTGCTTTATCTTCATTATTTTATTAATTGTATTTTCAAGGACAAATCACCTAGAATTTACTTTTCAAAGCGCAATTTCTTTGTTTTTACTAGTAATTTTAACTAGTTATTTATTTTTTTATTCCATATTTTATGGAAATGGTGTAAAATAAACAAGGATTTTAGGAGGAACAAACATGATTAACATCACAGAATTAAGACCTGGAAATACTTTTGAATATGAAGGAAATATCTTTACTTGCTTAGACATTGATTTGAACAAAACTGCAATGGCAAAAATGAAAGTTAAAGTTAAATCTAAAAATGTTAAAACTGGTTCAGTATTAGATTTATCTTTCATTGGTGGAGATAAAGTTGAATTATTACGTTTAGACAAAAAACAAATGCAATATCTTTACGATGATGGCGTAGGTTTCGTTTTCATGGATATGGAAACATATGATCAAATTTCTATTGATAAAGCTAGATTAGAATGGGAAAGCAATTTCTTAGTACCTGAAGCAATGGTTACAATTACAATGTATGAAAGTGAAATTATTGGTATTGAATTACCAGCAAAAATGACTTTAAAAATCGTTGAATGTGAACCAGCTGTTAGAGGCGATACAGTTAACAAAGCTATGAAAGATGCTTACCTAGAAACTGGTTTAAAAGTTAGAGTTCCATTATTCGTTGAAAATGGAGAATCTATCATCGTTTATACAAACGATGGCACTTATGATTCAAGAGCATAATTTAATTTAATAAAATAGTCGATTTTAATCGACTTTTTTTTATATAAGTATTATCATAAACATAAAATAAATAAAAATAGGAGGATATAATTATGAAAGCAAAGAATTTGCTAGTATCTTTAAGCATATTAGGAGGTCTATTATACGTTACTTCTTGTGGTGAAGGTACAAACAATCCATCTTCTAATTTTACAATTAATGATATAGTTTTTGAAGATACTGTTGTTGAATATAATGGTGAAGTTCAAGACTTATTAATTAATAATTTACCAGATGGATGGAAAGTTACTTATAAAGGAAATGGTAATAGCGCTCCAGGCGAATATTATATTACCGCAACAATTACAGATCCTAAAGGTAATAATACACGTAAATCAGCAATTCTAACTATTGAAAAATGTAGTTCTGTTTTAACTGCTGAAACTGTTCAAGAAGCTTTTTGTGTAAATGGAGTAGGAGTCACACCAAGTTATACTCTAAACAACACTACTCAAAAAGTTGTAGTTGACAATTATTTTAAACCAGGTGTTTATACTGTAGAATTATATGCTGAAGAAAATGAATTCTACAAAGAAAGTAATCATGTTGTTGTAGAATTTACAATTAAAGAGGGTAATGAATTAGGTATTCTTTTCGAATCTAAAGAATTTGAAGTTGATGGAACAGAAAAAGTTATTACTGCATCTAACATTCCTGCTGGTTATTCTGTTGAATATAGAAATAATAAAGGAACTAAACAAGGAAAATACAATGCTAGTTGTGATGTATTTAATGCTGATAATGAAAAAGTATTAACTTTAAATGCAATTTTAGAAATTGATAATCCAAAACATGAAGGATTTGAAGAATATTTAGATCAATTTTTCGTTGATTATTTAGGTAATGATTACATTGCGTGGAATATTTTTATGGCAAATCCAAGTTCTTTCGGATTTGAAAGAGATTTAACAGATAAAGCTAGTTGGTATACTTATACAGCTGATTTATTTGCTGGAGACTATCTAAAAGATTCGTATGAAGGTATGTTAGAATCAAAAGGATACTTAGATGAGTTTAATAAAGATGAATTATCATATGAACAACAAATTTCATATGTTGCAATTGAAAAATTAATCGATTCTTATTTGGAAGAATACAATCCAGATAATAATTTTAATCCGTATATGGAATTATTATATATCGATTCATATGGAGGATATGCTGCAAACTTTACAACATATATGGAATCATATGAATTTAGAACTAAGCAAGATATTGAGGATGTTATTTCTTTAATTGAAAGCCTTCCAGAAGCTTTTGCTTCATATATCATCTATGCTGAAGAAAAAACTGAAGCAGGATTCCCATACAGTGATTATACTCTTAATGAAATGATTTCTTATATTGATGGTGTTGTAAGTGATGAAAATTACTATTTACCTGACTTTATGGAAAATAGAATTAATATGGTATCTTACTTAACTCTTGATGAAAAACAAGCTTATATTTCACGTATCAATGATGCAATCGAAAATGAATTTATGAGCGCTCATAATAAACTAAAAGAAGATTTAAATAAATTCATAGGTACTTGTAGTGAAGATAAAGCTGGATATTTACAAGATTATGAAAAAGGTAAAGAATACTATGTACATCAATTATCTTCATTATTAGGTTACAGTGATTTCGATCCAGAAGCATATGGTGCATACTTAGAAGAAAATTTAAATAAATATTCACGTAAAGTAAATGATATTGTAAAACAATATCAAGATTTAAATAGTACTGATTCAAAAGCTTATAATCGTTTTATAGCATATGTTGAAGGCGAATCAATGGTTGGAATTCAAGATCCTAATAAAATGATTGCTTACTTAAAAGAATTTGCTAAAACAATCGTTCCTGAATTAAAATCAGAACCAACTATTAATATTAAATATATGGATGAATCAGTTGCTGAATTCTCAAGCGCTGTTGCTTATTATATGAAATCACCATTAGATAGTGATTTAATGGAAAATATTACATTAAATGGTGTCACATTAGGTCAAGATTATAACTCCGCTTTATCAACAATGGCACATGAAGGGTATCCAGGTCACTTATATGCTTATGTATTCTCAAAAGAATTAGATATTTCTAATGTTGCAAAAGTTATGACTAGCACAGCTCACGCTGAAGGTTGGACAACATATGTTGAATCTCAATTATGGGAATATATTAAAACTCATAATGCTGCTACAAATGCTGGAGAGCAAAAAGCAATTGAAATCGCTTGTGATTACTTCAAATATCAAGACTTATTAGTCTATACATTATACTCATTAGCAGATTTTAATATCCACTATAATAATTATGGTGTAAGTGATTTATCTAAGTTATTGATGAAAGCTGGATTAAATCAAAGTGCAGCTCAAAATGTATATGATTCTTTAATTGAATCACCAACTACATATGCTTCATATGGTTTTGGTAGATTACATTTCCTAGAATTACACGAAGAAGCTCAAGAAAAACTTGGTACAATTTACAATGAAATAGAATTTAATGCTTTAATTTTATCTCATGGATGGTGTTCATATGATGAATTAGATGCATTAGTTGAAGAATATATTGAAGAGCAATTATTCTTATACAATCCAACAGCTATTCTTGAAGGAACAAATTAATTTACTTCGACAAATTGCACGATTCATAAGTGTTAACATTATTTTGGTTATATTTATCATATTAACTGAATATAACTTAAAAGGGAGATAGCTTATGAATCGTCAATTAGTTGCATTTTTATCTTTATTTAGCCTAGTGCTAGTCCTATCGGTTTATTACGTAATGATGCCTTCTACAACAACGCAATTAAAGGAGAACGCACAAAATGTAAATCTAAACGTTAAGGACGCTACAACGCTCTATTTTGAATCTTTAGATTTAGAAAGAGACAATGCTCATCAAGAATATATTGATGAAATGATTAAAGTATATGAAGGATTAAATCAAGAATATACATTAGAAGAAGCATTCTATAATATCAATAATCGTAATAATATTATTGAAGAAGAAAAGAAAATTGAAGAATGTATTAAAAGTTTAGGGTTCACATCTTGCTATGCAGAAGTAGAAGGAGACGATTACATTAAAGTTATCGTTTATTCAACTACTAAATCTCTACTTGAAGTGGATCAAATAATGTATCAAGTTCAATTATTATTAGAAAGAGAAGTGTCTACTTTTATCGTAGAATTTCAAGAGTAGTAAAATTTAATTGAAATAATTGATTAATTCGTATACTATAAATATGTTGAGGAGATCAATTATGAATATCGAAATTTGGCAATTTATTTTATTTATTATCTTAGCTGTCATTGGTGGCTTAGTTGCAGGATTCTTTATCACTAGAAAAATCTTTACTAAACAATTAGAAAAGAATCCACCAATCAACGAAAAAATGATTAGAGCAATGTTTATGCAAATGGGTAGAAAACCATCTGAAGCTCAAATCAAAGCTGTAATGAAAAGCATGAACCAACATAGATAATATAAAAACACGGGCTTGAAAATAAATCAAACCCGTTTTATTTTAGACTATATTTACTAATATTCTACTAATTATCTACTAAAAGTAATAAATTAGTAGTTTTTTAGTTATTACATCCATTTAATTTTTCTTTCTTCATGATTTATTAATCTTTTAATATTGCTTCTATGCATAATGATTAATAAGATACCTGATATAGCAATTGTTAATGTGTAGAAATAAGAATACGATGCATAATACATCCCAATTGGAAGATTTACTATTGTGAATACCAATGCAATAATAGGCAATATTAATGCACAAGAAATTGAAGATAGTGAAACGTATTTTTTAAGTTTCAATACTAAGAAGAAAATACATAATCCTATGATTGTTAATAACCAGTTTGTACAAAATATTATCGCGGCAAATGAACTAACTCCTTTTCCACCTTTAAATTGAGCAAAAATAGGAAAACAATGACCGATAACACAAAATATAGCAGAGAATTGGTAGGCATAATCTGTAACACCATAATTATTCAATGAGGTATATTTACAGATAAAATAAGCCGCTATAATTGGGATAATTGTTTTAATAATATCGATAATAATTACAATTAATCCTACTTTTTTTCCAAAAACTCTTCCGGCATTAGTACCTCCTGCATTTTTTGATCCGTACTCCCTTATGTCTTTTTTAAAAAATATTTTCCCTATAACAATAGATGTAGGAATTGAACCAAATAAGTATCCTATGAGTGAACATATTAATAAAATAACAGCTTTCATTTCAAATAACTCCTATTCAATATCATATAGTATAAATTATCTTAATTTATATTTATAGATTTATTTTAATTTTTTTGATATAATTTTATTTTGAGTGGATAGGAGTGTAATTATGGCTGAAAAGAAGAATAATTATGGTGCTTCATCATTAAAAATCTTAAAAGGGTTGGAACCAGTAAAGAAAAGACCTGGTATGTATATCGGATCTACTGACTGGAGAGGAACTCACCATTTAGTATGGGAAATTGTTGATAACGCAATTGATGAAGCTATCGCAGGATATGGTAAGAAAATTACGGTTACGATTCACAAAGATGGTTCTTTATCTGTTCAAGACGAAGGTAGAGGAATCCCTTGTGATTACAACGAAAAAGAAAAAATGGATGGTTTAGACATCGTTTTCTGCACTTTACATGGTGGAGGAAAATTTGATGGTGAAAACTATAAATCTGCAGCAGGTCTACATGGTGTAGGGTCTGCATGTGCAAACGCATTATCTGAGTGGTTAAAAGTTACTGTTTATAAAGATGGTAAAGAATATTATGCATCTTATAAAGATGGTGGTAATAAAGATGTTTCAACTAAATTAATTGGCGAAACAACTAAAAGAGGTAGTATTGTTACTTTTAAACCGGACAAGAAAATGCTTCCAGAGCCAGAATTTAAATTCGATCTAATTGCTGAAAGATTGAATAACTCCGCAAGCCAATGTAATGGTGTAAAATTTGTTTTAATTGATGAAAAACAAAATAAAAAACAAGAATTTTTATATACTGAAGGTATTAAAGAATACTTAGAAAATAAAAATAAAAATCATTCAAGCGTAAATCCTATTGTTTATTTTAATGATGATAAGAATGAAATTAAAGCAGAATTTGCTTTCCAATTCCTTTCAGATGTTTACACAGAAGTAGTCTATTCGTTTGCTAATAGTATTTTTACAGTAGAGGAAGGTAGCCACGTTAGAGGTTATCGTTCTGGTTTTACTAAGGCATTTAATGAATTTGCTTCTAAAAATAATTTAATTAAAGGCAATCAAAAATTAGATGGTAGTGATATTCGTGAAGGTCTATCATGCGTAGTAAGCGTTAGAATCCCAGAAGAAAAAATTCAATTTGAAGGGCAAACTAAAGAAAAACTAGGAACTCCTGAAGCTGCAACTGTTGTAGAAACATTAGTCTACGCTAATGTAACTCGTTATTTAATTGAAAATAAAGAATACGCAAATAAGATATTTACTAGAATTTTAGAAGCTCAGAAAGCTCGTTTGGCGGCTAGAAACGCTAAAGAAGAAGTAAGAAATAAGATGCCAAAAGATGTTGAGAAATCAACTCTTATGCTTTCAGGTAAATTAGTTCCACCTCAATCAAAAGAATATAACAAATGTGAATTATTTATCGTAGAAGGTGATTCTGCTGGTGGAAGTGCTAAAAAATGTCGTGATAAGAAATATCAAGGACTATTACCACTTCGTGGTAAACCAAAAAATATTTCTAATGATGCTGAAGACGCATTCATGAAAAATGAAGAATTATCTACTCTTGCTTTTACAATTGGTACAGGTACAGGCAAAGAGTTCAATATCCGTAATCTACATTATGATAAAGTAATTATTATGACCGATGCTGATACCGATGGTGCGCATATTCAAAACTTATTAATCAATTTCTTCTATAAGAAGATGAAACCATTAATTGAATTAGGACATGTTTATGTGGCTTGTCCACCTTTATATCGTGTATTTAAAATGGTTAAAAAGACTACTATTGAAGAATTTGCTTGGAACGAACAAGAATTAGAAATTGCTAAAAAGAAAATCGGAGCAGGTTATACTGTTTCTCGTTATAAAGGTCTTGGTGAAATGGATGCAGATCAACTTTGGAGAACAACTATGGATCCAAGAAATCGTAAATTAATTAAATTATCAATTCAAGATGATAAAGTTGCTGGAGATATGGTTGAATTATTTATGGGTAAAAATCCAGCTCCAAGAAATGCTTGGATTTCAGAAAATATCGATTTCTCAAATAAAGGTGATTTCTTTATCGAGGAGGTGAAGAATAATGGCTAAGAAAAATGTCAATATTGAAGAAGTATTTGAACAAACAATTATTGAATCTCCAATTGATGAAGTCATGAGTCAAGGATTTGGTCGTTATTCTAAGTATGTATTACAAGAAAGAGCCGTTCCTGATGTAAGAGATGGCTTAAAACCAGTTCAAAGAAGAATTGTATATACAATGACTTTAGAAGGTAATACTTCTAATAAACCAACTAGAAAGTGTGCTAGAACAGTTGGAGCCGTTATCGGTAGATTCCATCCACATGGTGATGCTTCTGTTTATGATGCAATGGTTAGACTATCTCAAGATTGGAAAATGAGATATCCTTTAGTCGACTTCCAAGGTAATAATGGTTCAATTGATGGCGATGGCGCAGCAGCATATCGTTATACTGAAGCGCGCTTATCTGAATTAAGTGAATTATTAGTTCAAGATTTAAATAAAAATGTCGTAGATATGGAATTAAACTTCGACGATCAAGAACTCGAACCAACAGTTCTTCCATCTCGATATCCAAATTTATTAGTAAATGGTTCTTCAGGTATTGCAGTAGGGGCTTCTACTGATATTCCACCTCATAATTTAGGTGAAGTAATTGATGCAATTTGTTATAGAATTTCTCATAAAAACGCTAAAATTGATGAATTATTTGAATTTGTTAAGGGTCCTGACTTCCCAACAGGAGGCATCATTAAAGAGGGAAATTCTTTAAAGGAAATATATTCTAAAGGTCAAGGATCATTTAAATTATATGCTAGAACTCATATTGAAGAGGGAAAAGCAGTCAATCAAATTATTATTGAGGAAATCCCTTACGGAAAAGATAAATCTGAATTTGTTAATAACATTGATAGAGTAAGATTTGCAAACAAGTTAGATGCAATTGTTGAAGTTAGAGACGAAACTGGCATGGAAGGTTTAAAAATCGCTATCGATGTTAAAAAAGATGCTGATATCAATAACTTATTAAACTTCTTATATTCAAAAGGATGTTTATCTACAACTATTAAGTTTAATATGTTAGTTATTGATCACTTCAGACCTAGAGTATGTAATTTATTAGAGGTAATTGATTGCTATATTGAACATCAAGTTGATGTATTAACTAGACGTTCTCAATATGATTTAAATAAGGCTAAAGCAAGATTACATATTGTTTCCGCATTAATTCGTGCTGTTTCAATCATGGACCAAGTTGTATCATTAATTAGAAGCAGTAAAGATAAGCAACACGCTAAACAACGTTTAATTACTGAATTAGATTTCACAGATATTCAAGCAGAAGCTATTTTAAATCTTCAATTATATAGATTGACTAACTTAGATGTTACTACTCTAGTTAATGAGAAAGCTGATTTAGAATCTCAAATTGCATATCACGAAGCTTTACTTGGCTCATCTACTAAGATGAATAACTTAATTAAGAGCGATTTAACTAAAATCAAAGAAAAATATGCTGATGAAAGAAGAACTTCAATTGAAGAAGAAGAGATTTCATTTAACGTTGATAAAAGAGCATTAATTACAAAAGATGAAGTAATGGTTGCATTTACTCGCGATGGATATTTCAAACGTACGCAAATGAAATCGTATAATTCTTCTACAGTTGATTTACCTGGAATTAAACAAGGTGACGTATTTAAAGGTATAACAAAGGCATATACAACTGATTTCTTAGTTATTTTCACTAATTTTGGTAATTTCTTAAATATTCCAGTTTATATGTTAACTGATAATAAATGGAAAGATGAAGGCCAACACATTAATCAAATTGGTCAATTAAATCCAAACGAAAAAGTTGTTAATGGTATTTTAATAAGTGAATTTAGAGAAGATGTTAATCTTACATTTGTAACAAAATTAGGTCAAATTAAACGTTCACCAGTTAATGAGTTAAATGTTAGTAAGTTTGCTAAGCCAGTCAAATGCTTCAGATTATTAGATGGTGACGAGCTTGTAGATGTTAAAGTAGTGAATGGTGATACTAATTTATTAGTAGTTAACTCAAATGGTACATCTTCATTCTTTAATGAAAATGATGTTTCGTTAGTTGGTATAAAAGCTGGTGGCGTAAAAGCATTAAGTTCTACTAAAGAGAAGATTGATGTAGTTTCTTTATTAACGTATAGAACAAATGAAAGATCTAAAATCATTATTTTGACAGATGAAAAAGGTGTAAGAATTGTTGATTCTTCACACTTAATTAAGACAAATAGATTAGGTGCAAAACAACAATTATTCAAATCATTTAAAGCTTACCCTCAAGAAGCAATTTATGTTGAAAAATCATCAAAAAATAATGAAATTTCAACAATTTACGCAATTCTAGAGAATAATGCGTTGTCAAAAATTTCACTTGATGAAGTTAAATCTCAACCAATTGAAAGTTTCTTAAAAACTAACTTAGAAATCGATAGTCCTTTCAAATTTATTGACTCTTATACTTTTGATGTAGAAAGAGTAGATGAAACATTAGAAGTAGTCGAAATCAAAAAGACTATTGAAATAGTTAAAAAAGACATTTTAGAAGATTATGAACAATTATCATTATTTGATTTTGTAGATGATGATTAATTATTTTTCTTAAATTCATTTAATAATTTAATTAAAGCTCGTTTCTCAATTCGAGAAACATAACTACGAGATATTTTATATTTTTTACTAATCTCCTTTTGTGTATGTTCGATTTCATTATTGAGTCCATACCTTAAGGAGATTATTTTATATTCACGTTCATCTAATACATGAAGGTGTTTTCTAAGCGATTCAATTTGTTGCTTTTTTTCATATTGTTCTTCAATTGGTATTTCATCATTTGGCAATACATCTATTAAATTAATATCTGTACCATCTTTATCGACTGCAATACTTTCATTTATAGAGATATTTTTCGCTAGTTTTTTATTCGATCTAAAGACCATTAATATTTCATTTTCAATACATTTAACGCTATAAGTTGCTAGTTTTACATTTTTATCTAAAGAGAAAGTATCAATTGCTTTAATTAATCCAATTGTTCCAATTGATATTAAGTCGTCAAAATTTTCATCTTTTGATTCATATTTTTTAGCGATATGTGCAACTAATCTTAAATTGTGTAAAATAAGTTTTTCTCTGGCATTTTTATGGGTTTTTTCATCAAATAGTTCTTTGATGTATTTTTCTTCCTCCATATCGCTTAATTTTTCAGGATATACATTGTTATAAACAATTCCATGAAGAAAGGAACAATCAAAAATTGATAATAATAGTTCTAATAACATAAAATCACCTAGTTAAATGTATTTTTTCATTATATTTTTAATTCATATTTTAGAAAAATTATTTAATATATTTATTTTTTACAAATAAATAAGCTATAATAAAAATAAGGAGAATTTATGGGATTATTTACACCGACTTATTACGCTAAAAGTTTATATGAGATTCCAATTTCTTTTTATAAAGAAAACGGTATTAAAATTCTATTTTGTGATTTAGATAATACCTTAGATGCATTTTATGAACAAGACCCTACAGAAAAAGCTATTAAGCTTGTTAGGGAATTGGAAGAAAATGGTATTAAAGTTATTATTACTTCAAATAATCATGGAGATAGGGTAACTAATTACGCAAATAAATTAAATGTAATTTGTCATTATTCTTCTAAAAAACCGTTGGGCTATAAATTACGTCGATTTATTAAAAGTAATAATTTTAATAAAGACGAAATTGTAATGGTTGGTGATCAACTCTTAACTGATGTAATTTGTAGTAAAAATACAAAAATAAGAGTGATATTAACAGAACCTTTAGTTAATAAGGATTTACCTGTAACTAAAGTGAATCGTTTCTTCGATAAAATTATTAGAAGAATGATGAAAAAGAAACTTACAAAATTGGAGGTAAAAAATCATGAGTAAAATTAAATTTACATGTTTCGGATGTGGATGCGAATTACAAAATACAGATCCATATCAAAAAGGATATACTCCTAAAGTTCTAGAGCATGGAACAATTTTATGTCAACGTTGTTATCGTTTACAAAACTATGGTGATCATAAAGATGAAGAATTTGTAAAACCAGATTATAAGAGAGTATTTGAAAATGTAATCAATAAAAAATGCTTAATTTTATATGTAATCGACTTGTTTTCAGTTGAAGCTAGTATGATTAGAGATTTATTTCCATTTATTCAAGATTGTCCAATTTTAGTAATTGCAAATAAGAGAGATATTTTGCCAAAGAGTATTAATGATGATAAATTAAAACAATTTATTTATAATAAATTCAAAATGGAAGGATTAAATATTAAAGGTATTATTTGTTCTTCTGCATTTAAAAATTATAATATTGACGAAATTATCGAAGCATGTAATGAATTAAGATACGGTAAAGATATTTATATTGTCGGAGCAAGTTCAGTAGGTAAATCTTCTTTAATTAATGTTTTATTGAAAAATATTAAAAATGAAACTAGAGATTTAATTTCTACTTCACCATATCCAGGTACTACAATTGCTACAATTACAATTCCTTTAGATAATAAATCAAAGATTTATGACACTCCTGGTATCGTATTGCCAAATTCAATGTATTATTGCATGGAGAAGAGTGTATTAAAATTAATTATCCCAAAAAGTGAAATTAAACCTATTACATATCAATTAAATCCAAAGCAAAGTGTGTTTATGGGTGGCATTTGCCGTTTTGATTTCGAAGAAGGTTCTAGATCAGGATTTACTTTCTATATGTCAAATAATGTAGAATTACATCGTACAAAACTAGAAAAAGCATCAACTGTATTTGATAGTTTAGTAAGTCAAGGTAAAATTAAGCCAATTTCAGGAAAAATCACATCTTCTGCTTCGTTAGTAAAACATGACTTTATTTTACCAAATGATAGGGTTGATATCGCAATTCTTGGTTTAGGATGGATTAGTGTTAAAGGTTGCGGTCAAAAAATTAGTGTTTGGGCACCTGAAGGCGTTTCAATTGTAATTAGACCTGCAGAAATTTAGGAGTAAATATGTTAAGTACAAAACAAATTAAATATTTAAAATCACTTGCTAATACATTAGAATCAAAATATAAGATTGGCAAAAATGAAATCAGTCATAATACTATAGTATTATTAGATAATGCATTAAAGAAAAATGAACTAATCAAAGTTAGCTTAAATAATACAGTTTCAGAAGATAAAAACGAAATTGCTAGTTCTTTAAGCGAACAATTACATTGCGAAGTAGTGCAAATCGTTGGTAATGTAATTACATTATTTAGAAAAAATTTAAAGGATGGTAAAATCCATTTACCGAATTAATATGAAGTATATTATTTATGGGGGATCTTTTGATCCAATACATAATGGTCATATTCAAATGGCTTTAAAGGCAAAAGAAGTAACTAACGCTGATAAAGTCATTTTCTTATTGTCTAAAAGACCACGTTGGAAAAATCCTTTAGAAGATGAAAATCATCGCTTAAATATGCTTAAATTAGCTTTATATAACATATCTTGGGCGGAAATTGATTTAACAGAGTATAATTCCTTAGAAGATGTTAATTACACTTACAGAACTATTTTGAAAATAAAAAATAAATATCCAGGTGATTTATATTTCTTAATTGGAGGAGACAATGTCAACCAATTAAATGATTGGTATGAAATTGATAAGTTATCAAAGATTGTTAAATTAATTGCAATCGCAAGACCTGGAATCGAACTAAATTATAACAATATTTCCAAATATAATGTTGAAGTAATTAATTCTTATATTAGTAATATGAGTTCTACTTCTTTAAGAAATATGAGTAATTTAGATTGTCCAATTGAAGTTTTACAATATATTATTGAAAATAATTTATATTTTGTACCAAGATTAAAAGAGTATATTTCTGAAAAAAGATTTAATCATTCATATGAAGTTGCCAAATTAGCGTATCGTATCGCTAAAAGTAATAATTTAAATGAAATTAAGGCTTTTACAGGAGGATTACTTCATGATATAGGAAAAGGTATGGATAAAGATAAACAAAGGGCTTATATGGCTTTAAATTATCCAGAATTCTTAAATGAGTTGCCACCACCTCTATATCATCAATTTATATCTAGAGATATATGTATAAATGATTTTAATATTTCTGATCAAGAAATACTAAATTCAATTGTATATCACGCAACAGGGAATAGCGAAATGACATCATTAGGAAAAGTTATATATAGTTCCGATAAGATTGAACCTACTAGAGGTTATGATTCTTCAGATATGATAAATGCGTGCTTAGAAGACTATCAAAAAGGTTTTGAATACGTTTTAAAAGAGAATATAAAGTTTTTAAAGGAAGCAAATAAAAGTTATGACAATGTTTTAACTAGAAAATGTATCAATTATTATTTAAAGGAGAGATAAATATGAATCAAGTAAAATTAAGTTTAATTCAAAAAGCAATTGATGAAAAAAAAGGAGAAAATATTTCTATTTATGATGTTGATTCTTCTTCACCATTTTTCTCACATATTATTGTTGTAACATCAATGAATAAAAAACATTCCGAAGCTATCGCTGATGAAGTGGATAGAGTATGCGCTAGTTTAGATGAACCAATAAAAAATATCGAAGGTAAGAATGGTTCAGATTGGGTCTTAGTTGATGCTGGAGATATTCTTGTTCACATCTTTACAGAGAGTGAAAGAATTAGAGTTAACATTGAACAATTAATTAAAAAAAGTATTCAAGGGTAGGGCATTATGAAAGAAGTAAATTTAATAATTGCTGCCATGGATGAAGAGGTTCAAGCGCTACTTGATAATCTTCCAAATTATGAAGTAAAAACTATCGATGATAACACTGCCTATGAATTCAAAATTAGAGATGAAAATTTCATCTTAGTTAAAGGAAAAATTGGGAAAGTTTATACATCAATATTCTTGTCTAGATTAGCTCTAATTTTAAAGATAAAAAGAGTATTTAATATTGGTACTTCCGGTGGGGTAAACAAAGGTCTAAAAATTAATGACGTGATAGTTGCAACTAAGGTTGGATATCATGATGTAGATGTCACATTCTTCAATTATGAAATTGGTCAAATTCCAGGTGATCCAAGATACTATGAATGTGATAATGAATTTGTAGAATCTAGAATAATTGATCCGAAATATTCTATTAAAAGAGGAATCATTTTATCAGGTGATTCATTCGTTACTAGAGAAAATATTAATTCGAAAAATATTAATGTAGAAGAATGTCTTGCTTGTGAAATGGAATCTGCTTCGGTAGGGCAAACATGTTCTCAACTTAAAATCCCATTTGTCATAATTAGATCTATTTCAGATTTAACATTTGAACAAATAGACGTAGATAGGCACAATAATGATGTAGTATCTTCTTCTACTAACTCAGCTTTAGTTCTTCTAGAATTAATTAAATAAGTAATCAAACAATGTCTTAATTCGACATTGTTTTTTTATTACTTACAATAAAGTAGTGAATTCATACACATAATTTTTAATAATTCGAACATATTTCTAAATATATACTTACTTCGCATAATGTTTATTATGTAAACTAAATAAGTATTTAATATGGATTTTTCCATATAATTTTAATATACATATTAGTTATCAACATTATAAATACTTGAGTTTTCCACAATAAAAAAGGCGGTATTTTCAACCACCTTTATACTAAATATATACTAATTATCTACTAACTAAGCAATTTTATATAATATTGTTCAGGAAATTCTTCATTAATAAATTGAGAGTATCCTTTTAAATAGTTTTCATCATAGTAAGTAAATATATTCTTTACATATTCTAATCTATTAATGAATTTTTCATAAGGCGCATCTTCACCAAGCCACAAATGCCATGCTTGTAATCTACTTGTTTCATTCCACGATATTCCAACAGTATCGAATTGATATTTATAAGCTAAATATGTTTGCTCTGAATTAGGATCTTCGTTTGGATCATTATATTCTTCTGACATTTCTCTAAAATGAATTCTATTGTTCGCGGCTTTTCTAACATTGATTAAATCTATTGTTGAATTTAAATAATCAAACACTTCATACATTGCGTCTTGATTATTATTGTAGTAATCAAGATTAACAAATAAACCACATTGAGGAATACCTCTATCATTGAGATTTAAATCATCATTATATGATAAATAAGCATCTCTTAAAGTCTTACAATATTGTTCTTTAGTATGATCATCTCCTCGATCATCATTAAGGGTAAAATTAGCATATTTTTCATTATATAATTTTGATTCTTTTAAGGTCATTAATCTAGTCGCATAAGGCTCATTAATTAAGACATAATCATAATCATTTTCTAAGCCTTCTTGAGAGAATAAATAATTATAAAATTCAAGGTCATTATATGATAAATAATCTACGTCAAATTTATCAATTTTATTTAATGTTTTTCCTGCACTACCAAACTCATTATTTGTTAAAACTTTATATGATTTAGATGTTGGATCTAAATTTTTTAAAGGAATAAATTGTTGGTTCCCCATTGCAATAGTACCTACATAAGCATAGTTACCATATTCCTTACATAAATCTAATCCCCTAACTGAATCGTAAACAATCATTTGATAATTGCTATTATCTTTAAATGCATTTTCAATAGATTCTAAACTATCAGTAAATGTAAATTTTTCATCTTCGTAATATGTTAAAAACGCTAAAGAAGCAACACCTTTTTGACATATTAAATTAAATTTTAATGGCTTATAAATAATTAACCAATTTTCAAGATTACAAGAACAACTACTAGTAGTTAATAAGGTCAATGATAATAATGATATAGATAGTAATTTACAAAATCTATTCATCATTTAATACCTCGTTGATTAATTCACCTATTTGAGTAGATTCCTTCTCTAAATTAAAGTTTTTAGCGATAGTTCTACCAATACATGCAAAAGATTTCATATTTTTTAATTCTCTACCTTTATTTATAGAAGGTGAATAAATTAATAAAGGAACCATTTCTCTAGTATGATCACTTCCGCGATGAATAGGATCGTTACCATGATCCGCTGTAATCATTAATAAATCATCTTCTCTCATTTTAGAAATAAATTCACCTAATTGAACATCAAATTCTTCTAAACATTTTGCATAACCTTTAGGATTTCTTCTATGACCGAATTCTGAATCAAATTCAACTAAGTTTACAAAACATAAACCTGTGAAATCTTTCTTTAATAAAGCAATAGTTTTATTCATTCCATCTTCATTTGATACAGTCTTATAAGTTTCTGTTACACCAACCCCATTGAAAATATCATTAATTTTACCTACACAGATAGTATCAAAGTGGTTATCTTTTAAGATATCCATATAAGTTCTTCCTGAAGGAGATAAAGCATAATCATGACGATTACTTGTACGTTTAAAGTTATCTTTATTTGTGCCAACATATGGTCTAGCGATAATTCTACCTAGTAAATACTCTGGTTTTAAACAAATTTCTCTAGCAATTTCACAATATCTATACAATTCTTTTAAAGGAATAATCTCTTCGTGACCGCAAATTTGTAATACTGAATCACTTGAAGTATAGACAATTAGATCACCAGTTTTCATTTGGTGCTCACCATATTGTTTAATTATTTCTGTCCCAGATGCCGCAATATTACCGACGATATTTCTTCCAGTTCTACTTGATAATTCATCTAATAGTTCTTGTGGAAAGCCAGTATCAGTAAAAGTTTGGAAAGCTTCAGAAGTTAAAATCCCCATCATCTCCCAGTGTCCAGTCATTGTATCTTTACCATTACTTGCTTCTTCAAGTTTTAAACAATATGAATGTGGGTGATTGACTTTTGATGTGCCTAAAATATTAGAATCTAAGTCATTTAAACCAAGTTTATTTAAATTAGGTATATTTAGTCCATTATTAGCTTCACTAATGTGTACGAGCGTATTTGCCCCTAAATCACCAAATTTTTCCGCATCATTCATTGCTCCGATTCCTACTGAATCCATTACTATTAAGAATACTCTATTAAATTTTTTCATAAAATCATCTCCAACTTATAATTATATACTATTTTTTGTTCATAAACAAATCATATGCAGATATTATTCTTTTACTTGAAACATGAGTGTAAATTTGTGTAGTAGTAATATTGCTATGACCTAACATTTCTTGCACCATTCTTAAATCTAATCCATTTTCTAATAAATGTGTAGCAAAGCTATGTCGTAATGTATGAGGTGTTACATTTATTGTTATACCCGCATCTGAAGTATATTTTTTGATAATTTTCCAAAAATATTGTCGAGAAAGAGGTTTTCCAAAGTGATTTAGAAAAACATAATTACTACGGTAAATATCATACTTTCCTCTAACTTCAAATAAATATTTTAATAAGTACTCTTTTGCAAAATCACCTATTGGTACATGTCTTTCTTTATTCCCCTTACCAATTATCTTTAAAATTCCTAAATCAATATTAACTTGTTTTAATTTCAAATTTAATAATTCACTTACTCTCATTCCTGAAGAATACATTACTTCAAGCATTGCTCTGTCTCTAATTCCTTCTTTTTTCTTCATATCAGGTTGTTCAAATAATGCTTCGATTTCATCTGTAGATAAAACGTCAGGTAAATGATCATTCTTCTTTGGCATTGCAATATCATTTGAATTATTAGTTAAAATATTTTCTTTTTGAAGAAAATTATAAAATTGTCTTACAGTTCCTGCTCTTCTAATAATTGTTGTAGCCGCTTTTCCTTGACTTGATAATTTCATAATATAATCTTCAATATCATAAATCGTTAATTCCTCAGAATTTTCTTTTTTTGTGCACTCGAAAAATGACAATAGATCTTCTTTATAACAATCTAAAGTTAAAATAGAAACATTTCTTTCATAGAACATCATTTCGATAAAACGTTCATATGCATCTTTAATCTTCATCTTTATTTCCTTCTAATTCGCTTGCTTTTATAAAAACATTTTTCTTATATTTATTATTTAATTCATTAATTAGCAATTTTGTTGCACACTTTTCACGATGTTGTTTAATATCAAAAAAAGACATTTGAACATAAAAATCTTTTATATTTGATAAATTTGATAGAGTTACACCAACTAATCTAATAACTTTACCATTAAAATTATCATCGTATAATTTAATTGCTACATTATATATATCTTCGATATTATTTGTTGGCATTTTAATAGTTTCTGATCTTGAAAATGTTCTAAATTCACTATCTTTTATCATCAAAGAAATAGTTGAACCAATTTTCTTTTCTTTTTGAGCTCTTTTACTAACATCAACAGCTTTCTCATATATCATATTACGAATTTCTTCATAATCATCTGTATCAAATAAAAATGTAGTTGAATTTCCAATAGACTTAGGGTCTTGATATTCAGTAATAACTTCGTCACTACCCTTTCCTTCAAGCCATTCTTTTAGAACATAATACGATTTACCTAATGTTTTTTTTACCTCAATTGTGTCATTTTTTGCTAAATCACCTATAGTTTTAACACCTAACTTTTCTAATCTAGGATAAGTTTTTTTACCTATTCCAAACATATCTTTTATTGGGAGAGGCCAAATAATATTTTTTATGTCTTTTTTCCTTATAATAGTAATGCCCATAGGTTTTTTAATATCTGATGCCATTTTTGCTAAAAATTTTGTTGGCGCTAAACCAATTGAACACATTAATTTAGTTTCATCAAATAAATGTTTTTGTAATTCTTTTAAAAATAATTCTGGATCCTTGCAATTTTTCATACATTCAGTCATATCAGCATAACATTCATCAATAGAAGCTATTTCTATAATATCAGTATATTTTCTTACGTAATTGAAAAATTTAGTGCTTAAATCATGATATAGATTGAAATCACAATCCCTAACTATGACATTTGGACATAACTTTAATGCCATATATGTTGGCATAGCAGAATTGATTCCAAATTTCCTAGCTTCATATGAAGCGGTAGAAACAATCCCTCTCCTAGTAGATCCAGCAATAATTAGTGGCTTACCTTCTAACTCAGGTTCCTTTATTACTTGAGCACGAGCGTAAAAACAGTTTAAATCGATATGCATAATGATTCTACTCATACACTCATCCTCCTAATACAATTATATAATTTTAGTTCATATATGAAAATAAAAGAATAATAAAATTATTATTCTTCTATTAAATTAACTAATTATCTACTAAATATATACTAAAATTATGAGAAAATTACTTTTGAATTAACTTCTTTATTTTTAATTTTAATATGATCACTAATCATGGCGATAAATTCACTATTTGTAGGCTTGCACTTATATGATGAAATTGTATATCCAAATATCTCATTAATCTTTGTGATATTTCCTCTAACCCATGCCAATTCAATCGCGTGTCTGATAGCTCTTTCAACTCTAATTGAACTAGTATTATATTTTTTAGCAATTTCAGGATATAAGACCTTAGTAATACTTCCTAAAAAATTTTCATCCTCATAAGTAGATATAATTGCACTTCTTAGATACGTATACCCCTTAATATGAGCAGGAATTCCTAATTCATGCATCAATTTTGTTACTTGTTCTTCTAAATGATATTTAATATTTTTATTTAAATTTGTATCCAGTTCTTTTTTAAATGGTTGAAATTTAATACTTGAAATTAATGAATCTATTGAATATGGTTTTAAAAGAATATTAGATACATTATATTTACTTAATCTTGATATTGTTACTTCATTTGCAAATGAAGTTGTTACTATAATATCCCCGATTCTTGGATAATTATTTGGATTATTAAATATCTCTTCCAAAACTCCTAACCCATCAACTTCTGGTAATAGCAAATCTAAGATTAACACATCTATATTTCTAAAATTATGCATTTTTCCTAATGCCTCTCTGCCACTACTGGCAAAATCAATTATATATAATGATTCCTCCTTTGCTATTCTTGCGATGTTTTGATTTAATACATCTTTAATTGATTCGATAATAAATACTGACTTTTTATTCATAAATTTTCCTTTCTAATTGCTCACTTTATCGAAATAATGCGCAATTGAATAATTTATAGCAAAATCACGTATGAATTTTTTAATATAATTTTTTTTTGATTTCTTTTCTATTAAAAAGAGAATTAGTTTAACCCAATTCTCTTTTTAATACTAGAATTCTATTTGTTTGCGATACATGTTCTCTATATATAATCCATATCCATACTCAATATTGTCTACAAGAACATGTGTAACTGCTCCAATTATCATGTCATTTTGAATAATCGGTGATCCAGACATTCCGGAATATACCCCTCCAGATATATTTAATAGTTCGTTATCTGTTATTTTAAAAGTAATTCCTTTAGTTTGATCAATATTTTGCTTTTTTAATGACGTTATTTCAATGTCATATTCTTTTACATCATTACCTTTTATACACGTTAATATCTTTGCTTTTCCTTCTTTTATTTCATTTTGATATGCAATTGGATATCCTTTAGATTTATTCGCCTTATTAATTTTACCAAACATTCCTTTATTCGAGTTAATTAATATGTTTCCATCAATATTTTCTAAATTTGTTTGAGATATTTTTTCTCCAGGATGATGATTTTCTCCTTTTTTTATAGATAAAACATCGTTATATGAAATAGTTCCATTAGATAGTTCTACCAATTCTTTAGTGTCATTATCTATAACTTCGTGCCCTAATGCACCATACATCATATTTTTTGGGTCTATATAAGTCATTGTACCAACACCAATAACCTTATCTTTAACATAAAGACCACTTCTACTAATATTATCAACATTATAAATATAAATATTTGTCTTTTTAATTTTATTTTTTCGCTTATATTCAATATTAATTTGATTATTATTGTTTATTTCATGAGAAAGATCGTTGATATTTAATATTTGTTTGTTATTTGCAGAAATGATTATATCTCCTCGTTTTATATCACTATTTCTTTCAGGGTTATAAATTCCTTTATCATGTTTAACATCATATGTACCAGTAACTACAACACCCTTTGTATTCATCTTAAAAACTATATTTTCTCCTGAAGGAATCAAATATACTCTTTCATTATTATTAATAGTCACTGAAGATATTAAAAAAGTTATTGATGCAAGCGTACTTAACATATAAATACCACCTTTCAATAACTATTTTTAGATTTAATATTTGTTTTAAACTACCAATTATTGTTATTTTTTCATGCTCGCAATTAATTCTTTAGCGGCATCATAAGAAATATTATTACATTCTGAACCAGATATCATTTTGGCAACTTCTTCCATAATTTCAGAATCATTCAATAGTTTAATATTTGTTTTTGTCTTATTATCACTTGTTTCTTTACTTACAAAATAAGCGTAATCTCCAATTGCTACCATCTGTGGAAGGTGTGAAATGACAATAGTTTGAGTTAATGAACTTAATTCTTTAATCTTTTTAGATACTAAAACACCAACTTTTGAAGAAATTCCTGTATCAATTTCATCAAAAATAATCGTTTCGACAGGATTAAGTTTATTAAATACTAACTTATAAGCTAAATTTATACGACTAGTTTCACCAAGAGATGCACTTTGACTTAAAGATAAAAATTTAGACCCTGCATTAGCTTGAATTAAAAATAAAATTTGATCAACTCCATTTTTACAGATTTCACATCTATCAAATTGGACTTTAAATTTTGCATTTGATAAAGCTAGAGAATTAAATTCATTATTCATATCATCCTCTAATTTTTTAGCTGCTTTTAGACGCAATTTTGAGATATTCTCGGCAATTTCTACTGATTTTTTATAATAATCATTGATTAATTTATCTTGTTTAGATAAAACATCATCAAAATTATCAATTAAATCAAGCGATTCTTTTGCTCGAATTAAGTATGATAAAATTTCCGAAGTTGATCTACCATATTTTCTCCTTAATGGTGATAATTGTAATTTTCTGTTATTTAGATATTCAATACGGTTGTTAGAATCTTCTAAAGATGAAAATAAGGATTTAATATTTTCAAAATTATCTTCTAATTCATAATATAAAGAATTGAATTTCTCTATTTCACTACTAAATGAATCATCATTAATATGAGACAAATCTTTCTTAGATTGATATAAATAAGAACTTGCATTATTGAAATTTTCTTCAAAACTCTTAAAATAAGTAAAAATCTTTTCAAACGAATTCAATCTAACCAATTCTTCTTCAATATCTTCAATTTCATTCTCTTTAATATCGCATTTTTCTATTTCTGCAATTTGAAATTCTAAATAATCACGATCTTCTAATTCATTTTGTTTGTCTAATAGTTCTTGATATTTTCTTTTTGCATCTAAATAATTAGTATATTGTTCTTCATATGAAGAAAATAGATCATTTATTTTATAGCATTCAAATTCTTTATTCTTATTTAAATATAAATCAACGTATTCAATTTGCTTTTTATCTAAGAAGAACGAATTATTTTTATGCTGTGAATGAATATCGATAATTCCCTCCATTACGTCTTTTAAGACACTTTGAGGCACAATTCGATAATTTAGTCGACAAATAGATTTGCCATTCTCTAACGTCCTAGAAACAACAATTATGTCATCTTCTTCAATTAAATTATATTTTTCATTAATTTCATTTTTAATAACCTTGTTTGTTATTTGAAAAGTACCTTCAACTAACGCTTTATTTTCTCCATTTCTAATCTTATCAAAATCAGATCTATTACCCATTAATAGACCAATTGCATCGATTATAATTGATTTACCCGCACCAGTTTCACCAAGTAAAATATTCATACCATTATTAAAGGAAATATTAATATCTTCGATAATAGCAAAATTTTTGATATTTAAACTTAAAATCATATAAACTCCTAAAAAACTACTAATTAATAACTAAAAATCTTCTTCTTCGTTATTTTCGTTTACTAATGTAACTTTTGATAAAGTATTATTTAATTCATTTTTTAATTCTTCAGACAATTTAATAGATTCATTATATATAGATACTGATTCTTCAAATGAAATAGAATTATCTTGTAACTTATTAACTAATTCATTTAATTTTGCTAATTTTTCTTCAAATGTTAATTTATTTTCCATTTTTTATAATCTCCTTTACTTGAGCGGTTATTTTTCCATCATTTAGATATACATCAATTATATCATTTTCTTTAACATTATCTAAACATGTAACTTTATTTTTATCCTTATAAATCAAAGAATATCCTTTTTCAAAACTTAAATATGGGTTTAATAAACTAATTTTTAAATCTAGATTAGATAAAATACTTTTATATTGATTTATTTTTATATCTAATAAATATTTTGATTTACTCATTAATGAAATAACATTATTTAGATAGTTATTAATTTTTTGCTTTGGACTATTACTTTCAATTTCATTTATCAAATGAAGTATAATATTTTCTTTTGAATGAATAAAAGAAATAATAGATCGTTTTGCAAAATTTTCTAAAGATTCAATATTTAAAATTAAATCTGACCTTTTAGCACAAGATTTTTCTCCAGCTTCAGTAGGAGTAATCGCAAATAAATCAGATACTAAATCTACTAAAGAGGAATCAATTTGGTGACCAATTGCACTAATTAAAGGTTTTGATAATGATGAACATGTTCTAATTAATTCTTCATCATTGAACGCTTTTAAATCTTCGTTTGCTCCTCCACCTCGAGTTAAGATAATTGTATCTGCACAAGATTTATCAGCTTGCTTTAAGCATTTTATAATACTTTTAGGAGCATCTTCCCCTTGAACTAAACAAGGAAATACTTTAATTTTACAATTCCATCTTGATGTTATTGTATGAATTACATCTTTTACAGCCGCACCAGATTTTGAAGTAATTAATGCTATTTCTTTAGGATATTGATTAATTTTCTTTCTAGGGCGATCAAATAATCCTTCCTCTTTAAATTTTCTTTTTAATTCTTCTAATTGTAGTAAATATTGTCCTACTCCAAAAGGTTCCATATTGTAAGCATAAATTTGATAAGTACCTTGTTTATCATAAACAGTTACTTTACCAAAAATTAGAACTAAATCCCCATTTTTAATTTCATGCTTTAAATTTTTGACATATGAAGAAAACATCATACATGAAATCTTAGAATTTTCATCCTTCAATGTAAAATAATAATGACCAGTATAATGCTTATTTAAATTCGATATTTCACCTTTTATATAAACCCGAGATAAAAAAATGTCACCTTCAAAGACATTCTTAACATAATTATTAAGCGTGGTGACATCAATTATTTTTATATTACTCATAATACTTTATCTAAAATCGCATTAATGAATTTGTAATCTTTATCATCTAGATATTTTTTCGCAAGTTCAACAGCGACATTAATTATTTCTGCTTTAGAAATCTCATTTGTATATTTATATTCACCAATTGCAAATAACAAAATTGCATGAGCAACTAAATTAATTCTATCAATAGTCCATTTAACTAAATTTGAAGAAATAATTTGATCAATTTCTTCTTGATGTAATAATGTTTTAACACAAACTTCTTTAGAAAATAAAGGTACTTCATCATAAGGAAGTTCATAAACATTACTTAAAATATCAACGATATCTTCATTTTTCATACGTTGATAAAATAAGTATTGATATATAGATAACATAATTTTCTCTTGTTCTTGATTTCTAGTTAACATAAAACTACCTCAATTCACTCAAAAAATAAGTCCATGGGACTTATATAATTGCTACAACCTTAATTTTAATTGAGAATGGAACTAATTCTGACATAGCGGTAATATCTTCAGCAATTTGTTCTTGAATACTTGTACAAATTTTTTCGATATTATTACCCTGTTTGATTTTAACTTGAACATTAATTTGAACTTTTCCATTAACAATATCACATGAAATAGGTTTATAGAATGAAAAAACAAATTTATTACTTTGAGGATTAGCGGTTTCAACACCTAAAATTTTATTTGTTGAAATGGAAATTATTTCTTCAAAACATTTTTTTGAAATTCCTAATTTACCTCTTTTTGAATAATCTTGAATATAAACATATTCTGCCATAAAATTTCACCTACTTTATATAAAATCATTATATATAAAAATAATATAAAATACAAGAAAAGCCGAGAATATATCTCGGCTAATTTTGAATAGTTATATAAAATTAACAAATTCTCATGTCGATTTCGATTTGGAATACTTCAACATCATTTCCATCAAAATTAACATTTACTTCTTTTGCATTGAATTCTTCATTAACTTCTAATAAGATGAATTGTCCATTAATGTTTAATTTAGCATAACGAACATTTCCATAGTTAACAATTGAATCAACAACAGCATGTAATCCTAAACCTTCTTCACATAAGTGAATATTATCTCTATCTAAAACAAATTTGTATTGTTTTCTATAGCATGAAGGACCTTCGATAGTTGTAATTTTAACAACTTTTTCCATTGGTGAAGCGAATTTAACGTTATCAATGTTATAGTAGAATTTAATTCTTGGTTTTGTAACAATCTTAGCATCGCTTGGTTCATCACCTTTTGCTTCAATTAATTCATTACCTGCTTTAACGAAAGATACTTTTTCTTTTTCTTTAACGAATGTACCAAGTAATGATTCTCTTTCAGCAACTGGTTCTAATACTGTTTCACCATTTACTAATAAACGTAATGTTTCATTTCTAAGTGAGAATGAGAATGAATCACCAACTTTAACATCTTTTTCTGTTTGTAAGTAAACATAATTGTCGCCTAATTGTAAGCCAACTAATCTTACTTTACCAAATTCTTCTACTTTCTTAACTGGTAATTTATAATCTTTACCTTCATCAATACAAGCATAAGGTGGAATTTGAACTTCTAATTCATTAGCGCCACCTAAAACATTCTTGAAGTGTTCTGGTAATTCAACTTTAGAACCAAGTAATTCAAATTTACCTGTTTTACCTACTTTAGCTTCAACGCTAGTGTATTGTGGTACATCTTCTAATAATGTTAATTCAGATTCTTTATCAAATAAGTGAATTCTATCTGTATCAACTTTAATATTGATTACTGAACCTAATTCATAATTGATTCCAGCTGGAATTTTAATTGTGACTTGGTTTTTAGCTTTTAAGTCAATTTCAGCATCAAGAGCTAATTGACCATAAACAATTGATTCATTACCTAATTGTTCAACAACGTTAACTTTAGCTTGGATACCTGTATCTTCTTCAACAATTGATAAGTGTTCAGGTCTTACACCTAAGATAACAGTCTTTGAACCATCTAAATATGAAGCGTGTGCTTTTGAAATTGTTTCAAATGGAACTTCGAAATGTTTTCCATCATCAAATGTAACTGTAACTGAATCACCGTGTCTTAATAATGTAACATCGAAGAAGTTCATTTGTGGAGTTCCGATAAATCCAGCAACGAATTTATTTCTTGGTTTGTTATATAAGTTTAATGGTGTGTCAATTTGTTGTACATAACCTAATTTCATAACAACGATTCTTGTACCCATTGTCATAGCTTCTACTTGGTCATGAGTAACATAGATGAATGTTGTTTGTAATTTTTTATGTAATTTAGTAATTTCTGTTCTCATTTGCGCTCTTAATTTAGCGTCTAAGTTAGATAATGGTTCGTCTAATAAGAATACTTTTGGGTTTCTAACGATTGCTCTACCTAAAGCAACACGTTGACGTTGACCACCTGACATAGCTTTTGGTTTTCTTTCTAGATAATCTTCGATATCAAGAATTCTAGCAGCTTCAAGAACACGGTCTCTAATTTGATCATTAGGCATATGTTTGTTCTTTAAACCGAATGCCATGTTATCATAAACAGTCATGTGTGGATACAAAGCATAGTTTTGGAAAACCATTGCGATATCTCTATCTTTTGGTTCCATATCATTTACTAAAGTATCACCAATAAATAAGTCACCAGCTGTAATTTCTTCTAAACCAGCAATCATTCTTAATGTAGTAGA
Source organism: Erysipelotrichaceae bacterium (assembly GCA_015059045.1). Classification (GTDB taxonomy): domain Bacteria; phylum Bacillota_I; class Bacilli_A; order RFN20; family CAG-449; genus UBA3210. The sequence goes on from SVBD01000001.1 coordinate 136,848, forward strand.
TTTACCACATCCTGATGGACCAACGAAAACAATAAATTCTTTGTCTTCGATGTCGATGTTAAAGTCATTAACAGCTTTATGTCCGTTTTCATAAACCTTGTAAATATGACTTAATTTTAAATTTGCCATTACATTTTTTCCTCCTAAATAATTGTAATCGAATATGCAGGAACATTAATAGTTTCAGCAGTAAGTTTCGCATAGTAAGATGATGAAGAAGATAATGAGTATTTAATTTCGTTAGGCTCTTCTTCTAACCCAAGTTCACTTAGAGGAATAACTTGAGGTTCTTCCCCAAAGCAATAAATTAAATGAATTGATTTACCATTATAAGTTTTTTTCATAACGGTATAGAATTTACCAACTTTTACAAATGATTGTTCTCCCCTTGCAATTTCTGGGAATGTAGCTTTAGCTCTTAATACTTCTCTCATGAAGTTCCATAATGAATCTTGATCTTCCATTTGCTTATCAGCTGGTTCTAAGTATTGCTCTACTGGACTTCCACCAGGAGCATATCTAGTCATACCAGTTGTATTAGTTTCTGACCAATACATTGGGTGACGTTTATCTGGGTCTTTATTTTGTTCTATTGAAGGAGTACCGGCTCTCATGCCAATTTCTTCTCCATAATAGTTATAACTAACACCTCTTAGAGTGTTATTTAATCCCCAGAAGAACTTACATGCATTTTGTAATGCATCAGTTTCTACATCGAAACTTCCGTTCATTTGATTAATTAAACGAATAGTATCGTGATTGACACCAAAATTTGAATCAATTGCATTTGGATTTGCGGAATATAATCTTTCATCCCACTTTTCAACGCTGTTTCTAAAATAATCAGCTCCACATGCAGTAGCAAATCCTCTTCCATCGTTTAGGATATAGAATGATTTACCATTGAAATCTTCAGGTGTAGAATATATGATTTCTTCTCCTTTTTCTTCAAGGAGTTTAATCTTTTTAATATATTGTGCAGCTTTATTAACTGCTTGAATAAGTTCTGCTTGTCCATTAGATCCATAATTGAAGTTCATATATGAAACTCCATTAGTGTTTTCATAATATGTAGATACAGTCTTTGACCATGGGCCTTCTGCAACTAAGAAACATTTTTTATCTCTATTTTGAGTAAGTTCCTCTCCCCAACTAGATAATGTATTTAAAAATTCATAGTTTTTTGATTTATCCCAATCATAGAAATGTTGAACTGCATCTAATCTAAATCCTCTTACACCACGATCTAGCCAGAATTTCATAATGTTTTTTAATTCATCACGAACTACTTGTTCATCTAGATTTAGATCAGGCATTCCACTATTGAAACTTCCTTCATATGACCAATTTGTTCCAGATACTCCATGCCAGCTTGTTCCATCTAATTTTACTGTTCCATTATAAGTAAAATGATAATATCTTAAACTTGGATACAAGGCTTTTGCTTCTTCTGTTGGTTGACCTGTTACAGGGTCATATTCGTGAACATTTCGAATATCTTGACACGCTTTCTTGAACCAAGGATGTTGATTTGAGGTATGGTTAATTGCTAAGTCAAGAATTACATCAATTCCTCTAAGTTCACACGCATCAATAAAATTATCAAAATCCTCTAATGTTCCGTAATCAGGATCAATATTGTAATAATCTGTTGCATCATATTTGTGATATGTAGGACTTGGGAAGATTGGCAATGTATAAATACCATCATAACCCAATGATTTAATAGAGTTTTTATCTCCATCATTAATATAATCAAGTTTTTGAGTTAATCCGTTTAAATCACCAATTCCATCTCCATTTGAATCATAATAAGAATAAACAAGAACTTGGTAATAATTACGATAGACATCGTCTATATAATTATCAGTATGATTTTCTAATTGATAAGTAGGTTTAGTTTTAGATAAATATTTATCATTAAGAGACTTTGAACAAGAAGAAAGTCCTGTACTTAATAATAATGTACCAATCATTGTGAATAATAACGACTTCTTCATTTAAACCTCCTAATAATAGATAATACCAGTGTTAGGTAATAAAACATTATCTTCTAAATCTTTATTGTTAGAAACCATAATAATTTGATTTAAATTGTCTAATTTTACCCCATTTTGCGATAAATTTATAACAATTTTGATATTTTCTCTTTGATAAGAAATTACATAATCATCAATGTGATACATATAGAATTCACTAGAAGTAAATTGATTATTTTCTTTTCTTATCTTAATTAATTTTTTAATATAATTTAATAACGAATTAGGATCATTTATTTGATCTAAAACATTATTATCATCTCCGTCGAGAGGTAAATATAATTCACCATCATAGCTAGAGAATCCTTTATTTTTTGAATTATCCCACTTCATAGGTGTTCTTTCACCCGTTCTTTGATAACCACCATGCTTACTTGGTAAATCAATATGCTTCATACCGATTTCATCACCATAATATACAAATGGTACACCAGGTAGTGTAAAGTGAATCATATAGAATAATCTTAATTTAGTATCATCTAAATGAGTAGCAATTCTTGGGCAATCATGATTTCCAGTAATAATTCCTAATAAACCATTATTTCTTTTTGCTGCTTCAATTCGATTATACAAATCGCTTTTGAAAGCATCTTGTCTTGCACCATTTAATACTGATGGGCCAATAGTACTTTCTGTTGCTCTACCAAGGTAGTGGCAGAAATTGTCCCAATGATCTAAGACAAAGTCACAATCGAAACCGCATTTTAATGCTTGATCAGGATTGCACCATTCAGAAACTAATACCATCTCTGGATATTCTGATTTGACATCTTTAATTATTTCTTCCCAAATTTCCATAGTAGCTAATTTTTGATGGTCATTTTTAACTAAGGAATCAGCCATATCAACTCTAAATCCATCTACTCCCATAGAAAGCCAGAATTTCATTACCTCTTTTAAGAAGTTTCTTGCTTTAAATGTTCTTTCATCCTTATATGACATTTGCCATTTAGGATGAGTAATTTCATTAAAACCAAAATTTAAAGCTGGTTGAGTTGAGAAGAAATTAACCATATAACAACCATTTCTATCATATCTTCCAGAAATTAATCTATAAGGTTGTTCTAAATCCCAAACCGAATTATTCCAGATAAACATATCAGAATATTCATTTCTTTCACTTCGAGCGGACATTTGAAACATCTCATTTTGTTCACTAACATGTCCTGCGACTAAGTCAACGATAATACGAACGCCTAATTCGTGAGCTTTGTTAAGTAATTCTTTAAAATCTTCCATTGTTCCAAAAATTGGATTAACTGCAAAGAAATCACTAACATCATATCCCCCGTCTTTGAAAGGAGATTTGTAGAATGGATTTAACCAAATTGCATTAAATCCCATATCACTTACATATTCAAGCTTAGAAGTAATACCTTTTAAATCCCCTATTCCATCGGAGTTAGAATCTTTATAAGACGTAGGATATATTTCATAAAATACTGCATTTTTTAGCCAAGAATTCATAAATTCCTAACCTTTTACAGCTCCACCTGTTACGCCAGCAACATAGTATTTTTGTGTTGATAAGAATACTGCCATAATAGGAATTGAAATTAATACCGAACCAGCGAAGAAGTCAACGAAGTGTTTACCTTTCTTACCGCCAGTATCACTTAACCAAGAGTTCATACCTAGAGCTACAGTGTAGCTATCAACATTTTCTCTTAAGATAACTTTACAGAAGATGAAGTCCATCCATGGTCCCATGAATGATTGAACTAATGTATAAACAATAATTGGTTTTGAAAGTGGTAAGATGATTTGGAAGAAGATTTGAGCGTTTGTTGCTCCATCAATTCTTGCCGCTTCATCAAGGGATTTAGAGATTGTATCAAAGAAACCTTTTGCAACATAGAATCCCATACCAGAAGTCATTGTATAACATAGAATTAAACCAAATAATGGTGCATTTTCAATTAATCCAACTAATTTTAATAAGTTATAGATAGCAATCATAGACATAAATCCAGGGAACATACCTAAAATTAAGTTAACTAACATTAAATTCTTTCTTCCTTTAAATTTTAATCTAGACATTGTATAAGCAACTGCCATAATAAAGAAAGTGTTAATAACCATTGTAACTAAAGCAACCATTAATGTATTTAAGAACCATTGAATATATGGTTGGTAGTCTGGGTTTAAAATGTTAATGTAGTGACGAAGTGTTAAATCTCCAAGTCCTGGGAATTGAGATAAAGCAGCTTGGCTATCTTGTGGACTAAATGAGATATAAACAATATAAGCGATAGGAGTTAACCAAATAACACTTAGAATAGCTAATACAACATAAATTACCGTATTGATAATTTTGTTTTTTCTTTTCATACTTTTTACACGTGCCATTATGCGAAATCCTCCTCATTTTTGAAACTTGCTGAGTTACGATAAACAATTAATGAGATAGTAGCAGAAATTACGAAGATTAAGATACCGATAACTGAAGCCATCTTATAGTCTGCTTTACCTTCCATTGTTAATGAGAATAACCATGTAACTAATAAGTCTGTATGACCAGCTGAACCATAGAATGAGTTAGTAGTTGGTCCACCACCTGTTAATAAATAAATTACACCGAATGAGTTAAAGTTACCAATGAATGTCGTAATCAATGATGGTCCCATAACGAATACGATATATTTTAATGTAATTTTGAAGTAAATTGTAACTGGAGAAGCTCCATCGATTCTAGCAGATTCATATAAATCTTCTGGAACATTCATTAAAATACCTGTAGTACTTAATACTGTATATGGAATACCAATCCAGATGTTAATAACAACAATTAAAATTCTTGCGAAATCAACTGTTAAAATATAATCTCCAATTCTAAATGGAGTTGGTTGACCCCAGAACAAGATGGTCATACCAGTTTGTTGTTTAATAAATTGAGTAATTGGACCGTATTCTTGGAAAATTTGTCCTAAAGCCATTAATGAAACGAATTGAGGAACAGCAATAGATAATACTAAACATGTTCTCCATAATTTTTTAAATTTAATACCTTTTCTATTAATGATAGTAGCAACAATAATACCTAAGAAGAAGTTGATGAATGTAGCTAAAATAGCCCAAACAACTGTCCATTTTAAGATTTCTACGAATGTATATCCGAAACCTTTGTTACCAAAGTTACCGAATTCCAAGAAGTTATCTAATCCAACCCAGTTAAAGTAACCTGGATATTGGTGTAAATAGTCATAGTTAGTAAATGCCATTAAAATCATATCAATTAATGGTAAAATACTAAATACGATAACACCTAGAATTGGTAATGCTAATAATGTGATATGGAATTTTGAATTTAAGAATTCAGCCATATCTTCTTTAAATGTAGGAATATGTTTACCTTCTTCTTCTTCAGTTTGAATTTGATAAGAACGATTTACGCCTTTGACATAGAAGAATGCAAAGATAACAACGATAATAATAGCTAGAATACCATATAATAAGTTTCTTTCTGAATAGTCTCCATCAACAGGTTTTGGGAATGGACAAACTTGTTGAGCTTCTGGAGAACTACCATACCAGTCAGAACCATTACATGTATATCCAGTACTGTTTTTACCTAAATAAGTGAATTTATAAATTGCTTCACCACCGAATAGTACCATTACAAGAATGAATAATACTTCGACAATGATCATTAAGATACCTTTGATGCGTTGTCCTCTTTTAATGTGACTAACACCTAATACACCAAAAGAAATTTTTGTATAAATATCACCATATTTGAAAGATAAATACATATTTTTAAATGCTTTACCTATTTTAATACCAAATTTTTTAATACCATATCCAACACTTAGGATAAAGTGCCAAATTCCAAATATAATTTTGAAAAATGTACTATAGATTTTGTATAAAAATTGGCGGAAAGGAGGTAAAGCACAATAATCAATATATGATAGTGTCTTCATTTTTCTCCTCCAATAATGTGAAAAATGGTAGCATGAGATTTTTCATAACATGCTACCATAATTTATTTAAAATTATGCAACTATGCTTCTACAATTGTATTAACGAAACTGTCGAAGTAATCTGCGATTTCAGATTTAGCAGCTGTACTTAAGTCACTACCAAATGCTGTTGAAGCATCCCAGAATCCTTGGTTACCGTAGATTGTAGGTTGTTTGAATGTGTGATTTAATTGTTCTGTTTGTGCAACGATTGATGCATCCCATTCAATTGAATCATCAGAAGCTGTTTGAGCATTAGTTGGAGCAGTTCCTCTTAATGTATAACGTAAAGCTTGAGATTCTGCGTTTGCTAAGTAAGCAGCAAATGTAGCAGCTAATTCTGGAGCTTTTGTAACTGCGTTAACACCGATGTGTTTGTAGTCACCAACTGATTTCCATTCATATTCTTGTCCAGCGATTGTTAATTTTGGTAATGGTGCACAAGCATATGTTCCACCATTGTCAGCCATGTTTTTAGCGATTGTACCAGCTGACCAAGTACCTGTTACACAAGCTGCAACAGAGATACCACATTGAGCATCAGCTGATCCACGGTAGTATTTATCTTTGTTTGGTCCATTATAAACATCCCAAATCCATTTAGCTACATCTAAACCTTTATCTTTTGGTTCAATACCTTTTGTTGCATCTTCACCAGATTCACCAAAGATTGTACAACCTGCTGAGAAGAAGTATGATTGTAAATACCAACCGTTAGCAACGTCGAAACCGAAGTTATATGTGTAGTCACCAACATCTTTTGCCATCATTGTTTCTAATGATTTAACATCTTCTGCTGAATAAACACTTGCATCATAGTACATGAAGTATGTGTTTGGTGTAAATGGAATACCATATTGGTTTCCACCAACTTTACCAGCTTCTAAAACTGCTGAATCGATACCGATGTTAGCTGTTAATGCAGCTGGGATACCGTATAAGTAATTTGTGCTTACTAATTCACCTAATTGGTCTCCAGCGAAGTGGAATACGTCAGCTGAACCAGCTAAGTCTGTTTTTAATGCAGCTGGAACGTCTGGTTCTTCAGTGATTGCAAGTTCGATATTTGCATTTGCATATTCTGGATAAGCAGCTTTGAATTTTTCAGCTACTTGACCTAAGAAAGCTTGGTCATCTTTTGCAGCCCAAACTTTGATTGAGTTGCCACCTTTGTTGCCATTACCACATGATGCCAATGATCCTGCGCCTAATAACATTGCAGCGGCTAAAAATAAAATCTTTTTGTTTTTCATTTTTTGTTCTCCCTTTCTACTAATGAAAAATGATATGTATTAACCATCCTCACATATCTACCTTCGATTTTACTCTAGAAATAAGGTATAGTCAACAAAAAAACGAAAACGCTTACATTTTTTTTAGTTATAAATAACTATATGTCGATTATCTATACAAAAAAACTACTCCAAAACTCTCTTTGAAGTAGTATATTTTTCTATTTATTAACTTCTTTCATTGATAAACCAATTTTCTTTTTATCAACATCTACTGAAATTACTTTTACTTTAACAATTTGACCAATTTTAACAATATCTAAAGGATGTTTAACATATCCATTTGATAATTGAGAAATATGAATTAAACCATCTTGATGAACACCAATATCAACAAATGCTCCAAAATCAATAATATTTCTTACTGTTCCATCTAACACCATACCAACCTTTAGATTTGTAATATCTGTAACATCATTTCTTAAAATAGCTTTTTGATTTAAATCACGAATATCTCTTCCTGGTTTGACTAGTTCATCTTTAATATCTTGTAATGTTTCTAATCCAACATTCAATTCTTTTGCTATTTTCTCTAAATCAATATGATTTAGTTTTTCAGCAATCTCATTTGTACCAATACAACTTACATCTAGCTCACATATTTTTAAAAGTTTTAAAGCAACATCATATGATTCAGGATGGATGCCTGTTCTATCAAGTATATATCCATCTGAAATTCTTAAGAAACCAGCACATTGTTCGAATGCTTTTTTTCCTAATTTAGGAACATTTAATAATTCTTTTCTAGATTTAAATGGACCTTTTTCTTCCTTGTATTTAACAATATTTTCAGCAATTGAAGAATTAATACCCGAAACATAATTTAATAGCGAAGGACTTGCATTATTTACTTCAACACCTACTTGGTTAACGCAATTTTCAACAACACCACCTAATGCTTCTGATAAGTGCTTTTGATTCATATCGTGTTGATATTGACCAACACCAATAGATTTAGGATCGATTTTAACAAGTTCACATAAAGGATCTTGAACTCTTCTTGCTAAAGAAATTGCACTTCTAACACTAACATCTAGATTAGGGAACTCCTTAATTCCAAGTTTTGAAGCGCTATAAACAGAAGCTCCGGCTTCATTAGTAATGATATAATCTACCGTTTGCTTTAGATCATCATATCTACCAAATAAATGTTTATTAATAAACATTTCACTCTCTCTACTTGCTGTTCCATTACCTAATGAAATCAAGTTGACTTTATACTTTTTAATTAAATAATATAATCTATCTGCCTCTTTATTAAATAATTCTTCACTACCTAAAGTAACATGGCAAACACCTGTATATAATACAACTCCATTTTCATTGACAATACCTAATTTACATCCAGTTCTAAAACCAGGGTCAAATCCTAAAACAACCTTATTTTTAATTGGAGATTCTAATAATAATTCTTTCAAATTTAACTTAAAAACTTCTATTGAACTATTCTCACTAGTTTCTGTTAAATCGTTTCTAATTTCATTTTCAATTGAAGGTTTAATCAAACGAGAATAACTATCTTGAATTGTTTCTTTTAATATTTCAACAAAAGGAGAATTATTTTTAATAATCTTTCTTTCTAGATATGATAAATTTTCTTCTAAAGGATCGCTGATATTTACTTTTAATACCCATAATTTTTCCCCACGATTAATAGCTAAAACTCTATGTGCAGGAATCTTATTGATCTTTTCTTGATAATCATAGTATTGATCAAAAACAATTTTACCTTCTTCATCTTTATTTTTTGATGAAACAATTAATCCTTTTTTAAAGGTATTATTTCTAATAAACTTTCTAAAATTAGCATCATCAGAAATTCTTTCAGCAATAATATCTTTAGCCCCTTGCAAAGCTTCATCATTTGTTAAAACACCTTTTTCTTCATTAATAAAAGAAGATACATATGAATCAAAATCATATTCGTAAATTTGTTTTTGAATATAATCTGCAAGTGGTTCCAAGCCTTTTGCTTTTGCAATTGAAGCTCTTGTTTTCTTTTTAGGTTTATATGGACGATAAATATCTTCTAATTCAGATAAAGTTTTTGCATTAAATAATGCATAATCAATTTCATCACTATATAATCCTTGATCTTGAATTGATTTAACAATCGTATCTAAACGATCGTAAAAATTTAAATAATAATGATACTTTTCATCAAAAGTTCTTAAAACTTCATCAGTCATAGAGTTAGTTTTTTCTTTTCTATATCTAGCAATAAAAGGGATTGTATCTCCATTATCTAACATTTCAATAACATTATTAACTTGCAATTCGCTTAATTCTAAATCTTCAATCAATCTACTTTTAATTAAATCTAAATGCATTATATTAACCTACTTTCTTAAATGTATCAATCCAATAAACATCATCAACATATTCGCCATTATTATACGAGACAAATAAATAGAAACTTAAATCTTTTTTTTCTGTTTTATAACTTAAATTATAACCTTTATAATCATTATCCGTTGTGTTATTAACTTCAGATAAATTTAAATTAGAAGAATATCCAATATTTGGCCAAGTAATATCATCATTATCAGTAAAAGGAGACATAATAACTCTTAATGAATTGAGTCTTAATCCATCATATTCAATTTGAATAGTATAAACATATTCATTCTCTTCTTGATAAATAAATGTATTAATTTTATATGGAGCATCTTTAATGTCAGATAAGTCAGGAATTCTAAATTTATAAATATCATTTTTATATGCTTCCATATCAAATTTATCGATTGTATTTTGGTAATTATGACAACCGACTAATCCAAATATCGATAATAAAACTAAAATAATTTTCTTCATAATTTCACTTCCAAATATATATTATCAAAAAGAAAGTTCATTTAAAATAAAAATCACATAATTAAGTAAATGATAAGTGCTGTAAAATAAATTTCTTTTGTTTCAGGCAATAGAAAAGATGAATACTTAATTTCTTTTACTAAGCATTCATCTATCATACTTAAAAAATAATTTACTTTATAAACAAATTGTTCTTCATTTTTATCTTCGATAATCTCTACTTGCAACATATTATCACCAAATTGATTATATACAAGTTACATGTTGAAATTTGTCATTAAATAGCGACGATATTAACAATTTTATTTTTAATAACAATAATTTTTTTAATTTCCTTACCTTCGATACGTGTTTTAACCGCATCTAAAGATAAAACTTTTTCTTTAATTTCTTCTTCGCTAGAGTTATTAGCAATCTTCATTGTAGCGCGTAATTTACCACAAATTTGAATCGCAATTTCAATTTCATCAAGAACCAATTTAGATTCATCATATGTTGGCCATGCTTCAAAGTCAACGATATCATCATGACCTAACATTTGCCACATCTCTTCACCTACGTGAGGACAAATACAGAATAACATTTTAACAAAATTCTCAAAATAAGGTTTATAAACTTTTTCTTGTTTATATACTTCATTAATGAAAATCATCATTTGCGAAATAGCTGTATTAAATGATAATTTTTCAAAGTCATCAGTAACTTTCTTAACTGTTACATTATAAATGTAATCCAACTTACCATCATTTTCTTCTGATAATTTTACTTTTAAATTTTCATCTGCTAAAATTCTAAATACTCTTTCAATAAATCTCTTAGCGCCATCAAGACCTCCCATTGACCAAGGTAAACTAGCCTCAAGTGGTCCCATGAACATTTCATAAAGTCTTAAAGAGTCAGCGCCATATTTTTCAACTACATCATCTGGGTTAATTACATTACCTTTTGATTTAGACATCTTTTCACCATTTTCACCTAAAATCATTCCTTGATGGAATAATTTTTTAAATGGTTCATCAACAGGAAGTAATCCTTTATCAAATAAATATTTTGTCCAGAATCTAGAATATAATAAGTGACCTACTGCGTGTTCAGAGCCGCCAATATATAGATCTACAGGCATCCAATGTTTTAATAATTCTTGAGATGCAAATTCTTTATCATTATTTGGATCAATATAACGAATAAAGTACCAACTTGAACCAGCACTACCAGGCATTGTTGAAGTTTCTCTTTTAGCTTCTTTTCCTTCATAAATTAAATTTACCCAATCAGTAGCTTTATCTAATGGAGAATTAGTATTTTTATCTCTCTTATAATCGCTTAATACTGGAAGAATTAAAGGTAATTCACTATCTTTTAATGGAACAATCTCACCATCAATAAATACAACAGGAATTGGTTCACCCCAATATCTTTGTCTAGCAAAAATCCATTCTCTTAATTTATAATTTACTTTCTTTTCACCAATATTATTTTCTTCTAAAAATTTAATCATTGCATCAATAGCATCTTGCTTATTCATGCCGTTTATAAATCCTGAGTTAATATGTAATCCATCTTCAGTATATGCTTCAACTTCTACATTTCCACCTTCTAATACTGGAATAATTTCTAAGTTGAACTTTTTAGCAAATGCATAGTCTCTTTCATCATGAGCTGGAACTGCCATAATAGCGCCCGTTCCATAAGTAGCTAAAACATAATCTGAAATCCAAATTGGAATTTTCTTACCATTTACTGGATTAACTGCATAAGCTCCTGTAAATACACCGGTTTTATCTTTTGATAATTCAGTTCTTTCTAAATCTGATTTTTTACTTGCTTCTTCAATATACGCTAAAACAGCACCGTATTGTTCTTTTGAAGCAACTTTTTTGACTAAATAATGTTCAGGAGCGAGTACACAATATGTTGCACCAAATAAAGTATCGCATCTAGTAGTAAATACAGTGAACTTTTCATCAGTATCTGCAACGTCAAATATTACATGAGCACCTTCAGATTTGCCAATCCAGTTACGTTGAATTTCTTTTGTTGATTCAGGCCAATCAATATGATTTAACCCTTCTAATAATGCTTCAGCATATTTAGGAATATCAAGTACCCATTGTTTCATATTCTTTCTTACGACTGGGAACCCACCACGTTCACTTTTACCGTTAATGACTTCATCATTAGCTAATACAGTACCTAATTCTTCACACCAATTAACTGGCATATCAATTAATCTAGCATAGCCATCAATTAATAATTGTTTAAAAATCCATTGAGTCCATTTATAGTAACTTGGATCACATGTAGAAATTTGCTTTGACCAGTCAAAAGAAAAACCTAACATTTTTAATTGCTTTTTAAATGTTTCAATATTTTCTAAAGTAAAACCTTCTGGGTGATTACCTGTATTAATTGCATATTGTTCTGCTGGTAATCCAAATGAATCAAATCCCATTGGATGAAGAACATTATAGCCTCGCATTCTCTTCATTCTTGAAACAATATCACTAGCAGTATATCCTTCAGGGTGACCAACGTGTAGACCTTGTCCTGATGGATATGGGAACATATCTAATGTATAATACTTAGGTTTAGAGAAATCATGAGTATCACAAAAATAAGTATTGTGTTCTTCCCAATATTTTTGCCATTTCTTTTCAATATTTTGATAATCGTAATTCATAACTACTACCTCCTAAAAGTTAGCATAACAAAAAAATTATAACTACTTTGCTTATAATAAGCAATTAAATTAGTTTGATAGTTTATTTTTTTGTATCATTTGTCGATATAATCTAATGTATTCTTTACTTGCTTTTGTCCAAGAAGAAGAACTATTCATTGCATTATGAATAATTTTAGACATAATTCTCTTTTTCGAATATAAATCAATTGCAAAAATCACATTCAATAAAAAATTATCATCGTCAAAATTAAATAATAATCCATTTGCTACATCTTCGTTTAAAGTATTATAAGATACAATTGTATCTTTTAATCCACCAACCTTACTAGCAATTGGAATTGTTCCATATCTTAAAGCAATAAGTTGAGCAATGCCACATGGTTCATATTTACTTGGCATTAATAAGAAATCACTTGCAGCATAAATTTTATGCGCTAATTCGTTTGAATATTTTAATAAGCAACATGCATTTTCCTTGGAATCACAATAAAAACTTAGTTGATTTTCAAAGTCTTTTTCTCCTTTTCCAAGGATAACTAAATTTAAATCTAGTTTTAATAATTTTTGAATATTATTAACAATAAAACTGATACCTTTTTGATGTGTTAATCTACTAACAATGCAAAATAATGGTTTATTTGGATCTTTTAGTCCTAGCTCTTCCATTAGATTTTCCTTGTTAATTTTCTTTCCCATATTAACATTATCTTTATTATAATTTGCATAAATATAACGATCGGTAGTTGGGTTAAATTCTTTTGTATCCAATCCATTCAAAACACCAACAAAATCAGTTCCTTTTGATGGTAGTATTTTTTCTAATCCATAAGAGGAAATTCCTCTTCTTAATTCATCTCTATGCGTTGGACTAACCGTTGTAACAATGTCTGATAAACAAATAGCGGCTTTTAAAAGATTTACTTTATCATCTAATCTAGCTAAACCATTATCAAAATAATATTCAGGAAGATTAAAATAATTCCATAAATCATTCCTATCACAAATACCTTGGAATGCAGGATTATGAATAGTTAACATAAATCTTATGTTATCGTTTCTATCTTTATAATGATGATGAAGTAAACTAACTGCAGCTCCTTGCCAATCATGGATATGAACAATATCTACTTTTTTAATAACTTCTTTAATTACTTTATAGGACGCCAAAGAAAAGAAAGCAAATCTTTCAAAATCATCATTTTCACCATAAATGTCTTTACGAGAAAAATAATATTCATTACCTATAAGGTAATAAGTAACGTTATTTATTTCATAACAATACACATCACAAGATAATTTTCTCCATGCCATATCAATGTTTAATGTTGATATTAATCTAGCATTATCTTTGAATCCTTGACTTTCTTTAATACATTTATATAAAGGTAAAATAATTGATGCGTTAATTTTATTAATAACTAATTTTTTACTTAAGGAATATACTACATCAGCAAGTCCACCTACTTTACAAAAAGGCAGAGCTTCACTTGAAACCATTACAACTTTCATTAGACTACGTCTCCTTGCTTAATATAAATTGGTTTATTTAATTCACCAATTAATTCTTTTTTATAGAAAACTTGCGCATTTCTATCAACAATTACATTTTCCAAAATTGTATTATCTGATATTACAGAGTTAGATAGTATAATAGAGTTTTTGATGCGACAATTCTTACCAATTTTAACACTACGACAAATAATAGAATTACTTACTTCGCCTTCAATAATTGCTCCATTTGAAACAAATGAATTTTTAATTGAACAATCACCTAAATATCTAGCTGGTGGCGTATTATGTGTCTTTGTATAAATAGGCCACTTATCATCATAGAATGTATTAATCATTTCTTTATCTAACAATTCAAGAGAAACTTTAAAATATTTCTCAACCGAATCAATACAACGTAAAAATCCATTATACTCATATGTATCAATAGTTAAAGTAGAACAAATATAATTAATAATGTCATTTAAATGGAAAAATAAACTTGTCTTTTCCGCAAATCTTAAAATTTCTTTTAATTTAGATGTATTAATGATGTAAGTTTCCATACTTAGATTAATACTTTTTTCTGCACCTTTATTTTTATAAATTCCTTTTAAATGATGTAGTTCATCTATATGGAAAGCATTACACGAAATAAATTCATTTACATCCTCAACTTTTTTGAAACAAGCTGTTATTTCAGAATTATTTTCAATGTGTTTTTCAATAACTTTATTAAAATCTAATTTATATAACATATGTGTTGGAGCAATAACGACATATTTATATAGATTTTCATCTAAAATCCATTCATTTTCAATTAAATTGTTAATATCAGTATTGTATAATTCCTCATTGGCATATTGCTCATTATAAAGTAAATATAAGGACCCTAATTTTGAATTTTCCGTATATGATTTATTATCATCAATATGTTTGATGATGGAACGGAAGTGTTTTTTTACTAAAATAGCGGTAGAATTGATTTTAGAGTTACCAAAATTACTTAATGGAATATCACAAAAAGAATATCTACCTAAAAATGTTAAAGCCGCCAAAGACCTTTTTGATGTCATTTGACCCAAATTCGTTTCATTATGTAAATTTAATAAACCAAGTACTCTATTCATAATTATTTCTCCACTAAAATAACATCAATATTTTCTTCATTGATTATACGATTTTCATCAATTACTACATTAGGTGCAACAATTGATTTATATATTTTTGTTCCTTTATTAATTTTTGCTCCAGGCATAATAACAGAATCATATATTTGACAATCTTCTTCAATTACGACGTCAGTAAAAATTACACTATGATCGACATTACCATAAATCTTACTACCTTGATTAACCATACTTCTTTTAATTGAAGCATTAGGTCCAACAAATTGAGGTAGACTTTTTGTATCTTCAGAATAAATTTTAAATGCATCAGCGTCTTCATATAATTCTAAACAATTTATGTCATCTAATAAATCCATATTTGCCGCCCACAAACTTGAAAGTGTACCTACATCTCTCCAATATCCTTTAAATGGAAAAGCAAAAATTTTCTTTTTCTTATTCAATAAATATGGGATTATATCCTTACCAAAATCTCTTGATGAATCTTGATTTTTAGCATCAAATTTTAATGCGTCGTAAAGAACTTTATATTTAAAAATATAAATACCCATAGAAGCCTTAGTAGATTTAGGCTTTTTAGGTTTTTCAACAAATTTTGTAACTAATTGATTTTTATCTGTTTCAAGAATACCGAATCTACTTGCTTCAGAAATATCAACTTCTATACAAGCGATTGCAACATCACCATTTTTATGTTTAAGGAAGCTAAGCATTTTAGAATAATTCATCTTATAAATGTGATCGCTAGAAGCAATTAATACGTATTCTGGTTCAAATCTATCGATAAAGTCTAAATTTTTATATATAGCATCTGCAGTGCCTTCATACCAAGAATTTCCTTCTTCTTTTTCTCTTGGGGATAATAAAGTAAATGTAGAATTGTTTCCATCAAACCCCCAGTTTTTACCACTAGAAGTATATTGATTCAAGTCAATAGATTCATATTGTGTTATCAATCCGACATTATTGATATTTGAATTTGCAAGATTTGATAAGACAAAATCAACAATGCGATACTTTCCACCAAAATGTACTGCAGGTTTAGCAGTATTTCTTGTTAAGCCCTTTAAACGAGTACCTTTACCGCCTGCTAAGACTAATGCAACTATCTCTTTTCTATCCATACTTTACTCCTCCTTTCCATGAATTTGATCATAAATGTCCTCTGCAGATTTAAATATATAATCTATAGTACTGACTTTTTTATCAATTAAATTATGCTTATATTTTTTTATCAATGATTGAGATAATTTTATTCTTTGATTTGGAACATAAATGGCTAAATAGTTTTCAAATGCTGTTATTGTAATTTTTGAATTAAAGTACATTTGTAATCTATTTACTAAGCTAATTAATTCATTTGAGCAAATTGAGTTTGTTTTCTTTCCATATGTTGAAAAAACATTAATTTTATTTGGATATTTTGGACTATCATAATAAAAATCAAAGACATTTTTCCCATTGAAATTATTAATTTTATGATTCTCAATAGTATCTAATTGTATAAATTCATTTAAGCATTTATTTGAAGAAAATACATATAATGATGAATGTTTAATTTTGCCTTTTGTCGTTATTTGAAATATATCTAAATTACCTTTTTTCTTAATCGAACAAATATGTTCGTTAATTTCCATAACAATATTATTAGCTGTATAAATACTATCCATTGTCTTAATATTAAGATTAAATTTGTTTGTATTTATCGAGTAATCTATCAGTTGAAGTTCGTCAAATATAAAAGAATTATAATATTTTTGATATTTTTTGTTAAAAACAAAATATTCAATTAAAACAATTAAAATAGTTGTTAGTAATGCGATAAATAACAAGAAGACATTAATTATTGTTTTAATATTTTCTTCAACAAAATAAATTAAATTAAATGTTTCAAAAAAATATTCCCTATAAAAAATATCATAAAACGCAGGCAATGAAAAAACTAAATATGTAAAAGAAAAACAACAAAAAGAAATTATCATTGAAATAATAATTTTAGTAAGATAATAAGATCTTAATTCGATAAGTCTTATATCAATTAATGAATAATCTTTTTTCATATTTTTCGTTCCTTTCTTTTATTATATCATATAAAAATAAAACAAATATCAAAAATATTTATAAATAATTAATATATTTATAAATAAAAAGGAGAGTATAATTACTCTCCACTAAATTCTAGAAATAATCTTCTTCTTTTGGCGCTTTTCTCTTTTTGAAGATAGCGAAGAAAATAACAAACAGGATTAGGTATGGAACAAACGAGAACCAATTAGCTAGTAATACTTGTGTTACCATTTCATTATTAATTAATCCTGAGATTAATCCCATTAGGAAACTATGAAATGTTATGAAAAATTCAGAAATAACTGTAATTCCTGCTAGTAATCCATTACCAAAATCTCCTAAACCAATTAAAGTAGTATTAACAACTTCGATTGTAGTTAGAAAATAAAGTAACCCATGAATAAATGGCAAGAAGAAAATACTTGCAAAAAATCCTCTAAACCTTGCAATTAATAACAAGAAAAAGAATGGTATAATTAACGCACTAAATATTCCACAAACTTCAAGAATAGAAACAATAGTAGATTCTAATAATAACAATTCCATAATAAATCCTCCTTTATTTATTATATAATAATAATGTTTAATATCAAATATTATTTACGAATTTCAAAAGTATCTACAAATGAACGATTGTTTTGTCTAGAAACAAGTAAAGTTTTATCAACAATCTTACTTAGATCAGATACTTTTTCACTTGGTGCAGAAAGAATAACTTGAAGACCAAATGATTTTAAAATTTTAATAGATTCAATAATTCTTGTTGAGTCCATTTTAGAGAAAGCTTCATCAAAAATTACTAATCTAATTGAGTTATTTAATGAATTAGAGCGAATTCTATATAATTGACTAAATGACGCTAAAATTGAAACGTAGAATGGAGTTTGAGTTTCACCACCAGATTGTTTTTTCATATTTTTAGCTAGAGAATAAGTTCTTTCTTCACCTTTAGTAACTAACATATCAAACATTAAATATGTTCGATAATCAGTGAATTTTTCTACATTTTGTTCAAGAACGCTATCCTTATCTTTGTTTGATCCTGATAAGTCACCAATTAATTTAAATAAATTAGACATTACATCTTGATATTTATTTAAGTATAATTGTTCATCTTCCCCATAAGTTAATAATAATTCATCTGTAATCATATCGTAATATTCACGATATTGAGGTGCTGGAGAGACGACAAATTGATAACTATCTTGACCAAATCTTGCATCTTTTAATGCTTCATTTAATTCGTCAATTTGATTTCTTACACTTTCAATTGATGTCTTTAGTTTAAAGATGAAATCATCTTTAAATTCTTTAGTTGCTTTTTCATAAGCATCTTTAATTTTAGCTTGGTATTGAGGAAGTTTAACATCCCTAATATTTTCTAAATCACGGTCAAATTCAACATTTGTTTCTTTTGTAATATCATATGATAGTTTATAAGTTAAAACATATTCTCTTCTTAATTCTTGAAGAAGATTCATTTGAGCTCTAATCTTATTTTGGCTACGTGTGTATAAATCATCATAATAACTTCTAATAGCGATTAATGAACGTCCAGTATCTAATTCTTCTTGGAATTTCTCTAACGCGTAATTATTGATGAAATCTTTATCAAATGTTTCATTAATTTCGTTTAAGATACGATTTGAATTTTCGATTTGATATGGAATTTTTTCTTCAACAATATCCTTAATTGCTTGAGATAAAGTACCTTTTTCTAAGATTAATGATTGTTTGTCATCTTGAAGTTTTTCAATGTCATGTTCAATCTTTCTAATCTTATTATCAATTGTTGTAACTTCATAAGAACCAGCATTTTCTAATTCTTGTTTATATCCTTCTAAATTCTTTCTTAAACCAGATAAATTTTCTGCTTCATCTAATACAACTAAAGCTGATTCAACTTCGTTTTTATTTAATACTTCTAATTTAGAAGCAAAACTCAATGCATCAACAAATTCCTTTAATAAAGTAATTTCTTCTCCTTCATGAGCAAATTCTCTACCTCTTACATTAATTAAATCTTGAGAAACTCTTCTACCTAATAAAGGGTATTGATAATTTCTTTCAGGAATAAAGAAAGATGCAAAGTTACGATATCCTTCACATTTTGGTGTGATACCATGTCCTGACTCTCTTGCTTCAGCAAAAGTTTCACATTTAATCATTTTTCCTAATAGGAAATTTGTATAATCTTTAGCGCCTTGATGATCTGTAATGATTTCTTCTGCTAAAGAATTAGGTAAAGCGTAGAATTGTTGTTCATTTAACTTTCTAGCGTCCACTAAACCAGTATTATAATAATTATGAGCTTTTAATATTTCAGGAAGAATTCTATTTGCAGCTTCATAATATTTATCTTCAACGAATAAATTTAGTTTTTGACGATAGATAAATCCTTCTATAGCCTTAATCCATTTTGGAGTCTTAATATCAACTAAATCAGCATAGATTAATACATCGACATGTTCATTAAAATAATCAGTTAAACGATGTTGTAATTCGCTTCTAACTTGTTTTAAGTTGTAGTCATACATCTTTGTACCTTGTTGTAAATCATTGATTTGTTGTTTCTTCAATGTATGACTTGTAACTAACTCATTTAAATAGTTTTTAAGTGAAACGTATACTTCATTAATTACTTCTTTGAATAAGTTAATAGAATCTCTAAATTCTAATAAACTATGTCTAGAAATATGATCTTCAGAATAAATGACTGACTTGAAATCTTCAGCTTTTTCAACCATATCTACACAAACGCTATTAACTTTATTTAATTCATGTTGATATCTAGTCAAAATTGTTAAATTTTTATTATCACTATCAACAAACGCTAATAATTTTTTAGAAGCATTTTCAAAATTATTAATGTATGATGAAAAATTATTTCTAATTGTTTGTAATGATAATTCTAAAGAATTAATTTTCGATTCTAAATTTTCTTTAGCGTTAGTTAATTCTAAAGTTAAGTTATATGAACCAGAAGAAACCTTTTCTCCAATATATGATTCTTTTTGCTTAGTCAATGAAACAATTTCTAAATCAATTTCCTTAATTTGATCATCTATTTCAACTAAACGATTCTTGTTTGAATCAACATCCTTTTGTAAGTTAGAAATTTGATCTAAGAATACTTGATAAGTGATGCGCTTTGAAATGTAGTTAGCTAAATTTAAATCTCTTTTACGAGAAGCAAATTCTTGATATTGTTTATGGATTTCCTCTAAGCGTCTTATCTTAATTTGCATATTTTCAGCTTCAAGTTCTAAACGTTTATATTGTTGAATATTTGCCCTCATTGAATCGATATTAATTTCATTTGGAACATCGCAAACATATTCAGTTAAAAATTGTTCAATGTTTGTAATTGGAGTAAATGAAACTGCCTTCTTAAATAATGAGAAGTATTTATGTTTTAAGTTTCCAAAAATTTCTTTAATCTTTTCTTGGTATTGAGCGTTTGAATCTGCAAAGAAGAATTCATTACGAGTATAGTTTTGTCCTAAATATTCTACTAATGCCTTATAAGACATAGGAACACCTAAACTAACAAATCCATTATCAGGTAACTTATCTTGTAAAATAAAGAAGTGGTGTTCTTCACTATTATCTTCAAACACATCAAAGACAATACCAGTTACAAATTCTTTTTGATTAATATCATCAAACCATTCCATAGCGATATATGAAGTAAAACGACCATTTCTTAAATATTTAAATGATCCTGCTCCATCATCACCAATTTCACCTTTTAAATACCCTTTTAATGTACGACCTGATTTTTCATTAGCCGCTTTATTAAATGTTCTTCCTGATGTATCACCAAGTAAGACAATTTGCATTGCGTCAATTAATGTTGATTTACCAGCAGCATTTTGTCCAGTTAAGAAGTTAACTTGATCAAGTTCAAATGTAACATTGTAGAAATAGTGCCAATTGATAATTCTAATTTTCTTTAATAACTTCATAGCCTACCTCCTAAAATGCTTCATCTACGCCATATTGAGCAATTTCATCAAAAATAGCGTTAATTTTATCCATGTCAATAACATATAGGATTGAAGGTAAAATATAGAATGTAAATGTACGATCTCTAAATTCACCTGCAACACGATTTATAATATTGTGATTTTCTAAAAAACGATAACAGCTTGCCATACTGACTGCGCTTGGTTTCTTATCAAGACGAACAAGACCTTTTTCAACTAAAACTTTCAATAATTCAGTTGCGTTAGTAAATACTTCAGTAGTCATTTGTTCTTCTTCTCTAGCGCATTCATATAAATAACGTAAACCATATACCATAATTGATGTTAAGAAATCTAAACGAATATGATTTTCTTGATATTCATTATTAATCGAAATAACACCTAAACGACTATCTTTTTCAATTAACCATCCTGAATATCCTAAGTATTCACGAATTAAATCAATATTTCTTTCGCAAAAAGAATAATCACGATTACTCTTCATCATCTTCAAATGACGATCATATGTTTCTCTTAAAATAAATGATTTTAGCATTAATGTATTTACAACATGAGCAAATTCTTCTTTATCTGCATTTGTAAATTTTTCGTATTCTTCAAAAAACATTTTTATTCTCCTTTCTTAACATAACCATAATTTGGCATATCGAATTTTTCTTCTTTAAGAACTCTTTCCATTGGATCTGTTCTTTTTAATGAGTAGAAACAGTTACTAGCATCAGCCTTAACACTACCTAGAATAACCATAATGTAATCTTCAACATCTTTAATGTTAATATCTTTAACATTGATTTCTTTTTGATCTTTAAATGCGTTATCCATGAAATCTAAAATTCTTTCATCGCTATATTGGTCCATTATATTAAGTAAAGATTGCATTAAACCTTCATTGACTTCATGATTGAAATCATCAAGAGCCATAGCTTCCGAATCGAATCTATTATTTCTACGATATGGCTTTTGTAAACTATACTCATCCATATATCCTTGTTGATATAGAATAATTGAATTATTCACATCTTTAATAATACCTTGATATAAATGAGCATCTTCATCGCCATTAATAACTTTAGCAAGCGCTAAGAAGATAGTTTCAAGTTTACCTTTAATAGATTTATCCTGGTTATTTAAATAAATAACTTTTTCTGTTGTAGCTTGGGTATATTCTGATTGAGCTTTATCAATTTCTTCCATATCACTAGCAAGTTGAACATAAGTATCAGAAATATAGTTAACTTTTTTAATAATATCATTAATTGCTTCATCACGATTTTTTAAAGAATGATTGAACATTAATGCTTGGTCAACTAATTTTTCTCTTACAACTTCACTATTTAACCATTTTTTTAAAATATGATTTATTGGTCCATTGTATAAAATAATAGAATCATTAGTTTTTAATGGGTGGTAGATTGGATCTACTACGTCTTCTCGAGCAATATCGAAGTGTTGAGTTAATACTTCATTTGGTGAGAAGATATTTGCTAATTGTTTATGGAAAACTCTAATTGAGTGATTTAATTTTGATACTTCAAGTTCTAAATCTTTAGTTTTATTGACAGCATTAACTAAACTACGATACATAAAATCATCTTGAGTTTCATCTGCATATTGTAAGTCTGCAAAAGTTGAATGAACGTATGAAATATATTTCGCTTCATTATCAGAAACAAATTCATAAATAATTTTTAGCATTGAAATTGAATAACTTGGCAAAAGAATATATTCAGCACCAGTTTTAATATCAGTATCAATCATAATCCAACCTGTATCAACAAGTCTTCTTACAACTAAATTTGCCTTAGCGCCTAAAGTAGGTTCGCTTAATAAAGTCATATCATCAAAATCATCTACTTCTATTTGAAATAAATTGATTTCTTTTTCGCCTCGACTTTTTAGTAATGTTAAATAATCTTGCTTTCTAATCTTATTACGATATATGGTTAAGCAATCATATAAAGTCACTAAAGCAATACCATAAATATTTTTATTTCTACTTGATAAAATACTAAAGAAATTATCAGGAATCTTTGTAAATAAGTTCAAAGTATGCCTCCTTTTAGTTAATAAATCCTTAGCAATTATTATTTTAAATAATAAAAACGCATAATTAACTAATTTTAATTATAAAAAAAGTGTGTTTGCAATGCAACACACTTGTTAAAATAAAAAATTTTTTAAGCATTTTCTAATTCAATTAATTCATTTAATCTATTTTGAACTTTATCATGAATTAAACTAGCAACTTCACTTGTCGTCATATTTTGATATATTTCTTTAGTAATTGGAGGAAGTATTGAAACTCTAACGCGATATTTTTTCATTTTGCATTTATTATCAAACACATTTTTTGTTCCATAAATTGCAACCGGATAAATTTTCTTTCCTAAATCCATTGTGTATTTGAATGCGCCTGGTTTAAAATCATTTAAACTCAGATCAGAATTTTTAGTTCTTGTTCCTTCTGGGAAAACAATATATTTAACATTTTTATCGGTCATATCTTTTTGTATTGATTTCATTATTTTAATTTCTTGACGCAAATTATCTCTTTCAAGATATTTTCCATCAATCATATTAACAATACTATTAACTGCGGGAATTTTCTTAACTTCTTTTTTACAAACAAATGATAATGGATCATTAAACACATGGAAGAAGATAAAAGGGTCAATTAAAGCTTGATGATTAGGTGTTAACAAATAAGATTGCTCTACAGATAAATATTCTTTGCCATCAACAACATATTCAATACCTATAAGTGAAGATACTTTTTCGAGCAAGTTTTTTACTTTTCGATAGACTTTAATTCTAGATTTTTTCTTGAATGTTACACCATAGATAAAAATCCAAAACAAAGAAACAAAAACATATGGAATTCCTTTTAAAACAATTTTAATAATTTTCATATTTGCTCCTTTCCTAAATACGATAAACTTTCACATACTACAACGAATTTACCATTATAATATTCAAGTCGCCCTTTAATTAGTAACAAACTACCTTCACTAAAAGTGAAAAGTTCCCCTTTATTGAGTTTATTCCAATTCATAACTGGAATCAAATCTTTTTTTATCTTACCGTCATTTTGATGATAATCTTGGCAAATTTCTACATAACGTATATTTTGTAAAAACTCATCATCTTTAATAATTTTTCCCATAAAAACTGCAACATTTATCATATAATTTCACCCATTAAAATTATAAAATAAATGTAGTTTTTTTTGGTGTTCTATTTTTTCTCAAATTTTATTAAATTAGTCTTATTCCTTAACACAAATAACAAGCGATAAAGGATTTACAACTAAGTGTTGCGAATATAAACTTGAAGTGATTTTACCACTTTCATTAAATAAAATCTTATAATAATCACTTAAATCGACTGAAAATGATTCTTTCTTAGGATTAATAAAGATTAATACATCACTATAAGGTGCAATTACATCTTTATTTGAATATCTAATCTTTAGAATACCAGAATAGTCATTATTAAATTCAATTGATTGTTCAATTACTTTTCTGTCATTAAGTTTTAAGAATGGTAAAGATTTTCTCATATCAACTAAATCTCTAAAGAAATTATACATGTCCTTTCTTTCATCTAATGTATTCCATCTAAATTGATTAACTAAGTCACTTGAACGATATGAATTACCTTCACCAAATTTAGTCAAACCAATTTCTTGTCCCATATGGAAGAATGGAACACCAATTGAAAACATTACTGCAGCATTAATTAATTTAATACGTCTTAAAATAGTTTTCTCATCTTCAAGAGGACAACAAGCTTTTAACTTATCATATATCGTGTTATTATCGTGACATTCAACATAGTTAATTGATTGAGATGGTGTTTTAAATAGAGGTGGATGAGCAATTGGTAAAACAGAACCACTAATTACGTGTTTAAATCCATCTATATAGTTTTTATCACCACTTAAATAACCGCAAACATGTAATTCATCATGACCAGTTTTTCCCTTTGTAATATCTCTAAAACGATCATTAAAGAAACCGATATTAGGCATTAGAGAAGCATTATTCATAGACGAACGTTGATTTTGTGGCATAACCGTAGGCATATCCCATCCTTCACCATAAATAATAATATCTGGTTTAATTTTCTTACATTCAGCATAAACAGCATTAATTGTATCAATATCAATTAACCCCATTAAATCAAATCTAAATCCATCAATACCATATTCTTTAACCCAATATATGCATGAATCAATAATATACTTTCTAGCCATTAAATGACGTGATTCGAATTCATTACCACAGAATGATCCATCTGACTTAGTTCCATCAGCATTAAATTTGAAATAATAATTTGGACATGCTCTTTCAAAGCAAGATGTTTCCATATTAAATACGTGATTGTAAACAACATCCATTACAACACGAATATTATTTGCGTGTAATTTACTAATAACTTTCTTTAATTCAATAATACGTGATAAAGGATCTTTAGGATCAGTTGAGAATGATCCTTCTGGAGTATTATAGTTCATTGGATCATAACCCCAGTTATAAGTGTCTTCAGGATGTAAATCATTTGTTGTTTGGAAGTCATAAATAGGAAGTAATTGAACGTGAGTAACACCTAATGATTTTAAGTAATCAAATCCAATTGGATTACCTTCTTTTGTCTTATGTCCTTCTTCGATAAATCCTAAATATTTGCCTTTATTAACGATATTTGTATTTAAATCAGAAGTCAAATCTCTAATTGAAAGCTCGTAGATAATCGCATCATTTATTGTTCCAAAAGGTTTTAATTTATCTTCATTTAAATCTACCGAAACTTCTTTAGGATTAATAATTACAGCAGATTTAGATAGAACAGTAACTGCCTTTGCATATGGATCTAATACATCACGAACTTGATTATTTATTTTCAATAAATAAGAGTAACGGCAATTAGCGTGATCTCCTTTTGCATAACCTTCTAAAATACCAGTTTTATCATTTTTAGTTAACGAAATTGAAATATGTTCATTTTTGTCTAAACTATCTAATTTTACTACACCACTAGAAGCAAGAGGTGAGAAAATTCTAAATGTTGTACCTTTCTTAGAATATATTGCGCCCATTTCTTGATCACTATACATTCTATCTATAAATTTGTCCATTCTTAAAAGACAAGAACAATCCAAATCAATTACAATATTTCTTTCATCAAAGATAACATAATTTCTTCCAAGTTTTAATTCGTAAGGATTATTTAAAATATAAATAAATTTTTTACCAGAAACACTAGTAGATTCAATTTTCAATTCTCCCAAAAGTTCGCTATCATCGTATAAAAAGAATTTTTGACATCCTTGTGAGTTATAACTTTTTTCTACAACGACATCAATACGTGTTTCATCAATTAAAGTTGCTTTGAATATTTTATTTAAATACATACGTTTCTCCATCCAATCTATAACATTTAACTTTTTCTAAAACTCTAAATAGTCATTTTTTTAACAAATCATCTTTTTTAATTTTCTTTATTTTTGTTAGCTTCATACTCCTCTAAAGTCATCACAACTATTCTTCTATTGCCGTTTGGAGCTCTTTTAATAACTCCTTCATCTTGCAAACAATTTAGAATATGATCTGCTCTACCATAACCAATGCCAAATCTAGAACATAAATTACTGGTTGATGCTATTCTTGTTGTAATAACGTGTAATTTAACTTGTTCATGTAATACATCTTTTTCTCTTCTGTTAACATATTCACCAGTAACACCTAAATCATCACTATCAATTAGATTTGTAAAGTTCTCATCATAATCTACATCATGTTGAGAACGAATGAAATCGCAAATATTAATAATTTCTATATTTGAAATATTTGCCCCTTGAACACGAACTAATGAATTATGGCGAGGTATTCTACAAAGCATATCACCATATCCAAGTAGCGATTCTGCACCACCTTCATCTAAAATTGTTCTAGAGTCGTTTACTTGAGGAACATATAATCCAATTCTAGAAGGAACAACAGCTTTAATATCACCAGTAATAACATTTACTGATGGTCTTTGTGTACAAATAATTAAGTATATACCACAAGCTCTTGCTTTTTGAGCAAGTCTTTTTACAAGTGGTTCAATTTCTTTACCATGTTCACTCATAAAATCACTAAATTCATCACAAATCATGACAATATTAGGTAATTTTTCATATCCTAATGAATCGGCAAGTTCATTATATTCAGAAATTTTTGAACTTCCTTTTCCATTAGTAAGGAATAGATTATATCTTCTTTCCATTTCATCAACTAATCGTTTTAAAGCGTTTTTACCTTCTATTGCTTCAGTGATAACTGGACACAATAAATGTGGAAGATTATTGTATTTACTAAATTCAATTTTCTTAGGATCAATTAACATTAATTTTAATTCATCAGGTCGATTTCTCATCAATAATGTAGTAATAATACTATTTATAAAAACGGATTTTCCTGATCCAGTAGTACCTGCAACTAATAAGTGAGGTAATTCATCTAATGAAACAGAAACGACATTACCTTCAATACCTTTTCCTAAAGGAACTAACAAACGATCTTTTATAGATGTTTTATTTGCAATTGATTGAATACATTCTTTAAATGATACACTAGCAGCTTTTGCATTACCAATTTCAATTGAAGAAGTATCTCTTCCTTCAACAACCAATTCTAAACGAACTGTTTTATTTCCACCCAAGTAAATAGCAATTTCATTTTGAATAGAAGAAAGAACATTTACCTTAACGCCTGGATTCATTTTAATATTAAATCTAGTACAAGAAGGCCCAATTGTATAAGATATAGCGCTTGCACCAATTTTAAACTCTCTAAATAAATCATTGATTTTATTTAAACGACTTTCTGCAACTATTCTATTTTCTGTCGATACATCATCGTTTTGAGGATTTTTTAACAACGATAACGAAGGAAGAACATATGTTGAATATTTTGGTGGCTCTTCTTCATGTTCACCTTTTTTATTAATATAACTTACATTTTCTATATGAGAAGTTTTGTTTTCATAATCTTTAAAATATGAAGATTCAATTTTTTCTTCTATTATTTGTTCTTGTTTTGGCGAGATAATTTTAGATTCAATAGGCTCTATATTTTCATCAAATGGTTCAAATTTAGCCACAGGTTTAATCGCAATATCAATCGTATCTGATTTATATGATTCATTTGGCTCGCTTAAAGTTTTATTTTCAAAATCATCAACAAATAATTCCATTGGAGTTGAATCTTTTTCTACTTCAATAGTATTATCAATTGGTTTTTCTTCACTCATTTCTTTTTCAATAATTTCTTTTTTATTCTCAATTAAAGGAGTATTATTTATTTCTTTATTTTCAATAGTTTTAGATTCATTATTATCCTCAAGTTTCTTTTCTTCAGTTACATTACGAGTTACTTTTTTTTCTTTCTTTTCTCTTCTAGCTAATTTAGCTTTTAAGCGTTTAAAATATTTTACAAAATAAACAACAAAATCTTTAATAAACACACTTAATCCAACAAATGCAAAAACACCAATTGTAATTGATGTGCCGACACTTGTAAAACAAGTGTTTAAGAAGCCTCTTAACATATAACCAACAAATCCACCACCAGTATAAGAAATAGCTTCAAAACTATCTATTTTAAATAATGAAATACCTGGAGTTGCATTTAAAACATTTACATAAGTATTTGAAAAATTACTAATTGTTAACTCAATATTTGTACTTGATGCACCAATTAAGAAACTAAATAAAATTAAAATAGAAGCCAATAGATATAGATTTATTTTCATGACAAAAATCTTCTTTGTAACAATCAAATACAAAGAAAAGAAAAATAAAAATGCATAAACTAAAAAATAAAAATTACCAAATAAGAAAACCATACAGTATTGTAGAAATTGTCCTACTGGTCCTTTTCCAAGTAATCCAATTAACGACAATAATAATATCATTACACCTATTAGTGTTGCTTCTACATCGTTTGATAATAGTTTTTCATTCGAACTCTTTGGAACTTTCATTTTACTTTTCATAACAAAACCTCTTTTACTATTCTAGCATACTTTATTTTTATAAAAAATAACAAAATGAAAAAAACTAGCCGAAGCTAGTATTTTTTCGAATCCTTCTCTGTGAATGTTTTGATTTGTTTAGGATAATTGAAACTCAATAGGATGAAACATATCATATTGAAGGATAGGATGGAGGTAGATACAATAATAATTTCATTAAGATATAAGATATTATCCATGAAGAATAATGTCACAAATACTGTTGTTGCAACAATTGTTAACCATAGGTCCAACATCAATAAACCTTTTGCAATTTTCTTTTTCATAACATTATTTCCTTTCTAATTGGATATCTGAATCATTATTTTCATTTTCCATAACAGTAATATCATGGACTAATGATTTGTTAACATTAGATAAAGAACTAGCAACAGGTACAGCGACACTCAATGTGATGACCATTAAAAATAAGCCAAAAATACCTAATTTTCTAGCTCTGTAATCAAATTTTGTTTTATTTGCTTTTACTAACTTATTTTTCATATTGCTATTTCCTTTCTAAAATTCTTAATTTCGCGCTTTTTGCACGATTATTTTTCTCTAATTCTTCATCAGTCGCTATGATTACTTTTCTGTTTACTAATGAATAATCTAATTCAATTTGTTGAACAGGTAATCTTCTTGAAGATTGAACTTCTTTTGCAAGGGAGTTAAAGAAGTCTTTTACAATTCTGTCCTCTAATGAGTTGAATGTGATAACACACATTCTTCCTTTACTTTTTAGTAAAGATACAGTACTTTTCAAAGCCTCTTTTAGAACATTTAATTCATCATTAACTTCTATTCTAATAGCTTGGAAAGTTTGTTTTGCAGGATGGCCTACTTTGCTTAATACCTTATTAGGTAAAGCTTTTTTTATAACGTCAACTAATTCAAATGTTGTTTCAATAGGTTTAATTTCTCTACTTTTTATAATTTCTTTAGCAATTTGGTAAGCAAATTTATCTTCACCATAATCTCTAATAATTTTTGTTAACTCTTGTAAAGAATAATTATTTACCACATCATAAGCTGATAACGTAGCTTGTTGATTCATCCTCATATCAAGTCTTGCATCGAATCTATATGAGAATCCGCGATCTTGCTCATCAAATTGAGCTGAGCTAACTCCTAAATCAAACATGATCCCATCGACTTTTTCAATTCCTAACTTATTTAACTCTTCTTTCATGTTTTTGAAATTGTTATTGATAAGTGTAAATTTATTTGAAATTTGTTCAAGTCTTGGTTTTGACTCATTAATCGCTTGAATATCTTGGTCGAAACAATATAAATGACCTGTTGTAAGTTTTTTTAAGACTTCACTGCTATGTCCACCACGTCCTAATGTTCCATCAACATATATTCCATCTGGTTTGACATTTAATCCTTCAATCGTTTCATCTAATAATACGGGAATGTGTTTATATTCCATACTATTCACCGTATGAGATTTTCGAAGCATATGCTTCATAGTTGTCATCATTACGTTTTGACATTTCTTTATGTTGTTCACGATCCCAAATTTCTACGTGATCATCAACACCAATAACAACAACATCTTTAGTAATTGAACATTTTTCGCAAAGTTCACTAGATAACTTAATACGACCTTGTTTATCAATTTCACATTCATATGAATTTGAGAAGAATGTTCTCTTATATCCACGATTATCGCTTTGTAATGATGAAGCTTTAGACAAAGAAGAAGCAATTTGCATAAATGTTTCTTCCGGATAGATAGCTAAACATTTATCAAGCCCCAATGTAACATATACAATTGCACCTAACTTATCTCTAAGGCGTGAAGGCATAGTAACTCTGTTTTTTTCATCTAGGTTATGATTATATGTACCAATAAAAAACATAGTTTTGCCCCACTTTCCACCATTTGTACCCACATTATAACCCTTTTGACCCACATTGTAAATATATTTATTACTTTTTTTTGATTTTTTTACATAAAAAAAACGACTGCAGCATTTGCAGTCGCTTAATTAATTTAATCGAAATCTAAATCACTTAAAACATCAAATGGAGAAGGAGCTTTTTTCTTTCTTTTTTCATATTCATCTTCAGAAATAACTTCCCAAGAATCACCTTCAAATGATTCAGGTTCGTTTTCTCCAATAATTTTAATTGGAATAGATGTAATTACGAGCGAAACAATTTCTTTATGTAAATCTATTTCATTATTATCTACGACAATAATGGAGTCGTCTTCTAGTTCGTCATTTTGAGTGAATGTATAAGTAATTGTATCTTCTTCGCAAAATTTTAATGTAACAGGAATTAATGAACGAGTTGATCTAATTTCCATTTCACCTTTTACTTTTATTTTACAAATTGCTAAATCCATCCCTTCAATATATGAAGCATCCAAGTCAACTAAGCAACGATTTAATTTAATGAATCCCTCAACCTGATTTAAATCCTCATCTTTAACTTGAGTTTTAGAAGATAATTTAATAGATTTATTTGCAAGCAATTCTCTTTTAGTAATAATCATTATTTTCTTAACTCCGCTTTAGTAACTTTATACAACTCATTCATAATTGAATCTAATGATTCAGTAATATCTTTTTCAACTAAAGTTTTAGAATCGTCTTGGAAAGTAATTTTAATTGCTACAGATTTATATCCTTCAGTCATATGTTCTCCTTGATATACATCAAAGATTTCTACATTTTTAACAATACTTCTTCCAGCTTTTTTAACGCATCTAATAATATCGTCAACTAATACATCTTTTTTAACAACAAGAGCTAGATCTCTTTTTACAGATGGATATTTAGAAATTTGAGCCATTTTTGTTTGTGGAACTCTTAATTCTAATAATGCAGTTAAATTTAATTCTAAGACATAAGTTTCACCAATATCTTTAGAATAATTTGGGTGGATTTGTCCACAAACACCAACCACATTTTTACCAAATAAAATTTTTGTAGTTCTACCAGGGTGATAGAATTTTGAATCTAACAATCTTTCTTCTTTATAACGATTTTTTTCAATTCCTAACTGTGATAAAATCGCTTCTAAAATACCATGAATATCATAGAAATCATATGGTTCTACTCTTAACTTACCTTGAACTGTTTTATTACCATTTAAAACAACACATAATTCTTGATAATTTGAACCTTTAGTGATTACATCACTTACTTCAAAGAACGCAAGATCTTCTTGTTGATGAGATAGGTTGTATTCAACAATATTTAGTAAAGACTTAACCAATCCTCTTCTAACTACGCTATGATCAATTGTCATTGGGTTAAAAATAACATATGGTTCGTCATTATTTAATAATACGAATTGTTCATTTTCTGTTGGTGATACTAAAGTATAAGTTAATGCTTCATTCAATCCAGAATCAATTAAAAGATTGCGAATTCTAAATCTTTTTTCTTGGAAAGAAGTATATCCACCAACTGTAGTTACCATCAATGGTAATTGAGATTTAATAGCCCCAAATCCTACATAACGAATAATTTCTTCACTTAAATCAGCATTACATTGTAAATCAATTCTATGAGCAGGTGCAATTGCGATAAAGTTATCATGATCAACATCTATTGTATCGATGAATAATCTATTAAGAATAGTTGTAATATAATCATAATCAAAATCTGTTCCTAAGCGTTTATTGATATAACTTACAGAACATTCAATCTTAGTTGGTTCTTCATTAATTACAGAATATCTAACTGTTTCTTCAACTACTTTTGCATCTGCTAATTCAACTAATAATTCTGTAGTTAAATCTAAAACAAATCTATCTTGTTTTGGATTAATTCCTTTCAAGAAGTGAGCGCTACTATCACTAGACAAGCCAGTCCTTGTTGATGTTCTTCTTACAGTAGAACCCTTGAAATTTGCACTTTCAATTGCAATATTTTTTGTGTTAGAATCAACTGCAACTTCTAATAACCCCATAGTTCCAGCTAAACAAACTGGTTTATCATTATTAGTTACAACTAAATCACCTTTTTCAATCTTGTATGTCTTTTCATCTAAACAAACAACTTCACCTTCAAAATCATTTTTAACAACAAAGTTGTTAGATTCTAATTTATCTAAATCATACATATGAATTGGTTGACCTGTAAGTATCATTACATAGTTACCAATATCTACAATGTTATTAATTGATCTAATTCCTTGAGCCATTAAGAAATTTTTTAACCATAGTGGTGATTCTTTAGTAACTACATCTTTTACAACTTTAATTGAAAATTGAGGACAAT
The DNA here is from genome assembly GCA_015059045.1 of Erysipelotrichaceae bacterium. Classification (GTDB taxonomy): domain Bacteria; phylum Bacillota_I; class Bacilli_A; order RFN20; family CAG-449; genus UBA3210. The sequence continues at coordinate 170,614 of SVBD01000001.1, forward strand.
CTTCAGTTGCACTAGAACATGTAATTAAAGAAGGAACTTCACTAAATTTTTTTGGTTCTGGAATATTTAATTTACGATCAAATAATGCAGACAATTCTTTAGCTAATGAATAAATAGCAAGAATATCGCTTCTATTTGCTAGGACGTTAATATCAAAAATAACATCATCTAAACCAAGATATTCTAATACATTTTCATTGCCAACTACAGCATCAGTTGGTAACTCTTCGATACCTTTTATTTGTTCTTCTCTTAAGAAAGTTTTATCTACACCTAATTCATTTAAAGCACAACACATACCATTAGATTCAACACCTCTAATAGTTGATTTACTAATTGTAAATTTATCTTTTGATAAAACCGCACCAGGTCTTGCAACAATCACCTTTAAGCCAACCCTTACATTTGGAGCGCCACAAACAATTTGTTCGACTCCATACTTTTCACCTTCATCGACTTGAAGAATATGTAAGTGATCACTATCTGGATGATTTTCAACTTTTAAAATTTGTCCGATTACTAAATTAGAAGCATATGCTAATCTTTCAACACCTTCAACTTCTAATCCTGCAAATGTTAATTTATGTTCGATTTCTTCTGGAGTAATACCAGTTAAATCAACAAATTTACTTAATAATTTATAACTAGCTAGCATAATAATTACTCCTTATTGAATTGTTTATTAAATCTTTTATCGTTCGCGTAGAATTTTCTAATATCATCGATACCATATTTAAGCATCGCAACACGTTCAACACCAACGCCAAAAGCAAATCCTTGATATTCATTAACATCAAATCCACACATTTTTAATACATTTGGATGAACCATACCTGCACCTAAAATTTCAATCCAACCTGTTCCTTTACAAAGTGAACATCCTTTTCCACCACATTCAAAACATGAAATATCTACTTCAACAGAAGGTTCGGTGAATGGGAAATATGAGGATCTCATTCTTACTTCACGTTTTTCTCCAAACATTGATTTTGCAAATAATTCTAATGTAGATAATAAATTACCCATATTAATATTCTTATCAATAACTAAACCTTCAATTTGACCAAATTGATGTGAGTGAGTTGCATCATCATCTCTTCTATAAACTTTACCTGGAGAAATAATTTTAATAGGACCAACACCATGTTTACTTAACATAACATGCGCTTGAACAGGTGATGTTTGACTTCTCATTAAATTTGTTTCATCAATAAAGAAGCTATCTTGCATATCTCTTGCAGGATGACCTTTTGGTACGTTTAATAATTCGAAGTTAAATTCATCAGTTTCTACTTCAGGTCCTTCGGCGATTTGATATCCCATGCCAATAAAGATTTGACTTACTTCATCAACAATAATATTAAAAGGATGTTTGCTACCACGAGAATATGATTTACCTGGTAATGTAAAATCAATAATTTCAGAATTTAATTTTTCTTGTAGTTTTGCTTCTTCCAATATTTTTTTCTTTTCTTCTAATTTATTCGAAATATCCTCTTTGATTGAATTAATTAATTGGCCAAAAGCCACTCTTTCTTCACCAGAAAGATTTCTCATATGAGACATATAAGACATTAATTCACTTTTTTTAGATAAGTAGATATTTCTGATATTTTGTAATTCTTCTAAATGATTAATAGATTCAATATCATTTAAAGCCTTACTATGAATTTCTTGTAATTTTTCTTTCATACCAAAACTCCTTTTAACACTAATTTTAATTATGTTATTTTCATATGTTAAAGTCAATTTATTTAACTCAATTATTATAAAAATAATATTAAAATTAATATTAAAAAATAAAAAGATCCTCATTTTTCATTTCTAAATGAGGAATTTTTTTAAAGTACTTAATGCATTTTTCTCTAATCTACTAACTTGTGCTTGAGATATTTTGTAATATTTCGCGATTTCAACTTGAGACTTTCCTTCATAGTATCTTTTATTGATTATATCTCTTTCCATCGCATTTAATGCTTCTAATCCTTGATTAAGCGAAAGATGATTAATCATCTTTTCATATGACTGATTATTATCAGAAACAACATCTTGAAGTAATATCGATTGATCAAAATCATTATATAATGGTTCACTCAAAGATGATATTGGAAGAGTTGATTCTATCGCCTCTTGAATTTGATATAAATTTACATTCAACTTTTTTGCCATATATTCATTTGTTGGAGATATACCAAATTCGTTAATATACTTTTCTTTTTCTTTCATATAATGATACGCTGTATCCTTTATTTGACGGGATATTCTTAGCATAGTTGAATCTCTCAAATACCTTCTAATTTCACCTTCAATCATTGGTACTGCATATGTTGAAAACTTAACATCTAAATCCAAATCAAAATTTTCAATTGCTTTTAATAATCCTAATGAGCCAATTTGAAATAAATCATTGCATTGTTCACTTCTTTTACCATACTTATTTACTATAGATAAAACCAACTTTAAATTACCATTAACAAGGATATCTAAGTCTTCTTTATTACCTTCTTGACGGTATTTTTTCAAATATTCTAACGACTGCTCACTTGATAACACTTTTAATTTATTTGTATCAATTCCAACAATTTCTACTTTGTTTTTTCCCATAAAATTCTCCTAATTTTAATATGGGCAAAAATAAAAAAATTACACAAAAAAAAGAAGCATATGCTCCTTTTATTAAATAAATAAATCAGTTTTTGAAGTAAATGGACTACTTACTGGTTCGTTGATTTTATCACAAGCAGAAAATATTGCGCTTACAAGGTCTTGAAAATATCTTTTCTTAACATTTTTGAAGACAACTTTTGTAGGTTTAAGTATATTAGTTGGATATTCAAACCAGACAACTTTTTTTCTAATAGAAAAATATAAAGTCAAAAATAAAAGTGAAAGAACCAAAAAGACTGCTCCAGAACCAATTAAGATAGGTTTAATTAAATCAAACATAGTTTTATCATACATGAAAAAATATGCAATTCCACCACCTACACCTAAAGTAAAAAATAGGAAAATTAATGATAATGCCAATAATAATTTATTTTTAGAGAATTGATATCTAACTGCGGAAATTTTATCGATTTGAATAATTTTCTTAGTTTCAATTTTTCTGAATTTACGCTTTTTTCCATTTACAATGTAAATTCTTTTGTTACTAACCAAAATAGGATATAAATCTCTAACAATTATTTCGTCTTTAGTAGCTAAAACTTGTTCTTTCATTTTGTATCACCTTGTAATTATAATAATTTATAATCAAATATATTTCAATTCTAATGATAAAAAGAAATTTATTTTATTGTAAAACAATATATATTGTCTTCTAATTTTTCTCTTGTTCCACTTAATGCATATACATATCCACTTAAAAAATCAACGATTCGACATTTAGAAATATTAGAACTATTAGTCAAATTAATTATTATTTGATGATGTTTTTTTAATCCTTCAAGTAATGAATGTATATCAGTCTCACCATTAACTAAAAATACTTTAGGCATTAATTCATTACTTTTAATTTTACTCATGATTTTTCATCGTTTTCTTTAATTTATTAAGTATTCTTTTTTCTAAACGAGATATGTAAGATTGTGAAATTGATAACTTATCACTTGTTTCTTTTTGAGTTAATTCCTCATGTCCATCTAGTCCAAATCTCATTACTAAAATTTCTTTTTCTCTAGGTTTTAATTTATCTATCGCATCGTTCAATTGATTAATAATTTCTTCTTTATCTAATGAATCATAAATATTTTCATTTTGATCGTATAAAATATCTTCTAAAAGCAGTTCATTACCATCATAATCAACCTTTAATGGTTCATCTAATGATATTTCTACTCTTGCTTTTGATTTTTTTCTTAAATACATTAGTATTTCATTTTCTATACATCGCGATGCATATGTTGCCAATTTAATATTTTTATCCAATTTAAATGTATTAATTGCTTTAATTAAACCTAACGTTCCAATTGAAATTAAATCTTCTAAATTACTTATATTTGTATCATATCTTTTTGCAACATATACTACTAATCTTAAGTTGTGCTCTATTAAAATATTTCTAGATTTTAAATCACCTTTTTCAAATTGACTTACATGATAATCTTCTTCCTCTTTTGACAAAGGTGGAAGTAAATTATCTTTTCCATTTATATAGAAAGTAGTTAGATTAATATTTAATTTTTTTAGTAATACATCAGTTATTTTATTTATCATAAATTACCTCAAATATGCATTTAATAAAACTTCACAACCATTGAAATCTTTAATTTCATTTATTAAAACAACATAGACAAAATATTCTTCATTCGAAGAATTAATACTAATTAACGATTTGTACGCTTCATATTTATCTGAACCAGATATTGTTGACACTTCAATCATTGTGGAGTTTATTTTAGGAAAAAGCCAGGAGGAATCGATACAAAATATAACTGGGACATTATCATATTTAAGCGTATTCCCACTGTCAAAGTATGCTTTATAAGCAATTTTCTGTTCATTATTGCTAATAATGCACGTAGTTTTATAAACATGCAAATGAAATAAAGCGTCAACAATTCTTGTTGAAATATACATAATTACCCCAAATAGAGGGATTAATAAAGCGTAAATAATTCCAATTGGACTATTTATAGCTAGATAGATATTTAATAAGAATAAATAATTTGAGATGCTAGAAAAGAATAAATTTATCGTAAAAAAGACAATTGAAAAAATTACAAATTTTATTGTTCCTTTTTTGCTTATTAATTTAAATATCGTCATATTTATTATAAAAAAACAAAATAAGGATACAATTAATGAAAATTTAATAGTAAAAAATAAAATGGAATTTGCAATAATTAAAGCTATTTTCACGCTCCTTTTTTCGCGATATGTAAGTAGTAATTCCAAACCATAAATACATACCATAATTTCAATTACCAATAACACCAGACTTAAATCTATGTAGACGTCCAAAGTGATCACCTTAAATATAGTAACACAAAAAAAGTGCGAACTTTGTCGCACTTTGATATCCATAAATTTAAATTAATCTTCGTTTTTCTTAAATAGAGAATTGAAGAAATTTGGAAGAATACTTCCACTTTCTTGGTGCTGTTCTTTTTCTTCAACTTCTTCTTCAACTTGTGGTTTTGCTATACGAGTATTGATTTGTGGTTGTTCAGGAATTGTGTATTCTTCATCAAAATCAGTAGCAATAACACTAATCAACATTTGATCATTTAATTCAGGGTTTTGTTGAACACCAAAAATAATGTTAACATTTGCGCCCGCAGCTTCAGTAATATAAGAAATTGCTTCTTGAGTTTCGTCAAGTGTTACTCCATTTCCACCAGTTACATTAATGATTGCACTATGAGCACCTTTAATTGATGCTTCTAGTAAAGGCGAAGCAATTGCATTTGTCGCAGCTTCCATAGCTTTTCTTTCACCGCTACCCATACCGAATCCAATTAAAGCAATACCTTTGTTCATTAATGTAGCTTTAACATCTGCAAAGTCTAAATTAATTAATCCTGGCAATAAAATTAAATCAGTAATTGTTTTAACTGACTGAGCAAGTACTCTATCAGATTCAGCAAACGCCTCAGCGATTGATTTATTACCATTCATCATCATTAATTTATCATTAGAAACAATAATAATTGAATCAACACATTGTTTTAATTCATTTAATCCTTCAACAGCTCGTGCTTTTCTAGTATTACCTTCGAATGTAAATGGTCTTGTTACAATTGCAACAGTTAAAGCTCCACAATCCTTAGCTACTTTTGCAATTACTGGAGCCGCACCAGTACCAGTACCACCACCCATACCAGCAGCAATGAATACCATATTCGCACCTTCACAAATTTCACGAAGATCATCAATACTTGCTTCAGCAGCATTTCTTCCAATCTCAGGATTTCCTCCAGCACCTAAACCTTTAGTATAATCCTTTCCTAAAACATATTTATGTTCCGCTCTAGATGTAGCTAAAGCTTGTGCATCTGTGTTAACAACCCAGAAATCAATATTTGCAATATTTTCTTCAATCATTTGGTTGACTGCATTATTACCAGCGCCACCAACACCGATAACTACAATTTTCGCATATGATTCATATGCATCAAAATTAAATTCTTGCATTTTACATTCCTCCTATAATTCTTCATCAAAGTTATATTGTGTTAAATTCTTCTTGTTTGAAGTTTTCGGCATCACTCTTGAAATTGTTGTGTTTGTAAGTTCATCAATTTCTTCATTAATTAAATGGACACCAGCATAATATATTAAGCCTAAACAGTTTTGATAAGTTTTATCTCTTGCCCCAAAACTATATGGCGAATAGTCAATAACTTGAAGTTCTAATTTTTTCTCTAAAATATTTTTGAAATTATTTAATTTACTACCTCCCCCTGTAATTACAATTGGAAGGTATCTTTGATCAGCACTACTCCAAGAAGCAATTTGCTTTTTAATCGCTACGATAAGAGGATCAAGAGCATCATTAATTACTTTAGCTAAATCATCTAAAGAAATATTCTTATAAATATTTACATTAAATGAAGGTGATTTATCTATTCCATATTTTTCTTTTAACATTTTTGCTTCTTTTAATGAAATATCAAATCTATCAGCGATACATTGAGTAATACGATCCGAACCAAATTTGAAACAAGAGTTTTGATATACCAAAGTATTTTGAGAAATTTGAGTTAAAGTAGTAATTTCACTACCAAAATTCAATAAGTAATATGATGAAGGAATATCATCTTCTATCGACATATATAAACTAGAAGAATATGGCGCAATAACTAATTGTTGAATAAATAATCCAGCATTTTCAATTGCTTTTACATAACCATTAACAAGGCTATCATCCAAAGCAAAAATAGTGGCATGAACTGTTAATGTTGATGAAATTTTGCCAATAGGTGGAACTTGAGAAAACTCTTTATTATCCAAAACAAATTGATAAGGAACAATATCAACGATTCTTAATCCTTCGCTGAATCGATATTTTCTAAGTTGACTAATTGCATTATTTACATCAATTTGAACAACAACATTATCTACTCCAATTGTATTAGTTGTACTACTTTCTCTACAGAAAACCAATCCCATAGGAGGTAAACAAACAATTACTTCTTTTACTTTAATTTGTAAAGTTTCATTTAATGCATTAATAACACCTTTAACCGCGTTAGTAACTTGATCCATATCAGTTACTATTCCACCATCAAGAGCGTTAATTGAAGTTTCTAATGCATGTAAAACGTGAACTTTGTCATCTTGGCAATATCCGTAGACTAAGCGAACTGATTTTGATGTAATTTCTATAGCTGCATAACGTTTATTTTTATCTTTTGACATCTAAATCCCCCTCCTTAATTATTCGGACTAGCAATATAATTTGCAGTATTAGTACCAAATTCATATTCAATTTTAACAAGAATTGAATAATATTCAAATGATGTTAGATTATTTTGATATTTTTTTATTACTAATCCACTATCATTTTTCGACAAAAATTCATTTATATATCTTTGATGAGCCTCTTTATCTATCGCATAAGATATATCATCGATATTTTTGATGTTATTTGGTAATGTGATTTTTACTTCATATGTATATTCATCAAAATAGAAAAATGAAATATTTTTCTCATCATAAATATTATAATATTTTATTTTATTTCTAAATTCTTCAGATAATGAAAAATAAATATCAGAAAATAATAAGATATCTTCTTCTGAAAGTTTAAATTCATTTAGTGAAACTGGTAATTCCATGCACAAATCAACAAATCTTTCAGGTATTGATGGAGATAAAATAAAATTACTTTCCTTAAATGTTCCATCGTTGAAATAATAATTTCCGTCATTTGTTCTTAAAACCGGAGTGATTTCTTCAATTTCAATATTTAAACCAAAAATATTATTATTAATTTTTGCTTCTTTAATTAATGGATGATTATTTAATAAATTTAAACACTCATTTTCATCAATTAGAAAAAGACTTGTATCTCTATCAATATGACAAATATCTAATACCTCTTCTTCATTCAAATTCAAATTACCTTGCAAACGATAATTATTTACTTGAGACAATGGTGTAAATAAATAGGCAAAAAGCAACGCAAAAACAATTCCAATGAAACTTATTTTGGAAATTAATCGTCTGTTATATTTCTTTTTCATTTCTAATAATTGTTCTTCAAATGTGTTGTTCTTTTTTGCTTTTTCGTTCATATTCACCATTAATAAATTATTTTAATTTCTGTTTCAATAAATAATCCGATATTATTATATAATACTTCTTGTATCCTTTCAATTAATTTAACTAGATTTAGAATATCTAAATCTTTTCTCAACTCGATAAAATTTTTATGAGTTTGACAAATAGAATATCCATTATATTCAGTAAAGTTTACATATTTATCAATCAGTTGATAAACTTTTATATTACTTAGATTTTTAAATGTTGATCCTAAGCTATGAATTTGAGGCTGATTTTTTATTCGATAATTGATTGCAAGCAATTTATTTTTCAATAATTCATTAAAGCTTTTTCTTTTTACTTTAAATATCGCTTTATAAATAAAATAACCTTCATCTAATATTTTTATATTAATTTTACGGTAATTTAATTCTACTTCCTCTTTTTTTATAATTCTAAAATTACCCTGTTTATCTATTATTAAAAGATATAATAAATTATCTGATATACATTGATCTAAAAAAGATGCATTATTAAAGATACTACCACCTAATAAACCTGGAATTGTCATTAATTTTTCAAATCCTGAAATACCATTATTATTACATATATTACCCAGTATGCTTAGCGGCATACCAGAATCGACTACAATTAAATTTTTATATATTTTCATTTCTTTAGAAATGAACTTAATAATTTTGATTTCTTTATATTTGAAGCAAAATAATGTTTTGGAGGTATTACCTATAAATAAATAACCACCTTCTTTTATAATGTTTTTAATCAAAGCAATTGAAGTAGTTTCTATATAAAATTTACATATGGCATCATTTTTAGCGTATGAAATTTCCTTTAAATTATATTCTCTTTGATAATTAATCATTTTCTACCTCATTAATTATTTTATCAATTGGATTAATATCAATTTTATATGTGTTTTTTCTTTTCATTGAAACAATATGCGCCTCAATATTTTCTTTTGTAAAATCCTTTTCTTTAATTATCGAAATATATTTTTCAAAATATTTTGCATTTTTTTCTTGATGATTGTTTTTAACATATGGAGAAGGAATACAAACTATTTCTACACCACTTTTTAATACTTCTAATAATGTAGTTGCACCAGCTCTTGTAAATACTAAATCATAATATTCTAATTCGTACTTCATATTAATTTTTGATTTTACTTTAATATATATTGGGTTTTTATCTCTTAATTCTATAAAACTATTTTGTTTGCCTGATGAACGTCCATTTAAAGGGAAAAATAGGTGACAATAATGAGTAGCGTCCTTTTCTATAGCCCATATTTTTATAGTATTTGCTATTATTTCTATAGCGTTATTAGATAATTCAAGATAATTATCTTTACACTTAATAAATTCTAAATAGATTTCTTTTGGAAATCTTCTTTTCATTTCTTCATCATTAAAAGTATTTTCACCATACATGCTTAATAATTTATTTTTCATGTTTACCTCCTAAAATAAGATAATTAATATAATTGAAGCAAAAGATAATACTAACCCAACAATGAAAAAATACATTACAATTTGGTATTCTTTAAATCCTTTTAATTCTAAATGATGATGAAAAGGTGCCATCAAGAATAAGCGTTTTTTCGTTAATTTAAAAAAACTAACTTGAAGTATCACACTTAATGTTTCAAAAATAAATAAACCACCACTAATTAAAAGAAATATTTCTTTATGCAATATAATTGCACTTATCCCTAATAACAATCCTAAAGATAACGATCCAGAATCACCCATAAAAATTTTGCTAGGATGGAGGTTAAAACTTATGAATCCTAAAGTCGCACCAAAACTAGAAATCAATAAATATGTTAGGTAATATTCCTTTTCAATTAAAGAAAATAAGATAAATGGAATAACCGCCAATAAGTATAAAGAGGAACTTAATCCATCCAATCCATCAGTTAAATTTACGCTATTAGAACATCCAACTAAAATAAATGGAAACAAAATAAATATATATTTACCAATATTGATTTTATAATCATTTAATAAATTAATATTTTCAAATAAATAATGCTCTTGAAGATAATATAAACATATCAATGATAATACTAATTCTAAAAGAAATCTGATTATCGAAGGAATTCCATGATAATCTTTAAATTTAACTTTAATCAAATCATCAACTAATCCTATCAAGAAAAATGAAGTAATCATAATTATTATTACTTTAAAATAACTATAATTATAATATTGATAATATAAGATAGTAGTAAATAAGACACTAATGATAATAGCAACACCCCCTAAAGATGGTGCAACTTAGGGATTTACGAAAAACAGTAAATTTTTGAGCGACACCTTCAAGCGGGGCAAACAAGTAAAGACCACACATAAGGATAAAACCTTGTGTGTGGTCTTTCTTTTTGCGTTTAATCTTCTCCTGTGAGCAACATCACATCAAGCATCGTTCTTGCACCGAGCCGAAACGCATACACGAATATTGCCTCTTCTGCAAGGCTGGCGTATTCACTCCAACAATCATCGAACCGTTCTAAAATATCACGTTGCTCATCGGTCATTGCTTTTAGTAGGTCTTCGTGATGCCGAGCCATATACTCCATTAACTGCTTCATCTCGGGAGTGTTGTTACGGCTATCCGATTGCGGATTTATATTGCCGTGCCACAATTCTGCAAGCGTATTTTTCATATGCACACCTCCTTGTAGCACAACACTATACCACAGGTCTGCGCATAAGTCCAGATAACAAATTGTGAACGAAACTTTGCCGCAGAGTTAGTTTTCTAAAGAGGCTGAAATATAATTTATACCTTCCAAAAAATAGAATTTGGAAAACTTATCTTTTCCCGCTATTGGGCGGAATGTAATTTTTATATTTTTCTTTTTTCTCTTTTTTTGTTTTTCAACCGATTCTGCGTTATTTACTTTTGCATCTTTATAAACAATAATATATTTTTCTGCTGAAAATCGTTGACCATGTAATGTAATGCCTAGAACTTTACCTTCAACAGCTATTTCGGAAGAAAGGGGTTCTTCTGCAAAGTCATCTGGTATTCGGTCGTAATCACAGCGGGTTTCATCGCAAAAATTCGTTTTTACATGATGCCACTTTCCTACTAATGAAGAAGCTAGGATATATGCAGCTCTATAATCGCTTGTGTATACATCTCCAATACTAATATCAAATTTGCAACCAGTATGTTTTTCTATTGTAAGAAGGTTTTCAATGTAAGCAATAAGATGAGGGGCATTTTTAAACATTGGCGCCGACAATTCATTTTCATCCAATGTTGCATTTAACAACTCTTTGTCTCCAATCTTGATGGAAAGTTGCTTTGTTTTACCGATTTCATTAATGAGCCGTTCACGAGCTAATTGTACATTCAAATCTAACGACGGAACTTTAGTAATATTAAAATCTGTGCGTGCTACATTATCATAAGCGGTAATTGAAAAATCAAATCCTTGCCCATTAGAAATTGTGCCAAATATCATTTTCCCATACTCAAGACATGGTTTTCTCCTCAATTGAATTTCGATGATTATATTACCCGATTGGATTGTGGCGGATACGGCAGGTGGAAACTCCGGTGCACCGATTATAGTTATCATTCCATCACGATATTCCATGTTAGGAAAAGGGTCTTCGATTTCGCCAAGATATTCTCGGTACGCTGTCGTTTTAAGCTCAACCCTTGTTTGTGTTCTATATGCATAATCCCATGGGGTTTCGGACTTACTCATATGAGGATACTTTTTGTAGTCAATTTGATAGGTTCCCTTGATTTTTTTGGGATATTTAGATAATGCATCCGCTGTTTCGGGAGTGCTCACCAAGCGCCCTAAATCAGCGTTGGGTTTTACTGTAAAATCGGGATACAGTGGGTGAACTTTTTTGGCGGCAGAAAGAAAGTCCGTAAACTGTCTTTGAATAATATCATACTTTCCTATCTGACCGAGGATCGAAATCATTTCTGGCGTATTATTGCAGAAAACAGGAGACTCAACCGTGCTATCCTGAATAACGACATTGTGATTAGAATTTCTGCCGATAGTTGAATTGTTTGATGAAGATTTTTTCCAAAACATAGTCTCTCCGTTCATTTTTTCACATCACTGTTTTGTATTACTGTATTTCCATCACCTTTGATTTTTGCTTTTGCTTTGGATTTTCTTTCTATTGTTTTACCTGTAAAGAGACCTGCCACAAAGGTTGCTATAGGGAGCGCAACATCAATAAGCCAAAATTTCCAATCCATTTTAATTCACTTCCTTTGTTAATTTTTAGGAATTAGCGTCCGAAAATCAATCCCGTTTGCGCTTGTATCCCATTTTCCTACTTGCATTTGTTTTATACGCTTACCGTCACCGAAATCAAGCAAGTCGAGCCTATTGAAATTGTTGAGAATCTTATTCAAACTACCGAGCCCCGCAGAAGACAACAAAAATGCTTCTGCCGGATCGCACAATTTACAATACGCCCATAACTGACCCAAGTCGTGGAGATTTAACTGTGTTTTCTTAGCTTCTATAAAAACAATGCTTGTCTTTTTACCCTTTATGATTATACCGAGAACATCAATTTGAATATCCAAACCCACGGTTTGTGGATAATTGTCTATGACTCCGTATTTCTCAAGAAAAAGGTCGAGAGTTTGCGCATGAGAGTCAACAGTGATTATTGTTGCCCCCGGATATTTTTCTTCCAAATACGTTTGAAGCCAACACCGCATCGGCTCATATAACTCAAATTCTTTTTTTACATTATTCGCCATAACCTAAGAACCTCGCCAAATCTGTCCAAGAGTCAAAGTGCTTTCCACGAATTTCTTCGGGCAAACTATGGTCGTGCTCACCAGGATGAAGGGGCTTGCTTGCGCGTTTAACAGTTTTTTCCCAATAGAATTTATGGGTTTTAACTGGGTCGATAAACTCTAAAAGTTCTTCGCTGTATTTCTCAAGAGCATCCTGCTTGTGTTTAATGTTGAATCCGACGGCAAGGAACTCATTAGCAAATATTTTAACTTGATGTTCCTTTTTCCAAAAGTTCGGTTTGCCTTCGTTGTATTTTACTAGCTTTCCGTCTCTAAAGTTGGGATGACCGAAATCAATAGTTTGTACGGGAACATCAATATCCTTGAGCATATTTGCGATGTCGATAACCATATACCAATTTCCGGGGATTTCAATATAAACTCTGTGCGCACCGTCTTGACCGAACGCAATATTGCTTTTTCTTATGTATCCTGTAACGTCTGCGATTCCTCGAAGCAACGCACGCTTTTGGTCAGAAGTTATAGAAAACAGCTCTGGGTTCATTCTCATAGTTGAATGATGTCTGCCACCGCCAATGAGACGTATGATTTCTCTCATAACGTATTCATCGTTGGGTTTTGTGAACGAGAGCTTCGTCGAATGGGGCGCTTCAGTAACAACCAAATTGTGCCCAATCAAAGGCTCTACTATAGAACGAATATCAACAATACTAGCCTTTACATATATTGCGACATCTTTCAAATCGTCCGTGTATAAATTTTTATAAGGAATATCTATGGTAACGGTTGTGGTGCTAGTTCCTCTTTGAATTTCACCGTTGCCTAATATCATTCCGAGTAAATATGACATTTCTGCATTCATAAATATTACCGCCTTATTAAAGATTATATCCGCGTTCAAATTCTGCTTGATAACCTCTATCAATCGCTAGTTTGCGGATTTCAGTTGTGTTTTGTATATCACCAAACCTAAAACCATACCTCTCAACAAGAGTAAGAACAAATTTTGACTTATTAATTCTGCCGACACAAGAACCATTTCCTGCGCCCATATTATCTCTTAAAATTTGAGGACAATTCCGCAAGCTGGAAAAATTAATTCTAAATTGAGGGCTTAATTTGTTTGGCATTCCACTCGGTGTATCTCCCATAGTGATAGGACGATAGGTCTGTCCGGGGAAAAGTTCCTCAAAAATATCATCTCTTCCATCCATAGGAACTTCTGCTTCAATTGAACCAATTCTGCCGGGGCGAGCCATATATCCTACCAACTCATACATCTGCTGTTCGTTTCTGACAGCTATAGTCTGCGAACGAGGTCCCAACAACGAGGATGCTGCACGTCCTTGAGAAGAAAACATTTTTGTTGGCTGAATAGCCTGAGCAGGGTGCGTTGCCGCCGTAGGGGGTGTGGTTAAAACGACTTCCTTGTTAGCTTCATTTACAATGTTTTGAAGTTCGGCGTCAAAAATGGTAAAGAATTTATCAAATCCTTTTACCAAGAATGTTTTTTCAGCCGTTTCAAATTTGACTTTGATTTGTCCGTTAGCAACAGAGGTAACGATACCATCACCGAAAACACGGTGTTTTACTTTATATGCTGACATTTATTTTGCCCCCAATATTTCATAAATTTGGTCTGAGATGGCTTTTGCCATTAAAGGCGGAACAGCATTGCCTATTTGAGTGCGAATATAAACCTTCGAGCCGATAAATACAAATTTATCATCGAAAGACTGTATTCTAGCCGCTTCACGAGGTGTGATTGCTCTGTGCAAGAAAGGGTGATTGTTCGTACCGTTGGATGAGGCATCGAAGCGTGTATCAATTGTTGGTGATACAGCATCCCACTTCAAACGTCCCCAAGTACCGCTAAACTGTTGTTTTCCGGTTAATTCATCAGGGAGATACTCTTTTCCGCATTCTGGTGGAATCATTTGCAATTTTCTTATTGCAATTTCCGCATGATTAGAAGCCTTGTGATTATAGAGTTTTTTGCTGCCTTGGCGCATCATTCTTTGATAATCACTTGTGGGCTCGGTAATATATTCTTGTTCAAAATCTCCTTCATTTGAGTTTAAGTATGCTAAATCATATATAGCATCTCTTACAGTAACGGGAGTAACACAAGTTGGCAACGGCAACGGCACTTTTTTTCTTTTAGAGCATATAAATATTGCTCTTTGCCGTGCTTGAGGAACACCAAAATCGGATGCGGTCAAAACACCGTAAGACACGGTATAGCCCATTTGCGATACCTTTTCAACAATTTGGTTTTTGAACCATCCCGCAGAGGTTGACAATAAAGCTTTTACATTTTCAATAACAAATACTTCGGGTTGGAGAATTGAAACTATATTTAAATATTCATTGAATAGGAAGTTGCGAGGGTCATCTAAACCGAGTTTTTTGCCTTTAAGAGAAAAACCTTGACAAGGGGGACCACCAATAATCATATTGACATTCCTTGCCTTGCTCAATTCGATAATCCGCTCGCGCACTTTGCTATCAGTGATATCACCCGAAACAACTTCCGTTTGAGGCATATTATATTTAAATGTCTTCAGGGCTTGTTCGTTAAAATCTAATGCCACAGACGTAGTAAAATGCTCGTTTTTTTCCATGCCATATGACATTCCGCCTGCACCGCTAAATAAGTCCAAAATGCGGAATTCACTAATTTCGGGATTGTTAAGTCTTCTATTGCGTATCAAAATCCTTTTGAAAACTTCCTTTCCGTTAATTGTTGGCTTAAATAAATCGTATTCATTATCAGAACCGTGATTTGCTTCACCTACAATTTCAAATTGTTCGCTGTTATATCTATTGACTATAGTAATAGGAACAGCCATAATACCGGGGTAATCATACGGAATATCTGTTATAGTTTTTACGTGAATTGCATCGTAATTATCGTATTTAGGATATTCCTCGGGCGTATACTTCTTGGTCAACGGCAACTCGGTATGTCTTCTATCATTATCGAGATTGGTGAGCCACATAGCGTTTCCAAGACTACGCCATTTTTGACCGCTCTCATCAACCCAATATCTTGTTGAGCGCGGTTCAGATGATTGCGGTACACGGAATTTCATTTCTCCAAATTGATATCCCGTCCATACTTCGTTATTCTGAATTAAAGGAAAAATTTCCTTATATGTAAGAGCATTTTGATTTCCAATCAGCAAAAAGCTCTTTTTATATTTCATAATTTCAGCTACAATTTCTTTAAATAATGAAAAAGGTGGGTTTGTAACAACAATATCACATTCGCGTAAATATTTAATACACTCAGGACTTCTAAAATCTCCATCACCCTTGAGTTTTTTAATTATGCGACTGCCCGAAAGGAAACGCGAAACAAAATCATCTGAAAGTTCTTCTTTGCCTTCGCCAATTTCTTTTACATCGAGAACATATCCATTATCTGCGCATAAAGGTTCATTCTCGTCATCAAATAAACTTAATTGTGTTGAGACAACCTTTGAGGAACGATATGACGTGCATATCAAACGCTTTAGCTGAAGTTTATTAAAGTTTCTTAAAAAGAATTTACAAAAATTAGATTCAAAGGGGTCATCACAATTACATAAAACGGTTTTTCCATAAAACTGCTCCGTATAATGGAAAACCTCAGCTTCGATGGTTTCATATGTTGTATAGAATTCATCGTCCCTTGCGCGTTTTGCCGCTTGAAGGTTCGTGTTCTTATTTCCCATTTTTATCTCCTAATAATGGTTAAATTTTTAATTGTTGTCGGGTATGACTTCCATAATGTCTCCGACATCGCATTCCAATGCTTGACATATTCTCACAATCACTTCGGTATTAACATTTTCATCGTGACCGAGCTTTGCCATTGTACCTCTGCTTATACCGGTAGCAGCAATAAGGTCTTTTTTCTTCATTTTTTTATCAATTAGCAATTTCCATAGTTTGTTATAGCAAACAGCCATATCGCACCTCAAATAAAATTTTTGTTTTAGATATTATATCACAGATAGCAAGAAAAGGCAATATATTTTACTAAAATTAAAAGCATTTTTGTCAAAGGCTTTTGAAAAATGTTCATATTTGTAGACTTTTTCTAAAGTGCCATCCGTTCCTTCCGGGGAGCGGATTTTTTATTTTCTGAAGATTTTTCAAAAAGGGGCTTAAAAAATGTCGTTTTCGTGAGCTACCTATGAGGAAAAATTTATGCAAAGGGGGTTAACTTTTGCCGTTTTCGTGACCTACCAGTAGAGGAAAAAAATTATTTTTGCTAAACCCTTCAATTTTTTCCATTACCGAGGCTTGTATATGAGAGGCGGAAAGATTTATAAACTTTTTTTCAAAAAGCGGACCAAAGCCGATAAAAATCTCCAACCAGGTAGTGAGGAGAGAAAAATTATCTTTTTTTCGTAAAAGCGGACCAAACGGCATTTCATTTTCCAGCCAGGGGATGAAGAGAGAAAATATTAAGATTTTTCTCGTTTCGGTGGAAAAACGACTCTCGATTCTCCAACAGGTGGTGAAATGGAAAATATTTTTTGAAGATTTTTCGGAAAACTCCCCCCCCAATATGCCACTCAAATCTCCGTATAACGAAAATCGAAAAATTTTTTTGAAAAACGGGTCCCCAATAAGCCCTCCAAATCTCCGTATAACGAAGGCGGTAAAAATCATTTGTTTTTTTTCGATTTTCACGATTTGGTGGAAAAACGGCTTTCCATTTTCCAACTGGGGAGTGAAGGCACCCAACAACCAAGAAAGGAGGTACACCGATGAACACAACGCTTACAACAAAAATGAAAGGAGGTCGATACGATGCAGGATTTTATGGCGGAGCTGAAAGCAATGTCCATATGGTTTCATTGGCATTGGGAACAGGATAAGAACGGACGGCAGACCAAAGTGCCTCACGCAGCAAGAGGCGGCGCAACCGGAACTTCCGAGCAGTGGGCGCATACGTGGGTCACATATGAAGATGCACTTGCCCTGAAAGATGAGCAACACGCCTCGGGGCTTGGCTTCAAGGTACCTGATGGCTACTTCTTTCTTGATGCCGATCATTACGGACTTGAAGATCCCTTTATACAAGTGCTCCTTGAACGCTTCAATTCATATACGGAACGTTCGGTCAGCGGCGGAGGCATCCACATCTACGGCAGATGCGATGTCGGAAAGCTACCCATTGTTACCGATAAAAACGGAAAGCAAAAGCTCGACGGCGCATTCTACGTAAAAAATCCCGGCAACCGCCTTGAACTTTATATCGGTGATCTTACCAACCGCTTTGCCGTATTCACCGGAGACGTGGTATGGGAGCAACCTCTTAAGGAATGCACCAATGCCGTGCTTACAACCCTCGATAAAAATATGCGCCGATCCGAAAAGAAGAAGTACAGCGAAAGCCGTGATGGGGACAAGGTTACCTTTGACCTCATATGCAATCTGCGAAAGCAGAAGAACGGAGATAAATTTCGTAAGCTCTTCGATGACGGCGATATCAGTGACTACGGTTCTCACTCTGAAGCCGATGCCGCCCTGTGTGCCTTGATAGCCTTTCGCGCCGGGGATGACCCCGAGATGATTGATATGCTCTTTCGACAATCAGCTCTCTATCGTGAGAAGTGGGAGCGTGATGACTATCGGAGTGCCACTATCAACATCGGCATTCGTGCCTGCAACGGAGAGTATCACCGCTCCAAAATGCCTCATCCGTATTTTATCAAGTTTGACGATGATGGAATTCCTCACATTTGCGTTCCACTCCTTGCCAAATACGTGCGAGAGCATCTTTGCTATCTGCTTGTCCGTGATAACGGCAAACAAGGACTCCTTCGGTACGTTTACGATGAGGACGGATGCTACCGCTTATATTCCTCGGATATGTTCCTCGGGGCAATCAAACGGTTTATTGCCGACTATGATGAGGAGCTTGTAAAAATGAGCAAGGTCAATGAAGTCTTACAGCACATCAGCACCGACCTCAACTACATCAGCCAAGAGGAGCTTGACAGTAATGAGAGCATCATCAATTTCAAGAACGGCTTGCTGCAAGTAACAGAGACGGACACAACGCTCCTTATGCATACTCCCGAGGTCATCTCTACCATACAGATTCCGTGCGAGTGGCGTGGGCATCCGACCCCAACACCGGTATTTGACCGTTATATGCATACCCTCACCAACGGAGATAAAGCCACCGAGGAACTTCTCCTGCAGTTCATAGGCGCGTGTATTTCCAATATAAAAGGATGGCGAATGAAAAAATCCCTCTTCCTTGTGGGTGACGGCAATACGGGTAAATCACAGCTCAAAAGCCTCGTGGAGCGGTTGCTCGGCAAAGGCAACTTTATCGGTATCGACCTCAAAGAGATCGAGGCTCGGTTCGGCACGGGTGCTGTATACGGCACTCGTCTCGCAGGTAGTTCAGATATGAGCTTTCTCACCGTGGACGAGCTTAAGACCTTTAAGAAAATGACGGGCGGTGACAGCCTTTACGCAGAGTTCAAGGGTCAGCAAGCCTTTGAGTATACCTACGGCGGGTTGCTTTGGTTCTGTATGAATCGCTTGCCGAAGTTCGGAGGTGACGATGGGCAATGGGTATATGACCGCATTATGGTCGTCAACTGTCCCAACGTGATACCGAAGGACAAGCAAGACAAAAAGCTCCTCGATAAGATGTATGCCGAGCGTGAGGGCATCGTTTACAAAGCTGTAAAAGCCTTGCAGACCGTTATCGCAAACGGCTATAGGTTCTCCGAGCCTGAATCCGTAAGCCTTGCACGTGAGCGTTATATGAACGAGAACAGCACGGTGGTCTCCTTCTTTGAGGAGTGTATGTGTCCGCTCCCCGGCGGCAAAATCAATCCCCATTGTACTACCGGGCGCATCTTCCGTGTGTACCAGGCTTGGTGCTTTGAGAACAACCACGGCTATGCAAAGTCAGCCAAGGAGTTCCGAGAGGAGCTTGCCGACTACCTCGGTACTACTCATGCTGATATGACTATGCGCCAAAAAGGAAACACCTACTACCGCGAGTACACGCTTACGCTTGAAACCAAGGAGCAATATTCAAGGGAGTACGGCTTTGATACCACGGAGTTCTTATGACCCCTTGGGTAGCAGAGGTAGCAGTAGTAGCAGTTTCAAAATCTTCTCAGCAAAATTCAAAAAACTTTATAAGTAGGTGTGTAGGTAGAAAGAAGATATAAAAATCTGTCAGCAGAATTGAAATTACTGCTACCTCTGCTACCTACACGAAAGGAGGTGGTGCCTATGATTGTGTTTACCGATGCCGAGGGCCCGGTCAAATCTCTGTGACTAAAAATACGTACAGCGGGCAAGGGCTTTCACGCGCAAAAATTCGAATTCAAACGGGGTATTAACCCCTAATTCAAACATTCATCAAGAAAGGAACAATTATTATGAAATTTAAGCCTATTTACAACAAAAAATTCCGTGTTTCCGCATCGGACAGAGATGCATTCTCGACCAAGGACTACACCTGTATGTTCATTCTGCAGACGATGAAGGGAAAGCCCGTGGCGGTGTCGAGGGCAAACGACCCGGATTTGCTCATTTGGAGAGTGCAGTACGGCTTTTCTACCATCTACTTCGCTGACTATGCCGAAGCGATGGATTTCTGCCGTGAGCATTTTTGTGACCTCGACGGCAAGAAGCTGAAGAAGGCAAAGGAGAAGAAATAATGTTTCGGCTTTCAAATTATTTTCAGAAGCATTTGAAAGGATATATAGATTTCGATGCCTTCGTTCTTATTGCCGTTATTCCCCGTAGAAAGAAGTCTGCGGTAGTGCTTCTCGCACCGAAATACGAGCGCGAATATTGCTACTTCGCATTACAATGCGGAAAAGAAAACAGCTATCATTCGTCTCTCGACAATATGCTGAAAGCCGCCCATAAGAGTTACGGAATCAGCAAATTCAAGCTGTGGCGTTGTCGCAAACGTTATGAACGTTTCAAAAGGAGTGGTCGCATATGAAAAGATATTATCCTCTCATTGATATGGATACAACCGGGACGATAAAGGTGCCGATGTTTCCTGCCAATGATTACAAAAAAGCATTACGGAGGAGTAATTTTGCTCTCGGAGAGGTTACCCGTAACCGCTACCGCTTGATTGCCGTGACTCCTCATGCTATGAGAGATTATCTCTCTTACGACATCCGTTGTCCCAAGTGCGGTGCGACAATGGATGTAACCGAACCGCACGAAGGTGAGTATGTTCTCGGAGAATATACTTGCGAAAACTGTCAATAAAATTTTGGAGGTATAAAACTATGACGATTGACGCTATTAAAGAAAGAGACTATGCCTTGGCTATGTCCGAATACGATTATGCGTTTTGGAATGCCGTAAAGCGCAAACCCCACAATGCCCAGGAATTAAAAAAAGGTATTTGGGCTGAAAACGCATATCTTCCGCTTGGAGGAAATTTAAAAATGACCGCTGCCCTCAAGAGAGAAAGCGTATTCCGTTCACTCGCTACCATTGCATATTTGAGAGATCCCGGCGGTATCGTTCTCGCAAAGCATTGCACCACAGAGAGCTGTTGGGTGCCCGAACACGGAATGTATACCTTTACCCAGGGCGAAGGTGAATTTACAAATTACAATATCAAAGCTCATAAGCTCGGAGCTCTTCTCAAGTACGATGAGGTGTTTATGACAGATATCGGTCTTGATATGGAAAATCATCTGATCGACAGCATTGCAAAGAGTTTCGGTGCGATGGAAGATGCCGCTTATGTAAACGGCACGGGAGATATTCAGCCCACCGGTATTCTCCATAACACACGTGGTGCGCAGATTGGAGCAACTACTGCGGCTCTCACTTATGAGGATGTAGTCAAGCTCTACTTCTCGGTCAAGCCTGAATATCGCAAGCATGGGACTTGGATGATGAACGATGAGACCGCATACTATCTCCGCACTCTCAAGGATGAAGGCGGCAACTACATTTGGAATCATACCAACGATACCATTCTCGGCAAGCCTGTACGCATTTGCAATGATATGCCGAGCATCGGTGCCGGAAACAAGCCTATTGCATTCGGAGATTTCTCCTACTATTGGATTATTCTCCGTGATGACGTAAGTATCAATATCCTCAAGGAGCTTTACTATGATATGGGGCAGGTCGGCTACATCGCCCGTGAATATCTCGATGCAAAGCTTATCCGTCCCGAGGCAATTAAGGTCATTCGGATGACCGAGTGAGGACGAGCCTATGGAGAAAACCAAGGAATGCTCTCATAAGACCGAAACCGTTATTGACGGCACGGTCTATATCGTGGAATCGGTGAGTGCCGAATCCGCCAAGGACGTGGTGTACGGCAAGGTGAAAAAGCTCATCCTTGACCACGCAAAGTTATCCGTAAGTTCACAAGCATCATAACACAAAAGACTTGACTTTTTGGCGATAGTACGGGATAATACAGTACCGCTTGAAGGCTGTCGGAAAGGAGTAAAAATGAATAACAGACAGCCTACTATCGCCAAGAACGATAGCAAAATTACGGCATTATATTGCCGCCTCTCCCGTGATGACGAACTTCAGGGAGACAGCAACAGTATCATCAACCAAAAAGCCATTTTGCAGAAATACGCAGATGACAACGGGTTCGGCAACACAATGTTCTTTGTGGATGACGGATACAGCGGAACGAATTTTGATAGACCTGATTGGCAACGCCTCATCTCTCTTGCGGAAGACGGCAAGATCGGAACGGTCATCGTAAAGGATATGAGCCGACTCGGCAGAGACTACCTCAAGGTCGGTTACTACACCGAGGTATTCTTTCCGGGCGTTGATATCCGCTTCATTGCCATAAACAACGGTGTGGACAGTGCCAATCAGCAAGACAGCGATTTCACTCCGTTCCTCAATATCATCAATGAGTGGTACGCCAAGGATACAAGCAAGAAGATACGCGCCGTATTCAAAGCAAAGGGACAATCGGGAAAACCGCTGTGTACGAACCCACCATACGGATATGTAAAAGACCCCGAGGACAAAAGCCGATGGATTATCGATCCCGAAGCCGCAGAGGTTGTGAGAGAAATCTTCAGCCTCTGTGTGCAAGGGTACGGACCCACGCAGATTGCAAAGGAGTTGACACGGAGAAAAATTGAGAACCCCGTGGCACACGCTCGTAGGCTCGGCATAACCATTCCGGCAAAGCCTCTTGATGATGACCCTTGCATATGGCACGATTCCACGGTGGCTCGGCTGCTGACTCGTGTAGAGTATTTGGGGCATACGGCAAACTTCAAGACCTACCGCAAATCCTACAAGAACAAGAAGCAGATGCACAATGACCGCGAGGAATGGCAGATTTTTGAGAATACCCACGAGGCTATCATCGACCAAGAGACCTTTGACATTGTGCAGAAAATTCGTGACGGACGGCGCAGGCTGACTCCTATGGGTGAGATGCCGATCCTTTCGGGAATGCTCTTCTGTGCCGATTGCGGGGCAAAGCTCTACCAGGTGCGTGGGCGTGGATGGGAGCATAGCCAAGAATACTTCGTGTGTGCTACATACCGAAAGCAAAAAGGCAAATGCAGTTCCCATCAAATTCGCAACGTGGTCATTGAGCAACTTCTCCTTGAGGATATCCGCAGGGTCACATCTTATGCAAGAGAGCACGAAGACGAGTTCGTAAGGCTTGTGACGCAAAAGTCCAAGCAGGAGACCGAACGCAATCTTCGTGAGAGTAAAAAGGAACTTGAGGTAGCCAAGGCTCGTATTTCCAAACTCGACAGCATAATCCAAAGGCTATACGAGGACAACATAGAAGGCAAGGTTTCCGATGAGCGTTTCGCAAAGCTGACCGATACCTATGAATCCGAGCAAAGAGACCTTGAACGTCGCATTGCGGAACTGCAGAACTTTATGGCAAACGCAAAAAATGAGTCCCTTGGTGTGGATACCTTCCTTTCGATGGTTAGAAGGTATACGGACATCAAGGAACTCGATGCGGAGCTTATCCGTGTGTTCGTTGAAAAAATCCTCGTCTACAAAGCTGAAAAGGTTGACGGACACAGGGTTCAGCGTATTAAAATCATATACAACGGCATCGGTGAAATACCGACAACGCCTATAAACGAGAAAACGGCATAGCCGAATTAACGACTATGCCATTTTCCCAGGGATTAAAAATCCCTAATTTGCACCCACAAAAGTCGGGGTCAATTTTTTATTTTGATGATTTTCAAATAAATAAGTGCTAATCGCTTGTCCTTTTACATGCTTTTTCTGAATTTTAATTATTGATTTATTTAAAATTAAACTAACAACAAAAGACATAAAGAAACAACATATAGATGTTAATCCTATATACGTTTGGCTAAACATTTTTCTACCTCTAAATAATCGTTATGATATAATTTAATACCATTCATTAATATAAAATCTTCATTCCCCTTACCAAGAATAAGAAGCATTTTATTACTATCCAATAAATCGATTCCTCTTTTTATAGCAAGTTTTCTTGATTCAATAACTTCATTATTTTCCAAATATAAAGTAATATCTTCAATTATCTTATCTGGTTTTTCATTTCTAGGATTATCCATAGTTACAATAGAATATGCATGATATTTATTAGCGATTTCAGCATATTCTCTTCGTTTTGAAGTATCTCTATCCCCACCAGAACCAAATACTAAAATTAATTTTTTATTAAATAATATCTTGCATTCATTAATTATATTTTCAAAACTGGAAGCTGTATGAGCATAATCGATAATAATTAACGGATTATAATTTACTATGTCTAATCTACCTTTATAGGGATGTATCTTACTTAATATCTGTTTATAATTTTTTACTTTAATTTCTTTTAAGAAATAATAACAAAAACTTAAATTAATTAAATTTGTTTTAAAAATTAAATTATTATTAATAATTTTATTATTAATAAATAAAATGTGCTTACCATTTTTTAAAGTAATATTATAATCTACATTTATATATTCATCATTTTTAATTAGATTTTTATCAATATTATTATCAATAAATTTAATCGCATTGCTATTTTCAATATATTCAATCTTAGTTTTTACATACTCTTTTAAACTTTTGTGATAATCTAAATGATCACTACTAATGTTTGTTAAAAATAAATAATCAAAATTGATATTATTTACTCTACCTTCATTAATACCTATCGAACTTATTTCAATAATTAAAAAATCTAATTTTTGCCTGTTAGCTTTTTTAAATATCTCAAATAATTTAAAACTATCTGGGGTAGTATTATTTGCTTTATAACTATTATCTTCTTTTACACATACTACATTCTTTACTTTATTATTATTTAATAATAAAGATTGCTTCAAAAAATTACTTAAAGAACTTTTTCCATTAGTTCCTGTTATTCCAATTAATTTGAATTTTCTTTCAAATTTATAAAAATCGATTAAAAATCGATTCAGATTTTGTTTTAAATTCTTACAATAAATAACACCATCTATATCATGAATTGAGATAATTAGATAAGCGGCGTTACGTTTTGCTTCTTCAATATATTCTTTTGCATGTTCCTTACTAGATAAATTAAAGTAAATCCAATTTATTTTTTTTGTACTAGAATTATCACTTACTGATAAAATATCCTTTTCATCACTACTATCAATATCAAAATAAGATAATATATCTTTAACCTTCATATAATTCACCCAATTGAATCATGATATATGATCCTTCCTTAACATACTCTCCAACACGAGGGACTTGATCAATAACATACTCTCCTTCGCCATTAAATTTAAAATAGTAATTTCTTGATTTTAGTTCGCTCTTTTTTTTGCCTATATAATTTTCAACCATGTACGTTTTTTCATCCATCCAAGTATATTCTTTACTAGGGCCATCAAAGTTTTTTTCTATGTTTAAATATGTAAATATATCACTCATAATTCTTCTTATAATTGGACCAACAGTAGTTCCTCCATATTGAATACAATTAGTTGGCTCTCTAATTGCAAAATACACCACCACTTTGGGATTATTCATTGGAGCACCAGCAATAAAAGAAAGAATGTATCTTCCATCCTTATAAACACCATTTTCACTTATCTGAGCAGTACCAGTTTTTCCACCAATCCGAAGACCATCTACATAAGCTTTTCTACCGCTACCGAGACTTACAACACATTCTAGTGCTCTTCTCATAGTATCACTTGTTTGCTTCGTTATAACTTGTCTTTTTACTGTCGGTTTTACTTCGTAAATAGTTTCATTAAAATTATTGATTAACGCTTTACCAACATATGGTTTAAATAAATAACCTCCATTAATGCAACTTGAAAAAGCAGTAACTAATTGAATAGGAGTGGTGGAAATCCCCTGACCAAAACTAGTAGTTGCACATTCCAATTCCTTAAAGTTTTCTTTAGAAAAAAACACTCCTTTATTCTCTCCTTGAATATCAATTTGACTCTTCTCAAGAAAACCAAAATCTTTTACATATTGATACATTTTTTCAATTCCTAATTTCCTAGATATTTGAACAAACCCAGGGTTTGATGAATTTTGTAATACTTCCAAATAAGTTTGTAGTCCATGTCCTCCCTTTTTCCATGATTTTATCGTTCTATTTGAAACAATTTCATAGCCTTTATCGTAATAGTAATCATTGTCTATATCTATTAAATTTTCATTAATCGCGGCAGCAAAACTGAAACTTTTAAAAGTAGATCCAGGTTCAAATGAGGAATAAATTGGAAGTAACCTATTATATATTTCCTGAGAATAATTTTGGTAATAATTATTATTATATGTCGGACGATTTCCTATAGCTAAAATTTCACCATTATTTGGATCCATAACTATCCCCATAACTTCCAAAGCATTATATTCTAAATAAGCATTACTTAATTCTCTTTCTAAAATAGTTTGAATATTAATATCAATAGTTAATTTTAATGATAGTCCTTTTTGCGGTGATACAATAGTATAAAACTTATTTGAAAATAAGCCTCCTTTCGCATCCATGATATATGACAATGTGCCGTCTTTACCTTTAAGATAATTATCATAATATGATTCTAGTCCTGCAAATCCTAAATTATCTATACCACAAAAACCTAATAAAGATGATAAATATTCATTATACGGATAATTTCTTTTAGTATCTTGCACTAAGAAAACACCTTTCAAATTAAGTTGAGATATTTTATTTGCAATTTGATAATCCAGTTTTTTTCCTTGTGGATGAAAAGAAACAATACTTGTTTTTTTCGTAATGCGATTTAATATTTCTTTATAATCTAAATCGATATATTCACTTAAAACTTTAGCAGTATTTTCTTTATCCTTAACTTGATTAGGAACTACATAAAGCGATAAGGTTGGTTCATTATTAGCCAAAATTACTCCATTTCTATCATAAATAATTCCTCTTTCGCTTTTTAATGGAAATGATCTATTCCATAAATCCTCTGCAGAAGATTTTAAAGTATTATGCATAAAAATAGTATTATACGAAAGTTTAAAAACAACCATTGAAAACAAAATTAATACTATGATTGCAATAGTCTTGATACGACTTAAAAATAGTCTAGGAAGCATATTATCACCTAGATAAATATATGTTTTAATTTTGGTAATATGAAAAAAGTAACCGAATTGGTTACTTTGTAATATCAATTGTTTCTTTTTTTATTTGAGCCTTATTATAGAAATAATAACCTATTAATCCAGATATAAATAATAATGAACAAGAACAAGTTAATATAAATGATTTGGTTTGTGATTCAATATAATCCTTATAATAAGCATCAATTAATTGTTCATTAACATATTCGACAGAATCAATTTTTAAATAATATGTAATCACATCTTTACTGTCTTTACTAATAGTAGATTTAATAACAACGCTAGTTCCTTCTTCTTCTGAAACTAAATTATTTAAATCAATGTAATCATTTAAAGCATTTGGAACGACAAATGTATATTCGCTATATTTATTTTCGTTATCAGTAATTGTTAACTTAACAGCGGTATCTATTGTTATAGTTTTTATATTGCCTTCAATAGTAGTCATTCCATCATATGAAATAGGTTTTGAAGTAAATAACGTCATTCCAGAGAACCCACAAATAATTGCTAAAACAACACCAGCCATGACAATTGTTGACTTTAAAGATTTATTTTTAATTTCATGATATCCAATAACTTTATTGTTTAAATGAGCATACTTTAATCCAAGTTTAAAATCATCAATTCCTTCAATTTGATATTTTTTCTTTAAGTTAACAACTTTTTTATAAGCCAAATAAACATTAATTAATAAGGCAATTAGGAATAAATATTGTTTTGTAATAAGGACAAACGCTAATATGATTCCTAAAAGTAATAGTTGAATAATAATTGCTGATATGATGTCAACAATGAGATTTTTCTTTTTTTCTTCTCTAAATTGCTTACCAATTAAAGTAAAAGATTTAATTTGATTTTCTGAATATTTTTCATTCGCTTGATTATCTTCTACTACATCTGTATTTTCATTTTCAACTTCTTGAGATACTTCTTCTGAAACGATATCTTCTTTAATTTCATTTTTATGTTCAATCTTATAATAGTCTAATAATTCTTTTTTAAATTCTACACCTTTATTATTAAAGAAAATAATAACATCTTTAGTCATTGGGTGATTATATAAAAGAGGAAGAATTAATCTTTTATTTTCACCAACTAATGCAATATATTGATTAGTCATTATACTTGATTTTACATCATCTAAAGAGTAGTTAGCATCCTTTTTAAATAATTTATGAACTCTAATGTCTTCATAAATTAATGTAAATGAAAATAAACAATCTAAAATATATTTACATGATAAAATTACAAATAAAACTAATAATATTAGATACAATAAATAAGAATTTTCACCTAATTTCTTTAAAATAGCCAAAATCAAAAATAATAATAATCCAGCATTAGAAACAATATTAATTATTAATGAAAATCTTAATGTCTTTTTATTACTAGCAATTAAAATTTCTCCTTCTTTTAGAACGATATTGGATACAGTTTTCTTTCTATTAATCAATACATATAAAATAGTTGCTAAAGATAATATAAAGCCAATACTACAAAATATAATTTGAATAATCATAAATTTCCTCCTATTTAATTTCAGTAACATTGAAAGTTACACATTTATTTCCTCTATATTGATCGATTTCTAAACGACCAATTAATTTAATATATTCTTTATTTAATAATTCTTTATCTATATTAAAATGGATAAACGAACACTTTTCATTAATAAAACCTTTTGCATGTTGTTTATTAACTCCAATTAAACTTATATTACTAGATTTGATTTCATATGACAAATAAGGTTCATCAAATCCTTCTCCATATGGAGAAAGATTCTTAATTAACATACAATTGTCAAAATTAAAGTCATCTTGATCCATTTCTATAATTTTCTTTTCTTTTTCTTTAATTACAACATTCTCACAAAGTTTATTGATTTCTTTTGTAAAAATTCCTAAATTTTCTTCTTTAATACTTAGGCCACCTGCTAATGCATGTCCTCCATAAACTTCAATTAATGAATCAAGTTTATGAAATGATTCCGCTAAAGAAAATCCTTCTAAACTTCTTCCGCTTCCTTTTAACAAACCATTTTCAGATTTTGAGAAAACAATACAAGGACGAGAATATTGATTTAAAATTCTTGCGGCAACAAGTCCAATTAAACCTTCCTTTAAATTAGGAATATAAGTAACAATAACATTGTCAATAGTATCAATATTTAACGAATTAAAAGCATCTAAGGTTATTCGTTTTCTCTCGTCATTAATAGAATTAATGACATTAGCCAAATCAACAATTTCTTTTTCGGAGTTACTTACAAAATATTTAACAACTTTATTTACAGAATTATCCTCTTTTACTCTTCCTAAAGCATTAATTTTAGGAGCTAAAACAAATGATAAACTTTTCTCATCTTCAAATCTGTTATCAAGCAATATTAAGAATTGAGGAAATCGTTCTTGAGGTATAACTTCTAATGCCAATCTTACTAAATTTCTATTATGATGAATTAAAGGCATCATATCAGAGATAGTTGCCAAACTAGCCAATGATAATAGATAATTATCAATTCTATCTAATAACTTAATACTTAGCATAAAACTTACATATGCACCGCATTGAGGCATATTATCTTTATTTTTCAAGAAAGGATGAACAATACAATAACAATCAGGAATGTCATGTAATATTTCATGGTGATCAGTTAGAATAACATCAATTCCATATTCTTTTGCTTTTTTAAGAGCTTCATGTTGACTAACACCATTATCAACGGTAATTATCAATGTGTAACCTTTTGAATGAATTAAATCCACCATTTTTTCATTAATACCATAACCGTCTTTATATCTAGATGGAATATAATAACCCACCTCGTAATTTAACATTTTAAACGTTTTAACCAAAATGGAGACACTACAAATACCATCGCAATCATAATCACCATAAATCATAATTTTCTCATGATTATTAATCGCATTCTTAATTCTTTCACTTGCCGTATCAATATTTTGAAAATTTAATGGATCTTCAATATCATCAAAACTAATTTTCTTAGTTAGTAGATTATATTGTTCATCACTCAAATTCATTATTTCTAATAGTTTTTTATAAAAATTCATATCTTTCTCTTTTCAAAAAAGGGCTGCAAGCGCAGCCCAAATAATTAATCGTTAATACCAGGAATGATTGATTCTTCTGGTTCAGAACCAACTTTCTTGTGTGCTTCTTTAATTTTTTGTAATCTCTTCTTACCTTTTTCTTTTCTTGTTTCTTTAGTTTTAGCTAAACGTTTTAATCTTAATTCATACGCTTTTTCTTCAACCATTAAGTAAACTGGAGTTAATAAGAAGCAAGTTAATAATGTCACTAATAGTAAGCTAATTAACATTCCACCAAAT
The DNA here is from genome assembly GCA_015059045.1 of Erysipelotrichaceae bacterium. Taxonomy (GTDB): domain Bacteria; phylum Bacillota_I; class Bacilli_A; order RFN20; family CAG-449; genus UBA3210. Next base: position 201,561 of record SVBD01000001.1, read on the forward strand.
ACAGTAATTAAATTTGTTGGAGCAAAGATTGCTAAGAAGATAATTACAGCTGCTGCAACTGCAGATAATTTTACACTAATGTGTAATGATTCTTTGTTTGCTCTTAAAATAATTTCTTTTCTTTGATCAAATGTTGTAACTTTAACTTTTGATTCTTTAGTTAATCTCTTAATTTTTGAGAATAAAGGAATTTGAGCTAAAGCGCCAATAAGTAGACCAGCACCAATACCCATTAATACTAATGGTGAAGTTGGAATTCTAACTAATGTTAATAATCCAATTGTAACAATAGCACTTGGTAAGACAGTTGCAAGAGAAGCAATACCATAACTATATTTATATCTTACTAAATAGTAAATAGATGGTAACACAGCAAACATTGCTAAAGTAATAATACTATAAACAAGAATGAAGTTTGGCATTGTAGAACTTGATTTTGCTAAATATACTTCAGCATTTTCACCATAGTTTAATGCACGGATTTTTTGTTCTAATTGTTCAAATTCAACATCAGTTAATTCAAATTTTTCATCAAATGAGACTGAAATATAAACAATTGTTGGTAAATCATCACGATTAGAAGAATCTGTGATAACATTTTCAACTAAATTGATATCAACATTAGCAGGTGTTAGATTGTATTCTTTTTCAAAGAAATCAACAACAGATTCTTTTGTATCGAATACGTGTCTAATTGAAGTAACTTCTTGAGTAACTTCTAATCTAGTAGATGCTTTAAATTCATCTGTATAATTGAATGTTCCAATACCAGGAATTAATGACATAACAAGAATTGCAATAGCGCATACTCCACTAGCAATTGCTGAACCTAAAGCAAATTTTTTGCCATTTTTATTAGCGTCAAATTTATGCATAAAGTTAAATTTTTGTTGTCCTTCATCTTTAGAAAGATTTGGAACTAACTCAGATTTAATCATAAATAATTTAGGATTTTCTGTTACTTTTGAGTTTGTTAACCACCACATCATTAATCTCATTAATAATCTGACGACAACATATGAAACTAATGTCGAAATAGTAATAGCGATTGGAAGTAATTTAACTTGGTTAATTGAAATTAAGATAGTAACAACACTTACTAAAAGTGAAGCAACTAATGTATCTAAAGCACTTAATGAAGTAGATCTAAATGCTTCTACATTTGCTTTTGGAGCGCTCTTACCTTTATAAATTTCATCTTTATAAGTTTCAAGTAATGGAATAATTAAGCAAGCATTTAAAATTAATGCAATCATGAATGCTAGGAAAACCATTGTTGTAACTGGATAGTTGAAGAAATTAAATACCAATAATGATAAGAATAAACTTGCAAATAATGCCGCAACACCAGCTAGACCTGATAAACCATAACAAACAACTAAGTATACTGCTAATAAAACTACTGCAATACCTAATCCAATTAATAATACATTATATGCACTATCACCGAATGTAGGAGCAACTCTTTGAACGTATAAACGATCTAATGAGTAATCTTGTGGATCATAGTTTAATAATCTTTCAATAGTATGAGCAGATTCACCAACCATTTGAATTTGGTCAAAGTCATAACGGTCAATCAATAATTTAGCACCTGTAACATTTTCTGCTCTATCTTTTTGTTCTTGGAAATATGAAGTAGGAATAATTGAAAGAATTTTACTTTTTACTTCTTCTTGAATAACGACGTTTTCATTTTCAAAAGCTTCTAAATAGCTATCTGCATCAGTTTTATCCAACCAAATAACGATAACACCTTCTAATGAACTTTGTTCTTCACTATCAGAATTATATTTTTCATTGAATGCTTTGAAAGCTTCATTACAAGAATCAACAAAAGCTTTAAATGCATCATGATCTTTAATTTCAACTGATACGAAAGGTGTACTTCCTGACCAATCAACTTTTGCACTACCTCTTACGAATGGATCTTCCATTTCAATGTATTCACCTTCGTTTAATACTGTAGATACTGAGATTGAACCAGTTGATTCTACTGATCTTAAAACATAATCAAATTCATCAGCACTTTCAGAATTTGCTTTGATTCTAATTTGATATTCACCATTCATTTCATCACTTACAGCTTCAACGTTAGCGTTTCTTACGCCAGCATCTTCTACTCTTTGAGTGATAATATCAACGATATCTTCAAATGATTTTGTACTTTCTTCAAAATCAACTCTGTAAACAGCTTCATAACCTGTACCGTATTCTAAACCAGTATTTAGCTCAGATGTTTGAAGTGTTACGTTAAATACTACTGCAATAATAATTGTAAATACTAATGCAATATAACCTACAAAACGACGCATTTTAATTCCTCCATTGTTCTAATTTATATTTTTTTAACTATGATATAGTAGTGATTCAATATTTTTCTTATTTATTAATAAATAAATACACCAAAAAATACAATCGCTTTAATAATATATCATTTAAGATTATTATTTTCAATAATAAGGAGCAAAATGAATAAAAAAAATCAATTTATCATAATGTTACAAGTAATCCTCATAGGAGGACTTGCAAAAATGATGTCTTTGTTAACAAAGATAATCATGACTAGAGAATTGGGGCTTGAAGCGATGTCGCTATTTTCATTAGTCAATCCACTCATTTTATTATTATTAACTCTTTCATCATTATCTTTACAAAATGCCATCGGGTCTTTAATTTCAAAGAATCCAGAAAAGAAAATACACATTTTAAAAAGTGCCCTAATCATAACTATTGTGATTTCTGTATTTTTAATGATTTCGCTACTTATTTTATCAAGATTTATATCAAATTATTTATTTAATAACCCAAATATATATCCATCAATTATCGCAAGTATATTTATTATTCCATTAACCTCTATTTCAAGCATAATTAAAGGATATTTTTTAGGGATTGGCGAGTTAAAATTGTCATCATTTTCTCAAATATTTGAAGAGTGTGGAAGGTTATTATTTTTAATTATTATTTTAACACTACTATCAAATCTTGATTCTAGTATAAAATCCTCTATAGCAATATTCTCTCTTTGCGTTGGTGAAATATTCCAAATAACTTATCTATTAGTATTTTATAAAAATACTAATTTATCTAAATTCAAAAGATTTTTTCAGATTAAAACCATCTCAGAAAACTATTATTCTGATATATTAAAAATTTCTATTCCTTTGACATTGTCTAGATTAGTAGGTTCGTTAACATACTTTTTAGAACCCATCATTTTTACTATGATTATGGGTAGTTTAGGATTTGATAATAACACTATTGCTATCCATTATGGAATATTAAATTCATATGCTTTGCCCTTACTTTTATTACCTGGATTTATATCGTTAACTTTAAGTAATTTACTAATACCAAACTTAGGAAAAAATATTAGGTTAAATAACTACAACGCATGCTATAAATATTTATTAAAAATTACATTTATATGTTTTCTTATCGGACTATCAATTTCTATATTTTTCTACTTTACAAGCGATTATTTGACAACATTAATTTATGGCCAAAATTATGGAAGTAATATAATTAAAAAATATTCCTTCTTCTTTGTAATTTATTACATTGAAACCCCATTAATTACTGCGATGACAATTTTTAATTTAAATAAAAAAGCTTTTTCTTCAACAGTTATTTCTTCAATATGTAGAATATTACTTATGTTTTATTTTATTCCTATATATAAAATAGATGGATTATGTATTTCTATAATTGCATCTACATATGTAGATGTATTTTTAAATATCATTCATCTTTTGATTTTTTTCAAAAGGAATAATATAGTACCCTTCTTTTTTAATAAACAATAGATAAATTTCACTAATATCTGTATATCCATTTTCAAATATTATTTGAAAGATTTCTTCTAAAGTTTTTTTGCTTCTTTTTAATGTCTGTTCATTTATTTTTCCTTCTTGAATTAATGGCAAAGGGTCTTTATATTCATTATTTTTTTTTAATATAACATTTAACTTACCATTACTCTCTAAAATTGCAAATTCAACTTCTTCAGGAGTAATTGCTCCTTCCATTCTTAATTGGAGTAATAAATCATCAGAATTATATCGATTTTTCTTCATTGCTTCATAATCTATCTCTCCATTTATTATTAAAAAGGAAGGTGTTCCTTCCATAAATTTCCTAAACTTGCGATTTTTTAACGATATAATGGCAGTAATCAATTGAAATAAAACAATGATTATGATTGGAATTAAACTATGCAAAATGCTGCTTTTAGGATCATTTAAGCTTAATGAAAATAATTCACTTACAACAAAAAATACTACAAGATCAAAAGTTGACACCTTTCCTATTTCTCTTTTTCCCATCCATTTTAGAATCGTCATAAGAAATACATAGCAAATTACTGTTTTACCACTTAGTAATAATATATCTACAAATGTCATAATTTCCCCTTCTAAAAGAATAACTTAAACATATATTTAATTGAGGTATTTTTATGAAACAAAAATTAACCAATATAAGTTTAACCTTTTTATCAATTATTATTCTTGGAGTAGTATTTTCTTTAATAGTTTCTCTATTAAGCACACTTAAAATTATTTCTATTCAAGTAAATGATAACCTATTACTTGGATTATCATTAGGCTTATTCTTCTTATTAGGTCTTATTTTTGGATTAATCGAAAAGAAAAAAGGCCTTTTAAATGGCCTTTTATTAACAATGATTTATCTAATTTTAATTTATACATTAAATCTAATTAATAAAGATTATCAAATATCTTCAATTTATATCATCCTATCTAGAAGTTTATTAATAATCGTAGGATGTATTTTAGGTGTGAATATCAAATCTAGAAAATCTCGTTCTTAGTCTTTAGCAAATAAATCAATACGGAAATGTTGATAAGCCTTTTCAGTTGCTACTCTACCTCTAGGAGTTTTATTTATTAAACCTAATTTCAATAGATAAGGTTCGCATACTTCTTCTAGATTATTCATTTCTTCACCGATAGTAGAAGCAAGAGTTTCAAGTCCTACAGGACCTCCGTTAAATCTTTTAATTAATGTTTTGATATATCTAGTGTCAACATCATCTAATCCATAAGAATCAATTCTTAACATTTCAAAAGCTTTTAAACAAATATCATTTGTAATTAAATCACAATCACTAAATGAAGCAAAATCTCTAACACGACGATAAATTCTATTTGCAATACGTGGAGTTCCTCTACTTCTTAAAGCAATTTCCATTGCAGCATCTTCTGCAATCGGTGTTTGGAATACTCTACTAGTTCTTAAAATAATATTTTTTAATTCTTCATCTGTGTAATAATCTAAACGAGAAACAATTCCAAAACGATCTCTTAAAGGAGATGATAAGTCTCCAGGTCTAGTTGTAGCACCAAATAAAGTAAATGGAGCTAAATCAATAGTGATGTTTCTAGCATCTTCATCTCTACCAACCATTAAGGTTAATGTAAAATCTTCCATCGCTCCATAAAGAATTTCTTCGACTACTCTAGGCAAACGATGAATTTCATCAATAAATAAAATATCTCCAGGATTGATAGTTGATAAAATTGCGGCTAAATCTCCTGGTTTTTCAATTGAAGGACCATTAACTAATTTAATTTTCCCACCCATCTCATTAGCAACTACATACGCTAAAGTAGTTTTTCCAAGTCCAGGAGGGCCATAAACTAAGACGTGGTCTAAAGTTTCATTTCTTTTTCTTGCGGCTGTAATAAAAATACGAAGGTTTTCTTTAATTTGACTTTGTCCTACATATTCATCAAGAGTTAAAGGACGTAAGCTTACTTCTTCGTTTCTTTCATTTTCATTAACAGCGTCAACACTTGTAAGTCTTGCCATAATTAACCCTTTCTAATAGTTCTTAAAACTAAAGTAATATACTCTTCAGTTTTTAAAGTATCATCATCAATTTTCTTTAAGCATTCTTCAATATCTTTAACTTTAAAACCAAGATTCTTTAATGCGATTTTTGCATCTTCTTGAGCTTTATTTAATTTAGTTGTAGGTTGAACTTCTTCTAATGCTAATACTCCTTGTAAATCAAGAATAATTTGAGAAGCAGCTTTTGGACCAATTCCAGATAATTTCTTTAAACGTTTAACATCACTTGTTTGAATAGCTACTAAAAATTCATCTAGAGTGATATCTCTTAATGCGCCTAAAGCAGTACGAGGACCAATACCTTTACAATTAATTAATTTATTAAAAACATCTTTTTCTTTTAAAGAAGAAAAGCCAACAAAATATTGTTCATCTTCTCTAACGATATGAGAAATATAAACTAATGCACTTTGACGAGGTGAAAAAACTTCTGGGTGTGACATGAATACTTGATATCCAACTCCAGAAACATCAATGATAATTGAGTCATTATAGACTTCCATAATTTGTCCGCGTAAATAATAATACATTAGCCTAAAAATATAAAAATGGAAATTAATAGTAAAAGAACAAAGAACGAACTAATTAATCCTATATGTACACTATTAAATTTTTCTTCCATTTTTTTCTCCTCTTTTATTATTTTATATGGAAATAAATAATTTTTCCATATTTAAATCTATTTTAAATATGAAATATACCAAATATGCAAAAGAAAAAACCATCTTTCGATGGTTATTTACTATTCAAAGAAATCAAATTCAAAGTCGCATAGAATGACTGTATCGCCATCTTTTGCTCCCATTTCATGAAGTTTTTCATCAACACCAATATTTCTTAATATCGATAGTAATTTCATTAATCCTTCATCAGTTGAGATATTGATTAAAGAGTAAGTTCTTTCAATTCTTTCTCCATAAATTCTAAATTCATGAGCGCCAGTTCTCTTAATTTCAAATTCTGGTTTAAGCTCTTCTCTTGCGTTATAAACTTTAATATCTTGATCTTTTTCTTCGTATAATGGGAAATATGGAGCATCAACAAGAACATCTTTAATTTTATAAAGTAATTCTTTAATGCCTTCATGTAAAATCGAACAGATTGGAAGAACATCATATTTTCCTTCTAATTCTTTTTTAATTTCTAGGTATTTTCTAGTTGATTCAACATCTTCAACTTTACTACAAACTACGATCATAGGACGTTTTAATAAGTTAAATCCATAGGTATCAAGTTCATTATTAATTACATTAAAATCTTCAAGAGGGTTTTCTCTTGACATATCTAAAATATGAACTAATACTCTACATCTTTCAATATGTCTTAAGAATTGTAATCCTAATCCTTTTCCTTGGCTAGCACCTTCAATCAATCCAGGTAAATCCGCCATAACAAAGGATGAATCATCAACTTGACATACACCTAAGTTTGGAACAATTGTAGTAAATGGGTAATCAGCAATTTCAGGTTTTGCTTTACTAACAACACTTAATAGTGTTGATTTGCCTACACTTGGAAATCCAACTAATCCTACATCTGCTAAAAGTTTTAATTCTAGTGTCAAGAATTTTTCTTCTCCAGGAAGACCATTTTCTGCGACACGAGGAACTCTATTAGTTGAAGTAACAAAGCAAGCGTTACCTCTTCCTCCACGACCACCTTTAGCCGCTAAAAATGTTTGACCTTCTTTAGATAAATCGCATAAGAATTCATGCTCTGGTTCCTTAAAAATAACAGTACCAACAGGAACATTTAAATAAATGTCTTCTGCTTTTTTACCATACATATTCTTTTTAGCGCCTTTACCACCATCATTAGCCATAACTTTTCTAGCATGACGATAGTTAATTAATGTAGTTTCATCATTAGTAGCTTTGAAATAAATACTACCTCCATGACCACCATTTCCTCCATCAGGGCCACCTTTTTCAATAAATTTTTCATGTAAAAACGAGATAGCACCATCGCCACCTTTACCAGCTTTTACAGTAATTTTTGCCTTATCGATAAACATATGTACACCTCCTTAATATAGTTTGTACATTTTCCAAAAAAAAGTACCTAAATATTTAGGTACTTTATTAAATCTAAGTTATTTAGCTTCGACTGGATAGACGCAAGCCTTTGTTCTATTTTTACCCCAGCGTTCGTATTTAACAATTCCATCACATGTAGCGAAGATTGTATCATCTCCACCTTTCATAGTGTTAACACCTGGATAAATTTTTGTACCACGTTGACGGTAGATAATTGAACCAGCAGTTGCGAATTGGCCATCAGATTTTTTTGCACCTAAACGTTTTGATTCAGAATCACGTCCGTTTTTAGTTGATCCAACACCCTTTTTAGAAGCAAATAATTGAATATTTAATGTAAACATCATTTTTGCAACCTCCTTTTTCTACTTAATATTAATGTTTTGTGGATAACTTTCTTCAATCGTTAATAATTGAGTTAACATTACATCTAGGACAATTCTAGAATAATTTGCATCACTTTTTACCACTACTTTAGCGTATCCTTCTTCTAAAGTAATTTCTTCGATTTCATCTTTAACTAAAGCATTGAAACCACCTGTAATGATTGAAGATACTCCAGCGCAGACTAGGTCTTTGCCGTGTTCATCTGAATTAGCATGTCCTTTAACTTCAAGACCGCATAATTCATTCTTCGTAAAAATTTTCTTTACTCTAATCATGATTAAGCATTGATAGATTCAATAGTTAAACAAGTAAATGGTTGACGATGTCCTTGTTTTTTACGATAGTTAGCTTTGCTCTTATATTTGAAAACTAAGATTTTCTTTTCTTTACCTTGTTTTTCAACTTTAGCAACAACTGTAGCTCCTTCAACATAAGGTGCTCCAACTTTAGCTTCCTTATCGCTGACAAGTAGGACTTTGTCAAATGTATATGTTGATCCAACTTCTACATCTAATTTTTCAACATAGATTTTTGATCCAACTTCTACTTTAACTTGTTTTCCGCCAGTTTCGATAATTGCGTACATAAGTTACCTCCTATTTTCTATAGACTTAGACTCGCTTTTAAGGTCGAAATAATTCAGTTTTGTTACCTTTTCAATGCGGTTGAGGCCCTCTATTAGGCGACAACGTAAATAATTTATCATAAGATAAAGATTTTTTCAATATAATTTTCATATATTTTGATATTTCCACCATAAATTGATTAAATTACTTTATTTAAAGTAATATTATTGCTTTTTAATAATTTTATCGATGATTTCACTTTCATCTAAAATTCTTTTTTTGCTATCAATCATATAGTTGTTTCTAAATCGATATATTTTAGCTTTTTTTAATACTTTAATTTTATAATCACATTTAGTAATTTTTCGTTTAATCAAAAACAAAATATAGTTTTTCTTAAGATGAATAAATTCACTTATAAATGCAAATAAAACAAATGAAAATAACATTAAGTCACCAAGTGATTTTATTATAAAAATCATTCCAATTATGATAAAAAAAGAAATAATTATTCTAATAATTCTACACGAGAATTCATCAACTACCTGAGCGATTCCTAAATCAATTATTTTCCCTCCATCAAGTGGATAGCACGGTAGTAAATTAAAAAGTAAAATTAACAAATTATATTGATTGCACAATCTTTTACCATATCCTGAAATAATATCAAAATAATATAAATTATTAATAATTAATAAACAAATAAAAAAAGAAAGAGGACCCGCGATAATTATCAAAAATTGCTTAATACAAGAAAGATGCGTAAAATCATCAATTTTCGCTTTAAATCCAGTTGGATAAAGAATTATTTCTTTAGTTTTAATATGAAAAAACTTAGCAGTTAAAACATGCGATAATTCATGAATAAATCCAAAAAGATAAAGAAAGACTAACCCATAATAATGGTTAGTCATTAAAGAAAGAAGAATATAAATAATAGTAAAGGGATGAATTATAACCATTTATATTTGTTCATAGGTAATTAATTTACCATTTCTTTTAAATAAAGCCTTAAATTCAGTATTATAAGAAGCAATATAATCTCCCTTTTTAATTTGATCATAGACTTTTACTAATGGTTCATAAACTTGGTAATAACAAACAATAAGACTGTTGTCGTACTCTACCAAAATTGTATAAGAGTTATCTTCTTCTAAACTAACTTGATATACTATTCCATCTGATAAAGAAGGAATTAATTCACCTTCACATGTAAAATATGAACTTTGCTCACTTGGTAAATAAATAACATTTTGATTAACTAATTGATCTTTATTTGTTACATTTTTAAATGTAAAAAGAGAAGCTAAAAATGCATCAATTTTCGTATTCGTTTCCTTAAAAGATGTTTCTACATTAAAATTCTCTTTTAAAAATGTGGCGTTCTCATCTTTTTTCATATATATAAGAACTCCCAATACAATTGCTATAATACCAAATATTAATGAGAAAAATTTTAATACATTACTTTTCTTTTCATTTGTAAGTCGATTTCTAATTTGATTTGCTGTTTCCATAATTTTCACCTATTTCCAATATATGTTTAGTAATTAAAATTTAGAACACTTTAACAACATTACCATTATTTATTTGGAATATTAACTTTAAGAATTCTTTATCATGACTAAGTATTCGAAACTTTTTATATATACTTCCTTGAATCGAATTAATATATAAGAGATTTTTTTCTGATAAATAATGTGTTATACGTGTTCTTATATATTCTTTAACCGATTCTTTCTTATTAAATCGATTCATAACATAGATAATATTTTTAATATTATTTATACTACATAATCTTTTTATTTTCCTTGCATCCTCATAAGAAGTAAGTTCATCATTTAATACTACAACCACTTTATTTGCCACTTTTAAAGCATTATTAAATCCTTTTTCAATACCAGCTGGTGAGTCTATTATTATATATTCAAATTCATCCTTTACATATTCAATAATTGCCTCTAATAAATCATCTGGATATTTATCAACGCTTATTGAAATACATAAATTTAATAGATAAAGATTTTCTTTAACTTTGATAAACGCATCGCTTAAATTACATCTTCCTTTAACTACATCTAAAATATCATATTGATTAGATTTAATATTAAAAATTATATCTAAATTATTTAATCCAAGATCGGAATCAATAATCAAAACTTTCTTTCTTGAGGATAATTTTAATGAAATTAATGCACTTAATGTAGATTTACCTACTCCACCTTTACCGCTAGTAACTAAAAGGATTTCTTTCATATTAATTGATCTCCTCTAATGTGAACCCTATTTTCAAAAAGAGGTTTAGAGCTAGATTTAATGTTTGAAATTATTGCTCCACAAGTCTTATAACAAGTAAAAGAAGAATCTTCATTCATTAGAATTATTCTTCCTTCAACGTCGTTTAATACAATTAAATTCTTATGAACCTTTAAAGTCATTTCCCTTGGTATTTTAAACTTGATAATCGAATTAGATGTCAACTCTTCATCAAGAGCAAAATTATCATTTTCATAAACAACATAGTCATTTCGTATTACTTCAATACTATTAACAATCGCATTATTATCAAAACTAATTTTTGAAAAAATAGATTTTAATGCTTGATCAAACATTTCTTTTGCAATAATCAATCTAATTTTTACGAATTGTCGAATATTATTTAAATATTCAAGTCTAATAATACATTTTAGTAATTCTTCATTATTTGTAATTAAAAAACACTCTTCCATAATACGCCTCCTGTTATATTTAACTACATTTGCTATGTCGAATATTGTCAGTTAAAAAAAATGTGGGTAATTTTTCAAAAAAAAGATAACTAATTAATAGGAGGTGAAAAAAATGAAATATCTAACCACATTTGAAATGGCAGAAATTCAAGGTGGCGAACTATTTACTATTGCAGCTGTTATGGCCTGTCTTGCCGCGGCAATTGTTGCAGTAATTTGCTATCGATTATTTATGTCATCTAGTGGAAGTACTACCATTCCTGGTGGATTTAAATTTACTTGGTCATAATGGTAAATATTAAAGAGCTTCCAAAAATGGAGCGTCCTAGAGAAAAAGCTCTTCTTTTAGGACTTGATTCCCTTACTAATATTGAATTACTTGCCCTACTTATATCCAAAGGCACAAAAGAATCATCAGTAATGGATATAGCCATGAACATTCTAATTAAAGCTAATGGTATTAGTGATTTAAACAAACTAACTTATAATGAATTAATAGAAATTCCCGGCATTAGTAAAGTTAAAGCATTAAACATTTTAGCCATCTTTGAACTCACCAAAAGAATCAACACATCTATTACTTCAATGTATGTTGATTTGACCTTCCTAATAAATTATTTTAAGAACATTTTTAATGATGTTCATCAAGAAAAATGTTACATTGTCTTACTAAATCAAAGAAATCAATTACTGTTCATTAAAGAACTATTTTCAGGAAATGAAGGAGCAATTGCCTTTTCGTCAAAATTAGTAATATCCACTTTTGTAAAATACAATGCGAGCAAATTTTACATAATTCATAATCATCCGCTTGGTAATCCCTCCCCAAGTATGGCGGATATAGAACAAACGGAAAATTTAATCGTATTAGCCTTAGGAGTCAATTGTTTTTTCCAAGATCATTTAATTTTTGGAAAAGATTCCTATTATTCTCTCAAAGAACGCAAACTAATTCAATATTAAAAAAAGCCGTAAGATTACTTACGGCTTTACTATTTTATAAAGACTTGATTTCATCAAAAGGATATTCATTTATTTTTGTTGAATTACCAATTGTATATTTAGATGATTTCTCAATCATACTTTCAAACACTTTAGCGAATTCATTAATATCCTTTTGTTTAGCGGAAATTACTTCTTTTTTTAGTTTTGCTTTTTCTTTCTTAGTGTAAGAAGTTAAATAGCAAACATCTCCATTATTGATGAAAGAAGGAGTCGACATTGGAGAATCAAAATTACCTAAAGCACCGATGATGTATTTTTCAAATTGATCTTTAGAAACTTTAAATTTTCTTAAATAATTTGGAAGATTTTCAAAGACTTGATATGAATTACTTACATTAGGATCACGATATGTACCTAAACATAAATCGTTATTTCTACTAATAGATAATCCACAACCATATGCTCCACCTTTAACTCTAATTTCGTTCCATAAATAATCGTAATTAACAATATTAGTTAATACTAAACTACTACCATTAAACTTGTATCCAGGTTCTTCTAAATCAAAGGCTAAAGCGTTATATGAAACTCCAGATGGAATAATTAAAGCTTTTTTGTTAGGTGCTTCTAAATTAACATTTAATTTTTCTTCGTTAACAATATTGTTTAATTTAATCTTTTTGATCATTTTCTTCATTTCTAATAATGTTTCACTATCACCAGAAATAGAAACTTTAACATTTGAATATGCAAATAATTTCTTACAAATATCATTTAATTTATTTGAAATTTCCTTATAATTGAAATTCTTTAATAAATCATTATAGAAATTATAAAGTCTAGGTCCTTGCATGCATAATGTCGAATAATATGCATCTAATGCAGTATGTGCTTTAGCTTCACTCATTGCAATAGCCATACCATTACCAATAATTCCTCTTCTTAAATTATTGATATGTTGATTTAAATTTTGTTTAATTTCATTTTTTGTAAATTTTGATTTTAATAATACTTCACTTACTAATGTAGAAATTTGAGGGATATTTTCTAACAATGCAGAAGAAGATACCCCAAGTAATAAATGACAATTATGTTTATCTTTGGAAAGAGTTGTAATTCTAAAAGATAAATCTCCCAAATATGTTTTTACTAAATTAGTTAACTCTAAACTTGTATGTTTATTAGTTTTAACATTTAAGAATAGTTTAGTTAACAAACTAACATATGGTAATTCTTCTTCAGTTAAAACTTTTAAATTGAAATACATTCTTAAATAACCAATCTTGTTTGTAGTTAATTCATGAGAGAATACTTCCATTTTTTTACATCTAACTTTTTTAGAATCTAAGAAGTTAATTCTTGAAGGAATATCTTTTAATTCTAATTTAGGTAATGTAGCTAATTCTTCTTTAGTATCAACATGATTTTGATAAGCGAGCAATTCTTGATTTAATTTTATTAAATCATCAATTTCTTGTTCACTCATATTAGCTTTAATATCCGCCATTTTCTTTTTCATTAATTCTTCTTTTTCTTTTGCTAAAGTTTTAGAAGGATTAACTACGACTTGAACATTATGCTTACTATTTAAAATATATTTTTCTAAAATTCTTTCAAAATAATCAGTTTTTAATTCATTTCTAAATTTTTCATAATATTTTGAGAATTCTAAATGACTTGTCATTGATGAACGATAGTTGAAACTACCCATCATAATCATCGCAAAGTGAAGACCTTTAGGCATTCTTCCCATATCCATTTCTTTATCTTGGAATTCAGCAAAGTTAATAGATGCTAAAAGTAATTCTCTATCAATTCCTTTATTTACAATATCTCTTACTGCATCTTCAAAAGTTTTCTTAAATAGTTCTTTTTTATCTTTATTAGATTTTTGTAAACGAACATGAAGAGCTGGAATAATATTATCATCATCAATGTAAACTGAAACATTTTGTCCTAATTTTGATTCTAATAATATCTTTTTAACTGGTGAGTCATTTTTAGTAAATAAAGCATCGCAAAGAATTTGCATTGCCATATATTCTTCGTAGTTATCATAATGATCTAAACCATAACACAAACTCATATATGTGTTATCTTTAACATCTTCTTCTTCACCAATTTCATAGTCTTTTTCATAATCAAGATTGACAAATGGTTCTTGAGGTACAATAACTATTTCCTCTTCGCTCTTTTCAAATGAATCGAAGTAATTTTCATCTAAGAATTTTAATTTTGATTCAATATCTAATGCCCCATAGAAATAAGTCATGGCATTTTGAGGAGTATAATGCTTCTTATAGAAAGCTTTATAATCTTCATAAGTTAATTCAGGAATAACATCTGGATCTCCACCAGAATTATTTTTATAGAAAGTGTCTTTATACATTGCTTCTAAAGTTGCTTGAGTTAATACTTCATCAACACTACTCATAGCTCCTTTCATTTCATTGTATACAACGCCTTTATATTGAGGTAATTCATCTTTTGAGAATAATTCTAAATGCCAACCTTCTTGTAAGAATGGTTTTGGATCAATCATTGATAAAGGATTGAATACTGCATCGCAATAAATGCTTAAAATATTATCAAAATCTCTAGGAGTTTGAGAAGCGAAAGGATACATAGTCCAATCATATGCAGTAAAAGCGTTTAAGAATGTAGAAAGAGATGATTTTAATAAATTAACAAATGGTTCTTTTAAAGGATATTTTTTAGAGCCACATAGTAAACTATGTTCAATAATATGGCATACACCTGTACTATCTTGAGGGAGTGTTCTAAAACCAATTGCAAAACAACAGTTTGTATCATCATTTTCAACATGATAAACATTACCACCAGATTTTAAATGTTCATAGTGGTAAAGTTTAGCGTTTAAATCATTTAGTTCTACAACTTCAAGTAATTTGAAGCCATATTTAATTTCATTAATATTCATAAATTTCCTTTCTATAATTGAGCTTTCTTCTCAATATATACTTGTAATTCATTTTTGTATGCTTGTAATTTTTCTTTTTCTTGATTAATTTTAGCTTCTGGTGCCTTTGCGACAAAGTTAGGGTTACTCAACATTTTTTCACAACGTGCTACTTCGCTAGTCAATCTAGCAATTTCTTTATTAAATTTATTTAATAATTCTTCTTTATTGATATTATCTTCGATTAATAACTTAGCAAATTTATATACCTTAATATTACCTTCTCCATGTTCTTTAATATTAATTTCACTAGCAAATGTAAATCTCTTTAAATATGTTAAATAACTTGTTAAATCAATATTTTCATTTGGAATTAATGTTAATTTAATTTGAGCATTAGGGGCTAAATTATTTTCAACTTTATAAGAACGAATATCTTTAATCATCGTAATAATATCATCAATTTTCTCTTCACTTTCAGGGAAGATAAATTGTTCTTCTACTTCTGGATATCTATCTAGCATAATTGAATCTAAATGAGTTGGTAAGTTAGTATAGATTTCTTCAGAAATAAATGGAGTATATGGATAAATCATTAATAGTATTGACTTTAATACTTTGATTAATACCGCTAAAGTATTCTTTCTTAATGCTTGATCTTCTCCATTTAATTTAATTTTACATAATTCAACATACCAAGATGTGAAATCATCATAAACAAAATTATATAAGTGAGTTGAAGCATTAGCGAAATCGTATTTTTCCATATTAGAAGTAACTTTAGCGATAGTTTTTTCTAATCTAGTTAAAATAAATTTATCAACATCATCTAATAAATTAGTATCAATTTCAAAATCAGTTTCACCTTCATTGATATTTAATAAAATAAATCTAGATGCATTCCAAATTTTATTTAAATAATTTGCACTACTTTGAACTTTTTCCTCAATATAACGAGTATCAAGTCCTGGAGAAGTTGATGTTGTTAAGAAATATCTTAAAGCATCAACACCATATTGATTAATTACATCAACAGGGTCAACACCATTTCCACTTGATTTAGACATTTTCTTACCGTGTGCGTCTCTAATTAATCCATGGATTAATACTTTATCAAATGGACGTTTTCCAGTAAATTCTAAACCTTGGAAAATCATTCTACTAACCCAGAAGAAAATAATATCATATGCAGTTACCATTACATCAATTGGATAGTATCTTTCAAAGTCTTCAGTTTTTTCAGGCCATCCTAATGTTGAGAAAGGCCATAACGCTGAACTAAACCAAGTATCAAGAACGTCTTCATCTTGAATCCAGTTTTCAATATCTGCCGGTGGTTCTTCACTAACTAATAATTCGTGTGTATCTTTATGATAATAAGCTGGAATTCTATGACCCCACCATAATTGACGAGAAATACACCAATCTTCACAATTTGTCATCCAATTAGTAAAGATTTTATTAAATCTTTCAGGAATAAATTCGATTTTTCTTTCTTCATCTTCTTGAAGTTCTAGCGAAGCTTTGGCAAGTGGTTCCATTTTAACAAACCATTGTTTTGATAACATTGGTTCAACAACAGAATGACTTCTTTCACTATGACCAACTTGGTGAGTCATTTCTTCAATTTTAATTAAACAGCCATTATCTTCAATATCTTTAACCAATTTATCTCTACATTCATAACGATCCATTGATTCATATTTACCCGCTAAAGAATTCATAGTTGCATCATCATTCATACAAATAGGATGAGGGAAGCCATATTTTTGACCAATCTTAAAGTCATTTGGATCGTGCGCAGGAGTACATTTCATTGCACCAGTTCCAAATTCAACATCAACATAGCTATCAGCAATAATTGGTATTAATTCTCCATTTGCAGGGTTAACTACTTTTTTGCCAACTACATCTTTATATCTTTCATCTTTAGGGTTTACAACAACGCAAACATCACCAAACATTGTTTCTGGACGTGTTGTTGCAACTGTTAAATATTCTTCACTGCCTTCTAAGAAATATTTAAAGTAATACATTTTACCTGGATCATCTTGGTAAACTACTTCAATATTACTTAAAGCTGTTTTAAATACTGGGTCCCAGTTAATAATTCTTTCACCTTGATAGATTAAACCTTTATTATACAAAGTGACAAATACTTTTCTAACCGCCTTATTTAAACCTTCATCAAGAGTAAATCTTTCTTTAGAATAATCTAAAGCAAGACCCATCATTTTCCATTGATTATGAATTGTATCAGCATATTCTTTTTTCCAAGCCCAAGCTTGTTCTAAGAATTTTTCTCTACCTAAATCATAACGAGAAACACCATTAACTTTTCTTAATCTTTCTTCTACTTTTGCTTGAGTAGCAATTCCTGCATGGTCCATACCTGGAAGCCATAATACATCGAATCCCTTTGCTCTTTTATATCTAGCAATAATATCTTGAACTGTTGTGTTCCATGAGTGACCAATATGTAATTTACCAGTTACATTTGGTGGAGGTATAACCATAGAGAATTTTGGTTTAGACTTATCATTTGCTCTAAAATACCCTTTTTCTTTCCATACATCATACTTACCTTTTTCAATTTCATTTGGATTGTAACGTTTATCTAACATTCTTTTTTCCTCCTATAAAAAAATCCTAATAGAATAAAATCTATTAGGACGATTAAACCGTGGTACCACCTATATTCAGAATAGAATCATATAAGTAAAGAAATTTGCTTTATTCTATTCCCTCATTAATAATCTTAACGCGATTAACGGAAACATTACTTTCATACTCCTAAGCGACAAGATTTATAATAAATACTTATTTCCACCAACCATAAGCTCTCTATGATTATTTTATAAATCACTTCTTATTCAACGTATGAATTTATTTTCTCTTTTTCCTTCCAATAAGTCAATAATTTCTTTTTAAAAGAAATATTTTATTGGTTAAAGAATATAGTTTACTAGGTGACTTATGAAAAAACTAGTGAAATATATTAAACAAAAACTTCCTTTTTATCAAAAAAGATTAATTGATTCTCTTCCATTTTTATTAATCTATCAAGCAATATTATTTATTTTATCTCCAATAAAATTAAATCAAGTTATTTTAGTTATAATGATTGTAATTTTTACTTTGAGTTTATTAACTAAAGATTAACTTTCATCTGGAAGTAATACACTTTCTATTTTTTCAATTATTTTAATGTAATTTAAGGATAAATAGATTGCTTCTATATCTTTAATTTCATTTGATTCTTGAATAATTTGAGGAATATATAATAAGGCTAATAACCAATATTTTTGATATAAATTTAAAGGATTTATTGCTAAATAATTATTTATTAATGCGCTGATATCGATTTTACTATTAAAATTCTTTTCAACAAAATCTACTAGATCATATACACAAGGAGCATATTGGATTTTTTCTAGTGAAACAATCTTTTCTTCTTTTAATAATATGTGCTCTATTTCAAAATTTTGATATGTTAAAGTAAGTTCAATATTTTGTAGTGATTCAAATTCACTATTTAACAAATCTAAATATTTTTGACTTTTATTTAATGCATCATTAAAAAATGGATAACTAGTAATATAATACCATTCAGAAGGTGAATGATAATCTCTTCGTTCTAGATAAAACATCCTTGAATCAATTTTATCTCTAATGATGTTAATTTTATTTTCTATATAATCTAATGACTCTTTAAAATAACCATCATTGACTTTTAATGGATAAATTGTATTTTGATGAAGCAAACCAATAGCTTTAATATAAAATGGTATTCGTAATTCAACCAAAGGATTAACTTCATCTTTATAAAAATAACTTAAACTATAGTAATTTTGCTCAATTTCTTCTACAAATCTATCATTAATACTTTTTAAAGGTAAATTAAAAAAAGGGACTTTAGCTAAAAGTAAACGTATATAGATGTTTTCTTTATTTAATGTATCGACTTTTTTTAATAGATAAGAACTTTCATTTGTAATAATTTTATAACAATTTGGAGTCAATTTAATAATATTTTTTACTTCAATATTATATAAGTAACCAATTTTACTTTTCATGTTTTTTAATTCTAATTAAACTATTTTCCTTATATTCACTTTTTTTATTGTATCGATAAAAATCATCTAAACTAATATTAAATTTTTTAATAATATCGTTAATATTTTCTTCATTTGTTAATCGATAATAAAAAAATGATGAAACATAGTTATCTTTAATTAAAACATCATTATCGTTTTCTACTTTATTCTTAGTTTTGGTACTTACATTTAAATCCTCTACTTCTTCTTTTGACTCATTAATAAATTCAATATTATTATCTTCTTCTATTTCTAAATCTTGATAAGGTATTATTTCTTTATCTAATGTAGAAATAACATCAACCTCTTCCTTATTTCTTTTAAAA
Source organism: Erysipelotrichaceae bacterium (assembly GCA_015059045.1). Taxonomy (GTDB): domain Bacteria; phylum Bacillota_I; class Bacilli_A; order RFN20; family CAG-449; genus UBA3210. The sequence continues at coordinate 221,444 of SVBD01000001.1, forward strand.
GAAATAAAAGACTTCAATAACGATTGTTTAAATGGGTCAATTGAAAATTTATCTTCTAACTTTTCTTTTTTCCTATAATCAATTTTACCTTTTAATAAAATTTGAGAGTTTTCTAAAGAACAATCGATATCAACTAAATCAAAAATGTAATCATTATAATTGGTTATATCCATCTTATCTTTTAATGGGATTTTACATTTTTCTATCTTTTCTAAATCTTTACATTTACATTTTAATTCACATTCTAAAAAATCATTGTTTAACGATGAAGATAAAATTTCAATATCTTCAATCTCATCTTCAAACAATAAATCATGAACAAATTCTTTAATCATAATATCACCTATATAAAAATATGAAATAAATGATAAAAATATAATAAAAAAAACTAGAGATAAGTTAATCTCTAGTCTTCGTATAATTTTATTTCAATCTTCTTTCTTAAATCTTCAATATTTCTTTTATTTAACGAAGAAGTTAAGATGTATTCAAACTCACTAAGATTTTCCTTAGCCATTTTAATTACTTTTGACTTTTCAGATTGATTTAGTTTATCACTTTTAGTGAAAACTAATAAGGATTTAACATTTAAATCTTTTAAGAATTCATAGAAGTCAATATCTTCTTTTGATAACGTTCTTCTTGAATCTAGTAACCAAATTACTAATTTTAAACTCTCATTTTCATTAAAATAAGAATCCATCATTTTATCAAAGTCATCTTTTTTACCAGTTTTACGATATCCATATCCTGGAGCGTCTACTAAGTAAAATTTACGATCGACATTGAAGTAATTTAATAGTTTAGTTTGACCAGGTCTTTTACTAACAAAGGCAAGTCCTTTGTTATCTGCAATTAGATTAATTAAAGTTGATTTACCAACATTACTTCTTCCAATAAAAACAACATTAGGTAAGTCTAATAATGCATCTTCTTTGTTAATTGCAGATTTAATAAATTTTATATTACGGAAATTAATCATATTATTTTTCAAAAGCTACTTCTAAAGCATCATCTACTTGATCCATTAAAATAATTTCAAGTTTTGATTTAACTTCATGTGGTAAATCGCTAATATCTTTTTGATTATCACGAGGAATAACAATAGTTTTAATTCCACTTCTTAATGCTGCAAGAGATTTTTCTTTTAATCCACCAATAGCAAGAGCTTGTCCTCTTAAGTTAACTTCACCAGTCATAGCTACTGTCGATTTAACTTTTGTATTAGTTAAGCAAGAAATTACCGCAGTAGTTAAGGCGATACCAGCACTTGGTCCATCCTTTGGTACTGCTCCTTCTGGAACGTGAATATGAATTCCATGAGATTCAAAGAATTTAGGATCAATGTTATATTTAGATGCCTTACTCTTGACATAGTCAAGAGCGATAGTTGCACTTTCCTTCATAACGTTACCTAAGTTACCAGTAATTACTAATTCTCCTTTGCCCTCAAAGTAAGTTACTTCAATAGGAAGGATATCTCCACCAAATTCAGTATAAGCTAGACCTGTAACAACTCCTACTTGATTTGATTTCTCTTTTTTTGAATATTCATATTTATATGTACCTAAATATGATTTAACTTTCTCAATATCAATATTGATATGAGTAATTTCTTTCTTTGTTAAAAATTCGACAACTGCCTTTCTACATATTGTAGAAATTTGTCTTTCGAGTTCTCTAACACCAGCTTCTCTAGTATAGTAATCAATTACAAATTGAACTGCATCATCTTCAAAAGAAATTTGACCTTCTTTTAAACCATTTAATTTACTTTGCTTTTCAATTAAATGTGATTTACAAATATTTAATTTTTCAATATCTGTATATGAGTTCAATTCAATTAATTCCAAACGATCTCTTAGAGGTGCTGGAATGTTTTGCAAATAGTTTGCAGTACAAATAAATAAGACATTACTTAAGTCATAATTTTCTTCGATATAGTTATCTTGGAAGAAAATGTTTTGTTCTGGATCTAAAATTTCAAGTAACGCACTTGAAGGATCCCCTTTATTTGATGACGCCATCTTATCAATTTCATCTAGTAAAAATACTGGATTGCATACACCGGCATTTTTAATACCTTTAATAATTTTACCCGGCATTGCACCAACATAAGTTCTTCTGTGTCCTCTTAATTCAGCTTCATCATAAAGTCCGCCTAAACTAGCCTTTACAAAGCGTCTTTCTAAGGCTCTAGCAACTGATTTAGCTAAAGATGTTTTACCAACTCCTGGAGGACCATATAAACAAATAATTGGAGCTTTTAAAGAATTTGTCATCTTTTTAACAGCAAGATATTCAACAATTCTTTGTTTTACCTTTTCTAAACCATAATGATCTTCATCTAATACTTTAACGACATTTTCTAAAGAATCATTATCTTCAGTTTTCTTAGACCAAGGTAAATCGACAAGCCAATCAATATATGTTTTAGCCATACTTGCTTCTAAAGAAGCACCTGGCATTTGCTTATATCTTTGAAGTTCCTTTTTAATTTTTTTAGATACTTCTTCAGGGTATTCTTGCTCTTCAAGTTTACGAAGAATTTCTTGTTCTTCATTCTCTTCGTCATTACCCATCATTTGATTTAATTCATCTTGGGTAGCTTTAAGTTTTTCTCTTAAAATATACTCTTTTTGTTGTTTATCAGTTTTTTCTCTGACACGACGATTGATATTTTTTTCAATTTCCGCTGCATCTTTCATTTCTTCAAGTGCTTGATAGATGAAACGTAATCTTACAGTTATTTCTTTTTCTTCAAGCATTTTTTGCTTGTTTTCTAAAGAAATAGGGAAATATTGACATAATTGATTTGATAATTCTTCAGATGTAATGCCTTTTTGTAATTTATTAATTACTGATGGTGGAAGAGTAGTTGCGCCAAAACGAGATAATAAATCAACAATTTGACTCATTAATGTTTCTTCAATTTTTACATCTTCATCATTAATAGTTTCAACGACGTCAAAATCAGTTTTCATATAATCAGCATCATCAACTAAAGTCAAATTAGTATCTTTTAATTTGACTCTAGATAACGCTGTAATTTTAATACGGTAAAATCCTTTTTGCTCACGAACAGAACTAATGTTACATAAAGATCCATATTGATAAATTGAATCTAAATTAATTTCATTTTTATTTGGATCTTTTTGACTACAAATTACAATTCTTCCATCGAAAGAATTTAAAGATGTAGTAACAGCGTTCATTGAAAATAAACGACCGACATCTAATTGTTCGCTACAACCTGGAAAGACAATGATTCCTCTTGTGACAAGTAATGGGATTAACTCTTTATTTACTTCACTCATTAAATCTACCTCCTTTTACATTTGGTAGAATAATCATTTATTCTCCAAATAATTAGTTATTTGCTAACATAAAATCCATAAAGATTTTATTAGATAATTGTCTTACGAATGCTTCTTTGTTACCTTCTAATGTTTTTCTAACATCTTCAACATTCATATTGTATTGTTCAGCTAATTGTTGGTAATGGTTATCTAATACTTGTTGAGTAACAACTAAACCTTCTACTTGCATAATTTTATTAACAACTAATGCTGATTTAATATTTTTTAAAGCATCTTGTTTACGAGCTTCTTCTAATTCTTCTTTAGTTTTACCATTGATTGATAAATAATCATCAAATGATAAACCAGATTGTTTTAATTGACCCATAACTTGTTCTAACATTGCATCTGCTTCTTCTTTAACAACAACTTCAGGAACTTTAACTTCAGCATTAGCGATAGCTGTGTTAATGATTTCGTTTAATTGTTCATTCTTGTTTTCTTGTGCTTTTCTTTCAGAAATCTTTGTTTTGCAGTATGCTTTTAATGTTTCTTCATCAGTTACACCTTCAAAATTTAATTCTTTAATGAATTCTTCGTTTAATTTTGGAGTTACTTTTGTTTTAACATCTGAACATGTTACATCAAATTTAGCTAGTTTGCCTTTTAATTTTTCAACATAGTTTTCTGGGAATGTAACTTCAATAGTACGTTCTTCACCAGCTTTAATACCAATTAAAGCATCTTCAAATCCTGGGATAAATGAGTTAGAACCTAATTCTAATTCATAAGCTTTTGCATCTCCACCTTCGAAAGCTTCGCCATCAACATAACCAACGAAATCAATAATTACAGTATCACCTTTTTTAGCTTCTCCGTTTTTAACTTTCATTGTTGAATGTTGAGCTTTTAAATCATCAATATAAGCTTTGATGTCTTTTTCTAAAACTCTTACTTGTTTTTCTTTGATACCTAAACCTTTGTATTGACCTAATGTAACTTCTGGTGGTAGAGCAAATTTAACTGTTGCTTCAAATTCTGTTTCAGAAATTTTTGAAACTTCTAATTGAGGTTGTGTGTAAACTTCAAGTTTTTCTTCTCTAACAACTTCTGTTAATCCATCGTTAACCGCATTGATTAATGCATCATTTAAAACAGTAGCCATATTAACTCTTGCTTTAACCATGCTTGCAGGAACATGTCCTGGTCTAAATCCTTTAACAGTTACTTTAGAAGCTTGTTTGTTAAATTCTTTTTTTGTATATTTTGCCCATTCTTCGCCAGAACAAACTAATGTAACAACGACTTCAAGGTTTTCTTTTCTTTCTACTTTCTTTTCCATTTTTACTTCCTCCTATTAAGTAGTCAACATTAAGATTATATATTATGAAAAAAATCTTTACAATAATAATTTAAATTATTATTTAACATTTAAAGTAAAATTTATGCTATTTTCACTGATTTTTATAAAAAAATCAACCTTAAGTTTTATTAAGATTGATTAAATTATTATTTACTTATGATTTGATTTAATTCTGAAATAATCTCCTCACACTTTGATATAGATATTTCATGACGTCTACTTAGTTCAATTAATGAACTTTGTAAACATAAATATGTTTTTGCCATATGAATAAAAATATCTTTCATAAAATCAACATTGTCTAAAGTTAAAAATGAATCTGGAAACTCTTTAATTTGACAAGTATTCATTATTTCTATTGCGTAATCCTTTACTTGAGGATCTTCATTTAATACTTCAATTAGACGTTTGCATTCTTGATATTCATAAGTATCAAAAGGTAATTCTAGCATATTAGGATTTAATGTATAAACTAGACCATCCTTCAACACTTTTAAATCTTCATCAACTTTCTGTTCGATTAAGATAAAAAGCGCAAGTGTCTTATATTTATAAGACACATCTTGTAGTAAAAACTCCTTAATTATGTCTAAATAAATTCTAATATTTACTTTAGAAAGATAATCAAAGCAAGATGCGATTTTCTCTTCGTTTTTACTTAATAAATTTGTTTTTAATTCCTCAATTGTTATATTTTTTCTAGGAGCGTTTAACCTTTCAACATTTTGTCTTAATTCTTTTAATAGATCTTCTACAGTCATGGAAATATATGGGGCATTTTGATAAAAAGAAATAACCTCTAAAACTTTATTTACATTTTCTTTAATTGCATAATAACTAACATGATTAGAAATAAATAAGATTGGATCTTCTTTTAATAATTCTTGATGATTTGCTATAAAGAATTCAAATTCATCATCATTTTGCTTATTAATTAATTCCTTCATTTCTACAAATAATTTATTCATATTATTCACCCAAATTACCCTTTTTTTTCATTAATAAATCGATTGATCCAATATAAGATTAATGAACCGACTCCATTGGCGATACTCATAACTAGTAAATAACCAATTGCTTTTAATGACCACATATTCGCGTATGAAAAATAAAACATATTTGCAACGCAATGTTCAAATCCAGAAATAATAAATACCATAATCGGCATAATTATTCCAACTAATTTAACGATATTTGAAACATTTCTTTTTTGTAATTCAACAGCAATATAAATCATCATACCACAGAAAATTGAAAGTATAAAAATACTTAATAAATTATCATTTAATTTACTTTCAACAACTTTGCTAGCAACATTTAATAGATTAATTCTAGTTAGTCTAAGTAAATATCCTGTCATTACAGCGCCAAATAAATTACCAATCCAACAAATAGATAGATCAATTAAGTAATTAACTTTATTATCAAAGATATATCCTACTTTTCCGGTAAATAAATACATTCCAAAAGAAATGATAGTTATTAGACCAAGACTAAATAAGAACGCACCTAAATAAGGCGATGTTTCTTTTAAAGACAAAAAGATAAATCCACCTAAAGCAATCAATATGCCAGCACCAAGTGAAGAAACAAAAATTTTCAAATACTTTTTCATAAACCCTCTTATTCTATAATAAGAATATTACAATTAATAATACTCCTAATGCAATACGATAAATCCCAAATGGTTTAAAATCATTATTTTTAATGAATTTTAGCAAGAATTTTACAACTAAAACACTTATTGCAAATGAAACTATACAACCAGTTAATAAAATAGCTATTTCATTAATTGTTAAGATATTACCATTTGAAAAGAATTTGATTAACTTTAAGAATGATGCGCCAAACATAACTGGAATTGATAAGTAAAATGAGAATTCACAACTTGAAGAGCGATTACACCCAATCAAAAGAGCCGCTAAAATAGTTACACCACTTCTACTTGTTCCAGGAATTAAACTTAATACTTGCGCTCCACCAATAATTAATGCTGTCTTCCATGTAAAATCTTTTACATCATTAATTTTAAATTCCTTTTTAGAATTAAAATACTCTAAAACAATAAATAAAATACCATAGATAATTAATGTGATTGATACAGTAATTTCATTATACAAATATTGATCTAATATATCATCAAATAATAAACCTAATACTGCAGCAGGAATACATGCGATAATAATTAATAACCATGTTTTCCAAATGGTTTTCTTTTCTTCTTTACTCTTGTTTTTTCCAAAAGGAAATAATTTATTAAAGAAACTTAAAATTACTGCAAAAATAGCACCTAATTGAATTACAACCATAAATAATTCGAAGAAATTTTCTCCTATGTTTTGAAAACTTACAAATCTATCTAAAATTATTAGATGACCAGTACTACTAATTGGAAGCCATTCACTAATTCCTTCGACAATACCGTAGATAATAGCAATAATTATATCTATAATATTCATTAATATCCCCTTTTCATTTTATCTATTATATTATATATAATAAAACTTTACTAGTATTAAAATACAATAAAAAAAAGATGGCAAAAGGAACCTGTTTGATTAAAACGGACTGTTTAAAAAGAAGCACTAAGAGTTAATTCTCGAAATTGGATCGGGGTTAACTCTTTTATTTTCTCTTGTAATCTTTCGTTATTGTAATAGTTTATAAAATTATTAACAACAGTTTCTATATC
>SVBD01000029.1 GCA_015059045.1 Erysipelotrichaceae bacterium
TTAAAAGATTAAGAGTCTCAAGACTCACCGATAAACAGAAAAAGTGAATACGTTTACAGATTTAAATCTGTTATTAACCTTAATATATTTCATATTGATGAAATATAAAATCGATACTGATACAGAATCAGAAGAAGAAAAGACAATTCAAATAAAAATGAATCAAGAGAATTCAACAAAAGAAATTGTATCTGACAATACCCTAAACGAGAAAAACAAGGGTAAGGATATCGAGGTTGAATCTACTTCTACCAAAGAACCCGTAAATAAAATTGTTACTCCTATCAGGGATAGGAAAATAAGTAGATTCAATAACGCTACTGAAACCAGTATCAAACTGGTTGGCAAAGAAAATTACAGTATTTGGGCACCGGAGATGAAAAACATACTCTCCATGCACCACTTAGAAGATTATTTATTCGAAGAATATTTAAAGAAGGTGAGAATTTCTGAAATACCAGCAGGAACCTTGGGGTCTTATACAAAAATTCCAGGGGATAAAAGAAGAGTTTATGACACTTCCGTAACTGAAGAAATGATTGATGATGATAAACATGCAAAATTTATCCTCGATAGAAGTGTTACGGAAATAGTAAAAAGAAAAATAAACTTTGGGAAGTATACCGCCTATGAACTATGGAATATTTTAAGAAATTCCTACAATGAATCAGACGGTGAAAGAAGAAGAAGACTCAAAGATAGTTTAGACTCAATGAAGTATGAAAGAAGTGAAGATTTTGTTATATTTATAACAAATCTAAATGAAACTTTCGAAGAACTTGAAGACTTAGGAGAAAGTTTCACTGATCAAGAAAAGTTCGATTATTTATATAAAATGTTACCACAGTCAATTAGTGTAGCATCAAATATGATAATCTACAGAAACAAATTTAAAGATTGTGTGGAATATTTATCAGAGGTCGTTCCCACAATCAAACAACTTCAATTAGAAATGTCCATGAATAAAGGAAGAGGAACAGGAAATTTGAACATGTCCGCCGAAACAAATAAAAGGAGGCTTAGAAAAACAAATAAAACAAAACAAATAGACAAAAAGGACAGAAACAACACAAAATGTTTCAATTGTGGGGGAATAGGACATTTAGCAAGAGAATGTCCTAGTGAAAATAGACATAGAAAAAATAAAAATCCAAGATCAAAAAGATTTGGAGAATCTAGTTATGCTCAAGCCACGGTGGATAAAGAAGAAAGTAGAGATTTAAATAAAGTTTTTGAAAAGAATGTTCTCATAGACCACAATGAGGAGATTGATGACGAATCAAGCAGTGCCATAACAAGAACAAAGAAAAAAACCCCGAGGCACCAAAACAAAACACAAAAGAAGAAAACAGAAAATGAATAATCCAACTCAAAGTTTGGATTATTACACATCCGATAATATAGAATCTGAGATAGCTATCGGAAATGCCGGCTTAATAAACTGGACACTTGATTCCGGATCCTCCTACCACATGACGAATGATCTAAAGAGTCTAGAAAATGTGGTAGAGCATGAGGAAGTAATATCTTTTGCAGATGGAGGAAAAGTAATAGCTACTCACAAGGGAGATTACTTAGGGTACATTAATGATAACAAAATAACTTTACGTGATGTGCTATATGTGCCCGCGTTTAAAAGAAGTCTCATCTCCATTGATTGTTTATCGGATAAACATTATACAACAACATTCTACAAAGACAATAATAAAAACTGTGTATCGTTATATAATAAAAATAAAAATAAAATATGCACAGTTACCTCAAATTATAATAAAGTTTACAAAATCTGGACATCTAAGAAGAAGTTTACATTCAACAACAGTGACACCATTTGTGACTCACTCTCCAAGGTAAACGATGATATGGAGTTGTGGCACAAAAGGCTCGGTCATTGTAACATTGACAGACTCAAAGACAAACTCAATAAATTAATTATAAATTACAAATGCAAAGTTTGCGCCTGTTCGAAAATGAAAAATTTACCATATAAACCCTCAAATAGCAGAGCTAAAAAGCCTTTTGACCTGATTCATATGGACACAGTTAGCTCCCCTGACAGTTCCTTATATGGTAATAAATATTTCCTTACTATTCTAGATGACCACACTAGATATAGTTGGGTTTATTTTTTAAAATCAAAAGATCAAGTCTATTACACCTTCCTAAACTGGTATAAAAGGATCCACAATATATTTAATACTAATATTAAGTTCATTAGAACAGATAATGGAACTGAATTTGTCAACAAAAATTTTAGTAGCTTCTGTAATGAAAATGGAATTATTCATCAATTAACAGTTCCATACAACCCCCAACAAAACGGTAGAGCCGAAAGACTTAACGAAAAACTCATATACACAGCTGCTTCACTTCTAACAGAGTCAAAGTTAAACAGAAAGTTCTGGGAAGACGCTATCCATACTGCTAATTACATTCACAATAGACTACCCCACAAAGGAATAAATGACCAAGTGCCTTTCGAGCTTCTATATAACGAAAAGGTTGATTACAACCATCTAAAAGTGTTCGGTTGCCAAGTCTTCTTTTACGTTCCTAAACATTTCAGAAAGAAATTCACAGACTCCACACTTCCGGGAATTTTCTTAGGATATGATGATATTAATCATACAGCCTATCGTATTTTCGACATTTCAAATAATAAAGTAGTACTTTCTAGAGCTGTTTCTTTCTTTGAAGACGTCCCCGGTAATTCCCCTGCTCCATTTTCTACTCCAGAATTTCTTAATATTCTAGATATTAATAAATTAGGGGGAAATGATAATGATGATATGATAGAAAATGATCAAAGTTCACTTGAAGAAGAAGTAATATTTGACAACAATTTAAATAACCCCTTCACTCAAAATATCCCCAATCAAAAATTTTATCCACACAATAATTTAAATCTTTATTATCCAAATTACTCCGTCCAATATAATCATAATCAAAGTCCACAAAATCAAAATAATTTAAACTATTATAACGAAAATTTAAATAATAATTTTAACTCATTAAATCGACCATTTCAGCAAAATCCACAATTTACAAATTCCGAAAATTCAGAAAATTCAAAAATTAACCAATTTTATTCAGAAAATAAAAACAATAATTATTTAAATAGTTCTACAAATTTAAATAATAATTTAAATAATAATTCAAATAATAATTTAAATAATTCAAATAATCAACCAATAGAATTAAATGAAAATAATTTAAATAATTTAAATCTAAATAATCAAAAATTTAATTCTGAAAATCAAAATTCTAATTATAATGTAAACAAAGAATCTAATCATGATCAACACGAAAATAATCAATTTAATGCAAATAATAAAGAAGAAATCACAAGAAATGAAAATAAGAACAATATAAACAATGTTAAAATTGACGCGAATTCTGAAAATGATGGAAGAAATTTAAATGATGAATCAACAAATAAAAATTTAAATTTAATAGAAAATGAACATTCAAATAATTTACGCGAAAATCATATGGAAAAGGTAAATGAAAATGTAAACAAAGGTAATTATAAAAAGGTTTCATTAGATCACAATAATAGTGTAAATTCAGAAGATAATAAAACTAGTGAAGTAAAATTAAATGAAAGAAACATAAATTCAAAAAATATAAATGAAACAAATATGAATAATTTAAATGGAAATTTAGAACAAAATGTAAACAAAAATAAAATTAATTCTGAAGAAAGTAATTTAAATACAGAGAATGAGCAAAATAATACAACTGAAAGAAATAATACTAATAATGAAAATAATGATGAACTTGAAAAGGTAGGAATTGACAAAAGAAAAACAAGAACATACAACAGAAAGAAAAATACTAGGAATAATAATAAACAACAAACTCGTGTAAACAACAAAAAGGTAAATAAAAGGAAACGAAAAGATAAAGAAATCATTGAAGAAAATAACAATAAAACAAAGAGAATTAAATCATTTAATATAGAAGACATTATCGACATTGTATCAAATTTAACAGTAAACATTCCAACTGAACCATTCAATTATGACGATATCTTAAATAAGTATGATAAAGATGAATGGCTCAAAGCCGTAGAAGAAGAACTAAATAATATGAAAGAATTAAATGTTTACACCGTAGTTGACCATGTACCAAAGAATGCAAATATTATAACACCAAAATGGGTATTCAAATATAAATTAGATGCCAATGGTAATATTGTAAAAAGGAAAGCAAGATTAGTTGCACGCGGATTCACACAAATCTATGGAATAGATTTCACTGTAACATTTTCACCAACGCTCAGGCAAGACTCGCTAAGACTTGTTACAGCAATAGCAGCACAAAATAGATACAACATTTATCAGATTGATGTAAAAGCAGCTTACCTAAATGCTGAACTTGAAGAAAACATTTACATCAAGGCTCCACAAGG
>SVBD01000030.1 GCA_015059045.1 Erysipelotrichaceae bacterium
AAAAAAAAAAAAAAAAAAAAAAAAAAAAAAAAAAAAAAAAAAAATTTTTTAAAAATAATAATATTTTATTAATAAACTATTATCTTTATTATATCATTATTACTTTATCAAATGGACCAAAATAACACTACTCCGGCCAACGAAACAAAACTTATATCTACAATTACTGAATTTATCCCTACTTTTTTTGCTCCTAACGGTATCCTTGCTGAGAACCTCCATGCAAAGGGAAATGAATCTTTAAATCTTAACGAACTACTCTGTCAATGTGACAAATTTATAATAGATCATCCTAATTCCTTTACCAATGATATTTCAAAGATATCTTATGTCACAATTAACCTTAAAGGGCTTGCCAAGAAATGGGGACTATCCCTTAAATCTGATGATATTTTGGATGATTTGTCTTATGAAGAATTCAAGAGACTTCTTATTGAAAATTTTGGAGATTCCAAAGAACAAAGATACTCTTTAATTGAAAGGCTGCTAAATTTAAAACAAAGAAAATTAGGCAATGCAGCTGAATATACAATACAATTCCGACATTTGGCAACTCGTATCAAATGGCCAGATTCTGTCTTGATAGACTTATTGAGAAGGGGACTAATTGAGGAAGTCAGGGAAGAATATGACAAAAAGGATTTACCTACAAAGCTATTCGAGGCAACAAACCTTATTATAAAGATTGATAAATATTGCTACTTCAGAAATAATATTTTAAATAACGGAATAAATGAAAAAACTAATAAAAGAAGAATTAATATTGTCGGAAAACATCAAGATATTAAAAGAAATAGAAATAATAACTATAAAAGAAAAGAAGAAGTTACGCTTTCCACTAGCTACACCAACAGTAAATCGGATCAAAAAATGGTTTCTACCTTTTACATTCAAGGAAAAAATAAAAAAATTCCTCTTAGACTATTAATCGACTCAGGTTCAAGTAGAAGTTTAATGTGCAAGCAATTTGTTTCCTCCCAGAAGTTGAGAACTTTTGAACTACCTTCCCCTATTGAAATTAGATTGCCAAACAACAAAACTATGAAAATAACTCATACAACTGGCCAATTAGATCTCTTCATATTTGATCACAAAGAAAGATTCCAATTTAGTGTTGCCAACCTTCAACTTACTGGAATATCCGCTATTTTGGGACGTGATTGGCTTTCCATCCATAAGCCATATATTAACTTTTCGAATAACCACATTTTCTTTTTAGAAGGAAATTGTTTGGATCATTGCCCATCTTGTAAAGGCACCAAGATCCAATCCACAAAGAACGTCACAGCCGCAATTGTAACTGAAGACCTAATGTCAGAAGACACTGCCAAACCTGATCTGAAAGACCTTTTTGAAGATGAAATATGTTATATTATGATGTCTAAGGAGTTGAAGTCAAAACTAAATAACAGTAAAAGCAAAGAGATTATCTTAAGATATTATAGCAACTTACTGGACGTATTTGAAACTAAAAATGCGGATACCCTTCCGCCACATAGACCCTACGATATCACAATAAATATCATCCCTGGGGGACAATTGTATTTCGGACCTATCTATTCACTTACTAGAAAGGAAAAGGAAGAATTAGAAAAATATATTCATGAAAATCTGACCAAAGGGTTCATTGTTAAATCAAATTCTCCTGCAGGTGCTCCGGTAATGTTTGTGAAGAAAAAAGATGGATCGTTGCGTCTATGTGTTGACTACCGTAGACTCAATTCGATTACAATAAGAAACAGTTTCCCAATTCCAAGAATTAATGACCTTATCGAAGTTTTTAAAGGGGCACAAATATTTTCTAGATTAGACCTCAAATCTGCTTACAATCTCGTGCGAGTCAGTAAAGATAGTGAATACTTAACAGCTTTTAGGACACCACTAGGACATTTTCAATATAGAGTAATGCCATTTGGATTAAGAAACGCCCCTTCAGTTTTCCAAAGGTTCATTCAAGACACGTTATCAGAAGAATTGAATAAATTCGTTCAAATATATTTAGATGACATTATCATTTATTCTTCAGATGAAAATCAACATATTAATCATGTTAAAGTAGTATTGAGTAAGTTATTAAATAATGGATTATACTGCAAGATTGAGAAATGTGAGTTCCATGTTAAACAAACCACCTTTCTCGGCTTCGTTGTGTCCGCTAATGGGTTACTAATGGATAAAGACAAGATAAAATGCATTATGGAATGGCCAGTTCCAAAAAACCTTACTGAACTGCAAAGTTTCCTTGGGTTTACAAATTTTTATAGACGTTTTATCAAAGATTACGCAAAAATTATGGATCCTTTAAGAAAACTTTTATCTAAGAATAATACTTTTCTATGGGATAAGGATGCTCAGAATGCTTTTGATAGTTTAAAGAAATCATTTAATTCAACTGATATCCTTATTTTTCCAGACCAAGATAAAGAATTCTTTTTGGAAACTGACGCAAGCGAATTTGCCCTCGGATGTGTATTATCTCAAAACTCATCGATCGACAACTTAATCCATCCTATTGCCTTTTATTCCCGTTCACTGACAAGTCCTGAAACGAATTACGCTATCTATGACAAGGAATTATTGGCGATAATTACTGCCTTTGATGTATGGAGACATCACCTTGAAGGAGCAAAATTTCCTATTAAAGTTTTTACGGACCATAGGAATCTTCTGTTTTTCAAAAAACCTCAAAAATTGAGCCCCCGACAAATTCGATGGAGTCTCTTCTTATCCAAATTTGATTTTGTTCTTTCTTATAGGCCTGGGGTTCAAGGTGGGAAACCAGATGCGTTATCCCGAAGACCAGATTACCTCACCAAAAACATTAATGAATCTCAAATTTTATTAAAAGAAAATAATTTTTGCCTCTCTATGGAAGATAACTTAGTCAAACTTCAAGAAATGCAATCTCAAGACCCTTATTGTTCCAATATACTTAACAAATTCAAAGATAAAACAAAAAATTTTAAAAGTTCACTATTTCAATTAAAAAATAACATTCTCCACTTTAATAACAAAATTATTGTTCCCTCTAATCTTAGAATTACTTTACTTCGAAAAATGCATGATGATCCACTTGGAGGACACCTTGGAATTGAAAAAACTCTTGAAAGAATTAGCAGGAATTATTGGTGGCCGCTGATGAAGAACGATATCTCCAATTACGTTCTTTCATGTAAAACATGTGGATCTTGCAAAGTACGCCGTCATAAACCATATGGCTTAATTATTCCGCTTCCAGTACCAACTAAACCATGGGAAATAATAGGTGTAGATTTCATCGTTCAACTTCCACGATCCCAAGATTGTACCTGTATAATGGTTGTTTCAGACCATCTCACAAAAATGATTCATTTGGTTGCTACCTCTGATGTACCCTCTTCGGAACTTACGGCAAAACTTCTACTATTTAACGTATTCAAATACCACGGATTCCCTAAAGTTATAGTATCGGATCACGGATCACAATTTTCAGCTGAATTTTGGACTGCCTTATGTTCTTATATAAATGCAAAACCAAATTTAGCAACGGCACATCACCAACAATCAAACGGACAGGTGGAAAGAGCAAACGCAGTAATAGAGCAATATTTACGTTGCTATTGTTCTTTAACTCAGCATGACTGGTTTTTCTATCTTCCTTTTTGTGAAATCACTTACAACGATTCAATTCATAAATCAATAGGTAAAACACCCTTTGTTGCAAATTACGGTTTCAACCCCTCATTCCAAATTGATACACCTCCGAGTCTTCTTAAAGATAATGCATCAGAGCTCGTTAGAAATTGGACCGAACATTTCAATGCTTTAAAGAAACAATTGATAAAGGCAAAACAGGATTTCAAGAAATATGGAGACAACAAAAAACAACAAGGTCCAAAATTAACAATCAATGATAAAGTCTGGCTTAGAAGATATTATTTCACTAACGAACCTTCCAGGAAGTTATCGGTCCAATACTTAGGACCTTTTGAAATAATTGAAGATAAAGGTAGAAATAATTTTAAGCTAAAGCTTCCCGAGAATTCACAATTACATCCAATATTTCACATTTCTCAGTTGGAACCATATACGGAAAGGAATAAAAACCTAAACAATAGTGAATCAAACGTAGGAGAGACAATGTAAGTGTTGACTAATTAATTAGTCACACTTAACCAAATATAATATAAATATTATATTTATTTTTATTATTAATT
>SVBD01000021.1 GCA_015059045.1 Erysipelotrichaceae bacterium
GAATAAAAAACAGGAAGAAATAATTCCTTCCTGTTTAGTGGTTTTTATTTTTTGTGAACTATTTGGGGTTCACTTCAATAGTACATCAAGGTTTTTATATTAGACGACATTTACCAGTAACGGTATATCTTATTGAACTTCCGGTGAGCGAATTTACAAATCCAAAATCAAATGTATATGTATAAGAAGAGTTCTTTTTTAAGTTTTGTTTCGAAATTGTGTCTGAAAAAATATTTTTTCCGGATGAGTTGTATAATTTTAACTCGATTTCACATTTATCGAAATATTTGTTAGGAACAATAGTAATGCTATAAGAAGTTAAATCTTGAGATGTAGTACATGAATAATCTCCATCTTTTATGCTTCTTGTAAGCAATCCCGAACCAGACCCATTTGATGAAGCTATTGCTAAAAAGATAGAAATGATAATAATGAAAGGAATGAAAAGAATAAAAAATCCCTTTAATGCAGAAGTTTTTTCTTCAGAAGTTTCTTCGTTTTCTACAACGGTTTCATTTTGATTATTAACGTTCTTATTAGCGTTATCATTTGTAGTTGATGTAGATAAATTTTTACCACAATAAGTACAAAATGATGAGTCGTCTTCAATTTGGCGTCCACAAAATCTACAATACATATTTACTCCTTTATTATCTAAAAAAATTATACTATAAGGATATAATATTTTCATCATTAAAATGAGATTATTTATATAGTTTTTTCTTTATTTCATTAATTGCTTGTGATAGATGGAAAAAAGAAAGGGTAGCTTATTTTGAAGTGAACCCCAAATAGTCCACTTTAGTTTAGCTACCCTTTTTCTTTTGGCGGAGAAAGAGGGATTTGAACCCTCGCACAGAGTTACCCGTCTACTAGCTTTCCAAGCCAGCCCCTTCAGCCTCTTGGGTATTTCTCCAAAGTGAGATAATTATAATATAAAAATAAATCTTTGTCATTAAAAAACTCGTTAAATTATATTACTATGTGATATAATTTCTAAAAGAGAAAAAGATTATGAAAACATTGATTATTACTAAAGTAGATGAAGGACAAACTATATATAAATACTTAAGAAAGCATCTATCTAAGGCGCCTCTTAGTTTTATTGAGAAAATTTTTCGTTTAAAAGATGTAAAAATCAATAAGAAAAGAGTAGGTAAAACTGAAATTGTTAAAGAAAATGATGTGGTTGATATTTACTTAAATGATTCTCAATATGAAGAATTCACTTCAGCAAAAGATGAAGTAAAATTAAAACAAATGCCAAATATTGTTTATGAAGATGAAAATATTTTAATTGCTTATAAACCTTCTGGCTTATTAGTCCATGGTGATAAAAACGAAAAAAGAATCACTCTTACTAATATGGTTTTAAGTTACTTAAATGAAAAAGGTGAATACACTTTTAATACTAATTCATTTACTCCTAGCCTTGCTCATAGAATTGATAGAAATACTTCTGGTTTAGTTGTATTTGGTAAAAATATTAAAGCATTACAAGCTCTAGAGGATATTTTTAAAGATCATAGTAAAATTAATAAACATTACTATGCTTTAGTTAAGGGTGGATTAAATAATGAAGGTACTATTGATAAACCATTAATTAAAGATGAAGATAAATCTTTAGTTAGAGTTGGTGAAATTTCAAAAGGTGCAAAAAGGGCTATTACAAAATATAAAGTGGTTGAAAAATTTAATGAATATGCTTTAGTAGATGTGCATTTATTAACTGGAAGAACCCATCAAATTAGAGTGCATTTCGCTTCTATTAATCACCCACTTTTAGGCGATAGTAAATATGGGGATTTCTCTTTAAATCATAGATTTAATAATAGATTTAATTATCAAGGTCAATTTTTACACGCATATAAATTAGAATTTACAAAAATCGATGGATTTTTATCATACTTATCTAATAAAATATTTGTAGTCCCACTTGGAAAGAAAGAACAACTAATTCTAGAGGAATTAAGAAAGTAGGAGAATAGATGCGTAATATTGAAAAAGGGTTTCTTTTAGCCGAAATTATGTCATTTGATACTATTAATGAGAAAGATGTAAAATCTTTTATCTCTTGGATAAGAAGTCAAGAATGTTATGATTCCTTACTTCAAAGAGTTAAAGAGCTAAAAACATCTACTTCTTTTTATGCGCGCTATTTGTATAACGAATTTATTTCTATTGATTTAGAAAGAGTTAAAACAATTGAAGAAGGTTTTATTGCATACGCTAAAATTTTGTATTTGCATCAAATAATTACACCTGGATTTTATATTAATCCAATGTTAGTAATTAATAAGCAAGAACGCAATTATAAAATTGGAGAAATTGTTGTTTATTTCAATAATAAATATATGACTTTAAATGAATTGAATAACGATGAACATTATTCCTTCCAAGAAAAGTATGAATTTATTTTAAAGCAAGTTAATAAATGGCAAAAAGATATTGAAGAAAAGATTTTATATCCAATGTCTAAATTATCTGATAATCCTAGAAACTTACCTAAAGTTAGAATTATTCCTTTTTCTTACTTATTAACTTTATTACTTTATGTTGCAATGATTGCTTTAAGCATTTTTTTACCTTTAAACATCATTCCTGCTCTAAAAGATGTTTTATTGAATTTTAATATTAGTTCATATAATGAGCTTAATTATTTTTATTTGGCTTCTTTATGTGTGGGAGTAATTGGCTTTATTATATTGATTGTTGAAATATTTATTAGAAGAATTAATTATGGTCATTATTTTAAATATCATAAAGTGATTTTAGGTGGTAAAGATAAAGCGCTTAAAGTTATTAATGAAAGTAAAAATAATTTAGAACAATATTTAGTGTCCTCTTTTGATAAAAAGAGTGAATTAAAAGCAAAAGTTTTTACTTTTTCCAAATGTTACTTCTTGTTTGAATACATTATGTATTTATATGAAATTAATTATCATTATAAGAAAATTAATAAAGATAGAATCAGTTTGATCAATAAAATTTTATTTGCTTTTAGTATGATTTTCTTCGCTTTATTTTTAATATTTGCTTTAGTCCATAAAATAGGAGGGTTATTATGAGTTTTGTAATTAAATTAGAAGATAAAAAAATGACCTCTTTAAAAGAATTAGGCGAAAATATGTATTTATATCCAGATGCAAGTGAGAAACTCCTTACATCTAATAAATTTTTAAGATTCTTAAAAGAAGAAGATAAAGATAAGTTTGATAAATTAATTAAACTAAATCATGAAGTTAGAGAACATCAAGAATTTATTTTCCTTGCTCAATATATTTTTAGTCCAATTATGAGTATTAGACATCATGGATATAAATTTTCTTCGTTTAAAGAACTTGGTCAGCAAATCTTGGATTTTGGGCCTGATATTGATGTTTATTTAAAAGATTTCTTAAAATATAAACTCTTAACTAAATATATGGTTCATATGGGATTTGATAAAACTGATTCTAAAATCTATAACAAAGTTATAGAGTTAGAAAAACTTTTTGAAGAAAATGAAAATAAAGCATACTTTTTGCTTGGTTTCATACTAGCAGAGTGTGCTATAATAACCTATGGCAATAAAAAGTATTCTAATGTTAATGATTTCTTTAAAGATATGGTATTAGAATATAATATTGCATCTTATTCTTCTTTAATTGATACTAATCAATATGTTATTAGTTGGCTCACTATTATGGGACATGAAGAAGAAATTCACAAATATCAATCACTAGTTAGTTTAGTTAACTCTTTGGAGGAAAATTATGAATGTCGAACAAAAGTATCAAAAATGGTTAAATAGTTCACTTCCTAATGATTTACATGCTCAACTTGAAAGTATGAATGAAAAGGAAGTATTCGACGCTTTTTATACAGATTTAGAATTTGGAACAGCAGGACTTCGCGGAGTTCTTGGTCCAGGTAGTAATAGATTAAATATTTACGTTGTAAGAAAAGCAACAGTTGGATTTGCAAAATACTTAATTGAAAATGTTAAGAACGCTAAGGAAAGAGGCGTTGTTATTAGTCATGACAATCGTTTATATTCTCGCGAATTTACTTTAGAAACTGCGAAAGTATTTTCTTCTTTTGGAATTAAATCATATATTTTTGATGATTTAAGACCAACTCCTGAATTATCATTTGCAGTTAGAAAACTTAAAGCTGCAGGTGGGGTAATGATCACTGCAAGTCATAATCCAAAAGAATACAATGGATATAAAGTATATGATGAAGAAGGATGCCAATTAACTCCAAATAAAATTAATCCTTTAGTAGAAATTATTAATTCGTTAGGTGATGAAATTGATATTACTTATGGTGATAGCAAAGTAAAAGGTGAAATTGTAACTTTAAATAGCGATGTTGATGAAGATTATGTAAATCATGTATTATCAATTCAAATTAATAAAGATTTGAAAAAAGATGATTTGAAGATTGTCTTTTCTCCTCAACATGGTACAAGTTTAGAAAGAGCAAAAGAACTTTTTGGTATTCTTGGATACCAAGTTACTTATGTAGAAGAACAATGTACTCATGATCCTTTATTCTCAAATACATCTTCTCCAAACCCTGAACTTCCAGAAGCGTTTGATTTATCTTTAGAATACGCAAAGAAAGTAGATGCAGATTTAATTATTTCAACAGATCCAGATGCTGATAGAATAGGTATTGTATTTAAAGATAGAAATGGCGAATATCAACTTTATACTGGAAATCAAACTGGTGGATTACTTCTTTACTACATTTTAGGTGAAAAAAGTAAAAAAGGTTTATTAAAACCTAATAGCGTTGTTTTTGATACAGTAGTAACTTCTACATTAGGTCAAAAAGTTTGCGCTCACTTTGGTGTAGAAGTTGAATCAGTATTAACGGGATTTAAATTCATTGGTGAAAAAATTTATCGTTATGAATTAAGTGGAGAAAAACATTTTGAATTTGGCTATGAAGAATCTTATGGTTATTTAATTGCTCCTTTTGTTAGAGATAAAGATTCTCTTCAAGCAATTGTAATGGTTGCAGAAATGGTCAATTACTTCTTAAAACAAGGAAAGACACTAGATGTAGTATTAGATGAATTAATGGATATTGTTGGCTACCATAGTGATGAATTATATTCAATTTATTTTCATGGCGCACAAGGAAAAGAAACCATTAAACAAATCATGAATAAATTAAGAAATCATCCATTAAAAGAATTATGTGGAATTAAGGTATCTTCTTATGATGATTATAAATTATTGGTTAATAAAGATTTAGAAGGTAATGTATTGAAGAAATATAATCTCCCTCAAACTAATTTATTAAAATTCTATTTTGAAGATGGATCAACCATTGCTATTAGACCAAGTGGTACCGAACCAAAATGTAAATTCTACTTAGGTTCTGTATCTAAAACTAAAGAAGGCAATATTGGTAAAAATAAGAGATTATATAGTGCATTAAAAAAGTACTTAAATATTGAATAGAAATAAAAAAATCACCATAACATTTAATGGTGATTTTTATTTTTTATCGAATAATTTGTTTCCTTTTAGGAATTGTCTTAACCACGATTGGGATAACCTACATTATTATCTTTTCATCTTTATTAGGAATAGGTTTTTCATTTATTGAATTTATTAGAGTATTATTTTCAAATAATGAAATTTATATTCTTATATGTGGATTAACTTTGATAATTTTAAGTTTATTCTTTGATAAGTTGTGGAATAAGTTTATTGCTTGGAATAAAGCCCGACGCAAGCCTTAACTCTTTTAATCGTATTACTTGCGATAGCTCTTGCTTCTTTAGCACCTTTTTCTAATACTTCATCTAAATAGTCAGAATTAATATATTCATTATATTTAGTTTGAATTCTTTCTAAAGTATCGCATACTACATCAGCTACTGCTCTTTTGAAAGTGCCATAATTAGCGCCAATAAATTCTTTTTCGGCTTCTTCAATTGTAATTTCTTTTAAGCAACTATAGATTGTTAATAAGTTAGAGATACCAGGTTTATTTTCTTTATCGTATCTAACTTCACACTCTAAGTCAGTAACTGCTGACATAATTTTTTTTCTAGCTACTTTTAAATCATCTTTTAAGAAGATATCTCCTTTAGGATCTGATTTACTCATTTTTTTGCTTGGATCACTTAATGACATAATTCTAGCGCCAGTTGTTGGAATTACTGGTTCAGGAATTACGAAGATATCTTTTTTATAACGATGGTTAAATCTAATTGCTAAGTCACGAGCAAGTTCTACGTGTTGCTTTTGATCTTCTCCAACAGGAACTTTCTTAGCGTCGTAAAGAATGATATCAGCCGCCATTAAGACAGGGTAAGTAAATAAACCTAATCCAATGTTCTTTTCGTTTAATTTAGACGCTTTGTCTTTAAATTGAGTCATTCTATTTAATTCACCCATATAAGCGTAGTTACCAAGAATTGTTCCTAGTTCACTATGTTCATATACGTGGGATTGTAAGAAGATTGAAGCTTTATTTGGATCAAGACCACATGCTAAATAAAAAGCGACGATATCTTTTGTATTTTGATTTAAAACCTCTGGTTCGATTGGTAAAGTTAATGCGTGTAAATCGGCAATAAAAACAAATACTTTATTTTCATCTTGAAATTTAGAAAAGTTTTTTAGCGCACCAATATAATTACCTAATGTCAATTGTCCAGTAGGTTTGATACCACTTAATATATTTTCCATTTTATTCACCTCTATTTTTCTAAAGCGTTTAATGCTCTAGCTTGTTTGCTAACTTTATTGAAAGAGAAGTTTTTAATGTCACATTCGTTTAAGATATTTTCAATTTCTTGTTGAGCGCGTTCAATTGATGAACTTTCCACTTCTAATTCATAGTCAACAATGTTTGAATAAATATTCTTATCAAGTGCTAAACCAAATCCTTCAAATTCAACATGAATTCTTTCAGTGCAAAGTGAAGTTAATACTTTTAAATCACTTACTTTTACACCTAAGATTAATAAGAATTTTCTAATGTTTCCATCAGGGAAAATTTGTCTTTCTGATAAATTTTCAAAATCGCGCCAAGAGATATTTTCGTTCTTTTCTAAAAGACCTTCGCTTAAAGGTGTCTTTAATGTTAATTCAAATTCTTCATCTTTTTCTCTGATTCTTAAAGCGATACCATTTTTCTTTAGATAACGATCTGGTGTATCAATGTAATGGTTTGTTTGTTTGATTTTACGATATTTTTGTAAATTTAATTTTTCGATGATTGCGTTATATTCATCTTTTAGTAGAAGCACTTTAGCTTCGATTTCGATATTAGAACTCATAATATTTCTCTCCTTGATATTTAAATATTAATAGTTTTATTAATATTTTTCTATATTTTTATTCGTCTTTTTGTCGTTTTAATAGTTTTGTTAACTTAGAAGAGAGGTTTTCTATGTATTTATTGATTTTTTCAGCATTCTTATATGAAAAAACGAATAGTATAATTGATAAAATTCCCACAAGAATAATTATTACTAAACCTATTCCTTCAAAAGGAATTATGGTTCCAGACATAAATAGTAAAGTGGCAAAAATTGAAATTGGTTTGGTTATTAATTGAATTAAAACAAAAGTAAAACTTTTGATATTGGTAATACCAGCAAGAGAACATAAGGCATCATCGGGGAAAAACGGAAGTAAAAACATAAAGAAAAGTAAGACACTTTCCTTTCCTTTTAACTTTTCCAAATATTTGTCAACTTGATCTTTTCCACCAAATGCCCAGTTGACGTATTTTCTCCCAATTGTTCTTCCTAAAATGAAGGCAAAAATAGAACCTAAAAACATTCCAATAAATGAAAAAATTAGACTCTCTAAAAATCCAAACACATAGTTTCCCGCGAGAATTGTTATCGCTCCAGGAATAGGAATAAAAGTGACTTGTAAAAAACTAATTAATATAAATATTAAATAAGAGTAAATTCCCCCTTTATTTATTAAGTTTTGAATTTCTTCTTTAGAGAGATTTGTTAAACCAAAATGTCTTAAAATTAAATAGGAAATTGTAATAATGGCAAATAATATTAATAATCCTGGTAGGAGTCTAAGAAGTGATTTTAATAACTTTTTATTTTTATTCATATTTATTCCTCGCACTTGTTACTATTATATTAGTTTAATTTATTTTCTTTTAAAAAATACAATAATTGATTTTTTTATTAATTTTGTTTATTATTTATGTTAATGATGGGGTATAAATTATGGAATGGATTATAGATCATTTAGTATTATGCATATGTCTACTTGCAATTATTATTTCCTTGATTGCAATTGCAATTATTTTATTAAAGAAAAAATTGTCCAATGTAAAAGATAGTTCTTCAAAACTACAAGAATATGTAGAAATCTTTGGGGGAATTGATAATATTATTGAAGTTAAGGCTAGAGAAAGTAGATTATCTTTAGTTTTAAAAGATTACGATTTGATAAATAAAGAAAAATTAGAAGAAAAAGGTATTACATCTTCAATTAAAATGACTAATAAAATTACTTATGTAATTGGAAGTTTAGCGTTAGAAATTGAAGAATATATTAACTCATTAAAGAAATAAACCGTTCAAACGAACGGTTTTTTAATTTTCAGGATAATTATAAGGAATAGGTTGAGGATAGACAGGGTAATATTGAGGATATTGATAAGGCGGATAGGTTGGATAAGGAGGATATGGTTGGCCTCCATTACTCACTTTAGGTACTACTAAACCTCCAATTAATAAACCACCTAAAAATGGTAGTAGTAATCCTCCAAAACGATTCGTTTGATAATTGTTATTTGAATAAGCTTCTTGATAACATCTTTCCATTTCATCTTGATTCCAAACATGACGATAGAACATAAAAAAACCTCCTAGTTATTCTATGAGGTTTCTTTTGGTCTATTTAGGCGATTATCTTTAATTTGATTAGGTCCAACTTTAATTCTTCTATTGGTAGCCCAACTATATTAGTATAGCTACCTTCGATTTCTTTTACTAAATTAAATTCTTTATCTTGAATTCCATATGCGCCAGCTTTGTCTAAAGGTGATAAAGTTTTAACATAACTATCAATTAATTCTTCGCTTAATTCATTGAAGATAACTTTTGAAGTAACGATTCTAGTTAATTCAATGTTTTTATTTATTGAATAAATAGAGTATATAGTTTTAACTTCATGAACATTATTTGATAATTCCTTTAACATCCTTTTAGCGTCTTCACATCCTTGAGGTTTTCCATATACAACTCCATCTTTAATAACGATAGTATCAGCGGAGATGATAATGTCATCTGGATAATCTTTTGCAATTACTTTAGCTTTAGCTAAAGATAATTGTTCGAAAGGATATAAGTATTCATCAATCACTGGAGGGATGATTTCAAAAGAAGGAATTAATTCCTTAAGAAGTTCCTTTCTTCTTGGAGATTTACTTGCTAAAATAATCATTTATTTAGTCTCTAGTTGGTTCATAATTAAAGGAATAATCATTGGACTACGGTGAGTCTTTGAATATAAATAATGACCCAAGCTTGTTTTCATTGTATTTTTGATTTCACCAAAAGTTGCTTTTCCACTCATGATAGTTTGAAGTTCTCTATAGGCGATTTCTTTTGCTTCTTCAATAATTTTAGTGGATTTTTCATCCATATAGATAAATCCTTTTGTAACGATTTCAGGTTTAGCTAAAATTGTATTAGTTCTAGAATCAATTGAAATTAAAACTGCAACCATACCATCGTTTGCTAGAATATTACGATCTCTAATAACGGCAGTTGAAAGTCCAGAAATATCTTTTCCATCAATATAGATGTCATCTGTTTGAATACGTTTTCCTTCAACGATATTGTGTTTTCTTAATACTAAAGTGTCACCATTACCAAGAATAAAAACATTTTCTTTTGGGATTCCTAGAGTTTGGGCTAATTCACCATGTAATTTTAACATTCTATATTCACCATGTACTGGCATAAAGTATTTAGGGTTAAATAATTTTAGCATGATTCTTAATTCTTGTTTTGATGGGTGACCTGAAGCGTGTAAGTTTTCAAATACTGAATTATTAATTACATCGGCCCCTGATCTAACTAATTGGTTAACAACTCCATCAACGCTAGCGCCATTTCCTGGAATTGGTGAACTTGAGAAGACAACTGTATCACCTGGAACAATTTTAACTAATGGATGATCTCCATTTGCAATTCTTGATAAAGCCGCCATAGGTTCTCCTTGTGAACCAGTACATAAAATAACGATTTCATTATTCTTATAATCTTTTAATTTATCAGCAGTAATTAATGAAGAATCAGGAATGGTAATATAACCATATTGACGGGAAATATTTATAGTATTTTCCATTGATCTACCAATAATTAAAATCTTACGATTGTATTTTAAACAAGCTTCAACAATTTGTTGGATACGAGAAATATTACTTGAAAAAGTAGAAATAATTAATCTTCCATTTGTTTTAGAGAAAATTTCAAAAATTGAATTAATAACACTACCTTCAGATAGAGTATATCCTTCTTTTTCAGCGTTAGTTGAATCACTTAATAATAAATCAACGCCTTCTTTACCAATTTTTGCAATCTTAGTTAAAGAAATATCTTCTCCAATAGGAGTTAAGTCGATTTTAAAGTCGCCAGTAGTTACAATTCTACCTTGTGGAGTATCAACGCAAATTCCATATGCATCAGGAATTGAGTGAGTTACTCTAAAAAATTGTAAAGTAAAAGTATCGATATTAATAACATCATCTTCAGTGTATTCAACTACTTTAGTTTTGTTACTCATACGATTTTCATCTAATTTGTTTTTAATTAAAGCACATGCTAATCTTGGAGCGTATATTACTGGAATGTTGACATTTTGTAATAAATAAGGGATAGCGCCGATATGGTCTTCGTGACCATGAGTAATGAATAAAGCTTTAATTTTGTTTCTAACATTTTTTAAATGCGTGTAATCAGGTATAACATAATCAATACCTAAAACACCTTGTTCGGGGAACATAATTCCTGCGTCGATAATAATTAATGTATCATCATTTTCAATACAATAGGTATTTTTACCGACTTCTTGTAAGCCTCCGAGGGCATAAATATTAACTGCAGAAGCAGGCAATAACGAATTATTCATATCTAATATCCGCCTTTCTATAAATAATTATAAGTATTGCTAAATTTGAATATATTATAAATATATTATTTATATTTGTAAATATTTTATCTTTCTTTAAACAAAAAAGCTCAAAATGAGCTTTAGATTAAGTATGAATTATCAATTTCTTTAAATGGATTTGATTTATCAATTCTATCGTAATATAGAATACCATCTAAATGATCATATTCGTGTTGAAGAACAATAGCATCATATCCATTTGCTGTAATTGTTACTTCTTTGTTTGTTAGAATATCAAATCCAGTCATAACAATTTTTGCATATCTATAGACATATCCTTTTTTATCTTCGTCAACCGAAAGACATCCTTCACCTGATTGAATAGCAACTTTTCTAACTGAGTTTTGAATGATTTTTGGATTTACTAATCCATATTTAACAAATTCAGTTTCGCTTTTTGGGTAGTAGACTGCAAACATCCTTTTGTTGACTCCGATTTGAGGTGCGGCAAGACCTACTCCTCCTCTAATTTTATGCTTAGTACAATATTCTTCATCTTGCGATTTTACTAAATAATCAACCATTTCTTCTAATGTTTTACGGTCTTTTTCAGAAATAGGCATTTCAACAGGAATAGATTTTTTTCTTAATGATTTTACATTGTCTTTTACAATTCTTAACATATTATCACCCAAAAATTAGTTTATCAAAAAAATAATAATTTTTGAATTGATTAGAATAAAAAAATTTATTTCTTCTTTTTATTAAATAAAAAGAGGGATTAAATCCCTCCATTATTTGTTTGTTGAGAACATCCGCAACCGATGATAACTAATAAAATAAATAGAACTAAGACAACTGCGAAGATTCCACCCCAAGAAGAGTTATTATTAGTTGGTTGATAATAGTTGCAGCCACCTTGTGGATAAGTGTATCCTTGGCCATAGTAATACATATAAGGCACCTCCTGACACTATATAGTATGAAAGATGATAAATAATGAAACAAATTTTAAATAAATGATTAACCTTGAGCCTAAAATGCATATTCTATAATGGTGATATATATGAGTAAAATGGATGAATTTAAAAAGTTTGTTAGTAATAACCCGCATTTAAAGAAGAAAATAAATCAAAAAGAAACTACCTGGCAAGAATTATATGAACATTTTGACTTATATGGTGAAAATGATGAGATATTTAAAAATAAAGAAGAGGATGTAAAAGAAGAAAAGAAAGATGACGAAAAAAGTTTAAATGGGTTATTTGATATGTTAACTGGAATTGATATAGATAAAATTGCAGATGGATTGAATGGAATGAGAAAAGTATTAAGTATATTAGGAGAACTCACAACTCCAAATAATGAAGATAAGAATATGAATCGAAGAGAAAAACCATTTAAAAGAGATGATGATTAATATGAGAAATGATGTTATAATGTTACTTAGTAAGGATCAAGATTACTTTATGTATTTAAGAGAAAATCCTTACTGGCATAAGGAGTTATCCTTTAATCCATCTTCTTTAAAAAGATTTATAGAAGAATATAAAATTAAAAGAAGAAAAAGATTGATCGATAAGGTTGAAGATATCTCTATGATGTTATCTCTAGCAAAGGAATTAATGTAATGAAAGATATTCATGAAGAAATTATTGAACTAGGCGAAAAATTAAATAGCAGAGAAGAAGTTCAAAAATTAATTGAATTAGAAAAAAAGCTAAAAGAAGATGAAGAAGTTTTAAAACTTGCTCATGATTTTTCTCTTGCTCAAAGTGAATATAATTCTTGTTTAAATCATTATGATTTTGAGTCAAAAGAAGCTAGTGTTTATCAAAAAAAATTATATGAAGCTAAACTAGCTTTAGATTCTCATCCATTAGTAAAAGAATATAATGATTGCTTAATAAAAGTTAATGAACCATTAAGATATTTGGAGTATAATTTACTTAGTAAATTAAATAGTACATATAAATGTAAAAAGTAGGCATTGCCTACTTTTTTTGGAGGAACGTGTGAATTATATCACAACTATATTTTTCGTTAATATAGAAAAATTATACGTAAAATTATATAATTGATATTAAGGAAGTAGAGTTATGAGAATTGTTGCAGGTAAATATCGTCATCGCTTAATAAATTTCCCTCAAACTGGAAATACTAGACCTACTATGGATAAAGTTAGGGAAGCTTTAATGTCGGCAATAGGAATGAATATTTATAATAGAGTTGTTCTTGATTTATTTGCAGGTTCTGGCGCTTTAGGAATTGAAAGCTTATCTAGAGGAGCAAAATGTTGTTATTTTGTTGATAACGATAAGACTTCCATTAAAGTTATTAAAGATAATATTTCTAAAATTGGTGTTAGTGAAGAAGTTCATGTTGAATTTACTTCATACAAAGATTTTTTACAAAGAAATAAAGATAAAAAATTCTCACTTTTGTTTTTAGATCCTCCTTATAAGGATGATTATGTATATCAAGAAGTTGTTGATTTTATGATAAAAAATGATATGCTTACTAGTGATGCAATTGTAGTCTGTGAGGCAGATAAAGAATTGAATGAATGTGAATATTTTAAAAATTATAGACATTATAAATATGGAACAGTTCACGTTAATATTTATTGGAGGTAGTTATGAAGATAGCAATTTATCCGGGAAGTTTTGATCCGGTTACAAATGGACATATGGACATTATTGAAAGAGCAAGAAAATTATTTGATAAACTATATGTTTGCGTAGCAATTAATCCAAATAAAAAATCATATTTTAGTTTTGAAGAAAAGATTCATATGTTAGAAGAAGCCACTAAAAATATGGATAATGTAGAAGTAGTTTCTACTTCTGGATTAGTTGTTCAAAAAGCAAAAGAATTAAATGCAAAAGCAATTGTAAGAGGTCTTAGAGCAGTTACTGATTTTGAATTTGAATTTCAATTAGCAGCGGCTAATGAACATATTGATCCAAACGTTGAAATGGTTTTCTTAATGACATCGACTGGAAAAGGATTTATTTCTTCAAGTAATGTTAAAGATTTCTATGCTGCTAATGTTGATATTTCTTCATTAGTTCCAAGTATTGTAGTTGAAACTTTCAAATCAAAAGAAAAATAATAAAGGTTACTAAAAGAGCTATAACAGCTCTTTTTTTGATGTAATTTGTTATATTAAAATCAATAGATAAACTTTTAATTTGAAGTATTAGCGAAATTGAAGTAAATGATAATAAAAAGCAAAGTAATATTGTTGAGGTTAAACTATTTATATTACTTAGGTTTATTGAGTTAATCGAAAACTCTATTAATCCATTAAAGAAGTAATTGTATGGGATAGGAAGATAATTAAACACTAAATATAGTGATGACAGTGTTAATAGATAAAATAAAATAACGCCTAAAGAAAATAAGCTATGCTTAATAATATCTATTTTATATGGATAATAATTTATAGACTGGTTTTTGTCTTCGCTTTGAGACAATAAATAAACAGTTGATTGAATAATAATTAATATAATAATAAAAAGATATTTGATTTGATGATCAATTAATATCACTAAATATATAAAAGGAAAAGAGATTCCTCCAAATGAAGATAGTAAATTATTATATTTCTTTTTGTTTATAATATTTGTTTTGTTTAAATAATTTAATAAATTAATATTACCAGGAACTCCAATTAGTATGATTAAAACGATGGTGAAAATATCAAATATGAAATGTAGTCTCTTACTTATTAAAAATTTATGAATATCTATTAACACATTAGAATTTAAAAATAAATTAGTAATTAATATAAAAGGAAAAAGGGAAGCAATATATTTAATAAAAAAAATATTAGAAATATTGGACAAATAGAATGTAACTTCTTTATTAAATATAAAAAGATAAATTAAATATAGTAATAAGAATCCACCAATTATTTTCTTCATAATAAAACATATGCATAATTTTGGGCGTTAATCTAGTTTTATTTTTTATTAATGCATATTCTATTTTGAAGAGAGGTAAAGTTTATGAAAAATCAACCAAATTGTGGATGTCCATGCAAATTTGATCCTGTGGTTATGCCAATTAATGAACGAGTTTGTCATCGCACATATTATGTAGAACAACCAGTTATTGTTCCTTGCCAAACAAGAGTAGTTAACCATTATGTCCCTCGACCAACATATTACTATACATATAATCAAGTAGAAGAAAACGTTTGTCATAATCAAGAAACAAAAAGATAATTAAGTCCAAGCATTTAGAGATGTTTTACATAAAAATCTAAATGCTTTTTTTGTTGCATAAAAAAAGCAGGTATTTTGTACTTAACCCCAAAAGTTGGACTAACTAAAATGTTAGAAAGACTTAAGGGGTTTTTATTATGAAATTAACAGAAG
>SVBD01000009.1 GCA_015059045.1 Erysipelotrichaceae bacterium
TACTAAAAAAGCACATCAGATTACATGATCTAATGTGCTATCTTTTTATTTTGTGTCCGTTTTAATCAAACAGGTTCTATTAGTTCGTTTTTGTTTTACTTATAATTAATTTTAAAATAATCAAGTGTCTCTTTAATCCTATCCTGACAATGTAGACATGTATCAATTAAATATCTATCATCATTATTCCATTTTTTTAATCCACGATAATAAAACAATTTAACATCATCGAAAATAATAAATGGAACAATATTATTTTTTAAACACTCTTTTAAAATAATTAATCTTCCTACTCTACCATTGCCATCTTGAAATGGGTGAATCTTTTCAAACTTAACATGAAAATCTATAATTTCATTTAGTGTATGCTTATCTTTCTTTAAATACTCTTTTAATAGTTTATTTATTTCTTTACCTACTAACATTGGTGGAGTTGTTTCTTCTCCTCCAATAGTATTTGGCCTAGATTTATATTCACCAATATTAAAGTAAGGTAATCTAGCACTTGCGGTATTAAATTTTAAAAGTTTATGTAATTCTTTAATGAATCTTTCGGTTAAAGGATAATTAGCAGAATCAATTACTTTATCAATACACTCAAAATGATTAATAGATTCAATAATATCATCGACATTAATTGTTTTTCTATCCTCATTGACATCTAAACTAATAGTTCTTGTTTCAAATATAAATCTAGTTTCATCATGACTTAATTTTGAACCTTCAATATGATTAGAATTGTAGGTCATAAGAACTTGAAAACAATGATAAATTCCACCTTTAATTCTATTTTTCTTTTCTAAACGTAATTGATCTAATAAATAGTTTTTATCAGTCTTTGCATTTAATCTAGTTGGTTTATTACTATTAGAAGGAATTTTCCATTCCCCTTTTTCTAAAATCGCACCTTCAATTCTTTTATTAATACAATAGTTTCTAATGCTTCTTTCACTTATATTCCATTTAACACTAGCTTCTTTAATAGATATATATTCCATTTTTATCACCATTAATAGTATATATCTAATCGGCAAAAAACGCAAAAGTTATATAAAGTTTTCTAAATTTTGCCGATTAAAATTATTTATCATTTTAAATGCTCTATCTTATCAAACAATTTAGATAATGGCTCATATATAAATAATAGAGTTAAAAAACTACTTGTAGCCATAACTACTTCCCATCCAATGTTTATCCATTTCGTCATTTTTTACTATCTCTCTAGCAAAGTTTTTATATCTTTTATATTCCTTGTGGCAAATAAGATTTAAAATCATTTATTAATTCAATTTTTTCATCACCAACATTGCATATATTTTTAAAATTAAACGATGAAAGAATATTATTAAGTTCTTTTATTCTTGCTTTATTACACGAAATTATTTTTTTTAATTCATCTATATTTTCTCTATGAAAAATACGCGAACCCCTTAATTTTCTATTTAAATCACTTTTTATACTTTCTAAATATTGTTTTTCTCTTTTTAATTTGTTGTATTCATCAAGTTTTTTGTTTATTTTTTTTTCTTCTTCGCTCCAATATAAATTATTTTTTGGTGTGAAAATAAAACTTCTAATTATAATATTGGCATTTGATTTTTGAATAACTAAAAAAATAATTATGATACCAAATAAAATAATCGAGCCAAAAAACCACCACATATTATTTCCTTTCTAAAAAACTTCCTACTAAAATAGAAATTTATTTATATTATAATATATCACCAAGAAATATCAAAATAATAATATATAAATCCTAATCGTTAACGAAACACTTTAAAAAATTTATCTTTAAATAAACCCCCATTCATTGTAACAATTAGTCCAACAAATGGGGGTAATCTCATATATAATGGTGCAGCCTATGAGACTTGAACTCACACGGGAATTCCCATACGCCCCTCAAACGTACGCGTCTACCAGTTCCGCCAAGGCTGCATGCTTACTTATTATAAATAAGCATACTAAAAAATACAATAATTAAATTTTTAGTAAAAATAACTTATTTAACTTCTATTTTTCTACAAGGAATTTCTTCTCTTTCTAATGCTCTTAACATAACTTCTGCACTAGAAATATTTGTAGCTAATGGAATATTAGTTACATCACATAATCTCATTAAAGCAGATACATCTGGCTCATGAGGTTGAGCGGTTAATGGATCTCTTAAGAAGATAACTAAATCTAATTCACTATTAGCGATCATAGATCCAATTTGTTGATCTCCACCTAGTGGACCTGATTTCATTCTATTAATTTTAATACCAGTTTCACCCATTACCATGGTACCGGTTGTTCCTGTCGCGTAAATCTCATGTTTTGCTAGTACATCTTTAAATTGTACAGCTAGGTTAATCATTTTTTGTTTCTTTTTATCATGTGCAATTAATGCAATTCTCATAAAAATCACCTCAACTTTTATTTTAAATCTTAATTTTATAAATTACAAGATAGTAAAAATAAAACCTAGCTATAAGCTAGGTTAAATTCTAATACTTAGAAATATCAATTGATTTAAGATATTTATTTAAAGGTTTAACAATTTTCTTAACTGTTCCATCAACAAATGGATTATTTAATTTAGCCTTTTCTAGTAATTTAGTAAATGGATATTTACCACCTAATTTACAAAGTCTAACATACTTATTCCATGCTCTTTGATGATTCTTTTCATTCTCTACAAAGAATTGGAAAGCGACAACTTGAGCTAAAGTATAATCGATGTAATAGAAAGGAGAACCAAAGATATGAGATTGTCTCATCCAATATCCTCCATTATCCAAGAATTCTGATTCGTCATATTTTCTATGAGGTAGATATTTCTTTTCAATCTCTCTCCATTTAGCGCATCTTTCTTTATGAGTTACTTCTGGATTTTCATAAACAAAGTGTTGGAATTCATCAATTGCTACTCCATAAGGAATAAATGTAATTGCATCTACTAAATGAGCGTATCTATATTTCTCTTCATTTTCTCCAAAGAATAATTTCATCCACGGATAAGTTAAGAATTCCATACTCATAGAATGGATTTCACAAGCCTCTAAAGTTGGCATACGATAATCTGGACATTTAATGTTTCTAGATAAATAACCTTGGAAAGCATGACCTACTTCATGAGTTAAAACATCAACATCTCCACTTGTGCCATTAAAGTTTGCAAAGATAAATGGTGCTTTATATTTAGGGAAGGATGTCATATATCCTCCTCCTGCTTTACCTGCACGAGCTTCTAAATCTAATAATTCATACTTTCTCATAAATGTGAAGAATTCATCTGTTTCTTTAGATAATTCTTTATACATTTTAGATGCTTGTTCAACTAAGAATTCTTTATTACCATTAGGTGTAGCATTACCAGAACTAAACATTAAATTATAATCATATGATTGAGGATTTCTAATCTTTAAACGTTTAGCTTGTTCTTTAAATAATTTATTAGTTAATGGAACTAAATCATTATAGATTTGCTTTCTATAATTCTCGACCATATATTGATCATAATCAGTTCTACCTAAACTCTTATAACCAAGTTCAATAAAATTTTTATAACCTAATTTATGAGCCATTTGAGTTCTAATCTTAACCATCTTGTCATAGATTTCACCAATCTCTTCATTATGTTCATTAAAGAAATTACTAGATGCTAAAGATGCTTTTCTTCTTACATCTCGATCTAAACTTTGAGCGTATTTACCTAGTTGAGATAAATTTAATACTTCGCCATTAAATTCAATTTTTGCAGAAGCAACAATTTTAGTATATTCACTACTTAACTTATTCAATTCTTGTAATTCTGGAACGATTTTTTCATCAAAGCATTCTAGAGATACTTGATACATATTAAATAAATGTGTTCCCCATTTTTCTTCTAATTCTTTTCTGAACTTACTATTAACTAAAGCTTTAGAGAAAGCGTTAGTAAATACACCAAGTAATGGTCCTACTTCATCAAGAGTTTGTTTATTCTTAATATTTTCTTCATTTGTAGTATCTTGAGTATATCTAACATGAGCGATACTAAAGTTAGTATTTAAGTCTTCTCCATATTTAAAATACTTAACTAAAATTTGATCTTGTTCTTCAAATGAAGTTGCATTTTGGAATGCATTCATCATTTCTGTAAAATCTTTTTGGATTTTATTTAAATCTACTTTTTTAAATTTAAATTCTGAAAATTTCTTCATTAATATTATCCTCCTTAAATTAAAAATATAGTTTATTATATAACATTATTATTAAATAAAAAATAAAAACCTATTCAATAGGCTGAATAGGTTTAATCTTAAATAATTTTGAAATAGGACGATATGGTTTAAATTTTACCCAATAGTTATACGCCATAATTAGATTGTTTTGAGATATAATTACATGGCGATGTCTCTTTTCAATATCTTCAATTGATTTCTTAATTGTTAAAATTCTCTTATTATCGAAATTTAATCTTTCAACTATCTCTAATAAAGTAGAAACAATTTCAGCAATTTGCTTACCGACTGACTTTCTTTCAAAAGTTGAGAAGGAATCAAAATTAGGTTTGTTTTTTAAATTAAACTCCTCGACTATTTGTTCTGGAAGTTCAACATCCAAAGAAGCAAGTTCCTTTGCTAAGACTCCAGATACATCATACTTTTGAGCAAGGATGATATTAATGCCCATCTTATTTCTTTTGATTTTCTTATGACAGAATAAAAGAACGCATGATACAGCGATTAAAGATAATAACCATAATGCTAATAATGAACCTAAGCAAATTAAAACAATCAATAATTCTTTTGGCATAATAACTCCTCTTGCTAATATATATTACATTTCGTAATATAAAAATTCAATTATTTAGAATGAATAGATTAATTTTTATGAAAAGAACTTTTTTTCTAGTATTAGAATTAACAAGTGATTAAAATAAATAATGGAATATAAAGAAAGATAGGTGAGAAGATATGGAATATAAAGTTGGTGATATCGTTTTAGGTACTGTTAATGGCATTCAACCTTATGGTGCTTTTATCAAGCTTGATAACAACGAACAAGGCTTAATTCATATCTCAGAACTATCAAGTTACTTTGTAAAAGATGTTGAACAGTATGTAAAACTTGGTCAACAAATTAAAATCAAAGTAATTGAAGTATTAGAAGATAAGAATCTTTATCGTTTCTCTTTAAAACAAGTAGAAACTAGATTCAGACAAAACATCCGTACAAATAAGCCTATCTATAATAAAAAGAAGAAAAATAAAGTTCCAGTAGACAAACAAGATTTCACACCTCTAGAAGAAAATCTAGATAAGTGGATTGAAATTGAATTAAGTAGAATTAGGAGTGAATAAATATGATTAAAGTTAATTTAGCAAACACTGTAGAAAAAATACCTTTAGAAGCTTACATCCAAGATGTTAAAACAATTGATGCAATGATCAAAAATAAAACTGGTCTAGGTAATGACTTCTTAGGTTGGACAACTTGGCCAAAGGATTACGATAAAGAAGAATTTGCTCGCATCCAAAAAGCCGCTGAAGAAATTAAAGCAAATTACGATGTATTAGTCGTTGCAGGAATCGGTGGATCTTACTTAGGTGCTAGATGTGCCATTGAAGCATTAAATGGTTTATTCCCAAACAACAAAACAGAAATTATCTATATTGGTAATACTCTATCAAGTAATTATGTACACCAAGTATTAAATTACTTAAAAGATAAGAACTTTGCAATTAATGTAATTTCAAAATCAGGTACAACAACAGAAACATCAGTAGCATTTAGATTATTAAAAGAATTATTAATCTCTAAAGTAGGCGAAGAAAAAGCTTATAAAGCAATTTATGCAACAACTGATAAAGCTCGTGGCGCTTTAAAAACAGAAGCAAATCAAAATGGTTATCAAACATTCATCATCCCTGATGATATCGGTGGTAGATATAGCGTATTAACTGCAGTAGGATTACTTCCAATTGCGGTAGCAGGATGTAATATCGAAGAAATGATGAGAGGGGCTAAAGATGCGATGGTAGAATTTGATAATAATGATGTATTATCAAATCCATGCTATCAATATGCTGTTAGTAGACACTACTTATCTAATGTCAATAAAACAGTAGAAATGTTTATTACATATGAACCTCATTTCACTCAACTTGGTGAATGGTTCAAACAATTATTCGGTGAAAGCGAAGGTAAAGAAGGCAAAGGATTACTTCCAACATCTGCAACTTTCTCTACTGACTTACATTCACTAGGACAATTCATTCAAGAAGGTACACCACTTCTATTTGAAACAATCTTTGTAGTTGATACACCAAATCACGATGTAACAATTAACGCTGATCAAAATGACTTAGATGGTTTAAATTACTTAGCAGGTAAAAAACTATCTTATGTCAACCAAAAAGCATTTGAAGGAACTTTATCCGCTCACGTAGAAGAAGGTAAAATTCCAAATATCGTATTAAGTTTACCAAAGATGGATGAATATAACTTAGGTTATCTATTCTTCTTCTTTATGAAAGCTTGTGCTATGAGTGCTTATCTATTAAATATCAACCCATTTAATCAACCTGGAGTTGAAGTTTATAAGAAAAGAATGTTCAAATTACTTGGTAAACCAGGTGTAAAATAATTAAATTTATTAACTAGGCGAAAAAAATTACAATGTTTTCATATTTTTTTAAAAAAATAATTGATTTATTTTTCTTAAATTGATATATTATTAAAGCGTTGTAAAAAACGCCTAGCGAAAATGGAAGTTTAGCTCAGCTGGGAGAGCGCTACCCTTACAAGGTAGATGTCGTGGGTTCGAGCCCCTCAACTTCCACCATGGGAGAATAGCGAAGCGGCCAAACGCAGCTGACTGTAAATCAGTTCCTCTTCAGGTTCGGTGGTTCAAATCCGCCTTCTCCCACCATCTCTTGGGGTATAGCCAAGCGGTAAGGCACTAGACTTTGACTCTAGCATTTCGCTGGTCCGAATCCAGCTACCCCAGCCAATGATTCACTAGCTCAGACGGTAGAGCACTTGACTTTTAATCAAGGGGTCTGGAGTTCGAATCTCCAGTGAATCACCAGTCTTATGCCCGGATGGCGGAATAGGTAGACGCACAAGACTTAAAATCTTGCGACCTTTGCGGGTCGTGCCAGTTCGATTCTGGTTCTGGGCACCAATTAGTTAATTAAAGATGATTACTATACCTAATCATCTTTTTTTATTTATATTAAGTTGACTTAAAGTCGACATTTTATTACTATTTAATTGAGGTAATGAACATGAAAAACATAATAATAAAAGATAAAAATATTTCTATTACAGGTACAACAGATGATGACTATATCAGCTTGACTGATATAGCTAGAATTAAAAATTCAAAAGAACCCAAAGATGTTGTCAAAAACTGGTTAAGATTGAGATCAACACTTGAATTTATAGGATTATGGGAGCAATTTAACAATCCACATTTTAACCGGGTCGAATTCGACCCCCTATTATTTGAAAGTGGGCGTAATTCATTTACTATGTCTCCAACTAGATGGGTTAGAGATTTTAATGCTATTGGAATACGAACTAAACCAACAAAAAATGGAGGTACTTTTGCACATAAAGATATTGCACTAGAATTTGCATCTTGGATATCTCCTGAAATTAAACTATATATTATTAAAGAGTTCCAAAGGCTTAAATTGCAAGAATCAGAGCAGCTTGAATGGCATGGTAAAAGATTATTGACTAAATTGAACTATTTAATTCATACCGATGCAGTAAAAAACAATCTAATTCCAATTAATCTAGATGAAGAACAAATAAATTATATCTATGCTAGTGAAGCGGATATGCTAAATGTCGCATTATTTGGAATCAAAGCAAAAGATTGGAAAAATCAAAACGCGGATAAAGAAGGTAATATTAGAGATTATGCTTCAACAATTGAACTAGCAATATTATCTAATATCGAATATCATAACTCCTTACTAATAAAAAATAATATACCTCAAAAAGAAAGATTAATAATATTAAATAAAGAAGCAAATAGTCAAAAACAATTATTTAACAATAATAATATTAAAAAGATAAAAAGAATTAACAAATAAATAATTTAAATTATAATGAACTTAAAAATAAATAATTTTTTAAATGAATAGAAGTTAATTTGATTAAAGATGATTACTATACCTAATCATCTTTTTTTATTTTTTTATTGTTTTTATCTAAATAAAATATTTATAATTTTATCAAAAGGAGAATAAATTTATGGATCATCATAACTTGCCTGAAGAATATCGTCCAATAAGTGCTTGGGGATATGTTGGATATCAACTATTGTTTTCAATTCCATTAGTAGGTTTTATCGTTTTAATTGTTTTTGCTTTTGGTAATACTTCTAATA
Organism: Erysipelotrichaceae bacterium; assembly: GCA_015059045.1. Classification (GTDB taxonomy): domain Bacteria; phylum Bacillota_I; class Bacilli_A; order RFN20; family CAG-449; genus UBA3210. The sequence goes on from SVBD01000009.1 coordinate 8,375, forward strand.
TCAACGTTAAAAACTTTGCACGTTCATACTTCTGCATTTTAATTTTAGGCATTATTTTGGTTGTCGCGCTTTTTGCTTTGGTTATTGGTCCAATCATTGGATCATTAAATTAAGCAAATATTATCTTATTTTTTATTTTAAAAAATACTAGTTAATTATATTAATTATGTATATAATAATTCTCGGAGATGATTAAAATGACAATTGAAGAACAAATTGAAATGACATTAGATAAAATTAGACCATTCATCCAAAGAGATGGAGGAGACGTTTTATTTGACTCATTTGTAGATGGTATTGTTTATGTAAAAATGATTGGGGCATGTGAAGGATGTTCATTAGTTAATGAAACACTATCTTCAGGTATTGCTGTTATATTAAAAGAAGAAGTAGAAGGCGTTATTGAAGTTTTATCAGTTGATGATAAACCAAAAGGCTAATTACTCTAACCAATTAATTTTTCTAATTCCATAGTTATTCACTAGATAACTATGGATTTTTTTTATTTTATCGATATAAGAATTAATATTTTCATAATACTCATTTAAATCAGGAGTTATATCATCTCTTTTTTGATAATGTTTCTCTAACAAATCAAAAAACTTTGTTGGATATAATATTCTAGCGAGTAATAAAGTTACATCTTTGCTATTAAATTGATATCTAGTTAAAATAGAAATCAATTCTTCTAAACTTATTTCTTCATTTTTATATAATTCCGCGAAATCTCTTACTGGAGAATCAATAATCAAATTAAATGGATTTAATAAATCATAAGAATTTAACGTTGCTCTTTTATGAACTAAAGTAACCCCATTAATTTCATCATCAAAATCAATAATTGCATCTTGAAGATATTGAATCGCATTTATTGCTAAACCAATACTATGAGTTACACATATAACTAATAATTGATAATAATGATCTTCAATTTTAATTGAAGGAACAATCTTATTTTCAATTAAATCTAACTTACTAATCCATCTTTCTTTGATTACTGAAGCTTTTACTTTCTTGTTACTAGAAAAGTTTTGTTGATGAAATAAAATAATATCATTTATAGTCACTTTAAAGTCCTCTACGGCCACTAAAGAGACATTGCCATATTCTGAAAGAGTTAAGAGCTTATCTTCTCTAGACGGGACAATATACGCCTTCTTATTAAATAAATTATTAGATAGTTGAATAATATAATTATTCATATCTTCGCTTTCAATAGGAGAATAGTTATTTATTTCTAAAGCAAACTTAAATCCTTGATAATCAAATACTTCTCCATTTTCTACATAATAACCGTATCGATCAAATATAAAGTTTTTCATAATTTATCTACCTCAATAATAAAAGATGAAGCTCCTTCTACATTATGACTTCCATATAAAAAGGAAGGCACATCTCCTTCAACTAAAACAATACTTAAAGGAATATCAACTTCAATTTCTTCTAATGTGGTAGTTAAAGGTAACGTAAGAGAAAAATTAAATATTAATTTCATATTTAAACTTACTAAAGCATTATTGATTCCAAATTCTTCCACATTTAAAGATGATGTAGCTAACACATCACCAACTAATTCAAATTTAATTGGATACTTACTCCCTAAAGAAGAAAGAAAAATATTATTATAAATTTTAGAAAATTCCAACTCATATAAAATATCATTAGTCTGATATTTTCTACTTAATTCATTATTAATAATACTTTGATAATCACTATTATTGATATCTTCAAGTACATAAACCACTTGACTAGATAAACTACTGATTAAAGTATTAATTTGATTCACATCATAGGTGATATAATTTTCATCTGAATAATTTAAGCTTACTTCTTTAGAAGTAATATTATCTAATACTACTTGATTAACTATTTTAGTCACTACTTGTTTTGTTTGACTACTAGTCAAATTTTGATAAGTTTTTTCTAAATTAGAAATACAATTTTTCATAAAGAAAAACACACTAAAAGATAGTGTGATTAAAGTTATAGTTATTCTACTTAAAAAAGAAAAGCGCATCTATCTACCTCTAAGTAAATATATGCGCTAAAGATTTATTTATTTAATAAATTTTCTTTTCTATTTACTACAATAAATCCATTTCTATTGTAGACATCTTTACGATTATATTTAATTTCTGTTAAATCAGGTTCAGCGAAGATGCCACCAGCTTCTAAAACAACAATTTGACTAGCGGCTGTATCCCATTCCTTTGTGTTACTTCCTAGTCTAAAAGAAACTTCCGCTAAACCATGCGCAATTCTACAAGCCTTAATTGCAGATCCCCATTTTTCAATTTTAGAAATACGATCTTTATTATTTTCAAAAATCTCTAATTCTTTTTGCGATGTATGAAAATTACTAACTAACATAGTTAAATCATTTATCTTATCATTAACATGAATTCTAGTTGGTTCACTATCATCTTTTTGATAATATGCTCCTTGATTTTTAATCGCATAATATAATTCATCACTAAAAGGAACATTAACTACACCAACTACAACTTCATGATTATGAATTAAGCCAATATTTGTAGTAAATTGACCATTTTTAGTAACAAAGTCCTTTGTACCATCAACTGGATCTACAACAAAAACAAACTCTTTTTCTAAACGTTCTAAGTTATCATCACTTTCTTCAGTTAAGAAGCCATAAGTAGGAAATTTTTCACTTAAAATTTCTCTAATTAATTTATCGGCAGTTTTATCTGCTAAAGTAACTGGAGATTCATCGAATTTAATTTCTACATCAAATCCATTGTTATAGATTTCCATGATTTTCTTACTTGCTTCTTTACTAGCAAAAATCATTGCTTGTAATTCTTGTTCAAACATTCTTATTCACCTCTAGCTAACTTATCTAAAGAATCTAAGACATATTTATAATCTTCTAACGCATCAAGTCTACATCCAGAAGCGTGAATATGTCCTCCACCTCCAAATTTAGCTGCGACAGTTTGAACATTAATATCCTTACTTCTAAATTCTACTCTTACTAAACCAGATTCACTTTCACTAAAGAATACCCAAGCAGGACATCCTTTAATATTTGCAATTGCATTAACTTGTGAAGCAGCAAGATTAAAATCGCAACCTAGTTTTCTTAAATCTTCTTTTGGACATACTAAATAAGCGATATTTTCTTTTGTCTTCTTATAATTAACATAGATGTAACCTTTTAATCTTAAAATCTTTTCATCTACTTCGTAAAGAGCATCATAAAGAGCATTACAATCAATTCCAGTATCTGATAAAACTCCTGCAATTTCATATGTTTGTTTACTAATTGGTTGATATAAGAATCTTCCCGAATCTGTAACTAAGCCTAAAAATAAAGGTAAAGCAGCTTTACTAGTAATCTTTGCTTCATTAGCTAATAACATTACACAAATTAATTCTGTACAAGAACATCTAGATGTTTCTAATAATTCTGGATTACCAAAATGTTCTTGTGGTAAGTGATGATCAATTTTAATAACATCTAACCCTAATTTATATCTTTGATCTTCTACACGATCTTGGTTAGAAGTATCAACAACAATTGATAGAGAATTTTTAATTGTTTCATCATCTACTTCATCCATTGTTCCAATTAATGAAGATAGTCTTGGGTATCCACTTCCTACAGCGTATACTTTCTTATTTTCAAAATTATCTAAAATTGCTTTTTTTAAACCTAATTGAGATCCATAACAATCTCCATCTGGATTAACGTGCCCATAGATAACAATAGAATCAAACTCTTTAATTTTATTCCATACTGTTTTGTACATAATTCCTCCTTTAGGAAAATAGAGTCCATAAGGACTCTATAATATTTTAATATTATTCAGCTTTTCCTAAAGAACCAAATAATTCCATTTTTTCGCGAACTACGCGTTTAATACCTTCACAACCTGGAGCAAGAAGTTTTCTTGGGTCAAATCCTTTACCTTCTAAATCTTTACCAGCTTCGATGTATTTTCTTGTTTCTTCTTGGAATGCTAATTGACATTCTGTATTAACGTTAATTTTGCAAACACCTAATGAGATTGCTTTTTTAATCATTTCAGCAGGAATACCTGTTCCACCATGTAGAACTAAAGGCATATTTCCAACAGCTTCTTTAATATTTGCTAATGTTTCAAAGTCTAAACCTTTCCAATTAGCTGGATATTTACCATGGATATTACCAATACCTGCAGCAAGAATATCAACACCTAATGAAGCAATTAATGCACATTCTTTTGGATCAGCAACTTCACCGCCACCAACAACGCCATCTTCTTCTCCACCGATTGCGCCAACTTCAGCTTCAACAGTACGTCCCATTGAATTTGCTAAAGCAATGATTTCTTTTGTTTTTTGAATATTTTCTTCGATTGGATAGTGAGATCCATCAAACATAACTGAACTAAATCCAGCTTCTAAAGCCTTTTTAGCGCCTTCGTATGAACCATGGTCTAAGTGTAAAGCAACTGGTACTGTGATATTTAATGCTTCTACCATTGCTTTAACCATATCTGCAACTACTTTGAAGCCACACATATATTTAACTGCACCTTCAGATACACCTAAAATAACTGGTGTTCTTGTTTCTTCAGCAACTTGAAGAATACATTTTGTCCATTCTAAGTTGTTAATGTTGAAGTGGCCTACTGCATAGTGTTCTCTTTCAGCTTTTGCCATCATTTCTTTTACGTTTACTAATGCCATAATATTTTCCTCCTAAAGCATACAATGATATTTTATCATTTATCGTAATTTATAACTATAGTTCTTCAGATGAATCTTCATCACTTTCGTAATCTGAATCTTCATCTTCTTCTTTATAGATTTCATCATCATCTTTTTCTTCTAAAAGATCTTCTGGTTCTCTATCGTCTTCTTCTTCAGTGTAACATTCACTCATATCGATATGTACTTTATCAAAAGTATATCTTGCTCTTAAATCCCAAGTGTTATCACCTAAATTAACAAATCTTCCATCTGTTAATAATGCTGTGTAGAATTTACCAATTCTTCCTTCTTTAGCATCTACATCAGTTCCTTCAACTTCACATACTTTTACCCATAAATCTTGGAATGTGATAGGTGAAGAACATTCAATAATAATTTCATAAGCTACATCTAATAATGATCTGTTTGACATAATATTTCCTCCTCTACATTTTTTCTGGTGCATTAACACCTATTGTGTCAAGAGCGTTCCTCATAACGATTTTACTAGCTTTAGCTAAAGCTAAACGAGATGAAGTTAAGCTTGTATTTGATTCATCAATTACTCTACATTCTGTATAGAATTCATGAATTGCGGTGGCTAACTTTTGAATGTAGTTAGTCATCTTATATGGCGCTCTATTTAAAGCGCATTGAGCGATTTCTTTAGGGAAATCGACTAAGATTTTTAATAACGTCACTTCTTTTTCATGATTTAGTTCTTTACCTTCTAAATCAAGTTCGTAGTCTTTACCTTTTTCAAGGACTGTTGCTAAACGCGCATGTGCATATTGAGCGTAGAATACTGGGTTAGATGATTCCATCTTACTTGCTAAGTCTAAGTCAAAGTCTAAGTGAGATGAAGCTGCTCTTGAAACAAAGAAATATCTAACTGCATCAACGCCAACTTCTTCACAAAGTTCTTTCATACTTAAGGCATTACCAGTTCTCTTACTCATCTTATATTCTTGTCCATCCTTGAATAATCTAACCATTTGAATTAATTCAATATCTAGAGTATTTGGATTATATCCAAGAATTTGTAAGCTTGATTTCATTCTTTCAATATATCCATGGTGGTCAGCACCTAAGCAGTCAATTAACTTATCATATCCTCTTTCAAGTTTATCTTGGTGATAAGCAATATCTGGTAATAAGTATGTATAAGATCCATCACTTTTAATTAAGACACGATCTTTATCATCAGTAAAGTCTGTAGTTCTTAAGAATTTTGCTCCTTCATCTTCGTAGATATAAGGATTTAATTTTTCTAATACTTTTTCTACCTTGCCAGCGTTTCTAATCTCAAGTTCACTAGTGAATACATCAAATGTTACTCTAAACATTTCTAAATCTTTAACTAATTTAGCAAGTTCAAGTTCAGTACCTCTTTTTCTAAAGTATGCAAATGATTCATCGCTATCAACTAAATATTTATCACCAACTTCTTGAACTAGAATTTTTGCAATGTTTGCAACGTCTTCTCCATGATATCCATCTTCTGGGAATTCTAATGAATTATCGCCTAATGCTTCGTGATATCTAACTCTTAATGATTTAGCTAGGTTATTAATTTGATTACCTGCATCATTAACATAATATTCTCTAGTTACTTTATAATTAGCCTTTTTGTATAATCTACAAATACAATCACCAATCGCTGCTCCTCTTGCATGACCTAAATGTAAGTCACCTGTAGGATTTGCAGAAACGAATTCAACGTTGATTCTTTCATCATGTTCTTCTTTTGATTCACCATAATGAATATCTTGTTCAACAATCGTTTTGATAATTGAAGAAAGCGAATCACTCTTTACGAAGAAATTAATAAATCCAGGACCAGCAATTTCAGTCTTAGAAATATAATCTGCATTTAGATGTTTTACTAGTTCTAATGCGATATCTCTAGGAGACTTGTGCAATGTTCTAGCCATTTGTAATGCGACCGTAGTTGCATAGTCACCATGACTTTTATCCTTACTTCTTTCGATAACAATTTGATTTAATTCAGCATTAACGCCTAATTCGTTTAAACCTAATTTGATCAATTCTTTTAATTTTAGTTCAATGTCGAGCATGAATTATCAACCTCACAATCAATTTCAATTCTATTTTTTGTTATATAATTTTCTAAATCATTTGGAACATAAACTTGATACTCTAGTTTAATGTTGTTTTCACTTATATTAATTTCTACCCCTTTAGTGCTTAATCGTATTTCTCCTTCTTCTAAAACTAGATTACAAGAACATACTTTATCTTTTTGTAAGTGAATTGTCATATTGACAATTTGACTTCTTTCTTGAATGACTATTTTTTCTTTAGAATAATCAATACTTACAAGAAGAGTTCCATAATCTGTTTCATAGAAGCGATATGCATTAGTCTTTAAATCAGAATCCGTAGAAACAACTTCACCATGATATACATTTACATATGGTTCATTTTCTTCTCTATTTGATACTGATAAAGTTAATTTCGCTAAACGGTTCGCCATAAATATCACCATAGGTGATTATATAATAAGTTAAAATTATTTCCAATACTAAATTATTTTTTTCATAAATATAATCATATTTATGCATCTAAAATGAATAAAAATGACAAAATAATCAATAATTATCTATGAGGGTGAGATTATGAGACGATTTGTGAAGACTTTAATTTTTATTATTATTTTTATTTTAATTGTACTTCTTTCGATATTTATGTTAACTCCTCAAGTATATATAAACAAAGTCAACTACATAGAAGTAGTTGATGAAGAAGACAATTCTTTATACTCTTTAATAAATTCTTCTCTTTCTAGCTATGTTCCATTAGAAGAAATTAGTGATGAGTTTAAAAAGACAATTGTCACTATCGAAGATAAACGATTTTATTCTCATAATGGATTAGATTACTCAAGAATCACTAAAAGTTTAATTGAGAATATTAAAAACAATAAAATCACTCAAGGCGCTTCAACAATCACTCAACAATTAGCAAGAATTGCTTATCTAGATAACTCTAAAACATATGAAAGAAAAATAAAAGAAGCACTTATTGCAAAAAAGATTGAAGAAGATTATTCAAAAGATCAAATTCTAGAGATGTATATTAACAATTGTTACTTCGCTCATAATTTATATGGTGTTTCAAGTGCAGCTTCTTACTATTTTAATAAACTTCCAAAAGATTTAAACTATCAAGAATCTGCATTACTTGTTGGTATTATTAACGCTCCAAATCTATACGCTCCAGATATTGATTATCATTCTTCAATTAATAAACTTAAACAAATATTATACTTACTTTATGAAAACAAAGTTATCGATGTAGAAACTTATTATCAAGAATTAAATCGTGAACTTCATCTTTCTTTGAAAAGTGAAACTAATTCAAATATTCTTTATTATCAAGATGCGATAAATAGGCAATTAGAGGAGTTAAATTTAAATAAAAAAGAATATCTTAGACAAGGTTTGAAAATTAAATCTTCTTTCGATATTACTATTCATAATAAAATAAATGATATTGTCAAAAAACATCAAAAAACCGCCAAAAACGATGAGATTGCGGTTGTAATTATGAAGCCTTATTCTAGTGATGTGCTTTCTCTTATCGGCGGATTTGATTTTAAGGTTTCTCCTTTTAATCGCGCCATAGAAAGTAAGAGGCAAATTGGATCCACCATTAAACCATTTATCTATTATTTAGGTTTAAATAAAGGAATGACACCACTTAGCAAATTCACTAGTGAAGAAACTACATTTAACATCGAAGGAATAGGAGAATATAGTCCAAAAAATGCATCAGGTCATTATGCAAATAGAAAAATAACTATGGTTGAAGCTTTAGGACTAAGCGATAATATATACGCCTTAAAAACCACTTTGTTAGTAGGTTCCAAAAATGTTGAAGCACTATTTAATCAATTTGGTTTCAAATTAGAAAATGTTAATCCGACTATTGGACTAGGTTCTATTTCTCTTTCTCCGCTTGAACTTACTTCTCTATACAATTGTTTAGCAAGTGAAGGAACTTATTATAAACCAAATTTCATCAAACAAGTACATTTACAAGATGGCACTTTACTTATTAACAATCATTATAAAAGTAAGAAAATATTAAATAGCTATCAAACAATATTAATTAACTATTTACTTCAAGCACCATTTGATAATGCTTTAACTAGTTATACATTACCATCTTTAATTAATTATCAAACAGATATTAAATTTGGTGCGAAAACTGGTTCCACTAATAGCACTAATTGGGTAATGGGGTTTAATAAATACTATACAATTGGCGTTTATGTTGGAAATGATAATAATGAAGTTTTATCGTCAAAAAGTCTAGCGAAAATCCTTTTTAAAGAAATCGCAAATAGCTTATGCGAAAACTATTTAGACACTTATTATCAAGTCGATTCAAAGATGAAACCATTCACTCTTTATAATAGTTTAAACAATAAAAAAAGTAGGGTTTATTATTACTAACCCTACTTTTAATTAATCAATTATTTCAACATCTACTTCTTCTTTATCTTCATCTTTAGCGAAAAACTTATTTAACTTTTTCTTTCTTTTAATATCGTCGACAAAGATATGATAAATTGGAATAGTTAGGAATAATACCCACCATGGATGCCATCCACCAATAGCAAAACCAAGAATTAAATAAACGATAACTACCAATAAATCATAAGATAAAGTTAATTTCTTTAATCCAACTAAAACTGGCATTAAAGGGATGATTAAAAAGATAAATAATGTCCATGTCCAGCATGACGTAAAATGACTAACTAACACATATGCGATAATTGCAATAAACGTAGATACCGCACACATCTTTTTTTGGAATGATTTTAATTTCATAATTTTTACCTCCTAATTATTATTCATTAAAAATTCTGTTGGATTATTTTGATAATATTCTCTTTCTCTTTGATTGCAATGCTTCAAAGATTTTTTAAACATCTTTTCATACTTTTTAGTGTTTTCATTAATCAATTTTCCTATCTTGATTAAAGTAAAGTATCTAGAACAAGAATATCTTCTTTCAATAGTATCAATTAAAAATGAGTATACTTCTTTTAAATCTAAGTCTAATTCGATTGAAATTTCCGCTAAGAGATTCCCTAAATTTTCTTCGATATCTTCTTTGTGGTTATCAATAATATCTTTAAGCAATAAATATGCTTCTTTTGTATTTTTTTCTATACCATATCCTTTAAATAAACAATAAGCATAAAAGATTAACGAACATGCACAACGGTCATTTCCACTTTTATATTTATTCATTCCATATTCAAAATACTTAATTGCTTCTTCTTTATTTGTGTTTAACAAGATATTACCTAGTAAAGCATAATCACAACCATCCGCTTTTTCTTTGTCTAATTCTTCAAATTCCTTTTGATAGTCTTGTATTTCTTGATTAAACTCCCCGTAGTATTTTGCTATCAATTTTAAATATGGATTATCACTTAATGGCCCCTTGTAAAGAAAGAAAGATTCTGAAGTCTTTTTATAACTAGAAAAAGCCAAGTCGCAAATATATTCTGGTTCAATATTACCCGCTACTTTTTTAATTTCTTTTTCAGCTTTATCAAATTCTTTATCTTTAAGATGAAGATGAGCGTTTAATACATGAACATAATTATCATTAGGATATTTAGTTTTTAATAATTCAATTAGTTCTTTAACCTTAGAATAATCTTCTAATTTAACTAAGATATCACCTAGCGATTTATATTTACGAATAGATGGGGTTTTTTCAAGTAATTCATTAATATTTGCTAATGCTAATTTTAAAGAAGAACGATCACCCTTATAAACTAATATTTGAGTTTTTAGGAATAAGCTTTCATCATCCTCTTCTCCTAGAGAAAGAACTTCTAAAGCCTTATCAAACTTATTTACTGAAGCAATACAAATAGCTTTTTTTCTAATTAAAGAATTGATTGGTCCTATTTTTTCAATAATTAAATCGATGTATTTAATGCAATTTTCAAAATCTCTTTTCATAAAGAAATGATTTGAAATATAAGAAGCAAACTCAAGAACATATGGTGATAGAATTACTATTTCTAATGAATCTTCATCTAAAGATGAATCATCTTCTTCTAAATTAATCATCAAATTAATAAAGTGAAGACGCTCTTCTTGAGGCATAATCAAAGTTAACTTTCCTAATATTTGCTTTGCTTTATCTATGTCTTTTCTTGCTAAATAGATTTTAACGATAACTTCATAAGAGAATAATTTAAATTGATTCTCAACACCTTCTTGCGTTAATCCTTCTTCAATAATAGAAATTACTCTATCACTATTATCTTTCTTTAAAATATGTAAAGTGTATCCATATGCAAAGCAAACTAATTCTTGGTGATTACCAAATTGATATTCTCTTTTTGAAATTTCATATGCTTTTTTAAAATCATCAATTTCGAAAAGTAAAAAAGTTAAATATAGTGGAATAATTTTATTTTTAATTTGTAAATTCCCCTTTGCATATAAATATTCAAAACGGGAAATAATTTCTTTAACAGTTAAACTATTAAAGCGATAATCGATCATCGTCAAATAGTAAAAAGCAATAATACTATGAGTATTATCGTAAATCCTTTGAAAGCCTTCACGAGCTTTTTGATAATTACCCTCTTCAAGAGCTTTTACAAATTCTTCCATTTCTTACTACTTCCTATATAGAAATAATAACACATTTTATTATTTCTTTCATTATTGATTAGTTAACGCAACAAAAAATTGCATTACTTCCTTTTCAAATTCATTATCTAACTTCTCTAAATGATATTGACTAGCAATTAATTTATAGTTCTCATGAGTAATTAATTCAATAGCGTCATTAGATATTCCTTCAACCATTAATCCTTCACCAAGTTTATCAATTTTTTGATGATGAAAAGAATTGATTACTACTTCTTTATTTTGAAAGGAAGTAAATCTAGAAGAAGAAAGAACTAACATTTTATCTTCTTTGTTATTTTTATGAGATTGATCTAAAATATCTTGAACAAGCGTCCCTTTAAAAAACACATTGATAACTTGTAAACCCCTACAAATACCTAACACTGCTTTATTATTTCTTATAGCGTAATCTAACACTTTAAAATCAACTTCATCAACGATAGGAGAAACTAAAACATTACTTGGATGATTTTCTTGTTCAAAGTATCTTGCATCGATATCATCTCCTCCAGGAAGAAGGAAGCCATCACACATATCTAATACTTCTTCTTTATATGAATGACAAGAAATAATAATAGGTGTAAATGAATACTTATTTAACATCTTTAAATAACTAGTATTAACAAATTCTTTTTCTACGCCATCTTCATATAAAATTCGTGTTACAACGCCGATTTTCATTAGAAATCCCCCTTATACTATATATGAAAAAACGTCAATTAATTGACGCTTTCTATATTACTATCTACTACTAAATTCTTATACCATTTTTTACTTAATAGAAGAATCATTCCTACTATCGCTTTAATTATTTCAATTGAATAAACTAATACATATAATGTTTTAAAATCCATATTAGTAAAGTTAACTAAAATGATTGCAAAAGGAATTGAAATTAGCCAACAGAAACACGAATCAAACAAGAAGACAATTTCTGTTTTTCCACCCGCTCTTAAAAGGAAGAATAAGGTTAAGTTAATTCCACTAACTATTAAATAAATTCCATCAAACTTAATTAAATAACTAGCTATTTCTCTTGCTTGTAAACCTACTCCTGAGTATAAAGAAACAATTAAATCAGAGCAAATAAATAGTACAGCTCCTAAAACCAAATTTACAATTACGGTAATAATTAATGAATAGTAAGCCTCTTTTTGTGCGGTATCAAATTTACTTTCACCAACACTATTAGCGACTAAAATAGATACCCCTTGACCAACTCCTAACATTACAACAAATAATAAGTTAAAGATAGTTGTAACAATTGGTAATACCGTTGTAGCTAAAGGATCAGCCTTAGAGAAGAAATATACTAATGTAAACTGTGATAATGACCATAATGTTTCATTTAAAAATAATGGGATACTCTTTTTAATAATCTTCTTTAATAAGTCTTTTTCAATTTTAAAACTATGAAATAAATTCTTATTAAACTTTTCTTTTTTAATTAGAACAATTAAAACTAAAAGAGTCATTTCCACAATTCTATTAATAAAGGTACCAATAGCCGCTCCTACTCCACCAAGTTGAGGGAAAGGACCAATTCCATAAATAAATAAGTAGTTAAATAACAAGTTAAACATAATACCAATAAAAGTAATAATCATTGGAGTAAATGTTTTATGCGATTCTCTTAATGTTGAAGATAAAGTAACGGTAATTGCAAAAGGAATAGATGAAGAAATAACAATATTTAAATAACTAACTGCAATATCTAATTCCGCTTCCGTTGAAACAAATAGACTAGCTATGTCTCTACCAAAAGTAAATAATACAACCATTCCAACAATAGCAAATGATATCGATAAAACATATTTAAGTGCATAACACTTTCTCATATGCTCTTCATCTTTAGTTCCAAAGTATTGTGAGAAAAATACACCAGCTCCTTCGACAGTTCCAAACATCATCATGTTAAAAACAAATACAATTTGAGTGGCAACATAAACTCCAGAAATACTAATTTCATCAAGTTGACCAACCATTAATGTGTCTAGTAATGAAGCAAAGTTTAAAAACAATTGTTGTAATACAATAGGAAAAGCAATTAATATTAATCTTTTAATAAAAGCAAACATTTGTTTTTTCATTTTCTCACCCTTTGATATTGTAATAAATTATTCATAAAATGAAAACAAAAAAACAAGGAATTTTCCTTGTTTATTTTGCAAATTAAATTGTTTCAATCATTAAAGTTTTAATTGAAGAAATTTCTTCACTTGTGACTCCAATTTTTAATAAGTAATTTTCAATTTTTTGACTTAATGAATTACCTTCTTGTTCTTTGATTGTTGGAATGTAGTCTTCTTCAATATCACTTAATTCTCTACTTCCTCCAATACTTCCAAAATTAGAGAATAAATAATCACGATTTAAATCATCTTCACTTACTCCAAGTAAACCATTAATTAAGTAAGTTAATAATCCAGTTCTATCTGTTCCAATACTACAATGGTAGAATAATGGATAATTATCTTCATTACTTAATAATTTAAAAATTTCTCTTATCATTGGACTATTGTTTACTAATGTATTCTTATTAGATTCATAGACCATTGGACATTGATAGTAATTAACACTTGTATCAAGTGGACTAGATGTTAAAGATCCAACTTCATTATTATCTGTTCTTCTTAAATCGATTTCTGTTTGAATTCCTAAGTAATTGACCATCATCTTTCTACCTTCTAAAGTAATTTGACGAGATACTAAATTCATATAATTCTTATTTAGTCTACCAGTACGATAAATTAATCCTTGTTTAACTCTTTGATTTGTTCCAATCTTCCATCCACCGATATCTCTACAGTTAGCAACACCTTCGATGAAAATATTTCTAATAGATTCATCTTCAGTTTTAAAAGAATTAGTTTCACTAGTAAAATGTAAGTCACCAATATATGTTTCTACATTCCAATAATAAGTTGTTCCAATTTTTAAATTATAAACATCGTATGAAGTTGCTTCGGAAATAAATGTCCAAGGAGAAGACATATCGCTATTTTCACTAACGTTTAATGTATAGTAATTAATTACATTATCTTCACTAGCATTACATTCCCAAGAGAAAGTTACAGGTAGAGGTCTACTATATTCTCCATCACCATGAGCGTATTTTAATACTTCGTTATAATCTCCATGCAAGTAAGATTTTTGTTTTTCTGTATGTAAAACTACTTCATCTTCTGTTTTAATAGATTGAAGTAACACTTCAAACTCTCCAGAAATAATTTGATTTACCTTTTCTTCATCAAGAGTTTTTTCAGGAAGTGGTGTTGATTCTAATGAGCCACTTGTTCCAAGAGAAGAATAAATTGAAATTTCTTCTAAAGAAGAAGTTCCACTTGTATTGTTATTATTATTTGAACATGAACAAACTGATAATAACGCAAATAAAGATATGATTAATAATTTATTTTTCTTCATAAATAACCTCTTACAAAAGTATTTAATACTTTTATTTATAGAATCATAATAACAATTTTTTATCATAAATAAAAGAAAGAATCCTTTAAAATGATATCAATTTATTGCTTTAAATATTATTTATGTTAATATTCTATTTGGTGATAAAATGAATACTTTAGAAGAAATTGAATTATTCGCTAAAGAAAATTATGTTCCTATTGCAAGAAAACAAACAGTAAAATTCATGTTAGACTTAATAAAGGAAAACAATTACTGTTCATTTTTTGAAGTTGGAACTGCCATTGGATATACTTCAATTATTTTAGCTAAAGAATTTATTGGAATGAGAATTTTAACAATTGAACATGATTTAAATAGAGTTAAAATTGCAAAAGAGAATTTCAAAAATTTTGAAGTAGAAGATCGTATCGAACTAATTGCAGGAGATGCAATTAATTTCTCTACTAGAGAACAATTTGATTTAATATTTATCGATGCGGCAAAAAAGAGAAATCGTTTCTTCTTAGAAAAATATCTAGAAAACCTTAATCCAGGGGGAACTATTATTGTTGATAATATGAACTTAGAAGATTTCTGGGTTGGGGCTAATGAAAATAAAAAAGCTCATTATGAACAAGTAATGAAAGAATTTAGAGATTATGTAAAAAATAACCCATTATATGAATCTACATTCTATGATGATATCGGGGATGGAATTGTAGTAATAAAAATTAAGAAATAAAAAGAAGATCAAGATGACTTTTTAGTCATTCTAGCTATCTTCTTTTTTTATTATTATATTAATATTATCCATAAATTTTGATTCCATCCTTTAAAATCTCTTTTAATAACTCTGGATTGTTCGTTACTTGATTTAAATTAAGCAAATCAACTTTTTTATGTAATTTCTCTCTTAATTCCTCAATAATACCAAAATAAGTAAGTCCTGTTTCTGATGTACAAACTAATAAATCAACATCACTTTCTCCATTTGCTTTATTTTTAGCGTATGATCCAAATAAATAACAGAATTCAACTTTATAATTTACTAATACCTCTTTAACGATATGCTTTATAAAGTCCAATTTTAAAACACCATGTTCTTCATCAATCTTAAACTTTTCTTTTAAGATGTCATAAATCATTTTGTATTTCAAAGTATTAATTTTATTTGAATCATTTTCATAATTCGAATATGTTCTAAGTGGCATACCAACTATTTTAGATGCTTCTAATTGAGTAATATTATTACAATTTCTTAATTCTTTCAATGTCATACTTTATTCACCTAACAATAGTATACGCAAGAATTGCATATTTGCAAATATAAAATACGCAAGAATTGCATATTATTAAAAATACAATATGCAAAAAATAAAATTAATTATTACTCTATTTTTTATATGTTTCCGTTTATTACAACACACAATTTTCATATTTTAAATTATTATAGAATGAAATTTATTTTTTTCTTTTACTAAACAACTTATCTAATAATAGCCCACTAATACATGAAAGTAGTGTTCCAATAAAAGCCAAAAGAAAAAACGAGAACTTAATCTCGTTTAATCTATCTAAATTGTAGTAATTGGTAAAGCATATACATTTTCATCAATTTTGTAAACTGATTCTGTTAAACATATCACTGCAGATTCACCAATTGCATATTTTGATTTTTCAAATTTATTAAATGCTCTAACATCACTTTTTGAGAATTTCATTCCTGATTTTATTTCAATAAATGATAATTGGCCTTTTCTTTGAATAATTAAGTCAATTTCATTTTGTTCGTTATCGCGATAGTAATAAAATTCCGCATGCGTATTTGTGTTTTCATATGTTTTAATTATTTCATTAACAACATATGTTTCTACAAAATGACCTGAAAAATGTGAAACAGATAAATTTTTAGCATCAGATAGTTTTGCTAAATAACATGCTAACCCTGTATCTCTAAAATATATTTTTGGTCTTTTTACTACTCTTTTTGTTAATGATGTTTCAAAATAAGGTTGTAATAAATATATAATATTTGATGCTTCTAAAACACTTATCCAGCTGATAACAGTTTTCTTGTCCACGCCAATATGTTTTGCAATATTATCATAAATTAATTCTTCACCAGTTAATGATGCTAGAAGTTGCATTAATTTATGAAATAATAATTTATTTTTTACATCGATTAATTCTGAAACATCTCTATCAATATATGTTGCTACATAGTTAGAATAAAATGAATCTTTATCTAAATCTGGATTGCGATATAATTCTGGATAAAATCCTTTAGTTATTTGCTCAAACAATTTATCGGTTGTCATGTTATAAGAACATCTATCAACAACTCTATTAATATCCACCTCAAAAGGAATTTCTTTTCTACTATTTATCTCATTAAAACTTAATGGTGACATATTAATGATTCCAACACGGCCTGCTAAAGATTCTGTTACACTTTTCATTAGTTTAAATTTTTGCGAACCAGTCAAAATATACATTCCATTTGCATTACCTGTTTCTAATCTTTCTCTATTAACAATACTTTCAATATATTCAAATAATATAGGAGCTTTTTGAACTTCATCAATAATTAATGGGGCTTGATGCTTAGCTAAAAAGAATTTTGGATCATCATTAGCCAATTGTCTTTCATCCATGTCATCTAGAGAAACATAATTATAATTTAACTCTTTTTTTAATTCATAACATAATGTTGATTTTCCAACTTGACGAGCTCCGGTAACTAATGTTACAGGATATGATTTTATACTATCTAACAAAGGTTTTTTTATTGTTCTTTGAATCATTTTAAAATGCTCCTTTCTAACTTCATTTATATTATAATTCATACAAATAGGGAATTCAACTCCCTTTTTGTAGTATTTTTATTAAGTTTACCCGTGATTTTAGTAGCTTTCACACAAAATCACAAAGTTTTCTCACTTTGATTCTTTTTTAATTCACTTTTCTCTATTTCATTTAATCAATATCTATATCTTTATTAGGTAATGGTGGGACAATTTTAATCTCAAGAATTTTTTTTAATTTTTAATGTACTTTTTCATATTTGAAATTATATTTACAATGTTAATTATTTTGTTTTTCTTTTACTAAAAGACCTAAATAACTTATCTAATAATAATCCACCTATACAAGAAAGTAGTGTTCCAACAAAGGCTAAAAGAAGAAAATCAGCAGGATTAACGGCTCCATATTTTTGTCTAATTGCCATAACTGTAGTTGGAAGTATTGTAACCCCTGCAGTATTTAATACTAAAAATGTAACCATCTCATCACTAGCAACTCTAGAATCTTTTTCGGTGGAAATTTCTTTCAATCTCTTCATTGCTTTTAATCCTGCTGGAGTGGCTGCAAAGCCAAGTTCAAAAATATTTGCCGATATATTCATTGCAATATAATTCTTTGCTTCTTGATCTTTTAAATTTGGCATTATTCTTTTTAAAAGTGGATCTAAAGCAATAGCGATTTGATGAATTAATCCTGAATCATACATAATAGTCATAATACCCGACCAAAATGTCGCAGAAAAAACTAAAGTACAAACCAAAGATAATGCTTCTTCAGGAAGAGATAAAATAGAAGTAGCCATTTCTACATATCTACCTGTTAATAATCCATAAGCAAGGGAAACTAATATAATTCCAATAAAAATTTTATTCATATTTAAATATATGTTTTTTTACATATCAAATAACTAAAATTTTTATAAAAAACTACCCCAATTTTCATATATCACTAAATATTCTTTAACATTATAAATATCTTGACTAATAATCAATCTACAATACTCGTCATTGCCATTAAATTCATATTTATTTGAATATGTATTTTTTTTAGAAACACCTATTTTATCTCCCAAAGCAGCACCTGCTCTAGTAACGGCTTTACCAAATTTGTCCTCCACCATAATAAGAAGTACATTTTATTTTTTGAGTTCCATTACAATGTCTACATCTAGTTGTTATATGAGAAGAGTTATTATTGCCCTCCCATTGTCTGTAGATGAATAATCTCCTCCACAAGAAACAGTGCAAATATATAAAACAAAAAAACAACATTAAGATCTTTTTCATTATAGCACATTCTTTTTATTCTAAATAAATAATACCCCCCCCCTTGACTATTTTTGTCAATAATCAAAAATTCCGATTTTCCGATGTTTTTTTTCTTTTTTCAATGTTTCAAACAAAAAGTCCCTGACTCCAAAAAGGGAATCAGGGATTAACTAATATTGATATCCTATGTTTTATAATAACACTACTTTTAAATTTATGATCTAATATACAATTCAACTGTATAATCATTTTCATCATACGGTCTATATAAAGAACCCAACTCTTTTTTTAGTGCTTCAAATCCTGAATGAGAAGCTATTTGACGATACATTGAGTTTGAATTATAAACCTTAATTGTTGTTCTATATTTACTTGTGACAACATAGCCATATTCTCCATATTCATCGTAGCCTTTTACGAATGTATAACAATGTTCTTTTATCCAATTGAAGGCAACTGAAGTAATAGCTATAGCACATTCACTAGTCATAAGCCCTCCTGATATAGTATTTCTTGGCTGCGTTGTTCTTAAAATATCATATTTGAATGCTAACGAAATCATAATTTACTCCTTTCTAACTTATATAATCCATATACATATCTATATATTCTCTAGGAAATTTATAATTTGCATTCCCAGAAATGCTTTTTAAATACAAATATAAACCCTCTTCATTAACTACTGCATTTTTTAGTCTGTGATAATGTTCTTCAAAATTATTAGGTAATCCGAACGGGTTATAAACTGAGTTACTGTTTTTTATGGCTCTATCTCCTGTTTGAAGTATTATTTTTGCTTGTTTAAGATACCCAGCACACGCTACCGCTTTAAACAATCCGTTTAATACTCCAGTATATGCTATTTCTTCTGTTGCAATTATTCTCAGATAAATTTCTAACGACTCTTGATACAGACCTCTTCTTTTATAATCAACTGCTTTATCTATTTCCATCGCAACATTGGCGGAATAATTTCTTGTAGTACAACCATAATGACTAATGTGATATATTATTTCGCTTATTAATTCTCTTATTGACATATCATTCTTCTCCTAATCAAATTTTTAGACCATTAAGTTTATTTTTCTTTTAACATTGTTATTATAATTTGTTGATTATTTAGTGAAGGTAAATCCTCTTGCCATTAAATATCTGATACATTCATCAACATCATCAAACCACACTCTAATACGATCAAAATCTCTAGAGTCACATACAAATCCGAAGTCTATTCTTGTATTTCCATAGATTCCAGAATATTCCCCGTTCCAATCTCGATAGTCTGCACGGCACATTCTTCCATCTGAAGTTTGAAAAATAGCAAAGTCAGTACCATCGTGATCTTTGCCATAGCAAAAACATTTCATAATCATATTATATCCCTCCAAAACAAAATATTTATAATACCATTATACCCCCCCCCGACGAAAATCAAGAGCTTTGTTTATTTATAAGATTTTGTCTCGCGAAATGTTGCACCGCCAGGAGTGGCTGCAAAGCCAAGTTCAAAAATATTTGCCGATATATTCATTGCAATATAATTCTTTGCTTCTTGATCTTTTAAATTTGGCATTATTCTTTTTAAAAGTGGATCTAAAGCAATAGCGATTTGATGAATTAATCCTGAATCATACATAATAGTCATAATACCCGACCAAAATGTCGCAGAAAAAACTAAAGTACAAACCAAAGATAATGCTTCTTCAGGAAGAGATAAAATAGAAGTAGCCATTTCTACATATCTACCTGTTAATAATCCATAAGCAAGGGAAACTAATATAATTCCAATAAAAATTTAATTCATATTAGTAAACTTTATGTTTTGATAACATAAAATATCACAAATTACCCCCTAAACAAACTTTTAATTATATGCTAAAATTAATTTATATTTGTGGAGGCAGTATGGAAGATATTAAGAAAACCCGTGAAATGCCTACGGTTACTAATGACGTAGATTTTAATAGAAATAAATGGTTCTTTTCTCTTGGCGGAATCGGAAGAGATATGGCTTACTCATTAGTAGCTAGTTATTTCTTTATGTATGTTCAATTTGGACTATCATTATCAGTAGCCCAATTTGCAACTTTATCAATTTTAATTGGTGTTCTTGGTAGAATTTGGGATGGAATTAATGATCCTCTTATGGGAACTATTATTGACGCTTGTAATTTTAAATGGGGTAAATTTAAACCTTGGATTTTAATTGGAGCCGTATTAACTGGCGGATTATTATTAGTTATGTTTAACTTAAGACCATTTGGAACAACAAACGCTGATGGATGGGTTTATGTTGGATTAATGGTGTTTATCTATTTATTATGGGAAGCAGCATTCACCATGAATGATATTGGATATTGGGGAGCAATTCCTTCTTTATCTAGAAAAAAAGAAAACCGCGATAAACTAACTACTATGGTTATCTTCTGTGCTGGTATTGGTGGGGGTATTATCTCATTAATCGTTGGTTTTTTCTCTCCAGGTAATATTTTAACTGCTTATACTATCTATTCTATAATTGCCTGCGTTGGCATTATTTTTTGCCAAACTATGGTTTGTTTCACTGTTAAAGAAGGTCCTAGAGTTCTTCATGATAAAGAAGAAAAAGAATCATTAAAGAAAACTTTTAAAATTATCTTTAAGAACAAACAATTACTTTGGATCTCTATTGGATTCTTATTATATGACATTGGAAGTGGAATTCTTGGAGCCTTATTATATAATCTATATTATTTAGAATTTGGTTATGATGGAACCTTTGCCGTTGTCGCTTTAGTAATGGGTGTATTTACTATGGCTTTACAATTACTATATCCAAAGATTACTAAGAACTGGAGTCGTAAAAAAATCCAAAAATTCGCTTTACTATTTATGATTCTTGGTTATGGATTTATCGCCATATTAGGTTGGACTAGTTTAATACCGTTTACCCCAGTTACTCTAGCTATTGGCTACTTATTAACAGGTATTGGAGGTACTTACTTCTACATCACTACATTAATTAATATGACTAACTGTGTTGAATATAATGAATATTTAACTGGTGAAAGAAATGAAGCCGTAGTTTCTGCAGTAAGACCATTAATTGTCAAATTTGGAAGTGCTACTAAATCATTATTAACTACTGTTATTCTTATCGTTTCTGGATTATATGTATTATCTCAGCAAGTGTCAAGTTTAGAAACTCAAAAGAATTTACTTAACGATAAAATAGTTGAAAAAATATCTTCTCAAGGTTTTGATGATATGAAATATTATATTGATAAAATCAATGAATATGGTTATCGTTTAGAAGGTCTAGAAGGAGAAGCATTTGATAATATGACTTCTACAATCAATAGCGAAATTGAAAAACTAGACAATCCGACTCTAAAAGAAGTTCAAACTGAAGCTGAATATATTTCTATGTATCAACAAATGTATATTTTAAAATATTCTAATAATGAACTTGTAGATTTCAAACAAATTAAAGACATTGATACTGATGAGTTCTTTGATGAAGATTACCGCTATGAAGCTTCATTTGTTTTCTCCTATGTTGATAATGAAGGAAATAAAATCGATGTAAATATTGCTGATAAGGTTTATAAAGAAAGCGATTCTTTATCAACTAGAATCATTCTTCGTATCATGGTGACAATCGTACCAGTAATTATTGCATTCTTAAGTTATTACATTCAAAACAAAAAATATATCGTCAATGAAGAATTCTACAAAAAAATGGTAGAAGAACTAAATAGAAGAAGAGAAGCTAATGTTTTAGATAATACTGAATCTTGTAATCAATAGTTATCTCTTTGACAAAATCATCACATACAAATTTAATATTTAAAGTATTACTAATTGGATTAAGGTAATAAAACTTAGTGCCAGAAGTAATACTTTTATTTATTCTAATTCCTACGATTTTTTTTGAATAAATAGCATATTCATCAATATAATTAATTCCTTTATTTAGAAACAAGATATATTGATATTCATTGAAATAATATTCATAGATATTCTTATGAAAACTAAAATCATTACCCGAATCAAAAGTTACAACTATTAAATTTTGATAATCTTTACTTGCACTTGTAATTAAGGTTCTTCTTGCCTTTTTCGTATATCCAGTCTTCCCACCTATACAATAAGAATAATTATGTAGTAGCTTATTTTTATTACTCCATACTCCTTTTAAAGGGGAATGATAACTTTTTGTACTAATGATATCTTTAAATACTTCATTATTTAAACAATACGCCATTAATTTAGCCATATCTAGGCAAGTAGATATGTTTCCTTCATCAAAAATATCTAATCCACTTGGATTATTAAAAGTAGTATTTGTTAGTCCTAGTTCTAAACTTTTTTGATTCATTAACTCGACAAATGATTCTACACTACCAGAAACATTCTTTGCAATCAATACTGCAGCATCATTTCCACTTCTTAACATTAATCCATATACTAGATCAATTATTGTAATTCGATCTCCAACATTTAAATAAAGTGATGATCCTTCAATAGTTTTAATAATATCATCGACAACAATTACATTAAAAAGTTTCTCACTTTCTATAGCAAGAATCGCCGTCATTATTTTAGAAATAGACGCGACAGAATAAGCATCATCATAATTTTTACCCTCTAAAATTTCTTCGGAATTATAATCATATACAATGTAGTTTCTTGCATAATAATTTTCTTTCGGCGAAGATAAAGAATAACTAAATATCGATAGAATAAATAATATTAATAGTTTCATAAAATAATATATGAGCAACAATAATTTTCTATTAACAAAAAAAGGAATTTTCTCAATTCCTTTTTATCAAGCAATCACATTAATGGAGCAAATAATCTTAATATCGAAATCAAAAACGCTTTAAATTTTCCTTTTTTACAATCTTTAATCTCAATTTCCCTACAATCCGCTAAAGTTTTGTCAAAATCTTTTTTTATTGTCTTTATCTCTTCACTTTTATATAAGCAAGTTCCACACTCAAAATGAAGATATAAACTTCTAAAATCTAAATTTGTCGTTCCAATTGTTGCAATATCTTTATCAGATATAAATATTTTTGAGTGTATAAATCCTTTTTGATATTCATAGATTTTCACACCAGCTTTAATTAATTCGCTATAGTAAGATTTAGTAACTAAACTAACTAGTTTTTTATCATATTTTCCAGGGGTGATAATTTTTACATCAACCCCATTTTTTGATGCTAATTTAATTGAAGAAAGTAATGTATTATCAATAATTAAATATGGCGTTGTAATATATAATGTTTTCTTTGCGCTATTTACCATATTTAAATAGACATTCTCTCCTACATTTTCATGATCTTTAGGGTTATCTGCATAAGGTTGAATAAATCCATCACTCGTTTTGATTTTTTCTTGCTCTGGCCTATATAATAAATAGTCCTCATCACAATTAGTAATCATTTCCCAAATTTGTAAAAAAATCAATGCATATTCCCATGCGGCATCACCAACTATTTTAATCGCTGAATCCTTCCAATGGCCGTACAAATTCTTCTCGTTAATATATTCATCTGCTAGATTTATTCCTCCAGTAAAAGCAACCTTTCCATCAATAACTGTTATCTTTCTATGATCTCTGTTATTTTGTTGTGTAGTCAGTATCGGTCTAAACTTATTAAAGACTTCACATTCAATACCTAATTTATTTAAGTATTTTTTATAATTGATTGGTAATTTCAAGAAGCATCCAATATCATCATAAATAATTCTTATTTTCACTCCTTCGCTAACCTTTTGCTTTAATATTTCTAGAATTTCATTCCACATTTTTCCTTCTTGAATAATGAAATATTCCATAAATATATATTTTTCTGCTTTTTGTAATTCTAATTTTAACTCTTCAAAAAATAATTCTCCTGGTGATAAATACTTACTGGCTTGGTTTAAAAACAATGGGAACTTCGCATGATTTTTCAAATAGATAGCATTCCCATAATTAAAGCAATCAATTTTTTTTGATTTATTTTCCTTATTTATCATCTCATTATATTTGTCTGCTTTTCTTTTAATATAATCATATTTTTTAAATATCTTTTTTCTGTTTATCTGAGAGGTAAATATCAAATAAAAACTCACACCAAACAAAGGGAAAATCAATATAATGAAAATCCACGTAATTTTATAACCGCTCTTTTCATCATTAGAAATTATTCTAAGTGAAATAATTGCTCCTAAAATAGTCATTACAGTATTTAATGCATACATAATTCTATTACTAGTAATTAGTAAAAAAGCGATAAAAGCAATCTGCAATAAAAGAAGTAAAATTATATTTACTCGATGTCTAAAAAGTCTTATAAATCTTCTTTTTTTCATACTACTAATCCTCAAAATAATTACTTATATTCTATTTTCATATCTATAAAATTTAAAGTTCTTAATTTTTCTATTTTTAACTCATTACATTTGAAAAATAAAATATCAACTGCTTCCCAAATGAAAACCCAAGAAACAATATCAAATATCCTCATCCAGAATTCACTTTTTTGATTGTATTCTAAAAAAATAACTAACCCCAATATTAATCCCCCAATTATTCCAAGAATCAAAGAAATAATTCTGTTTCTTTTTAGATTGACATTATTATTTAAATATTTCGCAATATAATAATTTTTAATTGCTTTAGAATATATATCTTTTTCCACATCGTCAATACAATTACTATGAATTCTTAATATATACTTTTCATTAGGTTTAAATGATGAAGTGTATTTATTAATATATTCATATATATCCGAATTTATAATCGGATAATCAGATTTTGAAAACTTATCTAAAAAATCATCATCATTATCGATGTTCATATTTATAATTATTCTATTTTCATATCCTCTTTCAATTAAATAATCACTTTCATGTGATTCGATAATATTTTTTAATTCTTTTAACTTATCTTCCATTTTAATTTCCCTTACCTCTATTATAACCATTTTATTTCTCTAACACTGTTAGATATTTTTATATTAAATTACTAGTCTATCCATATTTAATAATTATTTATAAATTTAAATTGCATGTTGATAAATAACTATGCATCTTTTCAACAATATTAACAAACAATTCAAATTCACTTATTCCAATGCTTTTTATCAAATCGATTAAAACTTCTTTGCTCTTTTCTATTTTTTTATCAATATATTTTTCACCGGATGATGTTAATTTGATTATATATTTCCTTCCATCAAAATTTGATTTATTTCTATGAATTAATCCTTTCTCTTCTAATTGATTGAGAATTTTTGCAGTTCTAGCGCTTGTGACACCATATTTAGAAGTAATGTCTCCTGGAGTAATTTCTAAATTCTTATTATCATTTAAAAAATTTAAAACAAACATTTCTCCTCTTTGCTTTTCATCAATTTTATTAACTAAATCAGTTAGTCTAGCATTATCTAGTCGTTTTAATAAAATTTCAATCTTTGAATCCATATTAGTTTCCTCTTTATTTATCTAACAGTATTAGATATATTAATATTTTAGCAAACATATATCAATATGCAAATATTTCCATAAATAAAAAGGAATTTTTCAATTCCTTTATTCATCTTTATTTTCAAAATTATCAAAGTATTCATTTAAAAACTTTTTCAAATCTGTAATCTTCTTAAATTTAAATGACAATGTCTTTCTTCCAATATTGATTTTAACTTTATTCTTCTCTTCAAAAGCTTCAATATCCTTAATATATGATGTAGGTCTTTTTTCTCTTTTAGCTAAATTTTCAATATCGTGAACTGAATACTTACTATTAATAATTAAATCTAAATATTCATTTTGCTTTACTGAATCTAAATTAACTAATACACGAGCTTGACCATAAGAAATTTTATCTTTCTTTAAGGCGATAATTGCTTCTTGATTTAAGTTCTTTAAACGCATAATGTTATTAACTTGTGAGATAGAAATCTTACTAATTGTTGCAATATCTTTTCTTGATACTCCATACTCCTTAGTGATAATTTCAAAAGCGTAAGTTTTATTTAAAATATTATCATGTACTTTATGAGACGCACGAGATAATACTAAATAAATTAGTAAGTCATCACTTACTTCTCTAATAACTACCGGTATAGTTTCTAAACCTAATTTCTTTGCTAAATAATATCTTTTGTAACCTGATACTACTTCATAAAAATCATCGACTTTTCTAACTAAAATCGGACTTAAGACTCCACTTTCACTAATTGATTCTTGAAGTTGGACTAAGTTCTTGTCATTGAAGAATTGGTGTCTAGAAATATTATTTAATTTAACCTTGCTTAAAGATAAAAGGATTCCACTTTCTTTTTTAAAACCCTTTTCAATCGTACTTATAACATCAGATCCTTGATACTCTTTAATAAGTGATGCAAGATTACGCTTTTTATTCATTTGATATAATCTCCCTTGCAAGTGAAAGGTAGGCTAAACTACCTGTTGCTTTTGGTCTAAACATATTAATTGGCTTACCATAGAAAGCTGCTTCCGCTAGAGAGATGTTACGAGGAATTTGAGTGATGAATGTCTTCTCTCTAAATAATCCTCTAATCTCTGTTGTAACTTCGGTAGCAAGTTTAATTCTTGAATCATACATTGTTAATAAAAATCCTAGAATTTCTAAATTAGGATTATATTCTTTTTGAATTTTAGAAATTGAAGATAGAATTTGAGCGACTGCTTCCATTGCGTAATATTCACATTGAACTGGAATAATAACACTATCCGCTGCACATAAAGCATTTAAGTTTAATAATCCAAGTGATGGTGGACAATCAATAATTACATAATCATATTCTTTTGATACTTCTTTTAAGTGATTCTTCAATAAATTAAAAGGTTCTTCAATCTCATTAGATAATGCATCTAAAGTAGCTAATTTTAAGTTACTTGGAAGAACATCAACGCCTTTAGTTTGAGTCTTCTTAATTACTTTATTAATATCTGCACTTTCAATTAATACATCTAAAATTGTCTTTCTTATTGCAGTAGGGTCAAGTCCCATACCTCTACTAGCATTACCTTGAGGATCCATATCTACTAATAATACTGAATATCCAAGTTTAGAAAAACAACCCGATAAGGAAATAGCAGTTGTAGTTTTACCTACTCCACCTTTTTGATTACTTATTGCAATAATTTTTTTCATACTACTTACTCCTTATAAAGGTCTTTTCTTAATTTGACCATAATTTCTTGGATACTTATTAGATATGTGTCCAACTTTTTTTACAAACACATTCCCCCTTACATCGTTTTCTGAAGGTAAAGTGCTTTCTTTTACTTTTTCTACAATAGAATTTAGTTCTTTTAATGCATTTTTACTATCATTAATTTCCTCTTGATAAATTTTCCCTTTTAAAGCAATGAAATATCCATTCACTTTAACTAAAGGCATAATGATTTCTAAAAGGATATTTAATTTTGATACTGCACGAGCAAAAGCTAAATCGAATTTTTCTTTATTCTCTTTACAATAATCTTCACTTCTTTGATTAACCACCTTAACATTTGTTAATTTTAATTCATCAATAACTTCTTGAAGAAAATTACATCTTTTAGTTAATGGCTCAAGTAGAGTCATTTTTAGTGAAGGATAACAAATAGCTAAAACTAATCCAGGAAATCCCGCGCCAGTTCCTACATCAATACATTCTTTATCATCTAAGTTTTCATTAAAACTAAATAATAATGAATCTAAAAAATGCTTTTCAAAGACTTCTCCCTCTTCAACAATTGATGTTAAGTTCATAACTTGATTTTTTTCTTTTAGCATTTGTTGATATTTTTGAAGTTGAAATATTTGTTCATTTGATAAAACTAATCCATTATTGGAAGTATAAGTGATAAATTCTAATTTTGTCATTTTGCACTCCCCTTTTTAATATGAAGTAAAAGGACTGAGATATCACTTGGATTAACTCCAGAAATTCTACTTGCTTGACCAATGGTTCTAGGTTGAATTTTATCAAACTTTTGTCTAGCCTCTAATCTTAAGCCATCCATTTTTAAATAATCCATTCCAGCAGGAATTTTTACTTCTTCTAATTTATTTAATTTTTGCGCATCCTTTTTAGCTTTTTCAATATATCCTTCATACTTAACCATGATTTCAAGTTGTTCTTTTTCTTCTTCATTTAATGAAGGCAATTCTACATATTTAATTAATTCATCAATAGTTACCTCTGGTCGACGAAGAATTTCACTAGCTCTTGGTCCACCTTTATAATCAACATAGCCTAATGAATGCATATATGAAACAAAATCAGGCTTCATCCCCATATGAGTAGTGTCTAAAATTTCTTTAGATTTATTAATTTTTTCAACTTTTTCAAGGAATTTTTGATATCTATCTTCACTAATTAATCCCACTTCATATCCTAAAGGAGTAAGTCTTAAATCGGCGTTATCACTTCTTAATAACAAACGATATTCAGCACGTGAAGAAAGTAATCTATATGGTTCATTAGTTCCTTTACTTACTAAATCATCAATCATAACTCCAATATAAGCTTGATCTCTTTTTAGAATAAAAGGAGGTTTATTTAAAATCTTATTCGCAGCATTAATTCCTGCAACTAATCCAAGTCCTGCTGCTTCTTCATATCCTGAAGTACCACAAATTTGTCCAGCAATATAAAGTCCTTGATATTTTCTAGTTTCTAATGTGTAATCATATTCACTAGCATCAAGAGCATCATATTCAATCGCATAAGCATATTTAACAATTTCTGCATTCTCTAGACCAACTAAAGAATGAACCATTTCTTCTTGAACATGTTCTGGCATCGAAGTAGAAAAACCTTGTAAATAGATTAAATCAGTATGAATGGATTCTGGTTCTAAAAATAGTTGATGACGAGGTTTATCGCTAAAACGAACAATCTTATCTTCAATTGAAGGACAATATCTAGGTCCTACACCTGTGACAAATCCTCCATACATCGCTGATTCATGAAGATTATTTCTAATAATCTCATGAGTCTTACTATTTGTATAGGTTAACCAACATTTAATTTGCTTTTCAAATGGAACAATATTACTATCAGTAAATGAGAATTTTAAAGGTTTTTCACTTCCGTATTGAGGTTCCAATTTTGAAAAATCAATTGAACTCATTCTAATTCTTTGAGGGGTTCCTGTTTTTAAACGAATAATATTAATACCCATTTTCTTTAAATTTGGAGATAGTCCTAAAGACGGTTTTTCTCCATCTGGACCTTCCACTTTAACATTGTGACCTCTTAAAATAGTACTTTCCATATATGTTCCAGTAGTTAAAATTACTGCTTTAGAATAAATCTCTTGATCTTGAATTTTAACTCCAAAAACTTTGTTTTCATCGTATATTAAATCATCAACCATACCTTCTAATATGGTTAAGTTTTCACATTCATCAGCGAACTTTTGCATTACCTTTGGATAATCAAGTTTATCTGCTTGTGCTCTTAAGCATTGAACTCCTGGCCCTTTACCTGTATTTAGCATCTTCATTTGAAGACAACCAAAATCGGCTCCAATTCCCATCATTCCACCTAGAGCATCAATTTCTCTAACAACAATACCTTTTGCGCTTCCTCCAATAGAAGGATTGCAAGGCATATTGGAAATCATATTCTTATTTAGAGTAACTAGTAATGTTTTTAGTCCCATATGCGCGGTTGCAAAACACGCTTCCATTCCAGCATGTCCGCCACCAACGACAATTACATCATATTCCATTAACCGATACTCCCGTCCATATCCATTTTAATTAATTGATTTAATTCAACGGCATATTCCATAGGTAATTCTTTAGAGAAAGGTTCAATAAAGCCCATAATAATCATTTGAGTAGCTTCTTTTTTAGTTAATCCACGAGACATTAAGTAGAATAATTGTTCTTCATTAATCTTACTTACTGTTGCTTCATGTTCTAAGAAAGAAGAGTTGTTATTACAAATATTTGTTGGAATTGTATCTGATTTAGAAAAATCATCTAAGATTAAAGTATCACATTCAACGTGAGCTTTACTATTATATGCTTTTGGTCCCATTAAGACCTTACCACGATAATTAGCAACTCCACTATTTTTAACAATTGATTTAGAAATAATTGTTGAAGTTGTATTTTCTCCAATATGAATCATCTTTGCCCCAGCATCTTGGAATTGTTCTTTATCTGCAACGGCAATAGATATACAATTCCCTTTTGCACGATTTCCATTTAGTACGCAACAAGGATATTTCATATTTAATTGACTACCGATGTTTCCATCAATCCATTCCATCATTGCATCTTCTTCAACAAATGCTCTTTTTGTAACAAGATTAACAATGTTGTTAGACCAGTTTTGAATAGTTGAATAACGACATTTTCCACCTTTTTCAATATAGATTTCAACTACTGCAGCGTGAAGAGATTCTTTAGAATAAATTGGTGCAGTACAACCTTCTACATAGTGAACATCCGCGCCTTCATCAACAATAATTAATGTTCTTTCAAATTGACCTGATTTTTCATTATTAATTCTAAAGTATGATTGTAATGGTTTTTCAAGTTTTACTCCTTTTGGAACATAGATAAAAGAACCTCCTGACCAAACAGCACCGTTTAATGCAGAAAACTTATTATCTTGATAAGGAACTACTTTATTAAAATATTTTTTAAATAACTCTGGATAAGTTTGTAATGCCATATCAGTAGAAAGGAATATAACTCCTTTGTCTTCTACTTCTTTTAACATATTGTGATAAACAACTTCACTTTCATATTGAGTAGAAACACCTGCTAAAAACTTTTGTTCTGCTTCAGGAATTCCTAATTTTTCAAAGGTATCTTTAATTGTTTGAGGAACTTTGTCCCACGAATTCTCTTCTCTTTCACTTGGTCTAGTGAAGTAAGTGTATGAATCAAAATCTAATTCTTTTAAAGAAGGTCCATAACTTGGTAAAGGTGCTTCTTTAAAAGCTTTAAAAGCTTTTAATCTAAACTCTAACATCCATTCTGGTTCATGTTTTAAAGAAGAGATTTCACGAATGATATCTTCGTTTAATCCTTTATTAGTTTTAAAAGTAGAGACGTCTTCATTTTTAAAACCATATTTGTATTCTTCGGTTTTATTATTCATCTTCTTCGCCTCCAGTTAAAATTCTTCTAACACCTCTAAAAGAGATTGTTGCACATTTAATTCTAGATGGTTGACGACTTGTATTCATAAATACAACTGCTTCATCTAATAATTCTGGATCATAAGGTAATTCATGAATCATCGCATAATAGTTATCAATGATTTTGTTACCTTCTTCAATAGTTTTGCCTTGTAATAATTCAGTCATTATTGAAGTTGATGCAGTGGAAATAGCACATCCATTACCATGCCAACAAACATCTTTAAAAATACCATCTTCGATTTTAATTTGAATATAAATCTTATCGATACAAGATGTAGAATCCATATATACAGTTTGATAACTTGGATCATTTTCTTCTCTTTTATTACGAGGATTTTGATAATGATCCATAATGATTTCTCTCATCATTTCATTACTAATCGAAAAACGCATCTAAAAAGTCGCCACCTTTCTTACAAATTTCTATAAAATAATCAATTTCTTCTTTGGTGTTATAGAAACAAACACTCGCTCTAATTGTTTGATCTACACCTAAGTGATTGTGAATTAATTTTGCACAGTGTTCTCCACTTCTTACACAAATACCATACTTATTAAATAAACTTGCAGCATCTTGAGCAAAGACATCTTTAATATTAAATGCAACAATACCTGTTGGAGTATTTTCGTTATAAATAGTTACTGTATCTAATTCTTTCAATTTTGCAACTAAATATTTTTTAAGATCATATTCATATGAATAAATATTATCCATTCCAATTTCATCTAAATATCTTAACGCTCTAGCAAGACCAATTGCGCCGGCAACATTTTGAGTTCCCGCTTCGAATTTAGTTGGGGCATTTAAATATTTAACATTACATCCCGTATCAAAAGAAGCATTCATTCCTCCACCTAATTGATATGGATCTAATTGTTCTAATAAGTGATATTTTCCATATAAAACACCAATTCCTGTTGGACCATAACATTTATGGCCTGAGAAAGTTAAGAAATCAATATCCAAGTCCTTAACATCAATTTTCATGTGAGGAACACTTTGCGCTCCATCAACTACTAACCAAGCGTCAAATTCGTGACAAACTTTGGCTAATGTTTTTACATCATTAACATTTCCTAAAACGTTAGTAACATGAGCAATAGATACAACTTTTGTTTTATTTGAAATTACTTTTCTTAAATTTTCTTCAGTAATATTTCCTTCTTCGTCAAGAGGAATAAAGTTAACCTTACATCCTGTAATTTCACTTACTCGATACCAAGGAAGCACATTTGAAGCGTGTTCTACAACACTTATAAGAACTTCATCATCTTCACTTAACAAGTGAGCCATCCCAAAGGCAATTTGATTCAAACTCATTGAATCTCCAGAAGTGAACGCAACTTCTTTACTTTTAGCATTAATAAATTTTGCTACGATATTTCTTGCTTCATCATATTTTGAATCCGCGATATAAGCAATATCATAATCACCTCTATGGGTATTAGCACAATAAGAGGTGTAATATTCCATTTCAGCTTCAATGACTTGAGTAGGTTTAAAAGTTGTTGCAGCATTATCAAAATAAACTAATTCTCTTCCATTAGCTTTTTTATTTAACATTGGAAAATCTTTTCTAATACTATTTACATCCATAAACTATACTCTTTCTTCAATATTCTTTTTAATAATTTCACTAGTAGCTTCATCTTTAAAGTGATCTAAAATTGGCATTAAATAGCCCAAAGTAATTAACTTCTTAGCATCTTTTTCTTTAATGCCTCTACTTACTAAATAGAATAAATGATCTTCATTAATTTGACCTACAACTGCAGCGTGTGATGCTTGAACATCATTTTCATCAATACAAAGTATTGGGCTAGCTTTTGCGTTACATTTTTTATCAAATACCATAATTTTTGCACTTTGGTGAGTAGCACTTCTTTTAGCGCCTTTGAAGATTTTACTTGTTCCTAAGAAACTTAATGAAGAAGCTTCTTCACAAACACCATAGTTTTCCATTTTAGCGTATGTATCTTTTTCATAATGGTAAAAACTTACATCAAAAGTTTTCTTATCGCTATTTTTAGTTAGTGTAGCTAAATGCCAATATGCCCTAGAACCTCTACCGTTTAAATTACAAGTAAACTTGTAAGTATTACTATCAATAGAGAAATCTGCATACGCTCCAAAGAATTCACTATTTTCATTTAAATTAACAACTACTTCAGTTTCTTCACACTTGCTAAATGAAGCAATATTATATGTCAATTTTGAATAGCCAAAAAGATTAAAAGTAATATTTTTACTTTTATCTGTATCAACATTTAATATTGTCACATTAACATTATCTAATAAATCAACAATGATATTCTTTTCTTTATAAGACTTTAAATCAAAGTTTATTGTATCGTCCAAAGATTTATCTAAAACAAGTTTTAAAGTATCATTATCGATTTGTTCTTTTCTTAAATCGAATAAATTAATCATACTTTCACCTATTTTCCTAATGCATCTCTAGTTGCACATGTTCCAATTGAAACTTGGTTCATATTCTTATCTTCTTTAGCCACTTCAATACCTAATTCATATTTCATCCATTCGTATCCTTGAGAGTCAATTTTATCAATTATTTCAACTCCACCTTCTAATACGACTCTACCATTAATCATAACCGCTACCCTTGTAGGTTTAATTAAACTATAAAGTCTAGCATAGTGAGAAATAACTAAGAATGACATATTTGTTGTTTCTTGCATTTCTTTAATTGCTTCACTAACGCAAACTAAAGCATCAACATCTAAACCAGAATCAATTTCGTCTAGCATTGCTAAATCTGGTTTTAAAAGTAACATTTGAAGAATTTCATTTCTCTTCTTTTCTCCACCAGAAAAACCTTCATTTAAAAATCTTTGAGCCATATCTAAAGAGATATTCATTTTTTTAGAAGCAGATTCCATCATACGATAAAATTCATAGATTTTAATTGGTTTTTCTCTTCTAGCATTAATTGCAGACTTTAAAAAATCTGAATTAACAACACCTGGAACTTCACTTGGATATTGCATACCTAAGAAGATTCCTTTTCTTGATCTTTCATCAACACTCATACTTAAAACATCTTCACCATCTAAAGTGATTGATCCTTCAGTAATTTTGTACTTTGGATTACCCATAATAGCCGCTAGTAAAGTTGATTTACCATGGCCGTTTGGTCCAAGTAACGCTAATGTTTCATTTGGATTGATTGTTAAGTTAACGCCTTTTAAGATTTCTTTATCTTCTACGCTAACATGTAAATTTTTAATAACTAATTCGTTCATATTTTTATACCTCGAGCGTATCTATTCTACAACATTATTCTTTGTAAAAAAAGTGAAACAATTATTTTAAATAAAATAATCTTCTATAATTCACATGAATTAGTAAATTTAATTAAAAAAATAAATAATTTTTTTATAGTTTTTTTAGTTTTTTAAGTTAAGTTTTCATCTAAAAAAGCGTATAAAAACAACTTCTTCCAAAATAAAAAATCATGTAATTTTCTTCTATTTTTCAGCTGAATTTTTACATGATTTTAATAAAAAATATTATTTTACAAATATTATCAAAAATGGTCAAAAAATATTAAAAAAGGTAAAGTTTTTCACTTTACCTCTAGGACTACCAATTTTGTGAGCAACCAGTTGAACAAGTTGAACCGCAACCAATGATAACTAATAGAATGAATAAAACTAAAATGATTGCGAAAGTACTATTACCAGCCATAAGATTTACCTCCTTTTTATTCTAACGGCAGAAGCATCCAAATAATGCTAATAAGATAAACAAAACAAGTATGAAAGATAGGAAAGTTCCACCTTTACCTTGGCATTGTCCAGCACAGGAATTCATAAAAATTACCTCCTTTGTTTTCAATTTATGTTATGCACTTATTATTTTATTGACATCAAAATGCTTAGATTTGTCGAATCGAGCCCAAAAAATAACTGGTATAAACTGGCAAACTGTGCGTATTATAATATTTATATTATATAATTTTATAATTTATGCTTGAAACGATATTATTTTTTATGTAGAATAGTATCGCTATGTTTTATAAACAAGGAGGAAAACTAAATGAAAAAACGTTTGCTTACGTTATCAATAGTTAGTTTATTAACACTTGGCTTAGCATCGTGTTCTGATGTAGATGCTAAAAAAACATCTGATGGAAAAGATATTATCGTATCTATCGAAACAGAAGGTGGAGTTGTTAACTATACTGCTGATGATTTATTAAACCATTATTCTTCAACAGAAACTGGTGTTAAAGCATATTACAATGCTATCTATGACGTTCTTGTAAGACACGATCAAGAAATTACTCCAGAAATGAGTACAACTATCGAAGAAGAAATGGAAAAATTCTTAAATACTTGTAAAACTAACGCTTCAAACAATGGAACAACTTACAAAACTGAATTATCAAACAGTTTAGAAGCAGAAGGCGTTGAAACTACAGGTGAATTACGCGAATTAAAAGAATTAAGCGTTCAAAAAACTAAATATTCTGAAAACTTCTATGATCAAGGATTAGAAGATGGAACATTCGCTAAAAAGTATATTGAAGAAAAAGCACCATACCACATCCGTCACATTTTAATTAAAACTGATGATGTTGCTGGTTCAAGTGTTTACAACAAAGAAATTTCTAAAGAAGAATCTAAGAAAATCTATTCTATTATCAGTCGTTTAGCATCTGGTAAAACTACATTCGGTGATATCGCTTATGATGCTAGTGATGATACATCTAATAGTTTATATGGTTCTGTAGGTATCATGGATTTAGACACTGGATTCGTTAGCGAATTCAAATATGGTGTTTACTACTATGATGCATTCTTATCTGGTAAAAACGATACAGGTAAAACCCAAGAACAATTATTAGAAATGTTACGTATCCCAAGTTCAATTGAATTAGGCGAAGGTAATACATTAAATACTAAAGAAGTATTAGACAACTCAGTATTCACTGTTCCATATTCAGCTGTTGAAATGTTCCAAGCATATGCTGATACAACAAAAACTATCGACAACAAAACATATACTGATGAAATCGTTCCAGGTAGTGTAAGACAAAGTATTACATCAAATTACTATCCAAGAAACGTATTATTTAACACATACTTCAACAACCATGGATTAACATTCATTACTGATGAAGGTTTCGGCGATACAACAGGTAATGCTAACTGGACAACACCAAATGCTGAATTAAAAGCAGTATTAGGTGAAAACTTTGATGGAAAAATCTTAACAGATAATGGTAACCCAATCTTAGTTACTTATAACCCATCAACTGGTTTACACTTCATGATTATTGAAAAATCTCCAATTTATCAAAAATACACTTCATACACAAGTTATGAAAATAAATCTGAAGGTGAAGAAGTAGCATTAAATAATTTAGAAGAAGAATTATTACACTACTACTCATTAGATGTACCTTCAGGAAGTGCTAACGTAACTAACGATAACCGTTTCGTTACATATATCAAAACAACTCGTACAGAATATGACAAACGTGCAACAACATTAGAAGATAAATTCAAATCATATGATTCAAATATGGAATACAAAATCTTTGAATCATTAATCTATGATGATAATGGCGCAATCAGAACTGACGTCACTATCGATGAAAAAATCTTAAACACAATCTTAACTTATATCAAAGATCAACGTGCTAACACAGAATACAGCACATTAGAAAGCAATTTAGCTTCTTGGACAACTTACTTACAATTATTAGAATTCCAAGGATTACAAAAAGATGCTAAACAATTAGACTTCAGCGAAACAAAATTATACTTCGCTGATACTAAAGATTTATAGGATGGAGGTACGAACAATGAAATCAAAATTAATGAAAAGATTATTAGTTGTTTCTTGCCTTACTCTTACATGCGCTTTAGCAAGCTGTGGTGAAGTAAATGCAAAACCTGGAAACATCGACTCTAACGTAGTTGACTTCGTTGGTGAAGATAAAGAATATTTCAGAAACAACATTGAAACAATCTTCAACAATTTAGTTGAAGGTGGCACAACAAACTCAACAATTTTCAACGAATTAGTTTCAAACATCGCTAAAGTTGAAATCGCATCTTTTGCAAGTGAAGATAAAATTAATGAATTCTGCAAGGAAATCTTATTAGAAACAGCTAAAGGTGGATCTTACTCTACTAACAACTTATTCGACGAAGAAAAATATGTAAAATCATTAAAAGCAACTAACCCAGCAATGAGTTTTGCTGATGCAAATGGTGTTGAACACTTCAATAAAGATTACTTAATCGGACCTGAAGATGAATTCGAAGATGTATTCAAGGCTAACTATGCAGAATACATTGAAAAATCAATTAAACCTGATGTATTAAAGAAATTATTAACATCTAAATACTTATGCGAAAACTCAATTTCTGCAATTAGTAGAGCAAGTGCTAGAGATGTTCAATACATCAAATTAGCTAACTTTGCTGAAAAACCAGGTGAAGTTAATAACTTAATCAATGAATGGTTAGGTAACTATATTGCTAATCCAACAGACACAATTGACTTAGATGAATTACAAGCAATCTATAAAGGTGTTAACCAAGATACAACAGGATTAACTGGCGAAGAATTAGCAAGAGCTGAAAGAATCAACGATTACATTTCTCGTTACTACACATTAGCAGATGAAATCGATGAAGACTTAGCTAAAATTGTTAAAACTGATGAAAACGGTGCACTAGTAAAAGAAAATGGTCACTATGTTATGTTAAACAAAGATGACACAGATCAAACAATTGAAGACAAATACACTGGTTCAGGCGCTCATACAATTGAATGGGGCGAAGAATTAGAATTACGTAAATTACAACAAAAAGACTTCACAGGTGATGATATCTACACAAAATCTGCTGGTATCTCTGAATTACCAAGTGAAGCTACAGAACGTTTATTCTCTTCAAGTATCGCTTCTTACATTCAAAAATCTCCTAAAGGAGGAGTTAACTTCTTAACACCAAAAACTATCTTAAATGGTAGCGAATTAAGTAAATACTTCTTCTTTGATTCAGCAAGTGATGCTTACTACATTATCGTAGTTAACAAATACTACACATCTTCAGTAGTTAACAAATTAGTTGAAGATAACACAAACGATGGCAAAGTTACTTATACAGATGCAATCATCGATATCGCTTACGACTTAGCAGATTCTTCTACTAACCAACGTCAAGCATTAATTCACTACTTAAGAGAATACTCTGTTGGTGAAAACGTACACGATGAAGCATTCTACGAATATATCGTAGACAACTACGCTGAAATCGTTAAATAGTTAATCAAAATTATAAAGGGAGTTTTCTCCCTTTATTTTTTTTATAAAAATGCTAAAATTAAATTAACAAAGGAGATTACTATTATGAATGATTGTATTTTTTGTAAAATTGTAAGAGGCGATATTCCCTGTCACAAAGTATATGAAGACGATGATGTCCTTGCCTTTCTAGATATTTCACAAACCACAAAAGGACACACTCTTGTTATTAGTAAAGAACATTTTAGAAACCTACTTTATGTACCAAAAGACATTCTTGCTAAAGTTATGGGAGCTGCTCAAAAAATCGCACAAGCACAAGTTGCTTCTTTAGGCGCTAAAGGTGTTAATATCATTAATAACACTAACGAAGTTGCCGGACAAACAG
Organism: Erysipelotrichaceae bacterium; assembly: GCA_015059045.1. Taxonomy (GTDB): domain Bacteria; phylum Bacillota_I; class Bacilli_A; order RFN20; family CAG-449; genus UBA3210. The sequence goes on from SVBD01000009.1 coordinate 48,084, forward strand.
TAATGCACTTCCACGTCCATGTCATTCCTCGTTATTCAAACGAAGATGCTCTAAGATTAGAATTTAACTCTAACAAAATAGAAAAATTATCTCTACCTGCAATTGCAGAAGAAATTTCAAAAGAAATGTAAAAACAAATATTCTGTAGAAAGATTGAAATTGTAAACAATTTCAATTTTTTTATTATTTATAAAATATTGATAAGAAAAAACTCGTTGAATTAATACTTTCATTTGCTATAATAAAAATGTTGAATTTAACGAAATCAATTGTAGTAGTAAGTTTAATTAACTACAATTAATCTTCTTTAATTTATATAGGATTAATATTATGAAAAATGATGTAACTTTTATTGTAACAGGATGTACTGGATACGTTGGAAATGTAATAACTAAAAAACTTTTAGATGAAGGATGTAAAGTAATCGGTTTAGCAAGAAGCAAAGAAAAAGTCAAAAGAGTTTTCAATGACAAAATTCCAACTATTATTTATGGAGATATTAGAAATAAAAGTGATTTAGAAAAACTTTTCATCGGAAAAGGCCCTTTTATTATTTTCCATACTGTTGCATATGTTAGCATTGGCGAAGGAAATATGAAAGAATTATACGATGTGACAGTCGGTGGAACAAAAAATATGATTAAAGTATCTTTAAATCACGATATTCAAAAGTTTTTTCACATTTCTTCAACCGAAGCTATTCCACATAATTTAAAATTAAACTCTGATCTAAGTAATTATATCCCTACTCCTAGTAAAACAAGAAAAGGATATAATCGCGCAAAATCAGAAGCCGACGTAGCTATTTTAAAAGCCGTAAAAGAAAATAATCTCCCTGCTTCATTAATTCTTCTAGCGGGAGTTTTAGGTCCAGGAGACTATTCAAACACCCACATGAGTCAAGTAATGGTTGATTTTATTAATAATCGACTACCAGCATCAATAAAAGGCGGATATAATGACTTTGATATTAGAGATTTTAGTGATGTTTTATTAAATGTTATAGAACATGCAAAAGTAGGAGAAAGCTATCTTTTTGCAAATAAACCTGATGCGATCAATGAAGTATTACAATATGTTGGAGAAATGTATGACAAAAAAATACCTCCTACATTACCTATGTGGATTGCTTATGTAGGATTACCTTTCTTATGGTTATGGGCTAAATTAACTAGAAAAAGACCACTATATACTCTATCTTCTCTAGCGTCATTAAAAGCAGATACAAACTTTCCTTTAGATAAAGTAGAAAAAGAATTCAATTATAAACCTAGGCCATTAAAAGAAACGGTACAAGATCACATTAAATTCTTCCAAGAAAACGAGATGATTAAATAATGAAAATACTATTAATTTATTATACAGGAACATATAACACACGTTATTTGACTAAACAGTTAAAAGAAAAATTAGAAGAAAAAGGAAATAATGTAGATACAATAGAAATCAATGTAAATACTCCTATTGTAGAAACAAGTGATTATGAATTGATTGGTTTTTCTTATCCAATATACGGATTTAATTCACCTCTACCTTTTAATAAGTATGTTAAGCAATTGAAATTTAATAAAAGTCAAAAATACTTCATTTATAAAAATAGTGGTGAAACTTTCGCAATGAATAACGCTTCTAGTAGAATTCTAATTCGCTTTATGAAAAGGCAGAAAGTTCAATTGATTGGTGAATATCATTTTGTGATGCCTTATAATATCCATTTCCCTTTCGAAAATGAATTTGTCAAACAAATATTGATATACAATCAAAAGTTAATGCATGTCATGATATATAATCTAGAAAACAACATTATTTTTAAAATCAAAAGTAACTTGATTTATAACCTTGGTGCTTTCTTTGTCGGAATTCAAAAAATTGGTGGAAATGTGAACTCCTTCTTGTATAAAGTAGATAAAAACAAATGCATTAATTGTAATAAATGCGTTAATACTTGCCCTCACAATAATATCTATATTAAAAATGGAAAAATTAAATTCCATCACCATTGCGATATGTGTATGAGATGTTCTTTCTTTTGTCCAACAAATGCAATTAAAATCGGCTTTTTAGAAGGCTGGAAAGTTAATGGCGAATATAAATTCGATAAAATATTAAACGATGAAACTATCAAACCTAACTACATAACTAAAGAAAGCAAAGGATTCTACAAATGCTTTATTAAAACATTTGAATTCATCGATAAGGAATATCAAAAAATAATTAGCAAATAATTAACTAAAAAGGGATAACATGTGTTATCCCTTTAAAATACTTATTTTTTAATTGGCTTATAGAACGCTCTTCCGTCCATCGCAATTAATCTTTGAGTAAATTCTCCTTCATTTGTGACTTCTAAAGCTTTACTTAAAATATTCATTTTAGAATCTAAATCATCAACAAAGTGTAAAATTACTGCTTCTTTTGTTAAAGGTGGAACTGGTGAACCATAATCTTTTTCTCCATGATGAGAAAGAACCATATGTTCAAGTAATAATCCTGTTTCAGATGTTAATTGTAATTCTTCACAAGCTCTTCTAATTTCACTTACCATAATAGTAATATGGCCAATCATCTTACCTTCTAAAGTATATTTAGTAGCTACTGGACCACTTAGTTCAATTACTTTACCTAAATCATGAAGAATACATCCTGTTAACAACATATCTGAATCAACATTATCATAATAAGAAGCAATTAACATTGACATATCCGCCATAGAAATTGTGTGATATAACAATCCACTTGCAAATTCGTGGTGATTTCTTGTTGCTGCTGGATAAGTAATAAATTTAGAATAATATTTATTTAATAATTTATCTAAAATCTTTTTGCAATCTTCATTTTTAATAGAAGAAAGATATCTATTTAATTTATTTATTAATTCTTCTTGGCTAACCGGACAAGGTAAAGCAAACTTGTTAATATCAACCGTTGATTGATCAACTTCTGCAACACCTAATATTTTTAATTGTAATGCCCCACGATATTCAATAACATCAGCGACAACTTTAACAACTTTACCAACTTCGCAAATTATTGAATCAAGTTCACTAGCATCCCATTTCTTTCCTTCAATTGTTCCGCTGTTATCTTGAAGCGAAATTGAAAGATATGGTGAACCCGCATTACTAACGCCTTTACTTACGTTTGTTACTAACAAGCTAGTTTCAATACGTTCGCCTTCTAAATATTCCTTAACTAATTTTTCCATAGTTCCTCCATTGACGCTTTAATTAAATTATAACTAAAGCCTTTAGACATAAATCTTTTTACTAATTTTTCTTTTTGCGATTCATCACTTAAATCTACCTGATGAATAATAACATATTTTTCTAATGATTTTAACAATATTTCTTTATCATTATCTTTATTTATATATAAATGAATGCTTTCTATAGCTTTAGAAGCTATCGAAGAAGAAAAACCTCTATTGATTAAATAAGCATATCCCAAACTTTTTAAAGCGATATAAGACTTATCCTTCTTTGATATGCAATAAGCCTCTAAACTCTCTTTAGCGGACTCCAATTCTTCATCTTCATCAAATTCTATTGAATTAATAAGCTTTTCTTCTATACCTTTATTTTTCAAAAGGAAGATAATTTTATTTTTACCATATTTCTTTTCTTTATATTCGTCTATTAAATAAAGAAGATATTGTTTTTCATTTAAATAATTAAACTCTTCTAAATAAGCAATTATTTTTTCAATAATTTTTTTTGAGCATTTCTTTTTTAAAAGTTTATCGACAACTTCTTTTTTACTATATTGTTTTTTTGAAAACAATCTTACTACATAAGCTTTGGTTGAACTAATTTCATTTTCAAAAAGAATATCATTTAATTCACTCTCTTCCACTTTTTTTCCTTTATATAAATAAAAATGGGCGAAAGTATTATTTGACAGTTTAATATTTGATTCATCATCAAAATAAACAACTACATCCTTTTTATTAAATTTTACTTTAGTAATAATCTTACCATTTTTTTCTAAGTGCACGATAATATACCTCGATCATACTATTATAAAATTCTTCAACTGAATATTTCTTATTTTGAATATATGCTTTTTCAATAATATCCTTTTGCTCTTCTTGACTCAAAGAAAGAATGTATCTTAACTTTTGATTGAATGAGTCATTATTAGAGAAGAAAAAGCCAGTTTTATTATCTTGAATAACGTCTTCTAAGTTTTCATCAAATCTGCAAAGGACTAATGTTTTAGCCGCGATTGCTTCGATAAAAGTTAATCCTTGAGTTTCTGAAGTTGATGCAGATAAGTATAAATTACTCATATAGTAGAAGTATGGAACTTGTTCATATGGAACTTTGCCTACGAAAATAACATGATCAGAAATACCTAATTCCATAGTTAATTTTTCCAAATTAGGACGATCTGGTCCATCACCTACTACAAGTAAAACAGAGTTGTCAATTGTTGGATTTTTTAAAAAGGTTGCATATCCTTGAAGAAGAACATCATTAGCCTTTTCTTTTGCGATTCTACCTAAACTTAAAAGAATATATTTACCATGTAAATTATATTTTGTTTTAAATTCTTCAATAAATTGTTTGTTAATATTACTTTCATCAAACATTGATAAATTAATACCATTAGGTATTACGTTAATATATCTATCTACACCATATTCTCTTAAAGCATTCTTTGTTTTCATTGATGGAGTTGTTAATTCAGTAACACTACTAGAAATAGATTTAGAGAGTTTCTTAACAATACCTTTCGCGGCAGGATCAAGGACTCCTTTAGTTACAATGTAAGTATAATCGACATACATTGTATGGTATGTGTAAACTAAAGGGATTTTTAATTTTTTCGCTAATAATCTTCCATAGATTCCAATTCCCATTTCCGTTTGAACATGAATAATATCTAATCTTAATTTTTTAATAATCTTTGTAGCTTTAGGATTAATAAATCCAGCCATTTCATAAGAATATAGAATCTTCAATGTGATACCTGGAATTCTTAATACATTATCTTTAAATTCAATTTTTTTAGAAAATGGATTTGTAGTAACAACAAAAACATCATGACCATTCTTTTTTAATATGTCACATAAAGTTTTTGTTGATGTCGCTACTCCATTAATTTCTGGATAATATGTATCTGAAAACAATCCTATTCTCATAATTAATCCTTATCTTCTTCGATTATCGAAGTTTCATTTTCTTTTAGTTTTGAAGATAGTTCTTCTTTTAATTTTCTAAAACGTTCTTCAATCATTTCAGGAGTTAATACTTCTTCGTATTCTTCCTCTTCAATCATTTCTAAAGTTTTCTTTTCATCTTCTAAAGTTACAACACGTAGTTGCAATAATGTCTTAGAGTTACCGTGTAAGTATTCTTTCTTAGGTGCTTCTCTATATGTAACAAAGATAATCAAACCTAAAATTAATCCAAAGTAATATGTAATTGCTCTCCAAACAAGAATAATTGCATTAATCTTATTTCCACTTGCAACAAATAAGTTTTCAAACAACATCTTAAATGCTAATTCAGCACCACCTGACGCTCCTGGAATTGGTACCATTGAGGTGATTGTTGTTGAGAATAATGACATAGAAACACAATCAATAATGTTATTAATATCATTTGTACTATGGAATCCAGCACCTAAAGCTAGTCCAATAAAATAAGGCACTAAATTATATAAAACCATTTTAATTAAGAATAAAATAACAGTGACAATTAAAATTTGCGCATTTTGAAATAATCTCTTTAACTCAATTCTAAATGTTTCAAATTTAGTACTTAATTCTAAAGCTTTTTGATCTTTATCTTTTGTTAAGTGCAATTTATACATAATATTAACACCAGTTGTAGTAATGAAGTGGTGTAATCTTTTTGAGAACGCTGCGAAAAATAATCCAAAAATAATTATTGCATTAATAGAAAAACCAATTACAGAAAGCGATAAAATTTCAAACTTAAATCCAAATATATCAATTGTTTGAGTATATGCTCTTAATTCTTCAAACTTAAAAATCAATACAAATGCTGAAAAAAGAACACTTACAACTTGATGAACAATGAAGTGCATTAATAAAATTGAAGCAGCATTTGACACTCTTACTCCTTGCTTAGAGAAAGTATACGCTTGAACAAACTGTCCTCCTGAGTTACTTGGTGTAATTCCTGAGAAGAAAGTTCCAATCATACAGTTAAAGAAGCCTTTGTAGTAAGGATAATTTCTTTTATACATTCTAGCTAAAACCATTAAGATTAAACCTTCTACCATGTAGTAAAGAAGAATGATTCCTAAAGCGATTAAAATGTAAGAAATTTTACTACCTGCCAAGTATCCAAATACTTCTGCAGGATCATCTTTTAGGATGAAAACAACTGCAATTGCAGTAACTAAAATCATGACAAAAGCATTAATTAAATATTTATTGATATTCTTCTTACTACTTTTATTTTTTTCTACTGCAGCAGCCATAGTTTTCTCCTTTCGTACATCTTATATTTTAGTATAACATAATCAAATATATCAAGTAAGCAAAAATAAGTTGCTTATTATTTTAAGCAAAATAATAAAAAGAAGTGATTATTCACTTTCAACCACTTCTTTTTTCTTTTTCAATTTAATTGGATTAACTAAAAACTTATTGATTACAAACATAATTGGTAATGGCAATAATGCGGAAATTACATATGTTAAATAAATATCTAGTTGCAACAATTCACCAAACAAGTAAATAAAGCCACTTTGTAAAATAAAGTTTGGTATTGAACTTAATGGATATCTAGCAAGTCTTGCCCATGACCATTTGACATGAAAGGTAAATAAAGTATGAGTAGTGTATGCAATAGGGATTCCAATAATAAAACAAATAATAAATGGAATATCAATTGCTCTTCCTAGTATCTTTGTTTGCCATTCAATACTTTGAAGAAGAAAATTTAATACCATAGTATTAACTAAAGTAATTAAAGTATTAATACCTCCCCAAAAGATAAATCTCAATGGTTCTTTAGAATATAATTTCCAAAACAATTTTTCAATCTTTCCTAAGAAAGATTCTTCTTTAAACAACTTATTCATTAAAAGCTAACTTTTGGTGCTTCTCTTTGTTCAACTTCATCAACTTTAAAGTATTCTTTATCTTCAAATTTGAACATTGAAGCGATAATGTTTGATGGGAATAATTGTTTTAAGTTTGTATAATTTAATACTGTGTCATTATAGAATTGACGATTATAAGAAATCTTATTTTCGCAATCCTTTAATTCATCCATTAATTGTTGATAATTTGCATTTGCTTTTAATTCAGGATATCTTTCTTGGACAGCATTAACAGCAATATTTAATGCTTTATTTAAATTAGCATCTGCTTCTGCCATAGCTTTAACTGAATTTGCATCTTTTGCAGTGTCATACATTTGTCTCGCTTTAGCGAATTCTCCAAAGATATCAGCTTCATGTTTAGTATAACCTTTGACAGTTTCTACTAGATTTGGAATTAAATCAAATCTTCTTTTTAATTGAACATCAATTTGTGCCCATGAGTTTTCAACTCTGTTTCTAGCCTTAACTAATTTGTTGTATATTGAGATAACCCATGCGACTAATCCAACAAGAACTAAAACAACTACTACAACAATAATTACTGGTACTAAGACCTCTAATAAATCAGCATATAATTTCATCATTTTTATCCTCCTATTGATAACATTAAAATTATAATATCACTTTTATTTAAAAATATAAATATATTTTTTATATCTATCCAGCTCTTCCGCCGTGTCCTCCTCCACCAAATGAACTTGAACCACCAAATCTACCTGATCCAGCAATCTTTCCTGCAGTTTTTGCTGCTCTTGCCGCTTTTGCAGCTACCATAGTTTGATAAGCTAAATTTGAATAGAATACCATTCTTCTACTTACACGATTCATGTGCCAATAAATGAAGAAATAGTCAGTACTTGATAGTCCACTATTAAATTGTTCTTGATATAAAGGATGATCTTTTAGTTTTACTCTCATTTGTTTTTCAACTAGATCAGCAATTCCTAAAACATTCGCATAAACCAAATATTGATCCCACATTACTACACTCATTATGTCGTAATCTTCAAAATGAGAAAATTCACATAAGAATTTTTTAAATGCCATCCACTTTGTATATTCTTCAATACCATACTTTGACTTTCTAGTAATCAAACTACAATAAGAAATCATAAATACAGATAGTCCAACATTTATAGCCCCAAAGATAATAAATAATGATGGCAAATAATATAACAAATACATAGATAAAATCGTATATACAGTTATTGCTACTCCAGCAAATCCAAATAGTGAGAACGATCTACTTACATTAATACTATCGTAATAATTCTTTTCTTTTGCTAAAGCAATCGATTTCTTTTTCCAAGACGAGATTGAATTTGAATAAGTAGTTGCACTATCTTCTTCTTTCATCTTTTTCTCAAACTCTTCCATAGTGAATGATCCATCTTTAAACAACTTATCAAATAATAAACTCATAACAAATTGTTCATCTTCATTAAGTTCTTCTTTTGGGGATGTATCTTCTGCTTTTTGAATTGAATAATTAGCTTTTTCATCAGTTAATAAGCTACCATTTGAATCAATTACTAAATATTTCTTTCTAATTAAACTAATCATATTCGCAGTAAATGATTCGGTAGAAATTTCTTGTTCGTTTACTAAATACGATAATTCACTTGGCATAATTTTAGATGGTGCTTCTCTTAAGTACTCTAAATCAAATTCTGCTTTTCTTTCTTTATCAAACTTATGATAAACAACCACTAATAAAGCGATAATAACTAAAGAACTTATTAAATTAAATACTATGTATTTAGTTTTACTTCTAGAGTAAGCGGAAGTAAGTCTTTCATCTAGCGCTTTTAATCTTGATTCTTCTTCATGAATAATTTCTCTTCCAGTTCTAGAACTAGAAATCATATTATCACTATCTACTCTATCAAAGCAATCAACTGGAGAGTTTGGAATTACTACTCTTAATTCTAAAACATCACCAATTGTACCAATTAATTTATCAGTTTTAGTTTTGATATTTGTGCTTGTAAAAGTAGTAATACTTGATTGTCCATTACCGTGACCAAAAGCTAAAATTCCTTCTTCTTCCAAAGAAGAAACCGCATCATAAGAAGAGCATAAAGATGGAAGTTCTAAATTTAATTCGATTTTTTCAACGCCCATTTCTTCTAATGGAGAAGCAAATTGCCAATTTAATTCACTGATATCTTGATATTTATTTAAAGCATTCTTAATTGTATATTCATATTTAAAGTAAATTGTTGAATCTAATCCATCATCTAAATAAACATAGATTAATTCTTTATTTTGATTTCTAGTATAATTATTAAGTTTATATCCGCCATCTTCACAATCATTAGGATTCCATGAAAATCCTAAACAGTCACCATTTTTAAAATAAGAAGTAGAATTACTAGTTGCTTCACTTTGATTAGAAAAATAATAATTTCCGTGCTTGTTATATACACTTACTTTAACTGAATTATAATCAAAATAAGAATCACTACCACTTCCTTCGATAATATTTTTTCCATAACCGATTTCATATTCGAAGAAATGATATCCATCACTTTTGAATTCTAAAGTATCTACAACATGTAAATCGCCATCATCTTCTAATTTAGCATCAATTTTCCACGAAGATATTTTGCAATCATAAAAACCTTCACTACTATTTACAAGTGAAAGAATAAATCCTAATCCAAAAGTAATTAATAAAGCAACTACAGATATAATTATGCTTTTTTTATTTCTTTTTGAGATCTTCATAATTAAAGCCCTCCATTTACTTTTTTATATCTCTATTATAATAATTAATAATAAAGAAACAAGTAATAAAAAACATTAATGTTTATTTATTAATAAACTCTTTTATATATGTCGAAGTTAAATTTAACTGTTCTTCATTTGTCAAAGAAGGAATTCCATCTCCATCTTGCATGCCATACATACCAAAATAAGAATGACATCCACCTTCTAAAATAATTTCTTGATAATCACTTGGTAAATTTGCTTTACATTCATCATATTTTTCTTTATTTAATACTTTATCTTCACTTCCATAGATTGATAATACTTCTATATTTTTATTAGATAAATCACTAGTAGAATAAGCACCTAATAATATTAATCCATCAATATCATCATTTTTTAAAGCAAAAGAACTAGCCATAGCCCCGCCTAAAGAATGGCCTCCAATATACCAATGATTAATGTTTGAGTAACTATCAATAATATTATCTGCTGCATTAATATTAAATATTGCCAAATTAAATGGCATTTCTACTAAAAAACAGGTTATGTCTTGATCTGCTAGAAGATACATTAATGGCTCATAAGCCGTATGTTCTACTTTTCCTCCTGGATAAAATATAAACCCAATATCTGACTCTTCTTTTTGATAAACTGTAGCGTTTTTAGATATGCTATTCTTATTTACTTCTGTATCATTAATAAATGAATTAATCAACTCACTATTAGCGTGATAATAAAAAGAAGCATAAATAGCAAATCCACCAAAAAGAATTCCTATAAATAAAATTATAGATGTTAATACAATAATAATTTTTTTATATTTTAATAAAAAATTTTTCATAGCGTATACCACCCTTATAATATTTTATTTTCTTCGCTATTTTTTATCAACAAAGAATAAAAAAAGAACTGACTATTAATCAGTTCCTTAATATCAATCATGGTGCCGACTACCGGAATCGAACCAGTAACCTATTGATTACAAATCAATTGCTCTGCCAATTGAGCCAAGTCGGCATTTTCACTTGACTGCTATATATTAACCAATATTTTAAATTATTTCAAGAGGTTTAGATAAAAAATATACATTTTTTTCAAAAATTGTATTTAACCTAGAATTATATTTTTTATTTATTTATAATATTAATAAATAAAGGATAATTGGAGGAAAAAATATGGATAAAATTTTTGAAATGATTGGATCACTATTAGAAAAAATTGGATTAGATCCTTCTCTAGCACAATACGTTTTCTATGGTGCAATCGGTTTAGTTGTACTTCTAGTACTAATAATTGTTATTTGCTGTGTTTCAGCTGGAAAGAAAAAGAAAGCTAAAGCTTTAAAGGTTGAAGAAAAACCTGTCGAAGTAGAAGTTAAAGAAGAAAAGGTTGAAGAAGAAGTTAAAGTTGAAGAAAAGACTGAAGAAGAAACTCCAGTAGTTGAAGAAAAACCTGTTGAAGAAGTTCCTACAGTCGAAGAAAAACCTGTTCCTGTTAAAAAGCCAAGAAAAGCTCCTGCTAAGAAAGTAGTAGAACCTAAAGTTGAAGAAAAACCTGTTGAAGAAAAGGTTGAAGAAACTCCAGTAGTTGAAGAAAAATCTACTCCTGCAAAAAGAACATTAGGTAAATTCGCTATTTCTCAAGACGGACCAAATTTCCGTTATAGATTAAAAGCTTCTAATGGCGAATTATTAGTTGTATCTGAATTATATACATCAGAAAAAGCATGTAGAACTGGTATTGAAACAATCAAGAAAAACGCAGAAACTGCAAAAGTTGAAATCGTCGAAGACAAACACGGATTATTCTCATTCCGTATTATGACAAAACAAGGAAGATGTTTAGCAACATCCGCAAACTATAAAACAAAAGCACGTGCTTTATCAGCAAGTGAATCGTTCAAAAAATTTGTTGTTACTGAAAGAATTGAATTAGAAGAAGCTGCAGACCACTTTGAAGTAGAAGAATTTACAAAAGAAATCAATCCAGAAGAAAAAGGTAAATACAAAGTATCTGCTGTAAATGATGGTTACATTTATCAATTAGTTGCTTCTAACGGTAGAGTTATTGCTACATCACAAGTTTATAAATCAGACGCTTCATGTAAAGAAGGTTTAGAAAAATTCAGAGCTATCGCTTACGAAGGAACATTCTTTATTTTCAAAGATAAAAATAACAAATATCAATTCAAATTATACAACAAACAAAAACGTTTAGTTTTAGCTGGTGAAGTATATGATTCTAAAGATAGAGTTTACTCTGTTATCGAATCAATCAAACGCTTTGCTAAACTAGCTGAAGTTGTTGAAGAAAAAGAAGTAGCATAATCTAAATAAAAAAATAAGCCAAGTTTTGATAACTTGGCTTTTTAATTAATATCTATTACATTGAAATTTGATTTATACTAAATTGATTGTGGTAATCGATGACGAATGTATTTTTAAAATCGTCATTGATTATTTCTTCAACTTGTAAATCGTATTTCGAACATAATTGATCGATATACTCTAATGCTTTTGCATTAGAAGTAAATACTTTGTTTTCAATATATCTAGAATTAATTTTTCCATTTACAATGAACTTTTCCATTCGTATACCTCCTATTTTTGCTTTCGCGACTATATATTATGTAATAATCAAGCAAATGAAAATATGAAAGCGGTTATCAAAAATAATGAAATCGTTTTCAATAAAAAATAATATTTCTTTACTATAAAACTTAAACATTGTAAAATCATTTTGTAGGTGAAAAGTATGAATTTTAATCTTAGTAAATCTGACTTAATAAGACTAAATAAATTATTAGAAACAAATGAAATGAACTATAATATTGGAGAAATGTATCAATATTATTATCATAATTTAGCAAGAAAAATAACTCAAAAAGATATTAATGCTCAAATGAAATTGAATAATTTATCTGAAGAGGAAGCTTATTTCTTTTTACTTATGTCACTTTTAGAAATCGATATTAGTGATAATGAAAGTTTAGAGTTAGCCAAATCATATTGCTTATCTGGAATTAAAAAATTAAATATTAAAGAATATATTAATAATCCTTATCTTAAAAATATTAAATTTGATAAAAACAAATTAAAAAATATTAGAATTGAATACGATGAATATCTTCCTTATGAAGGTTTCCCTAGCGATGATTTAGTGGTTGATGAAGATAATTATTTCCAAGAAAAATATCAATTAGGATATTTTACAAGTAAATTTTCTTTCCAATCAATTACTCATAACAATATTACTTGGATGAGTATTATTCCTAACGAAATTGAAACTATGAAAGATGCTATAGAAATAGTAAAAGGAAATGTTTTAGTTTATGGACTAGGACTTGGTTATTTCCCTTATATGGTTTCTTTAAAAAATGATGTAACAAAAATTACTATCATTGAAAAAGATCCTAATATTATATCTTTATTTAAGAAGGTGATACTTCCTCAATTTAAAAATCAAAATAAAATTGCTATCATTCAAGAAGATGCATTTAATTACGAAAGAACATCTAAAGATCAATATGATTATGCATTTGTTGATTTACATCATGGTGACTTTGATGGAATTAAAATTTATACTCGATTTAAAAAATTAGAATTAAGAAGTCCTAATTATATATATTGGTTAGAACAAACATTAATAAATGTAATTAGAAGAAATCTAATCACAATTATTTATGAACAAGTAAATAATATCTCTTGTAATTATAACGATGCAAAAGATTTTAACGATAAATTAATTAATGCTTTATATAAGCAAATCAAAAATAAAACTTTCTCCTCTTACCAAGAAATTCACAACTTGTTAAAAGAAGAAAGTATCAAAACATTAATAAAAGAAATAGAAACTATTTAACATAATGAACCTTGGATTCATCATATTGAGTTCGAGGTTCTTTTTCTTCATCTGGATAGCCAATATAAACTAAAGCAAATGGAATAATATTATCTTCTAAAGATAAGAATTCTTTAGCTTGTGCCATTCTATCTGGTTGAGGAACAATTCCACACCAGCAAGAACCTAGACCTAATTCTGTTGCTCCTAAAAGGATATTTTCAATTGCTGCTGAACAATCTTGAATGTAATAATCTGCAAGATGCTCTTTTAAGGTGTAATTAGTATTTCCACAGACTACAATTGCTAAAGGTGCTTTATATCTCATTGGTCTAATAGTATAGAATTTATCTAATACTTCTTGATCAGTAACTACATAAAATTCCCAAGGTGTTCTATTACAAGCACTTGGAGCAGACATAGCTGCTTCTAGTAAATATTTAATATCCTCGTCTTTAACTTTAGTATCTTTAAATTTTCTAATACTTCTTCTTGCATACATGATTTCTTTTAAATTCATAATTATTATCCTTTACTATTAATATATTCTTCTAACTCTTTAGTTTTATACCAATACTTAATTCCCCAATTCTCAAAATTCCATTCTTCCATATATTTATTACATTCATAATCTATATAATATAAAATCTCGTTTTGAACTACAAAATTAGTTGGAAAGTAATCAATATTAGTTGAGTTTCTATACAAAATCTCGCACATTTTCTTTATTTGAATGTAATATTGCTCTTTCATTTCATCTTTCAAAACTATATCAAAAATCGTATCGCCATCAATATATTCTTTAATAATAATTTCTTGTTCAAAATCAATATATATCATTTTAGGAATACGTATTCCTAAATTTAATAAATGCTTATAATCATCATATTCGCTTTGAATTTTATTGCCAAAAGAATAGTAAGAGCAAGGTTCATGATGAATCTTTTTGACTACGTAAAATTCATTATTAAATCTTGCTAAATAAGAATAACCACCCTTACCCTTGCCAAGTAATTTAATAATTTCATATTCTTTATTATCAACAATAATTTTACTATTAATATCTAACATACTTATCTAATTTCTTTACCACAAGAAGAACAATAATTACTGTCTACATCAATTAGACTTCCACAATGAGGACATCTAATATCTTTTATTTCTCTTCCACAACTTTTACAATATCTTGCATTGTAATCATTTTTGGTTCCACAATAAGTACATTCAATATCGCTATCTTCTCCTTTAATAAGAGAAACCATATCTTTTATTTCTGGATGAAGATCATCATATGCTTCTTTAATTATTGGCATACTTTCATCTTTCATATATTTACCAATTTCTCTTTTATAGCCAACTGAAGTCAACATACCTCCAAAACCTACCATTGGAAAGCCAATAAATGCAAGAAAGAATAAAGAAGGAAATCCACCACCCGCGAACGCCATAAAGAAAGAACCTATACCAACGATAGAAAGGATTCCACCTACAATTAAAAGAATTTTCCCTATTCTTTTAATCTTCTTTTTCTTTTGTTCATGATTTTGATTCATAATAATCGACTCCTAAATACATTTATATTATATAAAATTTAAATAATTATAAAAACAAAAAAAGAAGTGAATACTCACTTCTTTGAATCAACGACTGGAGCAGATGACGGGAATCGAACCCGCGTAGTTAGCTTGGAAGGCTAAAGTTCTACCATTGAACTACATCTGCGATAATGGCGGACCAGACGGGAATCGAACCCGCGATCTTCTCCGTGACAGGGAGACATGTTAACCGCTACACCACTGGTC
>SVBD01000010.1 GCA_015059045.1 Erysipelotrichaceae bacterium
CCTTAAATTGGCAGTGTAGGGTCGACCCTAAATATTTTTATAGCGGGTTTCAAAACCCTAAAAATTTTTAAAGGACCTTTAATTGTTTAATTCGATTTTTACCTTTCCTCTTGCGGAATTTTTGGCCTCAATGATAATGTATACGGATTTACCACCTTCAATGTATCCACCTTTATCATTAACTGATTGATTTGAACTTACTTCAACTAATTTTTCTTTTTCTGAATAAATATCATAATAGATAATTATTTCCCCTTGTTCTACTTCAATAGAATAACTAATTTGACCATCATTTTTATTGTCGGTCTTTTTTAGTTTGTATACTAGTTGACCTTCAAGAGAATAGAAACTCGTTTCTAAACTATGATTTGTTTGACTTCTTACTAGGCCTATTGCTTTATATGAACTAACATATTTACATGATCCTAAAGAGAATAATAAGATAAAGGCTAAAAATAGAGAAGATACACGCTTTAATAAATTTTTCATAAGACATCCTTATATTAGAATAATGGTATAACTACACCTGCATAATTTTCTTTAATATAATCTTTTGCAGTTTTTGAAGTTAATGCCTCTAGTAAGACTTTGGATTTTTCTGAGTTTTGCTTACCTTCTTTAACAGCAACTACATTTCCATATGCTTGTCTTGCTGGACCAAAGCCATCTTCAACTGCAACTGAATCTGATATTGTTAATCCTGCACCTAAAGCGTAGTTGCCATTAATAATTGCAAAAGCAGCATCGTCTTTAACTCCTGGAATTAATTCTGCATTCATTTCTAAAATATTTAAATTTTTTGGATTATCTATGATATCGTTTTTAGTTGCCTTTAAACCTTTTGAATCGTCTAAATCAATTAATCCAACTTGTTCTAGTAATAATAAAGCACGAGCTTCATTAGTTGTGTCATTTGGAACAATAATTGTATCACCATTACTAATATCATTTAAATTTGATTTTTTTCCTTTATAAATAGCCATTTGTTCATAATGGATTAAGCCTAAGCTTACTAAATGAGTAGAGTATTCAACATTAAAATCATTAAGGTATGTAATATGTTGAAAGTAATTAGCATCTATATCTCCATCCTCTAATGCAAGATTAGGAGTAATATAGTCAGTAAAAGTAATAATATCTAATTTGTATCCTTTTTCTTCAATTAATGGTTGTATAGCTTTTAAAATTTCAGCATGAGGGGTACTAGAAGCTCCAATTTTAATTGTATATGGATCATCTTTAGAGCAACCTGTTAGACTAATTAAACTTGTTGAAACAAATAATAATGTTAATAATTTTTTCATAATAATTTCCTCCTTATTTATTGATTCTATGATCAAATTTTTTAGCAAGAATCATTCCAATTTCTTGGAATACTTGAACAATAATAACTAATAAGATGATAGTGAAGAACATTAATTCGGAGTCATTTCTTACATAACCATATTGATATGCGATGTCTCCAAGACCTCCTCCACCGACAAATCCCGCCATAGCGGAATATCCTAAAATAGTAACAATTGAAATAGAAAATCCTACAAGTAAAGAAGGTTTAGCTTCTGGTAATAATACTTTGTAGATTATTTTAAATTTAGATGTGCCCATCGCTTCACTTGCTTCGATAACTCCTTTGCTAGTTTCGCTTAATGAAGATTCAATCATTCTAGCAATAAATGGTATAGCCGCAATTACAAGAGGAACAATTGAAGCGGTTGTTCCAATTCTTGTTCCAATTAATATTTTAGTAAATGGCATTACAAATACTAATAGAATTAAGAAAGGGATCGAACGGAAAATATTAACAATTAAGTTTAGCGTTCCATAAACCCATTTGTTTGGAGTAATACCATTTTTTGAAGTAATATTTAAAATTATTCCTAATGGTAAACCAAATAAGTATGAAAATACAGTTGCTACAATTGTCATATATAGAGTTTGTAATAATCCATTACCTAATAATTCAAAAGTTGTGCTTAATATCATAATTATTCCTCCTCTTGGAATGTGATGTTATTGTTAGAAAGGAAGTTTTTAACTTTAGCTAAACTTGTTTCATCATCACTTAATTCAATAATCATTTCACCATAAGTTTTACTATCGACAGTTCTTACATTAGCTTTAATGATATTAACTAAAACTTTAGTTTGTAAAATCATTGTTGAAATTACAGGATCCATTACATTCCCATCGAAAATTAGTCTAAATTTAGTATGTTTTGATGATTTAGTAATAACATCTAATTTTGGTAATATTAACTCTTTTGCAATATCAGTTTTAGGACTAATGAAGATGTCTTTAACTTCTCCTTCTTCAACAATTTCGCTTTTATCAATTATAGCTACTTTATTACAAATAGTTTCAATTACTTTCATTTCATGAGTAATGACAATAATTGTAATACCATATTTTTCATTTATCTCTTTTAAAAGAGATAAGATTTGATTGGTTGTATTTGGATCAAGAGCGCTAGTTGCTTCATCACAAAGAAGTAAACTTGGATTAGTAGCTAAAGCTCTAGCAATAGCAACACGTTGTTTTTGTCCTCCAGATAGTTGACTTGGATAGTTATTTGCTTTTTCTTTTAATCCTACTTCTTCTAGAAGAGATAATGCTTTTTCTTTAGCTTCTTCTTTATTAACTTTAGCGATTTCTAAAGGGTAGAGAACATTTTCTAAAACTGTTCTTTGTTCTAATAAATTAAAGTTTTGGAATATCATTCCGATATTTTGTCTTACTTTAAGTAAATCTTTATTTTTTAGACTAGATAAATCAATACCTTTAAAATAAACTTTGCCTTCAGTTGGTTTTTCTAAAAAGTTAATACAACGAATTAAAGTTGATTTACCAGCACCTGAAAGACCAATAATACCATAGATATCTTTTTCTTCAATTGATAAATTGATATTCTTTATCGCGGTTAAATATTCTTTTTTTGATTTATAAGTCTTTTTTAAGTTTTCAATTTTGATAATTTGACTCATATTTCCTCCTAAACAATATAAAAGCCCTCACCTATTAAAAGGACGAGGGCTAATCGTGTACCACCTTTTATTCGTCTATTCCTCACAGAATAAACCTCATGAAGATCTATCAATCTTCTAATCTATAACGGGATTTCCCGGATTAATCTACTTTTTATTCGATTAACCAACTCAAAGACCATGTTCATCAAATTTGTTATTATCTGCTTTCACCATACCAGACTCGCTAATATAACGCCTAAGATTACTCCTTCTTATCAACGTTGATGTAGTAATTATATACGCTTGTTTTCTGAACAACAATAAAAAATAAAAAAAATCTCGATTTTGAATCGAGATTAAACTATCTAATGGAGCGAGCGACGGGAATCGAACCCGCATAGCAACCTTGGCAAGGTTGTGTTCTACCACTGAACTACGCTCGCATTTGCCTTAAGCACGTTTTATTATAAAGATAGTTATTTTTAATTGCAAGAGAAAAATTAAAAAAAATTTAAATATTTAGTAAAAAATAAATATAAAAAAAAGAAACTCAAAGAGTTTCTAATTAATCTAATTTTTCTTTAATTAATTTTTCTAGTTGAGGTTTTGGTAAGAATCCTAATGAACTTCCAACAACTTCACCATTTTTTAAGAAAAATAGAGCAGGGATTGCAGATACTTTATATTCCATAGCTAATTCTGGAAGAAGATCAGTATCAATTTTCATAATTACTAGATTTTCATCATTTTCAGCGATTTCTTCTAAAACTGGACTAAGCATTCTACAAGGTCCACACCATTTAGCGTTAAAATCAATTAAAACTCTTGGACTCTTTACGTATTCTAAGTATTGTTCTTTTGATGTAATATTAATTTCCATATGTTGCTCCTTTCAAAATTAAATAATTAATAAGAGTAGATAAATTATACCTAAATGTAATGGAAAATACAAATAAAAAATGTATTGTACCCATTTATTATTATATCCTTTTTTACCATTATAAAATAAAATTGGGATAATTGATAAAATAGAATATAGTTGCAAAGTTGGTTCATCAATAAAAATATTGTTAGTTTTATATATTGGGTTTGATATCCAAATAATTATAGTAAATATTAAAAATAATAATGAAGAAATTAATTTTCTAGTCACAAATTCATATTCGTTTACAAATATTTCTTCATCAATTTGTAAAGTTTTAGAAACAAATCTACAAATTGGTTTAGATAATAAATATCCTAAATAAAATAGTAAAATAGTAATAAATCCATATAAGTCATACATTGATAAAAGAGGGATAACTTCAAAGGATATTAACAAAATAATAGAGCAAGGAATAATAGATAATAATTTTAAAAGATTATTTTTCTTTTGCAAAAAGTAAATTGCATAAGCTCCTAAAAATAAAGTAGTTATTGGATTTCCCCAATAGAATGAGGTAAATAAATAAAAACATAAATCGCAAACTACAGATAAGATAAATAATCTCAATAAATATTTATTTTTATTAGAGCTATGAATCATTCCTTCTATAATTAAAAAAGCAAAAATAGGGAAGGATAATCTACCAATAATATCAAAAATATTCAGCAAATTTTCATTAATCCATGTGATGTTCATAAAAGAGCAGAGTTTAGAAAAATGATCACAGGTCATTGTGATTACACCAAATATTTTTAAAAATAAAGAATTTACTACATTGTTATTTTTCATTAGATTATATTAAAAAAGTAGAATAATTTGCAAGAAAGCAATCAAATTGTTTGTTAGGTGTGCAATCATTGGAGAAATGATCGATTCTTCGTTTTCATAAGCAAAGCAAAGAATTCCTCCACTTAATAAATATGCAGGTAAATTAATTAGTTCTGTTTTAATTAATTCAATATTATTAGTTGTAAAGCATGTAAAATCGAAATGGATAAAACCGAAAATTAATAGTGTTGCAATATACGCTAAGTATCTATTTTTCTTATGAATGTTTGCAAATAATCCATAACGATAAACTAGTTCTTCAAATAATGGCGCTAAAATTACTGTTGTGAAGAATAGAATAACTGGTGATTGTTCAGTCATTGCAATAATTGCTTCTTGATTAGCATTTGAATCAATTTCTCCGAATAAAATTGTTGAAATAACTGAATAAACTATTTGAGCGAATAAAAGAATAAAACCATATACGACGCCTTTTGAATATACATTTGCATCTTTAAATTTTCTAAATAATTTTTTTAATGTTGGTTTTCCAATAAAAATTAACAAAGTAATTGCGCCTAATGCATAAGCGCTAAATTGCATAATTCCATCCATTTTATTTAAAAATGATGGATCTCCAACTTGGTCAAATTGAAATATTGCATCAAATATTGTGAATATAATTGTGTATATTAAACTTAATCCAATTAATCCAAATAAAAAGATAACTAACCCTTTCCAAGGAATTACTTCATCGACTATTTTTTTATTTTTTAAATTTTCTTCCATAACCATACCTCTTATGATATTATAAGTATAAACTTATAAAGATAGAATTACTAATAAAATTTTAGTAAATTGCATTATTCTTAAAATAAGGAGGATTTCCTATGGGTATTAACTTATTATCAGTATCAGCTGAACAGATTACGATGTATATTAATATAGGTATGTTAGGACTTTTAGCGCTTGGATTAATCGGTTTTTTATTCGGTTTGATTAAAGGGGTATGGAAAAAGTCTTTTTCATTAATTTATTATATTGTTTGCTTCGTATTATTAATTCTTTTTACAAAATCAATATCAAAAGGAATATATAATTATGATGTGTATTCTTTAGCTAATCAAATCGGTTTTTCGTTTGAAGGTTTAAATGAAACAAATCGCACTATTGGTGATTTTCTACATTATCAAATCGTTAATGCTCTTGAAACGAATAATATCGTTGTTAATGATGACTTGTTTTTGTATGTTGATGGAGTAGTATTATCTGTTATTCAATTTGCAATTTTCTTAGTAGGAATTTTTGTAATTTATATTCTTGGAATTATTTTATGTCCTTTATTATATCATCTTATTTTTAAATGGTTTATCCCTAAGAGAGTTAGAAAACACACTAAACTTCGTTTGTTGGGTGGATTAATGGGATTTGTAGAATATATAGTAGTTTTTTGTTTATTGCTTTCTCCTTTCTCAGCATTAATTAATACAGTAGTTTTAAAATTAAGAGATGAAGATGGTAACATAATTAGAAATGAAGAATCTACAGATGAAACTTATAACTTGATAATGGATGTTTTAGAGGGTTATAATAGTTCAATTTTAGCTAACGCTTTATTTACAATCCAAATAAATGGTAAATCTTTTGACGTGGCATTGATGGATTATATTACTGAAAGTAATTTGAATAGTGAAGATAAGGTTCATCTTTATGAAGAAATTGGTGGTATTGGTGCAATTTTAGTTGATGCGCTTGCTTCGGGTGCGCTTAACTTATCAGAAGCAACTGTTGATATTACAAAATTAATTGAGTCTTCCTTTGTTAAAAATACCTTTTATACTTTAGCGGAATCCTCATTAATTACCGTGGCTCTTCCAATTGCTTTATCAATAGCATTAAATAATTTTGATTCGGGTTTAGATTTATCTTCTATCGATCTTTCAAATGTCGATTGGGCTGATACAACAAGATGTGTTGGTGATGTTTTCGATTCAATTAAAAATACTGGTTATCTACAATCAGCTATTCAAGATCCAAATAATTTTGTTAATACTATTAAATTAGATAGAGAAAATGAAGTTTATATTAAAGAAGCTCTATTGAGACTAGGAAATTCAACATTGATTTCTACCTTAATGCCTCAAGTAATTGTTAGTTTCTTAAATTCGGGCAAGAGTAATGATGATGTTTCTTTAAAAAAATACTCAAATAGTGATTCGTTCATGATTGATGCTACAATATTTAATGATTTCCCTGAAGATGCATTTAAAGTTGATACTTATAAAAACATCAACTGGGGCGATGAACTTGTTGATATGTTTGAAATAGTTTTAATGATAACAGATCAAATAAAAACTGTGAACTCAGACGAATTATTCATTAGTGAATTATCAAATATATTTAGCCCAGAAACTATTACTTCAGCTTTACTTGGAATTAACGATAATAATGATTATTCTACTGAAGATGTATATAAAAATAATATTTATTTAAATGGTGGTAAAGTTAATGATGTAAATATTTATGGTACAAAAGCGATTTTTGGCTGTAGCAATAGTAAAGTTCGTGGATTACTCGATTTACAAATTATTGATAAATTATTTGTTGAATTTGGTATGATGCCAAAGTTTATTTCAATCATTTTGGATTTCGTAGGTGATGAATTTATTGATGATAAAGATAAGGTAGTAGATGATTTAGAAAAAGAAGTTTCTAATTGGAAAAAAGATGATTGGAAAAATGAATTTGGATCACTATTAGAATTATTAGTCCCATTAATGAAAACTGTTAGTAGTTTGGAAGAATATGATAGTGCTTTAGATGGTTTAACCGCGGATGAAACAAACGTTGCTCTTTCATATTTTTCAAAAAATATTGATGATTCTTATTTGATGAGTGAATTAGTTCCGACAATTATTCAATCATACGTCAATAATCCTGCTAATGAAATGGATATTGTATTTGGATTAAAATTAAGTGATTTAAATTTTGTTGAATTTAGCGAAGGAAAAACTTTTGGTTCCGAATTGAACGTTATTATTAGCGAATTTTTACCAAGTGCGAAAAATATTGTTTCTTGTTTGGATGAAGGTGTAGGGTTAGATACTGTTGTTTCTAATAACGAAGATTTAAAAGAATCATTAAAAGCAATTCATAAATCAGAAATTACAAATAGAAAACTTTCTCAAAAAGAGATTGAAGAAGGTAAAACAAGTAATTTTGAAGAAATAATTATTAATATTTTCTGTATTCCAACTCAAGAAGATTTGGATAATGGTTTTGATACAACTGCTAATATTCCTACATTAACTGATAACTTGATGTATTTTGAAAAATCAAGTGTACTTGCAGTTAAAGATAATTGGGTCAAAGAAGATGGAAGCGGTGAATTAGATAGCATATTTAATTTCTTTAAATCAATTAAAGATGAAAATTCTGAAACTAATTATATTTATGATTATTTTACTGGTTCAGATAAAATTGATATGAATAAAGATGTTTATTCAATGGGCCCAGAAATTGAAAGAATTTTCTCAACAGTAGATGAATCTATATTGATTAAAGAAGCATTTCCAAATACTTTACATGAAATCTTAAGTGGAACTTCTTTTGGTGAATCTGTAAATTTCAATAATGTTGAAAATTGGGATGAAGAGGGACAATCTTTCTCAAAAGTTCTTTCAAATATTGATGAATTAAGAAATGATAATAAGGACAAAGATATTATTGAAATTATCAAAGAAAGTGATAAAGATATCATAAAAGAATATCAATTTGAAAAAGTTGATTACAAATATTTTTATGATAGATATCAAGGCAATTATCATGAATATTTTATAAACGAGTCAAAAGTTTATGCTTTATTAAATGATATAAATGCAACTCAATCGATCGATATGCAAGGTCTTTTATATGATGCATTAAAAGGTGTTTTATCACCTGAAGGTGCTACATCTCCAATGGTTGATAGTGAAACATATGAGTCAGCAAGAGATGATTTCTACTTTAATGAGCAAACTGTTATTTATAATAAAGTTAATATAGAAAATCATTATGTTTCTTGGAATTTGAATCAAAATAGTGCTGATGACTTAGAATATTATGGCGAAATATTCAATTTTTCAAGATTGCTTGGATATTCATCTTCTTTAGAAGATGTAGCATCATTACATACGGAAGTTCTTGATGATCTATTAAAAATATGCGTTAAATCTTATCCGATGAGAAAACTTATTGGTCCTATTATCGATGATACGATGAATGATATTAAAGGTCCAAATGGATCGTTTGTATATAATGTTATTTCTGCTTGCGATTTAGATGCTTTTGATCGTTTGATTGATCCAAATTGTAGACAAATTGAAATTAATGATCGATTAATTGAAGTTGAAGCTATAGTAGAAGTATATGATCAAAAAAATTCTATGGAAAATTTAGAAAATGATTTTGATGATACAGTATATGAAATGACTAAATTAGATCAAGAAGGAAATGAATCTAATTTGACAAGAATGCTTACTAAAATGCATAGATCTGAAATGTTTAACTCTAGTGTCTATATTGCAAGTAATGATAGTGATAATAATAGAGATAAATTAACTTCATTTGAGGTCACATTTAAAGAAATGTTTAAGATGAATTCATCGGTATTTAATGAACTTGAAAATGAAGATCTATTTGAATTAAATAATCGTGAAAATAATGATTTATGGATTGAAAATAGTGAAGATAAAGGTGAAATTTACAATTATAATCTTGCTCTTAATAAAACAATTAAATCAGATATTTATGTTAAAGTTGTAGCGGATCAACCAAGTGATTCTTATAGTGCTTTAAAGAAACTTTATTTAGGAGAAAAGAAGAATCACGTTGAAGAATTATCTAATAATTTTGCTTCAAGTATTCTTTTAGAAAAACAATTGCCAAATGTTTATGATAATCATATTTATTCTGCGATTAAACAAAGTGTCGCAGGAGCACCTACTGACAATAATTATAAATTAGCTAAAAAAGCATATACCGAATTTATTACATATGAACCAATTATTTGGAATGATGAAGGTATAACTATTGATGAATTGGTTATTTTGATGAATGAAAATAACATTGATTTGGATGACCCAGGAGAATTTGATTCAATTACTATAGAAGAATTGTTTGAAATTGTTGAACAATCTAAAGTATTACATTCTTCATCAACTGTTTATGATTTAGATAAATCGTTATCGACATTAGTTGAAAGAAGCTTTAATGAATATTTAGTTTGTACTTTTGAAACAAAAATTATCGATGATATTTATGATCCTCACAAAAATATGTTTGAAATTGAGAATCCATTAATTAGTAAAAAGTATACAACAACTTACGATATTTTAGATTATGAATTAGAAGAAGATGTCGTTATTAAATTCTTAGAGGTTGATGAAGCTTTATGTGAACCTAAAGTTTATGATGAAGGTGAAGATACATTCTATTTCATGGATGATAGTGATAATTTTACTTTTGATTCATTTAATGAATTATCAAGAAATAAATTACTAGCGTTCGCTGAAATTATTGACATGTTATATGTAGATTTAAGTGTTTCTAATGTATTTAACTTTAAAGATAGAGGCACAGGTGTAGATAATATTAAAGACAATGATTATTTAAATAGAAGTACATATGAGCATTCAATTATACATTTATCAAATCAAATTAGAACTTCATTAGTAGATAGTTTCTCTCTTGACGAAGCAGGAAGTGGGTATATTATTAATGAGAACACAGATGAATTATTAGATGTTGTTTCATTATTCTATGATGAAGAAAAGAATTTAATTGATATTGTTAATGATTATGCTGAAATCGTAGATTTATTAAAAGGTGAGTTAAATATTGCTCAAGTTGCAACTGATAAAGAAGGTTTAAAAAGAATCATAGAAAGTATTGGAGAATCATATATTTTAAATCACACTTCTGAATTAATGAATTCTAAATCGAATGATGATCTTTCAATTTATGATGATATCGTATTATATTTAGTTAATAAGATTAATGCGTCTTTAGTTGACTCACTAAATTTAAATAACAATACAGCGTCTGTTACAAATATTCGCACTAATTTCTACTTACAAAATGATAATCATTATCAAGAAGAGTTAGATTTAATTTTAGATGATGGTGGTTCAGTTGATATTGCTAATAGAATGAATTTAGAAGAAGGAAGTGCAGAATTTAATATTGATAATATTAATGATGAGACTTCTCCATTCTCAAGAAACAATATTAATGATTTATTATCAAATATTTATTTATCTAGATGTTTGAATTATTCTTCAAATAACTTTGATATTGGTAGAATAAGCAATTCATTTGATGAAGTCTCTATTTTTGAAGATACTGTTATTGAAATCTTTGCTCAAGATACATATCTAGATAAGATTTATGATGAAAGTAACAAACTTCAACAAACATATCTTGATGATAATCATAAAAATAGTAGATCGATTGTTAAATATAAAGTAAAAGAAATAAATTCAAAAGATTCAAGTGACTCTTATATTTCGAATGTGGAATTCTTTGATGTCGAAAGTCAAAAAGGTGAAATTTCTAAACTATTTGATCTATTTGAAGAAATCGATGAAAATCAATCAATTTCATTCGATTCTATTAAAGACGGAAAAGATGTACTAAATAGCATTTCTAGTATTTATATTCTTCATGATATTGTTCCAAAACAAATTCGTACAATTGCGGAAGAAGAACAAATTTCTACACCAGGAAGTAGTATCAATACTATCTTAGATTTTGGTATAGTTAATGAACCAGAATTCTATGTATTAGAATATAATAATTCAATTGAATACGTAAAAGAAAAATTTGAAGAGTGCGCACTTGAATATGAAAGTGAACTAGATTCAATTATCGATATGATTGATTTTGCTAAAGAAGCAAATATTTCAGGTGATATTAAAGATAAGTCAGATGGAAATACAACAATATTTAGAGATTTACTAGATTCAATGGATAAAACATTAATTTATCGTCCTATCGCTCCAGATGCGATTGTTAAAATTTTCTCTCAATTGACAGTAACAATTAATGTAAACACATACGCATTATCGCTATTTGTTGATAATGTAAATGATTTATCTCCAATTGGAATGGAAAGCAAAGTAACAATTGTTCAAAACAATTTTGATATGGTTGGTCATACTTATTTAGATGAAGGTACTTCATTTGATGCTTTCTTCGATTATGCAGCAGATAGAGCAAAATTGTTGCCTATTGAAAATCTTGATAGTGGAACTTTAATGGGCAATGTGATGGCAGAAAATTTTGATACATTATTAGGATATTAAGACATGAAAAGGATAAAAAAGAATTTCGTTAAATTAATTGAGATAAACAAGTCTAAATTCTACGGAATTCTTTTTCCTGTTGATAATGTTGAGGAAGTAAAAGAATATTTAAATCAAGTTAGAAAGGATTATCCTAAAGCAACACATTATTGTTATGCTTATCGAGTAAATGGTCTTGAAAAGAGTAATGATGATGGCGAACCAAGTGGAACCGCTGGAAGGCCAATGCTTGAGTATTTAAGAAATAATGATTTGGAAAATATTCTTTGTGTTTCGGTTAGATATTTTGGTGGAATTAAACTTGGTGCTTCTGGTTTATTAAGAGCTTATGTTGATTCATTAAGAGAAGTTTATGCAATAAGTGAAGTATACGAAGTAAGAGAGCAAAATATTTATTCGATAAAAATGAATTATTCATTGTATGATATTGTTAGAAATTATATTTCTAAGTTAGATGGATTTACTATTGAAACAAAATTTGAAGAAGAAGTAGAAATTATCTATTCAGCTTTAACTTTAGATGAATTTAAATTAGTAAATTTAACAAATAATCAAATAAAAATAGTTTTAATTGGTAACCAATTAGTCTATAGTAAAATAGAAAAATAGGAGGTATCTTATGGAAGAAAATAAAAAATGTTATGGATCAGAAGGATGTTCTGGTGATTGTTCTTCTTGTGCACATAATTCATGTTCTGGTGATTGTTCTTCTTGCGGACATAGTTGTGGTGGAAGTAAAGAAGATTTTTTAGTAAAATTAAATGAAAAATCTAGCATTAAATTAGTATTAGGAGTTTTATCTGGAAAAGGTGGAGTTGGCAAATCTTTAGTTACAAGTCTTTTAGCTACAAAACTATCTAAAGCAGGATTAAAAGTAGGTATTTTAGATGGAGATATTACTGGTCCTAGTATTCCAAAAGCGTTTAATATTCATGAACCAGCTTATCAAGAAGGAGGATTAATTCTTCCTGCAGTTACAAAAGGTGGAATTAAACTAATTTCATCTAATATGCTTTTAGAAAGTGAAGATGATCCAATTATTTGGAGAAGTTCATTAATTTGTAGTTTATTAACTCAATTTTATAGAGATGTTAGATGGGAAAAATTAGATGTATTATTAATTGATTTACCTCCAGGAACTGGAGATGTTAGTTTAACTACTTTCCAATCTTTTCCTCTTGATGGGGTAATCATGGTAACAGCTCCTCAAGATTTAGTTTCTATGATTGTTAAAAAATCAATTAACATGGTTGAAGCGATGAATATTCCAGTACTAGGAGTAGTTGAAAATATGTCTTATGTTGTTTGTCCAAATTGTGATGAAAAAATTTATATCTATGGAAATAAATCATCATTAGAATTCAAACAAAGATATGGTTATGAAAGATTGGATCAAATTCCTTTTGATGGTAAACTAACAAGCTTAATTGATAATGGGCAAATTGAAGACTATCAAGGTAATTACTTAGATACATTAGTTGATATGGTAAAAGAAATGAGGGATTTAAAGTATGAATAATTATTTTGAAAATAGAAAAGAATTATTAAATAGTCTAGATGATAATTCGTTAGTCATTTTATATTCTGGCGCATTAAAACACCGCTCTGCAGATTCTAGCTATCCTTTTGTTGTTAATATGAATTTCTTTTATTTAACAGGAATTAAACAAGATAATGTTTATTATCTTTGTAAGAAAATAAAAGGTAAAGTTGAAGAACATTTATTTATATATGAAAACGATCCTGTAAAAGTCCGTTGGATTGGTGCGTATTTATATGAAAATGAAGCTAGAGAAATATCAAATGTAGAAAATATCCATTTTGTTCATGAATTTGATGCTTTTTTAGTAAAAACATTAAGAAATGTTAATATCAAATCGGTTTATATCGATTTAGAAAATAGTGGTTATACTGGTCAAGTTAACTTTGGAAAAGTGTTAAAAGATAAAGTAAATTCTTTAGCGCTTGACAAGAAAGTTAAAGATATTTATCCTCTTATTGTTGCTTTAAGGGGCGTTAAAAAACCTTATGAAGTAGAATTATATAAAGAGGACGTTAGAGTAACTAATCTAGCTCTTCAAGAAGTAATGAGAAGATTAAAAGAGTTAGATTATGAATATCAAGTACAAGCGGTTTTTGAAGGAGCAATTAAGTATTATGGCAATGCAAATACTTCTTTTGAAACTATCGCTGCAAGTGGTAAAAATGCTGCAATTCTTCATTATTCTGAAAATTCAATGAAGATGAACAAAGAAGATATGATTCTTCTTGATTTAGGTGCTGAAAATAATATGTACCACGCTGATATTAGCCGTACATATCCTTTATCAGGTAAATTTAATGAATTACAAAAGAAGATATATACTATTGTTTTAGAATGTAATAAACATATTATTTCTTTAATTAAACCAGGTGTTACAATTAGAGAGTTACAAAATGAAACAATTGCTTTTTTAGCAAAGCACTGTTTAGAACAAGAACTAATTTCTTCTTTAGAAGAAATCAAAAATTATTATTTCCATGGTGTTTCTCACCATATTGGATTAGATACTCACGAC
This sequence comes from Erysipelotrichaceae bacterium, assembly GCA_015059045.1. GTDB lineage: Bacteria > Bacillota_I > Bacilli_A > RFN20 > CAG-449 > UBA3210. The sequence goes on from SVBD01000010.1 coordinate 14,558, forward strand.
CCATATCCAAGATATCAAGGTGAACTAAAAGAAGGAATGATTATTTCTTGTGAACCAGGTTTATATTTTGAAGAGTTAGGAATTGGTGTAAGAATTGAAGATGATATTTTAGTCACTAGTGATGGAAATATCAATTTGTCAAAAGATATTATTAAAGAAGTTGAAGATATTGAAAATTTTATGAGTAAATAACTTTATTTTAGTTGAAAGGAAGAAAAAGATGGAAAAGATAGTAACTATTGATAGTTTATCTAAAATTGATTCTTATACTATTTTTGATTCTTATCTACTAGTAGATAAGCACTTTTCTTCATTTCATTTAAAAGGTTTATGTAGCAAAACTATTATTCGATACATCAATAAAATTAAGTCGCTAAATAAGAAAGTTTACATTCTTATTGATCGAATAATGTTTAATGATGATTTAGAAGAGTTAAAAGTGTATTTATATAAACTTGAAGAAAAAGAAGTGGATGGATATTTCTTTTCTGATTTAGGTGTTTTATCACTTTTAAAAGAAATGGAAATATTAGATAAAGGAATATATTATTCTCAAACTCAAATTGTCAGTTCATTAGAATTACAATCATATTTTAATTTAGGTTTAAAATGTGTTTTTGCTAGTAAAGATTTACCTTTAGAATCAATTATTAATATTTCTAAAGAATGTAAAGTTGGAGTTGATATATTTGGTTATAGAAATTTATTTTATTCACGTAGATTACTTCTTTCATCTTATAAAGATGAATTTAATTTAAATGGTAAATTTAAAGATTCGGGTAAATATTTAATCAGAGAACAAAAAAGAGAAAGTAAATCAATTATTTTTGAAAATGATTATGGAACTTATGTATTTACGTCTTATATTGATAATCACATTAATCATTTATCAAAATTTGATCAAAATTTTGTTTCGATGGTTTTATTTGATGATAATTTTGTTAAAGAAGAATTGTTTGAAAAGGTCATTAAATATATTTCTTCTCCTAAAGGATTATATTTATTAAGTGAAAGTGAGGCAGATACTTATGAATAAGAAAATTGAGTTATTAGCCCCAGCTGGAGATTTAGAAAAATTAAAAATATGTGTTCTTTATGGAGCGGATGCTGTTTATATAGGCGGAAAAGCGTTCTCTTTAAGAAGCGCATCAAATAACTTTACTGAAGAAGAAATGATAGAAGGAGTAGAATTTGCTCATTCTAGAAATTGTAAAGTTTATATTGCTTGTAATGTTTATCCAAATGATTCTGATAAAGAAGAAATTGATAAATATCTTTTATCACTAGATAAAATTGGGGTTGATGCAATTATAGTTTCTTCTTTATATATAATGCAAAGAGCAAAAGAATTAGGATGTAAGTTTGAATTACATGTTTCCACTCAAGAATCAAGTTCAAATAATTTATCGATTGATTTTTTCAAAGATGTAGGTGCAACTAGAGTCGTTTTAGCCCGTGAATTAACTATCCCTCAAATTGAAGAAGTAATAAAAAACACTTCAATGGAAATTGAAGTATTTATTCATGGAGCGATGTGTTGCTCATATTCTGGTAGATGCACTTTATCTAATTATTTCACTGATAGAGACGCAAATAAGGGAAGTTGTTCACACCCATGTAGATGGGATTATGATATTTACTACAATAATAAAGTATTAAAAAATAAATTCTTATTAGGTAGTAAGGACTTAATGAGTGTAAAACACATTAAAAGTTTAATTGATATTGGAGTATCTTCTTTGAAAATTGAAGGAAGAATGAAATCAGTTAACTATTTAGCGCACGTGGTAAAAACATATCGAAAATTAATTGATGATATTTATGAAGGAAAAATAGAAGATTTAAACGAATATATTAAAGAAGTTGAAGAAAGTGGAAATCGTCAAACTACTGATGCTTGGTTAAAAGGTTACACTGATCACTTGGATTTAATATATACTTTTTCAAATACTCCTTTACAAAATTATTTAGGAATGATTTTAGAATACGATGAAGGAACATCTTTAGCGATTGTTGAAATGAAAAATCCTATTAGAATTAATGAAGAAATTGAATTATTTTCTTTTGATAGACCAACTCAAAAGGTGATTATAGAAAAAATCTATGATCCAAAAGATATTGAAGTTGAAATGGCAAATAATACCTTTTTCAAATATAAGTTAAAAATGCCATTTAAAGTAAAAAAATATGAAATTTTAAGAAAGCCAATTAATAAGTAATTCTCCTTAAGGAGAATTTTTATTTATATGATAATTAATTTATTAATTGATAAATATTTACTTTTTATAAAGTGTTTTTGATTATGATATAATTAAATAAAGGAGATTAATATTATGGAAATAAAGGAACTAGTTTCATTACAAAGAGAATACTTTTATAAGAAGGAAACATATGATGTAAATTTTAGATTAAAAATATTAAAAGAAATAAAGGAATTGCTCTTTAAATATAAAGATAGATTCATTGAAGCTTTTAAAGAAGATTATAACAAGTGTGAGTTTGATGTTATTTCTACTGAGTTTGGTTTAGTCATTCAAGAGATAAACTATATGCTTAAACATCTAAGAAAACTAAGTAAACCAAAAAGAGTTAAAACTTCAATTGTTAATTTTCCATCAAAAGGTTATTTAGTACAAGAACCTTATGGTGTAGTTTTAATTATGGCTCCATGGAATTATCCTTTACAATTAACATTAGAACCTTTAATTGGGGCAATCGCTTCTGGTAATACTGCAATATTAAAACCAGCCAGTTACACAAAAAATGTATCTCAAGTTATCCATGATATGTTTGTTGAATTAAATCGCCCTGAATTAATCTTTACTGTTCTAGGAGGAAGAGAACAAAACCAAGCACTACTTGATCAAAGATTTGACTATATCTTCTTTACTGGTGGAGAAACTGTTGGAAGATTAGTTCTTCAAAAAGCAAGTGTGAATTTAACTCCAGTCACTTTAGAACTTGGTGGAAAATCTCCTTGTATTGTAGATTGCGATGCAGATATTGATATTGCTAGTAAAAGAATTACTTGGGGTAAGTATTTAAATGCAGGACAAACTTGCGTTGCGCCAGATTATATTTGTGTTCATCGTAATGTTCATGATCAATTTGTAACCAAAGTAAAAGAATACATTAACAAATTCTTTTATACAGATGGAAAATTAAATGATACTTTCCCTCATTTAATTAATCAAAAGCATTTCGATAAAGTTTCTTCATTAATTAATAAGGATAAATTAATTGTTGGAGGAAGTAATGAAGGAGTATGCTTAGAACCAACTATTTTAGATGATGTTAGTTTTGATGATGAAATTATGAAAGAAGAAATTTTTGGACCAATTATGCCAATTATCATCTTTGACGATTTAGATGAGTTGTTAGAAAAAATTAATCGATTTGAAAAACCTTTAGCTTTCTATTATTATTCAAAAGATAAAAAGAAAGCGAAAGAAGTGATGAAATATAGTTTCTTTGGTGGGGGTTGTATTAATGATTGCATTATGCATTTAACTAATGATGAACTTCCTTTTGGTGGAGTTGGAAGAAGTGGAATGGGATCTTATCATGGGAAGAAATCTTTTGAAACATTCTCCCATACTAAAAGTGTACTAGTAAAAGGAAAGAAAGAACTAAATATTAAGTATCCTCCTTACAATTCTAAAAAAACAAAATTATTAAATTTTATTTTTAAATAGATATTGATTAATTTTAATGAAATGTTAAAATAAGTGAAGTAAGGGAGTAGCTTTCACTTAATAAGTGAGTACATAACCGTCAATACGATTTTTATCCGGTATGTAATTAAATAGCAAGACTTATCTAAAAATATTTAGATAGGGACATGCTATAAAAATAATTATTTAAGAGTCTCTATCAAGAAAGGGGCTCTTTTTATATGCAAATCTTATTAGACATTGTATTTTTAGCAATCGGTTTTTTATTACTTGCTAAAGGTGCAGACTTTTTTGTCGATGGAGCATCAAGTGTGGCAAGAAGATTTAAAATCCCTCAATTAGTTATTGGTTTAACTATTGTTGCAATGGGAACTTCAATGCCTGAAGCTGCTGTTAGTATTCAAGCGGCATTAGGGGGTAATGCAGATATTTCAATCGGCAATGTTGTTGGAAGTAATATTCTTAACATTCTTATCATTTTAGGTATTTCTTCCTTAGTTTTCCCATTATTAATTCAAAAATCCACTCAAAGATATGAGATTCCAATTGTTATTGGCGCTAGCATCCTTTTATTAGTATTAGGATTTACAGGTCAAATTGCTTGGTGGGGAGGAGTTATTTTACTTTTAGCTTTTGTTAGTTATTTAACATATCTATTCTTCCAAGCTAAAAATAATAAAGATGAAGAAGAAAAAGTAGAAATTGTTGATACAAAGATTTATATTTCTTTAATTTTAGCTTTAGCAGGCGCAGTTATTTTAGTGGCAGGGCAATTTTATGAACCAATTAATAATATCTATGCGTTAGTAAGTGGGTTAGTTTTATTTGTTGGATTCTCCGCATTTACAATTTATTTATATTTAAGAAAAAGAAATCCAAATAGAGAAAAAGAAACAGAACTTCCAATATGGAAATCATTACTTTTTGTTGCTTTTGGTATTGCTATGATTATCTTTGGTAGTGAATTTGCAGTCACTTCTGCAACAAGTTTAGCTTTACGTGCTGGATTAAGTGAATCATTTATTGGATTAACAATTGTTGCTCTTGGGACTTCACTTCCAGAACTATTTACTTCAGTTTCAGCAGCAATGAAGAAAAACTCTGATATTGCTATTGGAAATATCATAGGAAGTAATATTTTTAATATTTTATTTATTTTAGGTATTTCTTCTTTAATTGTTCCAATTAACTTTGATCCAAAATTCTTAATTGATACTGCTATTTCATTAGGAGCATGCGTAATGTTATTAGTATTAACATTAAAAGAAAGAAAACTATATCGCTATGGGGGAGCAATATTGTTATTAAGTTATGCAGGATACTTTACATATTTATTATTGTCAATGTAAAAAAGTATGGAATTTCTACCTATAAATTATGTTATAATAATTAACGTAGGTTAATTTTTATAAGGAGTCATTATGGAATTACTTAAATCATTAATTCTCCTTCTAGCCGGCGTAGGTGTATTCATCGTTGGTATGAATATGATGAGCGAAGGCTTAGAAAAGGGAGCAGGCGGAGGATTAAAGAAACTTCTAGCTAAAATTAGTAACAACCGCTTTCTTGGTGTAGGAATTGGTGCGGGTACAACTGCAATTATTCAATCTTCAAGTGCGACTACAGTAATGGTAATTGGTTTAGTTAACGCAGGAGTTATTACTTTATTCCAAGCTATATCAGTCATTATGGGGGCAAATATTGGTACTACAGTTACTGGATTGATTGTTGCTTTATCAGGACAAAAAGGTGCAATTTCATTCTCTGATATTGCAATTATTATGGCATTTGTTGGCGTAATGATGATGTTTGTTAAAAAAGATAAAGTTAAATTAATTGGTTCAATTATTTGTGGCCTTGGTGTTATTTTCGTCGGATTAGATATTATGAGTGGTGCGCTAGATGCTAGTAATAATCCAGAAATTATATCATTATTCCAAAATATTTTTTCAGCAATTGATTTCCCATTATTATTAATTTTATTTGGAGCATTATTTACTGCTTTAATTCAATCTTCTTCAGCGGCAACAGGTATTATCATTGTCATGGCCGGTGGAGGAATTATTCCAGTAGAAACAGCTTTATTTATTGTTTTAGGTACTAATATTGGTACATGTGTAACGGCTTTACTTGCATGTCTTGGAACGGGTACAAACGCTAAAAGAACAGCTTTTATTCACTTTACATTTAACTTAATTGGAACTATCATATTCACAGCTATTTTGTGGCCAACAGGTCCTTGGTTTGCATCTTTACTTTCAGGATTTAAAACTGTAGAAATGCAAATTGCTATATTCCACGTAATATTTAACGTTACAACCACACTTTTATTAATTCCATTTGTACAATTATTAGAAAAATTATCAATGTTTGTTATTAAAGATCATAAGAAAGGTGAAGAAGAATTACATCTTAAATTTATCGATGATCGTTTATTATCAACTCCAGCTGTTGCTTTAATGCAAGTTAAAAATGAAATTGAGTATATGGCAAGTCTTGCTCATGATAATATGAATAAGGCATTTGATTTATTAGTTACTCAAGATGCTAAATTACATGATGAAATATATAAAAGAGAAAATCTTATTAACTTTACTAATCATCAAGTAACAAAATTCTTAATCAAACTTTCTCCACTTGTTAATGAAGCTGATGAAAAGGTAATTGGTTCTTACTTCCACGTTGTTAACGATATTGAAAGAATTGGTGACCATGCGAAAAACTTTGTTGACATTGGAGTAGAAATGAAAGAACAAAGTCTATTATATTCTGATGCAGCATATGAAGAATTAAAATTAATGTATTCTAAATTATCACAAATGTTTGAAATTGCTATGGATGCATTTGATCATAAGTCAAGTTCACATTTAAATGAATTAACAAAACTTGAAGAAGAAGTTGATGAATTTAAATCTCACTTATCTGCTCAACACTTTGCAAGACTTTCAATGGGTGATTGTAAAATTGAATTAAGTGCTTACTTCCATTCAACTGTTTCAGGGCTTGAAAGAGTAGGAGACCACTTAGTAAATATTGGTTATAGTATTTTAAACCCAACAGGTTCTCAATCATTAGCCAAAAAGAAAAAATAAAACTTAAGGTGTGTAAATTAATACACACCTTTTATTTTGAGTATAAAAAAACGAACACATTTAGTGTTCGTTAATAATCATCAATGGTGGAGCTGAAGAGGATCGAACTCTCTACCTCCTGAATGCAAATCAGGCGCTCTCCCAGGTGAGCTACAGCCCCAAAGACGAGTATTATTTTATATAATTTATATCTCCTTGTCAATGATATATTTTTATTTTTTTATAAAAAATTAAATTAATAATTTATTTATTAGAATTCTTAATATTTTCTAATAAACCTATTACTTCTTCCATATCTATATGTAAGTAATTGTGCTTGATATTTTGTGAATTAATTATGTAGTTTCCTACTAATATTGTTTTAATTCCAACTTTTTCTGCACATATTGCATCTTCTATGACGTTGTTACCAAATAAGATAACTTCATCTGGTTTTAAGTTAAATTTCTCAAGAAGATTTTTAAAATAGTTTGGATTAGGTTTAGAGTAAGAGGAGTTTTCGTAAGTGGTGATATAACTAAAATCATTTTCATCAATATTTACAAAACTCATTCTTTTTAAAGTTGCTACTTTTGGGAATAAAGGATTAGTGGCTAGAATTACATATTCAAAATTGTTTTTTGCATATTCAATTATTTCTTTTGCTAATGGATTATCTTCACATACTGATTTTGTTTGTAAAAACTTAGTTTCATAAAATTTATTAAAGAATATCTTATCTTGACTAACATCTTTATTTTGAAATTCAGAAAATGTTTTCCAAAATACATCTTCGTTGGTAATAATACCATTATTCTCATACATCTTTTTAGTAGATGTCCATAATGATTTTACAAAGTTATCTTTATCGTATCCAATACTTACTGCTTCTTTAGCAAGTAGAGAAATATATAGATCGATAAATTTGTTTTCATCAATTGGTAGTAAGGTTCCATCTAAATCAAATAATATAGCTTTAATCATTAGTTCTCCTCCGTACTAATTTATAATACTTTATACAAATAAAAGTATCTATAAAAATAATTCAATATAATTATTCATATTGATTTTTACAAATAATTATTTGATAATATAAAAGCAATGGCCTATTGGAGAAGTGGCTTAACTCAGTACCCTCTCAAGGTATCATTCACGGGTTCGAATCCCGTATAGGTCACCAATCGAAATTAATACCGCTACTATTATGTTGGAATTCCAACAGTAAACAATAGTTGGCGGTTTTTTTCTACTTAAAATTTTTAGAATTTTATAATTAATTCTATTTTATAATGATAATCTAATAACACATAATTCATTTTAAAAGTAGATTCAAGGTATAGTAGTATAAAATACCCATTCGATTGGTATCGCTACTTTGTATATACGTTATTTAATTATTTGGTTGAAAATGTTATAATATAAAAGATAAAATTGAAAGGAAATAATTTTAATGAGGAATTTTTTAGATAAAATATTTAAAAACAAAAAATTAACAATTTTAGTGCCAATAATTATTTCTTTATTATTATATTTTTTATATGTACTATTGGGAACAGGTGAAGAAAAAAATAATTTATTAATTATTACGCCAATTGCTTCTTTATTTTGGTATTTTGGTGTATTCTTGGTTATTTATATTCAAATAAAAAATCCTATGTGTCCAGAAGGTTTTTTAGATTTTTTTGAAATAGTGGCAACTTTTTTCTTTGGCATTTGTTCTGTTATTATTGTAATTATTGGATTAATAGATGGTATGAAAAATTTTAATCCATTATATATTGCGTCATGTCTTACTTTTTCCTCTATATCTTGGGCTCATAGTAAAAGATTAAAGAAATATTAATATATAAAAAGGGAGAATAATATGAAAAATATGTATGCAATAAAATGTTTATATCAATACAAATTTTATGATAAAAATGATCAATTATTAAAAGATATAATTCCTGGATGGGAAGAAAAAATTATTTTAATCAAAGCATCTAGTTTAGAACAAGCAGATAAAAAAAGTAAAGTGATAGCTAAAGAATATGAATCTAATTATGAAAATGTTGATAACCAAATAGTAAAAGTTAGACTTTATGAAATTTTGGATATATTTGCTATATTTGATACGACAGATAGAACTAATATAGAAGTTTATTCTAAAATGTTTAAAGCTGAAGTGGAAAAAGTGGAAAAAATATTGGACATTGAATATCCTATCAACAGATAAATGTAAGAAAAATATGTAAAATCTGAATATTCATATTTTACAGTTGGAGAATAAATTTTATATATATGAAAACATATGGAAGCTCAGTAAGAGACATAATTTTATAACATATATAATTTATGAATAATTTAAAAATTTAGTGCATTTATATGTGTTATAATAAGACCATAAAAAGTGTGTTTACCTAATTAAATCGGCAATATATTTTATTTGAAATGTAACAAAATAGTAGCGTATGGCATCTCGTCCGCTTCACCATTAAAGACTACTAATCTTGATACAATAAAAATTATTAAGGGATGAAAGTCCCTTTTTAGTTGTTTGACAAATCGCTATTTATAAATTAAACTAACAATTATAGAAAGAAGGGCTTTTTATGTATGTAATTAGTAAGACAGAAAAAGGAAGAAATCAACAATATAAGATTGAAAACGTCCTTTTAGAATATATGCAAACAAGACTATTTGAAGATATTACGGTTGTAGATTTATGTGAAAAAGCAGGTGTTACAAGAAGAATATTCTATCGTCATTACTCGAATAAACTAGGAACTCTTCAAGCTTTGTTAGATCATAGAGTCGGAGAATTTGTTAAAGCCCAAGAAAAGTTTGATAGAATTAGATTAGTCGCAGTATTAGGATTTATGAAAGAACAAGATGAACTTCTTTCAGCGATTATAAAAAATGGTTTCAGTGAATTGTTTTTAGAAAGACTATTAGTTTATGTTTTAGAGAATGATCATTTAAAAATGAAACTTGGATATCATGATATTAAAGATGGTTATTCAGTACTATATTTTAACTTATCAGGTCTTATGGGGTTAGTAATAAACTGGCATAGAAATGGATATGATAAATCTATTGAGGAATTAGCTGAACTTATCGTAAGATTGATGGCAAAACCTATAACAGAATAAAAAAAGGGGACAAAAATGCAAATTTGTCCCTTTTTCGTATTGAATTATTTTCTGTGTTATTTTATAATAAAATTAACAAGACACAATTTACAATTAAAATATAATATTTTAAGCAGTATTAAGGGAGGATTTTTATTATGAAATACGTGCTAATGAACCCAAAAGCTAACAATTGTTGTGGAGAACAAGACGCAAGAGAATGGGCAAAATGTTTAAATGAAGAAGTCACTTTTGTAAACGTTTTGGAAACAAAAGACATGAAAGGTTTTGTTTTAGGATTAAATCCTGAAGATGAAATTATTGTTGCAGGTGGCGATGGAACATTACATCATTTTGCAAACGATGTTGCAGAAATTGAAGTAAAAAATAATTGCTACTATGTAAAGAGTGGATCAGGCAACGACTTTTATCGTGATAATAAAGAACACGCTAATGAATTAGGCATGATTCCACTTAATAAATTTATTACTAATTTACCAATTATTCATGTAAATGGTATTACAAGAAGATTTATTAATGGTATTGGTTACGGTTTAGATGGTGAAACATGTAGAGTTGGTGAAGAAATTAGAGCTTCAAATAGCACTAAGAAAATTAATTATACAAATATTGCTATTAAATTATTATTAGGTGGATATAAATTAAAACACGCTACAGTTACAGTTGATGGTGAAACAAGTGAATATAATCATGTTTGGTTAGCATCAACAATGAAAGGTAGATACTATGGTGGTGGCTTAATGGTTGCTCCATTACAAGATAGATTTGATGAAGAACATAGAGTATCAGTAGTTGCATTATATAAAAGAAGCAGAATTGGTACATTATTACGTTTCCCTTCATTAAATAAAGGTGAACACATTAAGAAAACTGACTGGGTAACAACAAAAGTTGGTAAAAAAGTAGAAGTTAAGTTTGATCAACCATGTTCATTACAAATCGATGGTGAAGTAGTACCAAATGTAACTTCATATACAGTTGAAGTTCCAGAAAAGTAATAAAGGGTTACAAATATGAGAAAATATGATGTAGTAGTTATTGGTGCTGGAAATGGTGGATTAGCTGCTGCAACTAAAGTCTTAAATGCAGGAAAAACTTGTTTAGTATGTGAAAAACATAATATTCCAGGTGGTTTTGCAACAAGCTTTGTTCGCGGTAGATTTGAATTTGAAGCATCTTTGCATGAATTTAACGGTATTGGTACTGTAGAAAATCCTGGTAGTATAAGAGTCTTATTTGATGAATTAGGAGTAAGTGACAAAATTGATTGGATTCAATTAAAAGATGCTTATCGCTTAATTTCTTTAAAAGAAGGTTATGACTTTACAATGCCATTTGGCTGTGATGAATTTGCAAAAGCAAATAATGCATTACACCCAGAAGGAGAAAAATATATTAGACATTTCTTTGAACTTTGCCAACAAATCAGAGATGCTATGAACTATTTAGGAGCAAGCAAAGGAAGACCAGACCCAAAAGTAATGATGGAAAAATATCCAGATTACATGAGATGTGCTTCTTATACAGTTAATGAGGCATTCGAAGCATTAGGCTATCCACAAATTATTGTTGATAACTTAAACGCTTACTGGTGCTATTTAGGTTCTGATGGAAACAATTTAAGTTTCTTACATTATGCTAATATGATTTATAGCTATATTTCAGGTGGTGCGACTATCCCAACACTTAAATCACACGAATTATCATTAGCATTTGAAACAAGAATCCATGAATTAGGTGGAGATATCTGGTTTAATACAGAAGTTACAAAAATTTTAACAGATGAAAATGGACACGTATGTGGAGTAAGATTAGCAGATGGTAGTGAAGTTGAAACAAGACACGTTGTTGCTAACTGTTCACCACACATTGTATATGGTCGTTTATTAGATGAAAAAGCTGTCCCAGAAAGAGCTTTAAAATTAACTAATTCACGTAAATTAGCAGGTAGAGGATTTACAGCATTCTATGCATTCAATAAATCACCTGAAGAATTAGGTTTAACAGATCATAACTATTTTGTATATGATTCAAGTGACAATGTTGAAATGTATAAATCAATGGAAACAATGCATGAAAACTATGGTCAAGCAACATGTGTATTAAATAATGCTGATCCAAATTGTTCTCCAAAAGGAACAACAATTATGTATTCAACAACATTATTTACAAAAGATGTTTGGAAAGATGTTAAAGAAGAAGAATACTATAAATTTAAAAATGTTATTGCAAAAAGAATGTTAGAAAGATTTGAAAAAGCAGTTGGCGTAAGCTTACAAGAACACATCGAAGAAATTGCAGTAGCAACTCCTCAAACATATGCTAGATATTGTGGTCACCCACAAGGTGTTATATATGCTTATGAATCATTACCAAGAGACGGTCTATTAAATAGAATCATGATGATTGAAGAAGATAGATTCGTTCCGGGTTTAAGAATTGGTGGCGGATATGGTGAAAGATTATTAGGTTTCCCAAGTTCATATAAATCAGGCGCTAACGAAGGTGGCAGAACATTAAAAGATATTGAAAAGGAGGGTGAATAAGATGCTATTCTCAAAATATCCAGATGATATCAAACGTTTCCAAGAGATGGTAAACGATCGTCGTAAAATTATTGATAATACACCAGCTACACCACTTCCTAAAACATATGCTGTAAACGAATTATCTAAAGCATTACATCCTAATGTTATTCCAGCAGAAATTATCGCAACTAAAGAAGTAGGTAGAAACTGCAAAGTTATTACTTTAAAATCAACAAGTGAAAACGGAAGATTTCCATATTTTAGAGCAGGTCAATTTATTACATTATCTGCAAAAGTTGGTGAATCATTTGTAACTAGACCATATTCTATTTCATCATCTCCATATCAAGCTATGGAAGGTATTTTAGAAGTAACTGTTCAAAAAGCAGGTTTATTCTCAACATACTTATTAGAAGAAGCTAAAGTTGGAGATAAAGTGGTAGTAGGTGAACCAACAGGTGATTTCTATTATGATGATTTAAGAGATTGTAATACAATTGTTGCAATCGCTGGTGGTAGTGGTATTACACCATTCATTTCAATGATTAAATCAATTGTTGAAGGATCAGATGACTTTAACTTAATCGTATTCTATGGAGTAAGAACAAGAAGCGATTTACTAATTGATTTAGATTCTGTAAAACACGATAAGGTAAAAGTAATTCCTGTTTTATCACATGAAGAAGCAGAAGGATACGAACACGGATTTATTACAAAAGAATTAATTAGTAAATATGTTCCTGAAAAATATAATGTATTTATGTGTGGTCCAGATGCAATGTATAACTTTGTTAAAGACGAATTCATCGCATTAGGCGTAGATAAATATAGCATTCGTCAAGAACATAACTCAGTAGGTAATAGAGAATTTGTTGAACCTAAGACATTTAAATTAACAGTTCATATGCGTGATAAAGTATATGTAATTGATGCTTATCAAAACGAAACATTAATTGCTGCGATGGAAAGAGCTGGACTTCCAGCACCTGTTAGATGTAAATCAGGTAGTTGTGGTTATTGTCATAGTAGATTAGTAAAAGGCGAATGCACAATCCCTGAAAAATATGATTCAAGAAGAGCTGCGGACTTAAAGTTTGGTTTCTTACATCCTTGTTGTACATATCCTGATAGTGATATGGAAATTGATGTACCACCATTTGTAGGAGGAGAGTTGTTGTAGTATGATTCCGTTTATTATTATTTATTGTTTATTTCTATGTTGCTATTTCGTAACAAGAGTTGGTAAAAATATTAAATATAGAGCAATTAATAAATATATCATGGCTGTAATGTACATGGTATATGCTATTATTAAATTTCAAAATTTCGGATTACAAAGTATAGAAGCTATTTTAATGGGAGCATTATTCTTAGCATTCTTAGGAGATATCTTCTTAGTGTTTGATTTAAATAGAGGTGGAGATTTCTTCTTAGGAGGTAATGTTTGCTTTATTATTTACTATTTAGCATTATATGAAAGAACAGGTTTAGCATTTGCTGATTATTGGTTTATATTTGTTATTTGGTTTGTTATCTATGCAGCATTTATTATTTGCTCAAATAAATTCCCTAAAGTCTTTAAATTTGGAAAAATGAAATTCTCTATGTCATTCTACTTAGCATCAATTAGTATGCATGGTATTTGTGGTTTAGGAGCAATGATTCTAGTTCCAACTACAGCAGGATTTGTTTGTGGATTAGGATCATTAATGTTTATGATTTCTGACTTTATTTTAACAACAGATAAATTTATTTTCCCAGGACATAAATGGATTACAAGAAGCAATAGCTTCTTCTACTTCATCGGTTTATTATTAATTGTATTAAGTTTAGGTTTATAAAAAGGTTTGATACAAAATGCACTTGTCAAGAGAAATTAGACACGTATCAATCTTTAATTAAAACCCTAGTTCAGAAATAAACTGAGCTGGGGTTTTATATTTTAATGAGTAAGCTGGTCTTTCATTATTGTAATAATTTACGTATTTTTTTATTAATGCCTCAACATCATTGGGATTTGCTAAATTAAAATCTAGAAATAATTCTTCTTTAATCCCCCATTTAATGATTCGTCTACTGGATTATCTGTAGAGATCCTGCTCGACTCATCACTTCAAAAATATCAAGACTTTTTTATTTGTTTTTATAGGGGTTCAAGTCCCCGTGTTACGCTTTTATTTGCTATGTGTGGACTTTTTAACAATTTAACGATTACCAAAAATCTCAACTTTAAATAATCATATCAATATATTTTTTAGGTGTTTTATGGTAAAATTTAGATACAAATAAATTAGAATTCGGAAGTGAGATGATATTTTTGAATGAAGATATATTATTATCTAATATAGATAAAATTCATACTACTGAAATGGGTGTTGATAGAATAAAGAAGAATCTAAAATTGGATGCTAATGATGTAGTTGAATTTTGTAAAAATAAAATATTAGATAAAAATTGTAATATTTATAAACTAGGAAAAAATTGGTATTGTGAAATTGGTAATATTAGAATAACTATTAACTCTTATAATTATACAATTATTACGACACATTTGAAAAAATGAATTCATAGTTATAGATTAGATAAAAAGGTGAATACTTTAATAATAGAGTAAATAAATAGTACAAAATTCTTAATATAATGCTAAAAACAAGAAGTTTATGTAAGAAAAAAGGGTTAAAACCCTTTTAATTTTTTAATGTTGGAAATTTATATGGACTAAATGTCCAGTAAGAAGTACTCCAAGTATCTTTGAAAATATTGAATAATGTACTTTGTAAGTATGCAGTTATTCTATGATAATCATGAATTTTATCTTCTAAATAGAAGTTATTATTAACATAAATGTCCGCATATTGAACATAACAGTTTATTGGTTCTACCATTGAAAGGTAAGCAATATAATATTCATTATATGGATCGTTATATGGTGTAATATAAGAGTCACCACTTTTAGTTGTATAAATGAATTTTTCATTTGCGCATGCCACAAAACTATTTGAAACATGTCCTTGTGCTGCAAGACCTATTAAATATACTTGCAAGTCTTTTGTACTTTTCTTTTTTATAAATTCAAACTCAGTTAACAAAGCGTAACAATTATTTACCTGCGAATTAAAAACAGTATCTCCAATAATACCAGCAATTTTATTGATAGTATTACTGTTTTTTTGATTGATTTTTAGTTTGCTAGATCCTTTTTGAACAAAATAGCAATTTTCAATTGTGCTTTTGTCACCTTGTCCAATTATACCTGCAACAGCTACAGTATCACAATTTTTTGCAGTACTAAGAATTTCTAAGTTAGTATTGTCTAAAGTCACACTACTTAAAGAAATATTTCCATATCTACCGCTAATTCCACCAATAAAGGAAGCGTAATTTGAATTTGCGTTAATATTTAAATTAGTTACATTACATCCTTTGATTGTTGTTTTTTGATTTGCAATTCCTATGATTCCGCCCACTGCTAAGCCTTGAGTAGAAGTAACATTAATATTTGTATTATTAATATCAACGTTTTGAATAATGTTCTTAGAATTATCGATGACTTCGCCTGCAACTACTCCAATACCCAAAATGTTATAGTCATTATCCTTAAGGTTTAAATCGATTGTACACTCTAACTTTAAATTTTTGATAGTTGCATTATTAAGGGTACTAAAGAATCCAACACCATTTAAAGATGAATAAGAAGAAATTTTAAAATTCGAAATAGTATGATTACTACCATCAAATTCACCTGAAAAATCGCGAGGTTTCCAAACTTTACCATCTAAATCAATATCGGTAGTTAACTTGTATTTTTCATTTTCATCATATTCATCAATGAATATATATTTAAAATCTAGTTCATTTTCAATAATTCGATATCCATTTGAATCACGCTTATTACAAATAAACATAGGATATAAATCAACATTTTTATATGCATTAATTGAAGTTATCTTATCTCCGGTAAATTCTGGATTATCATACCATCCCACAAAGAGGTATCCTTCTTTAGTTGGATTATTTAGTTTAACTGGGTTTTCAATATTATAAGAAGTTTTATTGTCATTTTCTGTAAATTCATCAATGTGATATGTGATTGTATAATTTTTAATACTGAATTTAGGATATAATGTGATATTACCGGTAGTTCCTTTATTAATTTTGGTAATTCTATTAATTAGTTCAGGTTCATTATACCAACCATCAAAGTTATATCCGTTTTTAATTGGAGCTGCTAAATTTGTGACTTCATCTTCAATTGTATATGATCTTGTTGGAGGAGATGAAAATACATTTTCTTCAACAGCATAATTAATAATATATGTTACTGGTTCAAAGTAAATTTTAACAGTTACATTTGCATCAGGCATATCAAACTTTGTGTCATAAATAGTTTTATTATTGACCTCAATATGATCAAATCTATAACCAGTATTTGGTGTGCAATCAAGAACTATATCATCATCAGTACTTGCCTCGGTTTTATTAATTTTATATTGTCCGTTTTCTGTTTCAATAACATCAATTTGATGTACTTCACCAGTCATAAAAGTACAAGAAGAAAAAAGTTGGATAAAAACAATAAATAGCAGTAAAAAAATACTTTTTTTCATTTTTCTTCCTCCAATTTATAAATATAAAGTAGTTTTCTTTATTAAATTATATCATTTAAAATAAAAACTATAAATATCTTTTTCGTTTATTGTGCAGTATAATTATAATAAATGAGAAGATTAGTATTATTGAAGAGAATAAGAAAAAGGATTATAAAGAATTTATTAGAGTTCTTAAATTTACAATAATTTCAATTAGTGCAGGCTTAATTCAAATTGGCTCTTTTACACTAATGTATTAATTGTTTAAATGGGGATATTGGATAGCATATTTAATTAGTCCATTGTTATCAAAAATTAGAATTTGTAAAGGAGAAAGATATGAACAGCAATCATGAAAAATACATGAAAAGATGTTATGAATTAGCAATTAGTGCAGGAAAGAAAGGGTATGACACTTTTGGAGCGATATTAGTCAGTGAAGATAAAATTATAGCAGAGGCAGAAAATACTTCTGATTATGAAAAGGGAATTTTTGGTCATGCTGAGTTTAATCTGGTTCATAAGTGTGCAAATGAGTTTTCGGACAAGGTTTTTGAAAATGCCATATTTTATACAAGTTGTGCACCATGTGTACGCTGTCTTCTGGCTATTGCATCACTAGGTATAAGAACTATTGTTTATGGTGTGTCCTATAAGAGTTTTCAGCAGTTACTTCCGTTTGAAGAAGAGATTCCAAACTACGAGGAAATATTGAGTAGAATGAATGTATCTGTTAAAATGATTGGTCCAATTTTAGAAGATGAAGGAATGCATACTTTTGAATATTGGGGTGGTGAGTATCGTCCGTTAGAAGAGCTGATTAAAGAAATGGATGAAATAAAAAATCAGAATAAGTAGACAAATTCCAATTTATCGAGTAGTTATAGGGGTGTGCAATTGTATTAAAATTGTGTAACGTTGCCAATTTTATTCTAATACTTCGGTATAAATATATCGAAGTATTTTTATTTTACCAATACATAACTATTTATAAAAATATTGCAATAATTATATTAGATTTATGCTTAGTGAAAATATTTTGATTAACAATAAATTTTTCTTGTATCAATAAAATTGATAAGATAAACTATTTTTGTAGATGTCATATAATGTCGATATTATGGCTCGACAGTCTCTACATTGCTGCCATTTAAGCAATACTATGGCTAACTACACATGTGATACTCGTTGGAAGTATTTTTAGTGTGTGTCTTGATGCCTAGAATTGCTCTAGGCATTTTATTTTGAAGAAAGGAACATATTATGAAAAAGATTCTAAAGTTTTTTACATTTTTAGTGCTTGTTTTAGGTCTTGTAAACTGTGGTAGTAGCACTCCAGTTGGCATTACTATTTCTAGTGATAATAATGTAAGAGTAATCCAAGAACGTGAAACATTACAATTACAAGCAAAAGTTTATCCTGAAAAAGCTAATCAAGATGTTTTATGGTCAACTAGTGATGAAACAATCGCTACAATTAATGAAAATGGATTAGTAACAGGTGTTTCTATAGGAAAAGTAAACATTATTGCAAAATCAAAAGAAAATGAACAAATTTCTCAAAAATTCCCATTATTTGTTGAAATGGGAGAAGAAGTAATTGTTAATCCTGAAAGTATTTCAATTAGTTCACCTGATAATGTTACAACATTAAAAGCAGGTACTACACTTGAATTAAGTGCATCAGTATTACCATCTGAAGCAAGTCAATCAGTTTTATGGTCTAGTAGTGATGAAACAATCGCTAAAGTAACTCGTGGTGTTGTAAAAGGTATTAAAGAAGGTACTGTTACAATTACAGCTTCACCAAGAAATTTTGAAAATATTACAGATTCAATTAATTTAACAATTGAAAAGAATGATAATCCAGAATACACAAAAGACTGGGCAAATATGAGTTATTCAAATCACGAAGAATTCATTGATATGGAAGATTCTTCAACAATTAAAGTAAAAGGTGTTGTTACTCAATTAATTGATAATGGAGAAACAGTTAGTTACTTCTTACAAGATGGTGTAGATGGTTATTATGTTTATGGACAAGATGTTAGCCTATTCACTGTAGAAGAAGGAAAATCTTATGAAGTTGGTGGATTTAAAAATAATAAACCAGCAAAACAAATTGGTAATGTAGAATATGTTAAAGAATTAACAGAATCTATTTCATATGAAGTTAATAATTTATTAGAAGTAAATACTTCTGACTTAGAAGAAATGTTAACATACCATGGTTCATTAGTATCTGGAGAAGCAATTGTTGAAAGCCTATCAGTTAATACAACAAAAGCTTATAACTTTACAGCTAAAGTAAATGGATACAGTACAACATTCAGAGTTGACGCTACATATTCTAATGCTGACTCAGTTGCAGCAATCAACGAAGTATTAAGTGAATTAGTTGATGGAATGAAATTCGAATTTGAAGGTATTGCTCTTTGCTATGGCTCAGGTACACAAAAACCACAAATTCAATTAGTTGATGCAAGTAAAATTACAATCGCTCCAATTTCAGCAGTTGAATATATGGAATTAATTGCTGGAAAAATCCAAATTCCTACATCATTAGGATTTACTGCTACAAGCATTGAATTACCTACTTCATTAGAAGGATTTGAAGATGTAACAATTGCTTGGACAAGTGATAAAAATGAAATTAATGCTCAAACAGGAGCAGTTACTCATAGTAGTACAAAAGTTACTGTTAACTTGACAGCGACATTAACATATAAAGGTGAAACATATTCTAAAGATTACACAGTTGAAGTTGCAGCATTAGATAATAAAACTTATGAAACAGTAGTTTCAGTTGATTTTGAAGATTGTAAAGCAGAAAATCCAACTGCTTCATATTCAAGTTCTATTAAAACAGGATATGCTGATGGAGTAGTTAATATTGGTAATCCTAAAGCAGATTGGTTATTAGGCAACGCTTTAATTGGTGATCAAGCTAATGATAGAAGAGATGGAGACTTTGCTGTTAGAGCTAAAGTTGGTGGTAGAGTTGAAATTAAACAAGATGGCGAATTTAATGTTGTTGAATTTGATGCAGCTATTTATGGAAATGATGCATTAGGTGTCCAAATTAAAGTAGAGTATTCATTAGATTCAGGTGCTACATGGGTTGAAGATGATGAATTAGCGACAATCTCAACAAAAGAATTAGAAACATTTAGATTTACTTTACCAGAAGGAACAAAACGTGTAGCTATCATTGTTCTTACTGGAACTGGAAATAGAGTAAATATCGATAATATTAAATTAATGAAATAATAGGAGGTATTAATATGAAAAAGATGAATATTTTAGTAAGTGTATTAGCTCTTTCACTTTTAGCAAGTTGTAGTAATACAACAAATAGTCCTATTAAATCTGTTGAAATCACTAAAGATTCAACATTAGTTGAAGAACTTGAAGTAATCGTTGGAGATACATTTAAATTAGAATCTAAAATCAATGATAATTTAAAAGCGACAATTAAATGGGTTAGTTCAAATCCTGATGTTTTATCAATTGACTCTCAAGGTAATGTTACTGTAAAAAGTAATGGTAAAGTTGTTATCACAGCAGAAGTTGATGGTATTCCATATGTAAATGATAGCGTATTTGTTACTTCAAGAAACAAAGTAGAGCAATTAGGTGTCGGTAGTGGTTTAACTAAAAATGATCCTATTTTCCTTGGTAATGAAGGTGAAGATCAACCATTAGAAATTCGTTTCATTGAAATGCAACAAATTTATGGTGATTCAATCTTTATCAAAAAAGGAAATGTAGAAATTTTAATTGACTCAGGTTATGAATATGATGGAAATTTTGTAAAACAAATCGTTGAACAATACTGTCCTGATAATCGATTAGATATGTTAATATTATCACATAGTGATGGAGACCATATCGATGGATTAAAAAACGCTACTAGTGTAATTGATGATATTTCATTAATGATCGACTATGGAGGACTTGGTGGATCTGATACAGTTAAGAAAACAAGAAGTAAAGTAGTAGAAAATGGTGGAATCTATCATTCTGCATATGATTGTGTAAATGGTGTTGATGGAGCAAGTAATAAATATTACTTAACTTCTGATTTCTATGTAGAAATTTTAAATACAGGAAATTATGTTACAAAAGATGCATCAAGTGCAGGTAATGGAAAATCTGTTGCAACAATTTTCCATTATAAAAACTTTACATTCTTTACTGCAGGAGATTTAACAACTTCTTCTGAAGCAGACTTAATGAATAATGAAGATTTGCCAGAAGTTACATTATATAAAGCTTCTCACCATGGATCAAATGGATCAAGTTCACAAGAATTATTAGATACATTAAATCCTCAAGCAGTTGCAATTTCTGCTGCTATCGCAGGTAAATATGGAATTACTCCAGGTGCTCCAAATAAGAATAACACAACAAACTTAGATGGTGTTTCTGGTCACCCATATGCAGGAGCTATTGAAAGAATTTATAAAGCTCCAAATATTTCTCAAAACTTAAATGTTTATTGGAATGGTGTAAATGGTACTATGAAATTTACTACATTTGGTTCAAATGATTTCACATTCGAAGGTAGTAAAACAATTAGAGGTTATTACGATTTAACAAAAACTAATGGTACTCCTATATGGAATGAAGAATTACAAGATTTTGAAAATAGAGTAACAGGTGAAGAAAATTTCAAATTACATGAAACAAAAATCTTTGAATTCAGAGGATATAATCAATATCTTCCTTCTTGGGCAAAGAAATAAAATAAAACTAGAATAAAATTAAATAAACCCTTGTTCTATATTAAGTTAAACAAGGGTTTTTCTTTACTTATAAATTGAAAGAAGAAAAGCAATAAAATAAATATTAGCATTATTTTTTCTTTAAACTATTCTATTATTAATATGGATGCATTGGTTGCTTTTATCACATAAAGTAATAATGAAAATGATAAATAGTATAGAAACAATATTAATAACTAGTGGAGACTAAAGATAACATCATCAAATAATTAGATATAGAATATAAAAATTATTTAAAATAATTTTAGTTATTGTAAAAATGTGCTAATATTTTAATATAAGAGTATCTATGGAGATGATATTATGAAGAAAATAAAGAGTTTTTTTTCAATTTGTTTTACATTTTTTTGCTTATTATCATTAGTTGGGTGTGACTCATTATTTGGTAATGATAATATCGTAAAATATGATGATGAATTAACATATTCAACAGGTAAATGGATATTAAAAGGTGAGCAAGATACATATTTTGAATTTGATGGATCAAAAGGTGTAATGAGTTTTAATTATTATGAAGACAATACTTTAAAATATAATGGTACATTTAGAGCAATTTATAAAGGACTAGGAGAAGATGTACTTACTCCTTTAACATATATTTTTACTCGTAATGATAAAGATAAAGAAGATTGGTTAAGTTGCTATGTAGAAGAGTTTTATGATGAATATACTCAATTCACATTAATGCAAATTGAAGAAGATCTAGGTTTTATTGATGGAACTGTTTATACTCATACATATCGAATTAGCGAATTACCTTATAAACTAGGTTCTTATATTTTAGAAGGTAATGATTATAAGGAAGAAACAAATAATTATTCTTGTGCAGATGAATTCTATATTCCTAGTGGAACTTATTCATTAGAATCAGGTGAAAGTTTCACTTTTATGACTATAAAACCTCGTTCAAATGAATTATTCCAGTATAAAAATAAAGACACAATTATCGAAGGAACATACACCATTTCTTCCGATAAGAAAACTATTTATCTTTACATTGAACATGAGGCATATTCGAAAGTAACAAAAGCGGATAAAGAATTTATTGATACGACAGTTAGTATTTATTATCCACCTGATTTTTATTTGCGTGGTGATTTTTCTAATTCAGAACAAATCGTGATTAATGATTTATATCATCATAGTGATAGTACAACCAAAATTGAAGATTCAATTTGGACTTTTGGAACATATATTAAAATTTAAGAAAGATAAATAAAATATGGTAGTAGATGAAAAGAAGCAAATTATAAATAAATGGTATTCGACAATTATTAATTTATTAATATTTATTTTTTCATCGACTGGTTTTTTCCTTTCTTGTTTATTTGCTAAAAGAGATGGATACTATCATTGGCTAACTAGACTTTTATATTTTACTCAACAATCTAATTTATGGATTGGTATCACATCACTTATTTTTGCAATTATGATAATTAAAAATAGAAAAAAAGAGAATTTTAAATTAATTAGTTTATTTAAATTTATTTTTACTGTTTCAATAACAATTACAGGATTTATTTTTTGTAGTGTTCTTGCTCCTTTTGCGGATTATAATGTATGGACTTTCGCTAGTGTTTTAACCCATGTAATTGTCCCGTTAATGTCAATTTTTGATTATTTTACAGATAGATATATTATTAATATAGAAAATAAGAAGATTTGGATATGTATTATTCCACCATTAACATATTTTGTCTTTACTAGTATTTTATGTATTATGAAGGTTGATTTTGGAAGAGGAGATCCATATCCTTATTTTTTCATGGATTATTATTCTGAAGTAGGATTATTTGGTTTTGTTTTTAAATGGCCACCTCAAATTGGTTCATTTTATTGGATCGTATTTTTATTTTCTTTTACATATGGGTTAGGCTATTTATATTATAAAATTCATTTTTTATTAGTAAGGAAAAGAATAAATAATTAATTATTATATGGAGGAAAGTATGAATAATTTTGAAAGAAGAGATTTAGGTTTAGCGTATATTTCAGATCAAGAGATAATGAAAGAACAAGCTAAATGTAGAAAAATATTACAAAAATTAAATTTTATGGATCGTAGCGATTATACTGGGATTGCTCAAGTAGTTAAGGAATTACTTGGTGATAAAGGTGCATTTATTAATCCACCATTTTATTGTGATTATGGAACAAATATTGAAGTTGGTAAGAACTTCTACGCCAATTATAATTGTACAATCTTAGATGTTGGAAAAGTTAAAATTGGAGATAATTGTCAATTAGCGCCTAATGTATCTATCTATGCTGCAGGTCATCCTATATATCCTTCGACTAGAAATTCACTATATGAATATGGAAAACCAGTTACAATTGGCGATAATGTATGGATTGGTGGAAATAGTGTTATTTGTCCAGGTGTTACAATCGGAAGTAATGTTGTAATTGGCGCGGGTAGTGTAGTTACAAAAGATATTCCTTCCTGGGTAGTAGCAGCAGGTAATCCTTGTAAAGTCATTAAAAAAATTACTGAAGCTGATAAAAGAAAATTATTTAAAGATGAAGAAATTGATGATGAAGCTTGGAATGATATATTAAGTAGAGGATTTTAATTGAAAAACTTCACCTAATTGGTTGAAGTTTTTATTTTGAAGTTATCAAGCAAATATATATTTGCTTAAAAGAAATTAGTATTATAAAATATATATAAATATTAGGAGAGTACTAGCTATGGAATATAGAAAATTACCTAATGGTAAAGATAATGAATTATTTGGTGTTCTTGGTTTAGGAATGGGTGGAATCCAACATACTCCTGAAGATGAAATCGAAGCAATTATTAAAAAAGCAATAGCCAATGGAATTAATTTTTTTGATTTATGTGCTGGAGGAAGTGTCTATAAACCTTTTGGTAAAGCGATAAAAGAATGTCGAGATAAAGTATTTTTACAAGTTCATTTTGGCGCTGTCTATGACAAAAATGGAGAATATGGATGGTGTCGAGATTTTAAGACCATAAAGGAAACTTTTCTTTGGGAACTTGAGCAATTACAAACTAATTATGTTGACTTTGGCTTCTTGCATTGTGTCGATGAAGAAGAAGATTTAAATAAGTTAATTGAAATAGGACTAGTTGATTATTTAAAAGAACTAAAAGAAAAAAATATTATTCATCATATAGGATTTTCTTCCCATACTCCAAGTGTCGCTAATAAAATAATTGACTTAGGAATTGTAGATATGATGATGTTTTCAATTAATCCTGCTTATGATTTTGAAAAAGGTGATGAGTATGGTATTGGAAGTGTCAAAGAACGTTTTGATTTATTTAAACGCTGTGAAAAAGAAGGAATTGGTATTTCAGTTATGAAGCCATTTTTCGCAGGGCAGTTACTATCAAGTGAACAATCTCCATTTAAAATTGGATTAACTCATAGCCAATGCCTTCAATACGCTTTAGATCGTCCTGGAGTCCTATGTGTAGTTCCTGGAGTTCAAACAATGGAACATTTAAATGAATTACTCAAATTTTTAAGTGCTTCTAAAGAAGAAAAAGACTATTCCATTATTAGTCAATTTACTGTTGATAAAGTAAATGGAGTTTGTGTATATTGTAATCATTGTCAACCTTGTCCTATGGGGCTTGATATTGGCTTAATTAATAAATATTATGACTTAGCTTTAGCGGGCGATAAAATTGCTGAAAATCATTATTTTAAATTATCACATAAAGCAGATAGTTGTATAAAGTGTGGCCATTGTGAATCAAGATGCCCATTTAATGTAAAACAAGAAAGTAGAATGGAAGAAATTAATAATTATTTTAATAAATAGAAATTGGTGGTAAGAAAATGAAGATGGATATTAAAAGATTAAAATGGACTAGAGAACCATCTACTAGTTTAATTGGAAAAGATAAAATAGAGATTATTACCGATCCGCATACAGATTTATGGCAAAGAACATATTATCATTTTAGAAATGATTCTGCTCCAGTACTTCAAATGGAAACTGAAGAAAAATATTTTTCATTCATCGTTAAAACAGAATTTGAAAGTAAAAATAGATTTGATCAATGTGGAATTGTTATGTATTTAGATAGTGAAAACTGGTTAAAGGCGTCGGTTGAATATGAAAATGGAATTTTTCAGCATTTAGGAAGTGTAGTTACTAATAATGGATATTCTGATTGGGCCACAACTGAAATAGATTCTAGTATTAAAGTGATGTGGTATCGATTTAGTAGAAGAGAAGATGATTATTGCATTGAATGTTCTGAAGATGGAGTTGTCTTTAAACAAATGAGAATATGTCATATGTGGAAAGGAAATGGTAAGATTTCATTTGGGATTTATGCTTGTAGTCCAGAGAATTCTTCATTTAAAGCAACATTTACTGATTTGAAGTTGACTGAGTGTATGTGGAAAGCTCATGATGGACAACAACCTGATGAAAATTAAAAGGAGGAAGATATATGAATTATAAAAAATTATCTATTGTGATAATGCCCACTCTTCTTTTGTCTTTATTTGCTATGGTTCCTATAAATCGTTCCTATAATAAAAAAGAACCATGGATGAGTAAGGTAAATGATAATGTTAGATTAGTAGATTTATCAATTCCTGGAACTCATGATTCAGGAGCGACTCATTCAATTTTTGATGTTGCGGGTAAATGTCAAGACACTACAATTAGACAACAATTAAATATGGGGACTAGATTTTTTGATTTAAGATTAGTTTTAAATAATGATGAATTTGAAATCATTCATGGTCCAGTTGATCAAAATTTAAAGTTTAAAAAAGTTTTAAAGGAATTAACTAGTTTTGTTAAAGAAAATCCTAGTGAATTTTTAATTATTTCAATTAAAGAAGAAAGTAGTAGTGTAAATAGTTCTAGAAGTTTTGAAGAAGTATTATTAGAAAATTTGAAATCATACGAAGAAGTAATTTCTTTTAGTAATGAATTACCTCAGACTGTTAAAGAAGCAAGGGGAAAAATTCATATTTTATCTAGATATAATCTTTCTTTCGGCTATCCTTCTTACTATGGATGGAGTGATGATACAACATTTGTTTTGGATGATTTATACGTTCAAGATAATTATTGTATTGATGATGTCGAAGAAAAAAAACAAGATATTATTTCTACAATTAATGTAAGCAATAATTTAAATAATAATTACTTAGTAATTAATTTTACTTCATGTTATCTAGATAATGCTTTTCCTCCTTCTTATGCTGGAACTGCTGCAAGAGACATTAATCCTTGGTTTATATCATATATCAAAGAACATAAACATGATAAATTAGGTATCATCGTAAGTGATTTTATGAGCGAAGAACTATCTGAAGTAATTTATAGGAGGAACTATTAATATGAGTAAGTTTTGTAGAGTATTAGTATATATTTTTAGTTCAATAATAATTATTTTATCTTTAGCTTTTATTTTTATTGAAGGAAGATTAGTTTTTTCAGGAGATTATTTAGTTTACGATAGTCCTTTTAATGGTTTTGTTAGATATTTTTTTAGACTACTTTTAGCGCTTCTAGTTCTAGGTAAATCTATATTGGAATTTACAAAAATAGGTAAAAATGGAATGTTAAAGGAATACTTATTTTATGGAGATATTAGCCTATTATTAATGAGTATTATTATTTTAATTTTTTCGACAAATTATGTTGGATTGGTTTGTATTTTGTTAGCAGTTTTAATATTTATTCCTAAATTTTACTTAATAAATAAGTAAAAGGTTTTCAAGTTTTTAATTTACCGCTATAATTAATAGAAAGATAAGGATTTTTTTATGTGGATAAAAAAAAGACATGTAATTACTAACTTTCTATTAAGAATCACTTTGGTACCTTTTATGAAAATCAAATATCGTTTAAAACTTGGTAAACGTTATTCTTTTAGTGATGGATCAATTATCGTTTCAAATCATGTAACAAGTATGGATCAATTTATGGTTGGTGCATTGATTAAGCAACATACATATATTATTTCTACTCAAGATTTATTTAACCATCGCTTTATTGGTAAATTAATTTTTAATTTAGTAGGTCCTATTTCAAAAGAAAAAAGTAATCCTAATGATATTGTGGCAATTAAGAATTGTATTAAAGTCTCTAAAGAAAAGGGAAATATTGTTGTCTTTGCAGAAGGTAATAGATCAATTAATGGTAATTTATGCATTGTTGATAAATCTATTGCTAAATTAGTCAAGTTATTAAAAAAACCTTTGGTTATTGTTAATATTGTTGGAGGATATGGCGTAGAACCAAGATGGTCTGATAAATCTAGAAAAGGTAGACTTGAATGTTTTGTAAAGACAGTTTATCCATATCAAGAATTAGAAAATAAAGATGTAGATGAAATTTATGATTTAATTGTAAAGGGAATAAATGTCGACAACTATAAATATTCTTCTTACAAGAGTAGAAAAAAAGCAGAATATTTAGAAAGAGTTGTTTATCGTTGCCCAAAGTGTGGAAGTTTACATACTCTTCATAGTAAAGGAAATTACTTATCTTGTTCATCTTGCAATTTAAAAGTTAAATATAATGAAGATTTAACTTTATCTAGTGAAGATCAAAATTTTAAGTTTAAATATTTAAGTGATTGGTATAAATATCAAATAGATAAATTAAAAAAAGAGACATTTAAAGAGGATGAAATTATTTTTAAAGATGAAGTAAAAATATACCAACCTCGACTTTATAAAAAGAAATTATTAGTAGGTAGGGGTAGTTTTGAACTATATTCAAAATATTTCTTATTTAAATTAGAAAATGAAGAAATTAAACTTCCATTAGATGAAGTTAAAGCAATTACTATTCTAGGAAGAAAGAAATTAAATATTTACCATGGGAAAAAGACTTATCAAATTTTAGGTGATACTCGTCTTAACTTTGTTAAATATATGAATGCATTTTATTTATTGAAAGGAGAAGATAACGATGAATTTATGGGATTATAGTATTTGGCATTTTATCCTACAAATGGCAGTTGTTTTAGTGTCCATTCTTTTTGGTAACTTGCTACGAAGAAAAATTAAATTTATTAAAAGTAGTTTATTGCCGGCTAGCGTAATCGGTGGTATTTTAATTTTCATATTTAAATTTATTCCTGTCGTTGGTGATTTTATCGATGAAGGATTTATGGAAACATTAACTTATCATTGTTTGGGATTAGGCTTTGTTGCAATGACGTTAAAAGCTGGGAAAAGTAAAAAAACTAATAAAATGACTATTGTTGATTGTGGAATTACTACTGTTAATGGATATTTAATCCAAGCTTTGATTGGTTTAGTTGTCAGTGTTGGATTTACTTTGACTTTCTTCCCTGATTTATTTTATGCTTCTGGTTTACTTCTTCCAATGGGCTTTGGACAAGGTACTGGACAAGCGTTAAATATTGGTAAAGTTTATGAGAGCATGGGATTTGAAAATGGTTCAGGATTTGGGCTATCCATCGCCGCTATAGGATTTTTAGTTGCGTGTATTGTAGGAGTTATTTATCTAAATATTTTAAGAAAACGTGGCAAACTTGAACTTCAAAAGCAAAGAAAAGAAATTGCAAACGAGTTAAATAGTGATATCTACGTAGAAAATGAAGCTCCATTAAATGATTCAGTAGATAAATTTACAGTTCAATTAGCATTTGTATTTGGTGTGTATCTAATTACTTATTTATTCATTTTAGGATTATCAACTCTTGCTGTTAATTATTTAGGAAATTTTGGCGTTAATACAATTAGACCATTATTATGGGGATTTAACTTCCTATTTGGAACAATATTTGCGATTTTAACTAAAATGGTTATGAATAAACTTCAAAAGCATAAGATATTTAAACATGTACATATTAACTCTTATATGATGAGTCGTTTGTCAGGATTTTTCTTTGATGCAATGATCGTTGCAGGAATTGCTGCGATTAACTATCAAGAATTAAAGGGATTGTTAGTTCCTTTAATTGTCATGTGTACATTGGGTGCGATTGGAACATTTGTATATATTCGTTTTGTTTGTGAAAAGATTTATCCAGAATACAAATATGAAGCTTTTTGCTCGATTTTTGGTATGTTAACAGGAACTGCTTCCACTGGTATGATTCTTTTAAGAGAGATAGATCCTAACTATGAAACACCGGCAGCAGATAATTTAGTTTTCCAACAAATACCAGCAATTGTTTTTTGGGCTCCAATACTACTACTTATTCCTTTTGCAGGTCAAAATTTTAATAATTGTCTAATTGTTCTAGCTATTGTTGTTATTTTATTTATTGGATATAATTTATTTTTGTTTAGAAAACATGTTTTTAAAAAGAGAAAAAAGAAAGAATAATAATTTTATATGAAAAAGAATTTTTCAATTTTTACATTAATATTCGTAACAATTATTTGGGGAAGTGCTTTTATCTTTCAAGAAATTGCTAGTGAACACATTTCTAGTTTTACTTTCAATTTCTTAAGATTTGGTATGGCTTCTATCGTTCTTTTGCCTTTTGTTATTATATCTTTATTAAAAGAAAAAAAGAAAAATGGATACATTAACTATAAAGATATAATTATAGGTTCTTTACTATGTGGAGTAACTTTAAGTATAGCTTCTATTACTCAACAATATGGAATAGGCCTTTCCTCGGCAAGTAAAGCTGGGTTTATTACAGCATGCTATATTGTTATAGTTCCTATTATTTCTTTGTTTTTAGGTAAAAAGAATACAATAAATGTATATCTATCGGTTGGTATAACATTAATTGGGTTATATGTATTTTGCATTAATGAATCCTTTAAACTTCAGTTAGGAGATTTATTATTGATTATCTGTGCAATTAGTTTTGCTTTCCAAATAATTGTTGTTGAAAAATTCTCTAAGAAAGTAAATAACTTAGTTTTATCATTCGGTCAAATATTTTTTTCCTTTATTATATGTATAATTCCTTGTTTTGTAATTGATAAACCGACTATCTCTCAAATTGGAAATGGTATTTTACCTGTTTTATACGTTGCAATATTTTCTACTTGTCTTTGTTATACATTGCAAATCGTATCACAGAAAAATATTAATCCAACAGTTGCAAGTTTGATTATGTCGTGTGAATCAATTTTTAGTGCGATCTTTGGCTTTATCATTTTAGAACAAGTATTATCAACTAGAGAAATAATTGGAGCATTAATTATGATTCTTGGAATTATTCTGGCTCAGTTACCTGAAAAATGGTTTAAGTTTAAGAAAAGAAATTGTAAATAATTGGAAGACAAATGGTCTTCCTTTTTTGTTAGTATCTTTACATGGAGGTATGTATATGAAAAAGGAATATCACAAATTATTAATTTTATCAATTATTGGAATTTCAGCGTTAAATTTTAATGTTAATTTAAGAGAAAATATAAGTAACCAAGGAAATATTTTTATAAGTCAAGATAATACAAGCGATGTTATTGTTGATGAAATTATTTCCGATAGTATTGAAATAGATTCTTCTTCGCCTAATATAAATAATACTACTTCTCAAGATTCAAGTAGTTCACAAAATTCTTCGAGTGAAAATTCTTCAAATAATGTAAATAATAATTCTTCGAATTCTTCAAATTCTTCAAGTAATGAAATTAAGCCAACTAAAAAAGTTAAAGTATATTTAAATCCTTCAGTGCAGACCAAAAATTTATATGTCAATAATTTAGGTACTGAAGCGGAGCATATGAATGATATTGTTGAATATATGGTGAAAGAGTTAATTACAGTTAGTTATATTTCCTTAAGATATAATTTGAATTATTTATCTTTAAGTGAATCAATTAAAGATAGTAATAATTATGGTAGTGAAATTCATTTATCTTTGCATTCAAATGCTGGAGGAGGACAAGGTAGTGAAATATATACACCAATAGGTAAGTCTCATTTTGGTAGTTATATTTATAATGAATACACAAGTAAAATTGGTGATTTTAAAAAACGTGGAGTTAAAGAAACAAGTGCATTATATGAAATAAAAAATGCCAAAGCGGAAAATAGAGCATTATTAGAACTCTTATTTCATGACAATGTTAAAGAAGCTAATTTTATAGTTAATAATAAGAAAAAAATTGCAAATATATTAACTCAAGGAATAATTAATTATATAGAAGAATTTTATCTTAATATTTATTAAATCTAATGCATAAAATATTTTAGGTGATAATAAATGAAATTTGATATAAAAAAGTTATTAAAAAGTTTGCTTCCTTCATTAATCGCTGGAGGATTAGGAACAGTATTTGTAATTCTAGATTTTGTTAATTATGATTCTTTAAATACTCCATTTTTAACACCACCTAGTTATGTTTTTGGTATAGCTTGGACGATTGTTTACATTCTTTGTGTGATTTCTACTTATTTGTTTTTAAGTTTGACAACAGATGGAGAATTAAAACAAAAAGGTATAATAAACTATTATATTAATATGTTTATTAATTTACTTTGGACTGTTACATTCTTTGGATTAGGAAATTTAATAGCAGCATTAATTCTTCTTGTATTGTTGTATTTATCAACTTTGTCAATGTATTTAACATATCGAAAAGTTAATAAATTACCTAGTAATTTGCTAATTCCTTATTTACTTTGGCTACTTTTAGCCCTTTATTTAAATATTTGCATTGTTTTTTTGAATTAAGTTGTTGAAAATCGATTTGTTGTGATATAATAAATCTCGACTTGAAAAAGGAGACAAAAATATGCGCAACGAAGAAATTATTGTTACCAAAGAAGGTTTTAAAAAATTAAATGAAGAATTAAGAAATTTAATTGATGTAGTTTTACCAGAAGTAATTGAACAATTAAAAGAAGCAAGAGCTCAAGGTGACTTATCTGAAAACGCTGACTACGATGCAGCAAGAAATAGACAAGCAGAAGTAGAAGGTAAAATTGCTCAACTTCAACATCAAATTGAAAACGCAAAAATCATTGATGATTCTGATGATAAAAGCGCTAATGTTGTAAAAATTGGTTTCTATGTTACAATTCGTGATTTAAGCGATGGTAGTGAAACTCGTTATCAAATCGTTGGTTCAACTGAATCTGATCCAGTAAATCTTAAAATTTCTAACGAATGTATGTTAGCAAAATCAATTTTAGGACATAAAGTTGGAGAAGTTGTTCAAGTTAAAGTTGTTAGACCATACGACGTTGAAATTCTTAAAATTGAAGCTTAATAATTTAAAATTTAATCACTTTGCACTGCAAGGTGATTTTTTTTAACTTTTTTAGACAAATTTTTAAAAAATCCCCTAATTAATATTATAGGAGGATAAAAAAATGGCAGCATTAGTCAAATGGGTTGTTGGAGCAGTTATTGGAGTGATTTTAGTGATAGTTGCATTTACTCAAATTGATCCAAACATCCAAAACAATCAAGGTGGAGTTAGCATCATCTCCTCAACGGAAAATGTTGGAACAATAGATGTAACAATTGAAGGGCAAGTAGCTCATCCTGGCACTTATACAGTTGATGAAAATCTTACTATTTTAGATTTAGTTAATTTAGCTGGTGGATATCTTACAAGTGCTGATTTAGACGCGATTAATGATTCACTTGTTTTGAAGGGAAGATCATTAGTCTATGTTCCAATCATCAGTGGATATTCACAAGAATGCGTAATTGATCCATATGCTAAAAAGGTCAATTTAAACACCGCGACAAAAGAAGAACTTATGGAAATCAATGGTATTAGTGAAGTCCTAGCGGAAAGAATAGTTGCGTATCGAGAAGAAAATGGAATGTTTCAATCTTTAGAGGATTTGATGAATGTAGTAGGAATTGGCACTAAAACTTATGAGAAAATTAGAGATTTCTTAACTTTAAAATAATGTTTTTATTTCTGTTTATATTCTTTTATTTAGGGATGACAATAGATGAACTATTTATTTTAAAAATTATTATTTTAATAGGAATATCAATTTATTTAATTAAAAATAAAAGTAAAAAATACAAGTCCTATGTTTTTGTATATTTATTAGGCATTTTTATTAGTTTTATTTATAGGCAAAATTTTATATTTTCAAATATTGGAGTGGTAGTAATTAGTAAAGACAACTACTTTATTTTGCAAACCTTAACAGGAAGATACTATTGCTCCAATTATGAAAATACTTATGAAGTTTTCGATTTACTTAAAGTTGAGGGTTATTTAAAAGATTATTCATTTACTACATATGAATCACAATTTGATTTTAATGAGTATTTAAAAGATTCTTTTGTATATAAAGAAATTAAAATTAATGATATAAAAACAATTAATTATTCATTAATTAGACCAAGATCCTTTATAAATAGGTATATTTCTTCTCTGGGTGAAAATTCAAAAATTGTAATATCGAAATTACTTTTTAATAGTAATTATAATCATGAATTTAATTTTCTAATTAGTAAAAATGGATTATTTTACTATTTATCAATTTCTTCTTTTCATTTAGGGCTTGTTTTTGAAAATATTAAGAAGATACTTCAAATTAAAATTAATGAAAAGAAGTCTGAACTAATAGTACTAGTAATTAATTTTATATTTATTTTTATTTCATCATATAGATTAAGTATCATAAGATTGTTTTTATTTAATATATTTAGATATATTAATCATTTTCATCGTAAAGAAAAATTTGATAGAAGTGAAATAATTGGAATGGTATTTTTATTGCTAGGTATATTTTTACCTCAATCTTTAAAAGGGACTTCATTTTTATTTAGTTTTCCTCTATATATGCTTTTGTATTACTTTAATGAACCAATCAAACAAGTTAAAAAGCGACATAGAAGTATTTATTATTTAGTTTTAATCAATCTTTATTTCATTATTATTCAATTGTTTATAAATGGATATTGTTCATTACTTTCTTTTATCTATGGTTTATTAATATCATATTTAATTATTTTTGTTTTCATATTAGGTCTTATTAGAATATTAATACCGATTGATTTCATACTAGAATTTGCATCTATTATGATTATTTCTAGCATAAAATTTTTCGATAAAGTTAATTTGATAATTTATACAAAAGATTTTAATTTTCTATTTGTAATATCATCATTTGTATTGATATTATTTGGATTTTATTTAATTTATACAGGAAGAAAAAATAAAGTTTTTTGGTCGTTATATGGGGTATCTTTATGTATTTTAATTCCTTGCCTTCCTAAAGAAAGATTATATGAAAATAGTGTATATTTTATAAATGTAGGGCAAGGAGATTCAATTCTAATAAGAAATAAATCAACTAGTATTTTAATTGATACAGGTGGGGTAAATGATATTGATTTAGCAAAAGAAACATTAATTCCATTTTTTAAAAAGATACATATTAATAAAATAGATTATTTAATTATTACTCACGATGATTTTGATCATAATGGAGCATCCTTTTCACTTTGTGAAAACTTTAAAATTATTTCTAGGTTAGATAGTACAAATTATCAGCCGATATATTTAAAAGAACTATCTTTAGTAAATTTAAATGAATATAGAGATAAATGGAAAGATAAAAATGATTCATCGTTAGTTCTTTATCTTAATTTTAAAAGTTACAAATTTCTTTTCACTGGTGATATTAGTAAAAGTATTGAAAAATATATCATTAATGATTACATTGATTTAGAAATGGATTATTTAAAAGTCGCTCATCATGGATCAAATTCGTCTACTTGTGAAGAATTATTAAAAATTTTTTCTTTTAAAGAAGCCATTATTTCCGTTGGTGCAAAAAACAATTTTGGCCATCCAAGTAAAGAGGTAATAACATTACTAAATAAATATAATGTTAGAATAAGAAGAACCGATATTGAAGGGACTATTAAGTATTCTATTAAATAGAATATTTAAGTATTTTTTCTAATGGATGATTTATTTTATAAAAAAATAAAAATTAAATATAAAATTATTGCAAATAATCTTTGTTAATGGCTATAATTAATAACGTAAGTAAATTCTTGCATGATTTATTTACCAAAACTCATTAAAGATATATTCAAAAGTGAGCGATTGACTCACTTTTATTTTTGAAAGGGGTGTACTTATGAGTGAATTATTAGATAAAGTTAGATCTCACATTGAACCAATTGTTACTGAACAAGGCTTATTACTTGATAAGTTTGAGTATCAAAAAAGAGGTAGAGAATACTATCTTGTTATTTATGTAGAAAAAGAAGATGATGTAACAACTTTAGACGAAGTTTGTGCGGTATCAGATTTGATTTCTAAAAAATTAGATGAAATTGATTTAATAACAGATAATTATGTATTAGACGTTTCTACTTCTGGGGCAGAAAAACCAATTAAAGATTTTTCTAAATTCAATAAGTATGTTGGTAAATACATCTATGTCAAATTAAGAAATCCAGTAGAAGGATTAAATGATTATACTGGTACTTTAGAAGAGGCTAATGAAGAAGAAATCAAACTTAGCTATAAAGTTAAAACAAGAACAAAATATGTCACTATTGAAGTGGCAAATATCACAAAAGCTAATCTAGCAATTAAGTTTTAGGAGGAATAAGTAAATGGTAGATTTAAAACAATTTCTTGCAGCTATCGATGAATTTGAAAATTATGGTATTGCAAGAGAAGTCACAATCCAAGCTTTAAAAGATGCATTCAGCTCATTATTCGTTAA
This sequence comes from Erysipelotrichaceae bacterium, assembly GCA_015059045.1. Lineage (GTDB taxonomy): Bacteria > Bacillota_I > Bacilli_A > RFN20 > CAG-449 > UBA3210. Next base: position 50,951 of record SVBD01000010.1, read on the forward strand.
AAAGAATTACGAAGATACAAGAGTTAATGTTGATATTGATTGTGAAGCAGGTGAAATTAAAATTCACATCTTAAAAGAAATTGTCGATAATTCAAAAGAAGATGAATTAGATGACAATATTGAAATTACTTTAGCGGATGCTTTAGAAATTAATCCAGAAGCAATGATTGGGGAAGATTTATATATCCCAGTAGAAATTTCAGAATTCAAAAAAGCAGATGCTCAAAAATTTAAATCAGTATTCAAACAAAAAATTAAAGAAGCTGAAAAACAAGCTGTTTATCAAGCATTCTCTGATAAGAAAGGTGAAATTATCACTGGTGTAGTTGAAAAAATTGAACCAAATTACACAATTATCAATATTGGTAAAACAACAATCACTCTTCCTAATTCTAAGAAAATTGGTGATGAACAATTTACTATTGGACAACACATTAAAGTTTATCTTTCAGAAATCTCTTCTCAAAGTGGAGGACCTTCTTTAGTTGTTACACGTTCTGATGGCGGATTCTTAAAGAGATTATTCGAAGAAGAAATTCACGAAGTATATGATGGAACAGTTGTTATTAAAGATGTCGCACGTCACGCTGGTGAAAGAAGTAAAGTTTCAGTTTATTCAACAGTAGAAAACGTTGATCCAGTTGGAGCATGTATTGGTTCTGCTGGTACTAAAATTCAAAAGATTTGTTCGCAATTAGGCAAAGAAAAAATTGATGTTGTTGAATTCCATGAATATCCAGGTTTATTTATTGCTGAAGCATTAAAACCTGCCGAAGTTATCGGTGTTCATATCGATGAAGAAACTCATAGTGCTATTGCTGTTGTTAAAAATGATGGTTTAAGAGTCGCTATTGGTAGAAAAGGTATCAACGTTGTTTTAGCGGTTAAACTAACAGGTTGGAAAATTGATATTAAAGAACAAGATACAGCAATTAGCGAAGGTATTACCTTCTTAACAATGGATCAAATGGCTAGAAAAGAACAAGATTTAAAACTTGAAGCTTTAAGAGCAAAATTATTAAAAGCAAACGAAGAAGAACAAGTTGCAGTTCCTGAATACGTTGAAGAAACTCCAGCTATTGAAGAAACAGTTCAAGAAGTTGAAGAAGTTGTTACTCCAGTTATTCAAGAAGTTGAAGAAGAAAAAGAAGAAGTTGTTGCTCCAGTTAAAGAAGAAGTTGCGTTCATTGATCAAAAAGTTGAAGTTAACTTATCTCAACCAAGAGTATCTCTTGCTGATTTAGAACAACAAATTGAACAAGACAAGAAGAAAAAACAAGTTCAACCAAAGAAAAAATTCGTTAAGAAAGAAGAGGAAGAAGAAAAACCTCAAGTTAAAGAAGAAAAAGTTGAACAAAAACCAACATTTAACGCAATGCCTATCTATTCTGATGAAGAACTTGAAGAATTTGAATACGAAGACGAAGAAGAAAACAACTACGATGATGACATCGACTATAGCGATTACGACAGCTATTACGATGAATAGGATTAATTAATGAAAAAGATTCCAATGAGAAGATGTCTTGCTACTAATGAAATGTGTCCTAAAAAGGATCTATTAAGAGTAGTCAAGAACAACGAAGGAAAAGTTTTCTTTGATTATTCGTCAAAAGCAAATGGTCGTGGTGCATATATTAAATGTAGTGTTGAAGCAATTAATATTGCTAGAACAAAAAAAGTATTAGATCGCGCTTTAGAAACTACAGTACCTGAAGAAGTGTACGAAAAAATGTTAAAAGAAGCAAATGACAGAAAAAATTAAGGCAATGATTAATTTTGCTATTAGAGCAAGAAAATATACTATTGGAGAAAATGTTATTCAAATAGGTAAAAATGGTAAAGTTAGACTTGCTTTATTAGCCCTTGATTGTTCTAGTGCGACTAAGAAAAAGTATTCGGATAAATTAAACTTTTATCAAATTCCATATATTGAATATGGAACAAAAGAAGAACTTGGAAGTCTTCTAAATAAAAATGAAATTTCACTTTTTGCAATTACTGATGTAAATATTGCAAAACAAATTAAAAAGCTCGTAAAGGAGGATGAGACAAATGGCTTACAATAACAAAAATAAAAATAAAGGCAATAATTCCCGTCTTCAAAATGGACCAAAATTTGATCCAAATCACAAGAATAAAGCTCCTCAAAACAAAGTTAATGGTGGAGTATTTACTTACACGGGTTCAATTACTGTTAATGAACTTGCTAAACAATTAGGACAAAATCCTTCTGATATTATTAAATATCTATTTTTAAACAAAAAGAGCATGGTTACTATTAACTCTGTTTTAGATGATGAGATTATCGGTGAACTTTGCTTAAACTATGGATATGACTTTAAAAAAGAAAAAGTTGTTGAAATGGAAAACTTCGAAGAACTTGATATCGTTGATGAAGATAAAGATTTAACTGAAAGACCACCAGTAGTTGTTGTTATGGGGCACGTTGACCATGGTAAAACAACTTTAATTGACGCTATTAGAAGTTCAAACATTGCTGGAGGAGAAGCAGGTGCTATTACTCAAGCAATTGGTGCTTATCAAAAAGAAGTTTTTGGAAAGAAAATCACTTTCTTAGATACTCCAGGTCACGAAGCTTTCACTGCCATGAGAGCAAGAGGGGCTCAAATGACTGATATTGCAATTATTGTAGTTGCTGCTGATGATGGAGTAATGCCTCAAACTAAAGAAGCAATTGACCACGCCAAAGCAGCAGGTGTTACTTTAATTGTTGCAATTAATAAAATTGATAAACCAACAGCAGATCCAGATAGAGTTAAACAAGAATTAATGATGGAAGGAGTTATTGCTGAAGAATTTGGTGGAGATGTTATTTTTAAAGAAATTTCCGCTAAAAAGAATATTGGTATTGATGACTTATTAGAAACTATTTTAATTGTTGCTGAATTAAAAGATTTAAAGGCTAATCCAAATCGTTATGCTTTAGGTTCAGTAGTAGAAGCTCAATTAGATAAAAACGAAGGTGCTAAAGCGACTTTATTAGTTCAAAATGGTACTTTAAAAACTGGTGACTTCGTTGTAATTGGTAACCACTTCTGTCGTGTAAGAAAAATGGTTAATGAATACAAGAAAGTTATTAAATCTGCAGGTCCTGCTTGCCCAGTAGTTGTAACTGGTATTGAAGATGTTCCACTAGCAGGTGATAGATTTATGGCATATCCTGATGAAAAGATTGCAAGAGAAATTGCTACAAAACGTACATTGAACGCAAAAGAAAAAGATATGCAAAAAACTAGCGCATTATCTTTAGATGATTTATATAATCAAATTAAAGAAGGCGAAGTTAAAACAATCAATGTAATTATTCGTGCTGATGTTCAAGGTTCTGTTGAAGCAGTTAAGAGTTCATTAATGAAGATTGATGTTGAAAATGTAAAAATCAACGTAATTAGAGCTACGGCTGGTTCAATTACTTTATCAGATGTTATCTTAGCGTCTGCATCAAATGCTATTATCTATGGATTTAATGTAAGACCTGATGCTGCAGTTAGAGCAAAAGCTGCTGAAGAAAAAGTTGAAATTAGATTACATACAATTATTTATGCTTTAATTGAAGAAATTGAAGCAGCGATGAAAGGTATGTTAAAACCAATTGAAAAAGAAGTAGTAATCGGTCAAGCTGAAATTCGTTCATTATTTAAAGCTAGTAAGATTGGAACTATTGCAGGTGCTATGGTAATTGAAGGCCAATTAAAACGTGACTCATTAATTAGATTATTAAGAAATGGCGTAATTGCTTATACTGGTAAACTTGGCTCATTAAAGAGATTTAAAGATGATGTATCAATGGTTAAAACTGGATTTGAATGTGGATTCACAATTGAAAACTTTAATGATATTAAAGAAGGAGATATTGTTGAAGCTTACGAGATTCAACAAATTGCTAGAAACTAATTATGGCAAATAAACAAGAAAGAATCGCTACATTAATCCAAAAAAATATCACTGATATTATTATCTTTGAATTAAAAAATCCTATTATGAGACTTGTCAGTGTTAACTCATGCGATGTTAATCATGACTTCTCTTTAGCTAAAGTTTATGTTTCTCATCTTGATGTAAGAAAGATTAACGATGCAGTTAAAGAATTAAACTCTGCAAAAGGATTTATTAGATCATCTCTTTCTAGAAAAATGGATACATATAAAGTACCAGAATTAGTATTTATTAAAGATGATACTTACGAAAGAGCACAAAGAATAGAATCAATTATTAAAGATATTAATAAATAAAAAATAACCCAACTTTTATATGAGTTGGGTTTTTTAGTGTATAAAAAAACCAGCATTTTTTGCTGGTATTTATATTAATTAAAGACCGTTAACTAATGTTTGTAAATGAGCTTTTTGTCTAGCAGCAGTATTTTTGTGTTGAATACCTTTTGAAACTGATGCATCGATGTATGAGAAAGCATTTGGTAATAAAGCGATAGCTTCTTCTTTGTTGTGTGCTTTGCAAGCAGCTTCAACTTTTTTAATAGCTGTTCTCATTGCTGATTTGTAAGAAGCATTTGCACTTCTTGATTTTTCGTTTGTTTTAGCTCTTTTGATTTGTGATTTAATGTTTGCCATATTAGTTCACCTCTTTCATCTTCTTTTCGACTTTTCAAGTTTATCATAGTTTTTACTTTGTTTCAATAATTTTATTGTTTTTTGTTAATGCTATATGTAGGAGAATGTGAATTGATGAAAAAAAGAGAAAAATATTACTACGATATCGCGGATGAACTATTTAAACAGAAAGATATTAATAAGTACGCGAAGATAAATACAATCAGTAAAAAAGGAGTATCTATTAGTGAAACCACAATATTTTCTAGCAATAATCCATTTAATAAAGAGAAAGGGACATATTGTTCATTTGTCTTTAATGATTTAGAAGATTTTTCTAATTATAATATTTTACTAAAATATTTAAAAAAATATTTAAAAGGTTTTGTTGAAGAATTGGTAGGATTAAATGATCCTAAGATTTTATTTGTTGGATTAGGCAATGAAAATTACGTTCCTGATTCTTTAGGACCTAGAGTTGTGAAAAATATCAAAGCAAATTATTTTTTTAAAAAGCAAATTGGTTGTTTGATTCCAGGGGTAATGGCAAATACTGGTATGGAAACTTCTGATATTATTAAAGGAGTATTAAAATGTCATGATTATGATTTAATTATTGTAATTGATTCTTTATCGACTTCATCAATTGATAGATTAAATAAGACAATTCAAATAACTGATACGGGAATTAGTCCAGGCAGTGGAGTTAATAACAATAGAAAAGCAATAAATTATAAAGAATTAAAGATTAAAGTATTAACAATTGGGATAGCAACGGTAATTTCTTATGATAAATTAATTGAAGAATATTTAATTAAAAATAATATTAAAATACCCAAAAAAATAGATAAAAATATCTATTTAACATCAAAAGAAATTGAAGTTGAAATTGATTATTTAGCTCTTATTATTAGTGAGGTTTTAAATGATATTATTTAATTTTACAATTCGACAAAATAATTATGTTATTTAATGTATAGTTGTTTCGAGGTATATCTTTATGAAGACTTTTATTAAAAATGTTTTATTATTTTTGACATTAATGATATTTGTAACAATGTTATTTCAAAGTATTGGATATTCGGATTCAAAAACTGATCAATCAGTAACTCAAGAAAACATCGATATGATGGAAGGTCAAATTAGTAACAATAATCAAGTTAATGATGGTTATTATGATGTTCCAGAACAACCTATTCAAAATAAAGTAAATCCATTATCCAATTTTATTAACCTCTTAGCGGAGTTTTTTACTAAAGCAATTAATTTTATTATTAAACTAGTTATGGGGTTAATTTCAGCATTTTTAAGTTAATTATTTACTAAATTAGTTATATAAACTAAAATAAACTAGGAAGTGATAATTATGAAAAAAGAAACTAGAATTTTATTTATGGGTACTCCTGAAATAGCAAGTCATATTTTAGAAGGATTAATAAATGCAGATTATAATATCGTTGGCTTAATTGCTCAACAAGATAAACCGGTTGGAAGAAAAGGAATTATTGAACCAGTTCCTACAAAAAAAGTTGCAATGAAATATAATATTCCTGTTTATCAAGTAGCAAAAATTAGACTAGATTATGAATTTGTTAAAGAGATTAATCCAGATTTAATTATTACATGCGCATATGGGCAAATTGTCCCTCAAGGATTATTAGATATTCCTCGTTTAGGTTCAATTAATGTTCATGGATCATTATTACCAAAGTATCGTGGTGCTTCTCCAATTCAACAAGCTCTTATTAATAATGATGAAGTAAGTGGAGTTACTATCATGGAAATGATTGATAAGATGGATGCTGGGAAAATGTATTTAAAAAAAGAAATCCCATTAACTAAAGATGATAATTATACCTCACTTTACGATAAAATGAAACAAGCTGGATTAGAGGCATTACTTGAAATGTTACCAGATTTTATCGATGGTAAGATTGAAGGCGAAGAACAAGATGAAAGTCTAGTCACATTCTGCAAGAAGATTTCTAAAGAAGAAGAGCATTTATCTCTAGATAGTACTTGCGAACAATTTGTTGGTTATGTAAGAGGTTTAAGTTATACACCAGGTGGATATTTATTAGATAATGGCCAAATATTTAAAATTCTAAAAGCAGAAAAATTAAATTCTTTAATTCACGGTCAAATTGGTGAAATAGTAAAATGTGATAAATTTGGATTAGTTCTTCAATTGAAAGATGGCCAAGTTTCTTTACTTGAAGTTCAAAAACAAGGTAAAAATAAGATGGATTACAAATCTTTTGTAAATGGCAATCAAAATTTTATTGGAAAGGTATTAAAATAATATGAGTAAAAAGATATTAACAATTCAAGATATATCTTGTTATGGTTCTTGTTCAACTACTGTTGCATTACCAATTTTGGCATCTTTTGGGGTGGAAACTTGCATTTTACCTTCTGCTATTTTATCAACACATACAGCTGGTTTTACTGGATTTACAGTATTGGATTTAACTGATGAGATGGAAAGAATCACTGCTCATTGGCAAAAAGAAAACATCAAGTATGATGGTATTTATACAGGATACATTAGTGATTCTAAACAATTTGATATTATTCTTTCTTGTGTTGATAATTTGTTAAATAATGATGGATTATTTATAGTGGATCCTGCTATGGCGGATCATGGAAAATTATATCCTGCTCTTAGTGTTGAAATTGTTGAAGGAATGAAAAAAATATGTGAATATGCTGATTATGTTATTCCAAATATTACTGAAGCATGTTTTTTAACTGATACTCCTTATCAAGAAGAACAAAGTGAAGAATTCATTAATGAACTTTTAGAAAAATTAATTAAAATAGGAGCAAAAAATGTAATTTTAACTAGTGTTTCTTGTGGTAATAAAATAGGAGCAACATACTATAATGGCAAAGAAAGAGTAACAGTATTAAAACCTATAGAAGAAAAGTCATATCATGGAACAGGTGATTTATTTTCTAGTTTAGTAATTGCAGGAATTATGAATAAAAAAGATATTAAAGAAAACTTAGAATTCGCTACTGATTTTATTATTGAATCCATTTTGGCAACAGTGGATGATCCTAATCATAATTATGCAGTTAAATATGAAGATGTTTTAAATAAAAAATGGGCTAAATAAGCTCATTTTTTATTTTTTGCCCATTTTTAATTAAAATAGGCTAATTACGCCTAATTTGGCCATTAATAAACATATAATTTATTGTAAGACACCTCTAGGACAGACAAGGCTCAATGCCTTGTTTTTATTTTAATTTTTTAATATGTAGATAATTGTGTTCATTTTTTATTGACAAAAAGTTATTTAAATATTAATTTAATAATATAAATATTATTTTTTTAGATAATGGAGGAAAAATTATGAAAAAAATTACTATTTTGTCTTCACTTTTAGCATTAGCTACTGTTGGAGGTGTTTACGCAACATGGACTTACGCTGGTACTAATGATATCGTTGATGCTTTTACAGAAGCAAAAGTTACATTAGAAGGCGCTACATTAAATGGATCAAATGGTTTATATACTGTTACAACTAATTTAGTAATGACAATTGATCAAAAATCTGAAAATGATCATACAGCTGTTTTGAATTATGCTGCTAATAATGATAAACCATTACATATTACAATTAGATTTACTCCAGCTGCATTTGCACCTGAGGCAGTAAAAAAAGCTGGTGTTCTGAAGTGAACCCCAAATAGTTCACAAAAAATAAAAACCATAACCTCTTATGTTAGAATTGACATAGGAGGTTTTTTA
>SVBD01000022.1 GCA_015059045.1 Erysipelotrichaceae bacterium
GATATAGAAACTGTTGTTAATAATTTTATAAACTATTACAATAACGAAAGATTACAAGAGAAAATAAAAGAGTTAACTCCGATTCAATTTCGAGAATTAACTCTTAGTGCTTCTTTTTAAACAGTCCGTTTTAATCAAACAGGTTCATTTCTGATGTGTTTTTATTTTTCTTGTAATGAGAAGAAATCTTTACCTACTTCAATATCTTCTTCAATTTCTAATAAATGATGAGCAGGATATTCAATATTTAGACCTAATTCTTTAGGCGAACAGCACATTCCATAACTTACTTCGCCAAGTAATTCACCTTTTTTAATTACAGTCCCATCCATCATTACAGTACCGATAGTTGCAACTACGACTTTCATGTTTTCTTTGACATTAATAGCCCCACAGACAATATCGAGAACTTCACTACCGATATCTACTTTTAATAAATGTAATTTGATAGATTCAGGATGTTCTTCTACTTCTAAAATTTTACCTACCTTAAATCCAGTTTCTTTTACATAATCTAATTTTTCAATATTAAATGAAGAGCATTTATCATTAATATAGTCAATTAATGTATCTGGTGGAAGAATAATTCTTCCTTCACTTTTAAATTTAATTACACTAGAAACATTGAAAATATTAATTCCTAATAATGTATCATTAGAATAAATTAAGGTAACATCATCCTTAGTCACACTTCTATTAGGCGCTAAGTCGTTATTAATATCAATCATCAATACATCACCTATAAGGTGATAGTTATAAAATATTGCCCCCTTCATACTACAACTTATAATGTTTTCCTTCACTTAAATCTTTAAGCATGAAAACAAGACCTTTCTTCGCACTTAAGTAATCTTCAGCATCTAATAAAGTACTAGGAGTATGAATATTTCTTGCGCATAAACAGAATGTTAATGTTTTAATTCCATCAAATTGTTTATGAATATTTCCAGCATCAGTTCCTCCAGGAGAGAAGAAATATTGATATTTAACTTCTGCTCTTTCTAGACAATCAACTTGATATGCAATTAAATCTCTAAATGCAATCATGCTTCCATCAGTTACTCTAATTAAAACACCTTCGCCTAGTTGACCAAGTTCAGATTTATTTCCCGAAGAATCTCTTGCAGGAGAACAATCAACTACGATTGCTAAATCTGGATGTACCATATAAGAACTTGTTAAAGCTCCACGACATCCTACTTCTTCTTGAACTGAACCACCAACGTATAAATCAAAATCTAATTCTACATCTTTTAATTCTTTTAATACTTCTAATCCTAAAGCTAAACCTAAACGATCATCAAAAGCTTTTGATAATAATCTTTTACCTTCGTTTAATACAACAAATGGTCCTTCGCAAATTAATGAATCACCAATTCTAACTCCAGCATCCATAGCTTCTTTTTTAGAAGTAAAACCAAAATCAAAAATCATTTCTCCAACTTGAGTAATATAATCTTTACCTTGTAATAAATGAGGTGGTAAGGCATTAATTAATCCTTTATAATAATCACCTTTTTGAGTTTTTAATAATACTCTATTAGATAATAAAGCTTGGTTATTGTGTCCACCTAATGGTAATACCATAACCGCTCCATTTTCTAAAATCTTGCAAACCATAAATCCTACTTCATCCATATGAGCTAGAAGTAAAACTTTCTTTGCGTTTTCTTTTTTAGATTTTTTTACACAAACAACTGAGCCAAGGTTATCTTCTAAAGTTTCAAACCCTAATTCTTGATATCTGTCTTTTAAATATTCTTTAACAAGTTGTTCATCACCAGAAGGACCGTATAATTGAGTTAATTCTTCTAATGTTTTTAATTCTTCTTTATTTAACATAATTTACTCCTTTCCAACAATAAATCTCTTTATTGGGACATTTAAGTTTCTAAATCTTGATTCATATTCTGTTAATGCATCATATGGATCAAGTCCATCATAATCATAAGTAATATCGATTAATTTAAATTGTGATTCTTTTAAATATTCAACAGAATCATTAAATAATACATCGTTATCACTTTTGAAAATTAATCTACCGTCATCTTTAAGAATATTATAATATTCTTTTAACATAGTAGGATAAGTCAATCTTCTCTTATTTTGCCTTTTCTTTGGCCATGGGTCAGAGAAATTTAAGAAGATGGTTTCAAATTTGTAATCATATAATTTTTCAAATAAGAAATGAGCATCAACATTTACAAATAATAGATTTTCAATTTTTTCATCTTGAATTTTTCTTAATGCATAAGCTAGAGCCATACTTTGCATTTCAATAGCTACAAAATGAATATCAGGATATTTCTTTGCCATTTGTAAAGCAAAGTCACCTTTACCCGCGCCAATTTCTAATACTAATTTAGGATGTTTTAAGAAATTTTGAAATTTAGGTTCATCTAATTCATACGCTAAAATTAAATATTCACTATATTCTTGGAGAATTTGTTCTCCCCATGGTTTCTTCTTTAATCTCATTTTAATTTTCCTAACTCATAAATGGCTCTTGCATATATTGACTGACTCTTTAAGAAGTCATCTAGATGGATTTCTTCATCTGGTTCATGAATTTTATCATTTCTTCCTGGGAAAGCAGAACCAAATGCAATTGTATTTTTACATTCTTTTGCATATGTTCCTCCACCAATTGTTTTAATTGGAGTTTCTAAATCACCAGTTTCTTCTTGATATACTTTTAATAAAGTAGAAACTAATTTTGATTTAGGATCAAATAATAGAGGTTCTCCTCCATAAATTTTATCTACACTACCTAAGCTTAATGAGTTTATTTTATCTTTAACTTCATCTAAATTAACATTTTCTGGATAACGGAAGTTTACATATAAAGATAATTCATTATCTTTAGTTGAAATAACACCAACGTTATATGTTGTATTATGTAAGTATTCACTTTCATAATAAGTATTCATCTTCTTACCAGTAGTTTCTAAATAACATTCTGCTAATTGGCTTAAATGTTCATCTTTATATATGAAGCCTAAGAACTTAAGTAAGATCAAACCTGCATTTAATCCATAGTGAGGAATACTTCCGTGTGCAGATTTTCCATAAACAGTAATTTCTTCAAACGAATCGTTTTCAACAATTGCATATTTAACATTTAATAGTGTGAAGAAATTTGCCGCATTTTCTTTTAATAAACTATTCTTTTTAACTACTGCTTTTGCTTCATCAATTACTGAATTAACAGCAATTCCACCTTGTATATTTAAAATTTCACTAGATTTTAATTGATACTTGTGAACATATCCACCAATACCTTTTTCCCCATAAATTAATGGGAAATCAGCATCAGGGGTAAATCCATATAAAGGAGCAGGTTTATTTAATTTATTAAAGTAATAATCTAAACATCTACCACCTTTTTCTTCATTACCTCCAATAACTAAACTGACTTTATATCCATCAATTAAGTTATTATCTTTTAAAGCTTTTAATGCATAGAAAGCTGCCATAGCAGGACCTTTATCATCACTAGTTCCTCTTCCGTACATAATATTCTTTTCTATCACTGCACCAAAAGGATCATGGTTCCATTTACCTGTTGCAGGAACAACATCCGCATGAGCAAATACTGATATTAATTTTCCTTCTCCGAATGAAATTTCAGTACAATAGTTATCACATCTATCAACATTAAATCCTTCTTTTAGGCCTAATTCAGCAATAAATTTTAATGCGTTTTCGACTCCTATACCAAAAGGATATTCCTTACTTGCACTATTTGGATCATCAACTGAATTAATCTTAATCCAAGAAGCAAGATTTTCAATTGATTCGTTCTTATATGGTTTTAATAATTTTTTAAAATCGATATTCATAATAATCCTCAATTCTATTTCTAATTAATAATATTTTATACATTTTATTCATTAATAATTTAATTAAACATTAAATTACTTTGTGAAAAATTTTAACATATTTTCATGTTTGTTTCATCAAAACAACATAACAAAATTAATTTTATATTATTTCGACAATTCTCTTTAATTGTAAAAGATATGAATATATAATGTTTTTGTTAAACTTATGAGACCTATATGGCTTAAAAAGGATGGACACAATGAACACTTCAAAAAGAATTAAAAGACTGGCAGGAGTAGCCTTATTAACTGCTTATGCAGTTGTACTTCAATTAATTGCAAACTATATTAAGTTTGGACCAGTAAATATCACTTTAGCTTTAATACCAATTGTAGTTGGCGCTATAATTTATGGACCAGGAAGCGGCGCATTAATCGGTGCTATCGTTGGCGCCATAATTATCACTGCTCCAGATACACAACTATTTCTAAGTCACAATGCATTTGCAACTATTGTATTATGCATATTAAAAACTTCTATTGCTGGTTTAACCTCTGGATATCTATTTAAATTAATTAATAAAAGAGATTATAGAGTTGCAGTCGTCACATCAACCTTAATTGTTCCTCTTGTTAATTCAGGAATCTTCTTCTTTGGTTGCTTATTATTCTTCTTTCCACTATTTGGAAGCGATACTAATCAAGTAATTAACGGAATATTAAGTGTTATCATCACCACGAACTTTGCAATCGAATTCTCAATTAATTTAGTCTTATCTCCAACTCTAATATACTTAATTAGATTACTAGATAAAAAATACAATTTAGAAATTAATATAAAAAACAAATAAGCCAGAAACTTATTTGTTTTTTTCATATATTCTATATAAACCTTCTAAAATTAATGTTGGATCATAAACAAATCCATCAATATAATCTTTAATTAAAATAGCATTACCACCGGTAATAACTTTATTACATTCAACATTTAATTCGTTTTCAATTCTTTTTGCCATACCTTCAATCATGGAAACTGTTCCATAAATCGCTCCTGAATTTAATGAATCTTGAGAATTTTTACCAATTACTTTTTTAGGTGCTAATAAGGAGACGTCCATTAATTGAGCGGCATTATTAGTTAAAGATTTAATACCAAGTTTTAATCCAACACTTATAGTGCAACCAATAAATGCTCCTTGAGAATCTACTACAAGTATTTTATTTGCCGTTCCTAAATCAGCGATAATTAAAGGTAAAGGATATTTACTAACTGCTCCAACGCAATCACAAACTAAATCACAACCTAATTCACTAGGATTATCTATTTTAATAGATAAACCAGTTTTAACACCTTTTCCAACAACTAGACATGGTTTATTAATTAAGTACTCAATTGCAGATTTAAGAGTTGTGGTAAGTGAAGGAACAACACTAGAAATAATACCTCCTTCAAAGCTAGTAGTATCAATATTATGAGTTAAGAAGAATGATTTAAAAACTTCTACATATTCATCACTTGAACGATGTAAATCTGTATGCTTTCTAAATTCATGAATTAATTGACCATTTTCAAATATTCCTAAATAGATATTTGTATTTCCTAAATCAAGCACTAAAACCATAATTCTATCTCCTATTACTTATATTATAAGTAAATCTATCTTTCATTTTCAATAATCTAAAATTAGATAATTATCTGATATTTTATAAAATATGTATTTTAAACTATCATCATTCAAATAATTATTTATTAATATCTCATTCTTATTAAAGATAAATTCAACATTGTCTTTTGTAAAACTGTTTTTATAAATAATTTTATTATTATTTTTAGTTACAAATTTCTTATCTAATAAAAAGAAAAGTTTATCCATATCAACTTGCTTTGAAATTAAAGGAATATATGTCTCCAATAAATCAAATAACATCAATATATTTATAAACTTTTCTAGTTCATATTTACTCATTTTATAATCATCATTTACAAATATTAATCTTTTCATAGTTAGATTAATATATCATAAATAATAATATCAATTTGTCGAAATTAAAGTTCTCTTACTTTATTTACAATCAATTCAATAGCTTCTTTATAAGGCATTTCTGTTTTTTCTAAAGTACGACGATCTTTAAATTCTACAATACCTTCGCTTGCTCTTTTACCAACGACGATTTGATAAGGAATACCAATTAATTCCCAATCTTTAAATTTGAATCCAGCTTTAGCGGATCTATCATCTAAAACTACTTCAACTTTTGCACTAACTAATTCATCATGAATCTTATCAGATAATTCTTTCATTGCTTCATCTTGATAATTGATTGGAACAATAACTGAATGATATGGTGCGACATTTAATGGCCAAATAATTCCAAAATCATCATGATTTTGCTCAATAATTGCACTCATAGTTCTTGTTACACCAATACCATAGCAACCCATTACCATTGGTTTAACTTTTCCATCATCATCTTGGAAAGTACAATTCATTGGTTCAGAATACTTTGTACCTAGTTTGAAGATTTGGCCTACTTCAATTCCTCTTTCAAGACTTAATGGTTGACCACAAATAGGACAGATATCATTTTCAATTGTTTTTCTAAATTGTCCAACTGTTCCTTCAAAGTCTCGTTTGTAATTAACATTCTTTAAGTGATAGTTTTTCTTATTAGCCCCGACTACAAAGTTTCTTAATAAAGTAACTTCTTCATCAACCAAGATTCTTACATCTTTTAAATTAACTGGACCAACGAATCCTTCAACTGAATTTATAGTTAATATATCATCATAACTTGCTAATACTAATTCATGTTCAGCAATATTTAATTCATTGATAACTTTAATTTCATTAACATCTTTGTCACCACGAACTAAAACTACAACTAATGAATCATCAACTAAATTTTTATATACAATTGACTTAACTACTCTATTTGATTCTACTTCTAAATAAGAACTGACTTCTTCAATTGTTTTCTTATTGATAGTTTCAACTTCTTCAACATCTAGCATTGAGTCATTATAATTTACTAAACTTGGATTTGATTCAGCTTTTTCTTGATCAGCAGCATATTTACATGTTGAACAATAAATAATATCAGATTCACCAATATCACTTAATGCCATAAATTGATGTGATCCACTTCCACCAATTGCTCCTGTATCAGCAAGAACGATTTGATATTTTAAATTTAAGCGGTCAAAGATATTACAATATGTTTGATGCATAATTTTATAAGATTCATCTAAACCCTCATATGAAGTATCAAATGAATAAGCATCTTTCATAATGAATTCTCTACCTCTCATTAAACCGAATCTAGGTCTAAATTCATCACGATATTTAGTTTGGATTTGATAAATATTGATAGGTAAATTTTTCTTAGATCTAATTTGATTTCTAACTAAGTCGGTGAAGATTTCTTCATGTGTAGGGCCAAGGCAGAATTCTCTATCATGACGATCTTTAAATCTCATTAATTCAGGACCATATTTTTGCCATCTTCCTGATTCTTCCCATAATTCTTTTGGTTGCATAGCGCTAGAAAGAATTTCTAATCCTCCAGCTTTATCCATTTCTTCGCGAATAATATTTTCAATTTTTGTTAATGTTCTTAAACCTAACGGTAAATAGTTATAAACTCCGGCAACTAATTTACGAATCATACCTGCTCTTAATAAAAGAATATGACTTGAAATCACTGCTTCATTTGGTGTTTCTTTTAAAGTTGAAATTAACATTCTACTAGCTTTCATAACTATAATCCTTTCTTTAGACAGGTTTAATTCTAGCATAATTATTTAGAATATATAATAAATAATTATTTTTAAGTAATTTTTTTTGACAATTTGTGAATTTTTATTATTTATGTTAGAATATGCAAGGAGGTAGAAGTAATGTTTTTAGTAAATTTTGAATTCACTATCAACTTTGGAAGCCTAGCGGCCTTTTTAACAGGTATTCTTTGTGGTGTTATTCTTTTCATTTTAATTTACTTTTTATACGTAATGCTCTATCTTAACAAAAAGGAAATTAACCTTCATTCTAATAGTGATATTGTCACTGAAGATGACATCAAAAAAGAAATTAAAAAATCACAAGATAAGTTCTTAGAACTTAAAAAAAGCTATGGGGTTATCACTATTGATTCATTAAAAGATGTCACCGTTGAACTAATTTCAAATATCGCTAAATTATATTATCCAGACAGCAAACAACCAATTGCAGAATTAACTATTAAAGAATTAATTTTACTAGATAAATATCTCATTGAAAAAATAGATACTTTATTAAATGGAATCGGATTTAAATTTGTTAAAAAAATCCGTTTAAAAAGATTCCTATCTATTCTAAATATGAAGCAAAATTTAGATAAATCTAATGTTGTAAAGGCTACAAAAAAGGTAGGAAAATTCACTAGTGGAGTTCTCTTTGTATTAAACTTTATTAATCCTTACAAATGGATTCACTTAGGTGTTATTAAACCAACAATGAATGTAATTGTAAATAAAATATGTTTACTATGTATCTCTTACGTTGGCGAAGAAACTTGTCACATTTATTCTAAACAAGCATTCCTTGACCCAGTACTTGATGAAGATATAGAAAAGTTAATTCAAGTAATTGAAGAAGATAGTGAAGAAGAAGTTAAAGAAACTAAAAAAACAAAAAGGACTAAAGTTAAACTTTAGTCCATTTTTAATAATTGTCTTAATTCTTCTTCAGAAATAATCTTTACTCCAAGTTGTTGAGCTTTTTTATTTTTTGAACTACCACTTGTAGTGTCATTTGTAACTAAATAAGAAGTTTTAGAAGTTACACCACTAACGTTTTTACCACCGTTTTTTTCAATTAATAATTCATATTCTTTTCTAGGTAGTGATAAGGCGCCAGTAATACAGAAAGATAGCCCTGCCACATCAGCATTGTCGTTAACTTCTTTTTTTGTTGCTACCATATTAACGCCCAATTCTTTTAAGTTTTGAATTAACGCTCTAGTTTCTTCTTTTGCTAATTCTAGATAGACTTCACTAGCTTTAATATCGCCAATTCCATCAATAGATGATAATTCTTCGATCGATAAATTCATAACTTCATCAATAGTTTGGTGTTTTTCCATAATAATTTTAGCCATTTTAATACCAATACCTTTAATACCTAAAGCGGCTAATAATTTTTCAGCTGGTACTTTTTTACTTTCTTCAATATTGAATAGTAATTTATCAATACTCTTCTCACCAAATCTATCAAGTAAAACTAATTCATGTCTTTTATCTTTCAAATAATATAAATCAACTACTTTATTTAAGTAATTTAAGTAATGGAATCTTTCAATAATTTCATCACCAAATCCATCAATTTCTAATACATGGGTATAATAAGAAATCTTATCTACAATTCTTCCAGGACAAAATTCATTCTTGCAGAATAAATCAACTTTATCCCCTTCTTTTACTAGAATACTTCCACAATCAGGGCAAGTAGTTGGACTAACTACTTCTAAGCAATCTTCATTTCTTAAATTTAGATTAACCCCAATAATTTGAGGAATAATTGCAGCAGCTTTTTGAATATATACTGTATCGTTTACTCTAACATCAATTTGTTTTAAAAATTCAATATTGTTTAATGTTGCTCTACTTACTGTTGATCCATCAATAAACACTGGATTTAATGTTGCAACTGGAGTGATTTTACCACTTCTACCAACTTGGAAATCGATACTTAATACTTTAGTTTCTGCTACTTCTTGATGATATTTATACGCTTTAGCGTATCTAGGAAATTTTGCAGTGCTTCCAAGCATTTCCCAATATCTCTTTTCGTTAAGTTTCATTACTGCGCCATCAATTTCGATTTCTAAATTATTACGATTATCACCAATCTCTTTAATTGCCGCTAATAGTTCTTCTAAATTATGACAAAGGTAATATTTACCTGTTCTAAATCCCATTTCTCTTAACAAATCGATATCTTGAGAGTGCTTTAAGTTTTTAGAACCTTCTAACCAATAAGCATAGAACCATAATTTTCTCTTTTTAAATTCATTTACATCAAGTAATTTTATCGTTCCAGAAGCAAGGTTTCTCGCATTTGCGTATTTACCATCAACATTTAATCTAGCAAATTCTTCTTTCGACATGATGATTTCTCCTCGACATTCACCATTAAAAGTCGATTTGACATTAGATACATCTTCCATTGCTAAAACATTATTTGTAATATTTTCTCCAACAAGACCATTTCCTCTAGTTAATGCTTTAACTACTTTTCCATGAGAAAATCTAATTCCTGCTGAATTACCATCAAATTTATATTCAACAACTACCTCTGGATTTTCTCCAGTTAGTTCTTCCATCTTTTTATACCATTTAGTAACATCTTCTTCATTATAAGTGTTTTCTAAAGATAGCATTGGTCTAGCGTGCACATTACCTTCATCGCTAGAAACTAGATCACTACCAGGAGTTTGAGTTGGAGAATCAAGTCTTACCCAAGAAGGATTCTCTTCTTCTATCTTCTCTGCTTGTTTTAGCATCATATCGAATTGTTCATCCGAAATTAAAGAAATATTATATTTATAATATGATTCAGAATATTTAATTAAATCATCGATTAATTTGTTATATGTATTACGATCCATAATTCACCTTTTTAAAAAGTTGAGAAACTAATCTCAACTATTTTCCTTCTTTAATACTTTTTAATTTTCTTTCGTATTCTTGTTTAGAAATTAAACCTAATTTATATGAATTTTTAACTTGTTCAATTCGCGCTTTATAACGATCTTCTGGAGTTAATGATAAAGTAGATCTATTTTCAAACGAAGGATTTTTCTTAATTCTAGTTTGGTTATTTTCATACCAGTTTTCTTCTGCTGATTTATAAGAATTAGATTGTCTAATATCAAATGCTTCCGCGAGAATTACATCAATCTTACAAGCTTTATATTTAATTAACTTTCTTGCATCAATTTCTTCAAGTGGTAATAATTGTTTTTTTCTCATTAATTTTTTTACAATTTTAGAACGAATAGTAAATGAAATTACTAAATGTAAAACTACAGAAATAGCAATACCAAATACATAATAGAAATGACCTCCATCAATTCTAAACATCATTAAAAAATCATTAATAACTTTAGTAATATTAGAAGGAATAAAAGTTAATGAAGAAATCCAATTTGTAAAGAAAGTCATACCTGGTAAAGGACATAAAATATAAATATAAAGGATTTCAAAAATAGCTGTGAAAAATTTAAGTCTAAACAAACAATAGATTGGACCTAGGAAAAAATGACCAAAAGAAAAGCCAATTCTTACTTTTTTTACATTGCCTAAGCGATCCGCTAAAGAAACTTTCATTATCCTTCACCTCTTTCAAAATTATTATAATAATAATTTCATTTTATGTAAAGTGAATAAGTTTTTTTACTAAAAGTATCATTAAAAAAGAAAGTGTTTAATTACACTTTCTCTATAAATACTTTCTTAATTGAATAGCAAGTTCTTCTTCTAGATTAATTAGACGTTTTGTAATATCAACACTAGCTTCATTTGCATCTTTATATTCATTTAAATATTTACTTAATGATTTAATTCCCATATTACACCCATCAATCATTAAATCTGCAACTCTTTTACAAGAATCATTGAAAGTCAATTTCATATTTGTCTTCATTGAAGACATTTTTTGAATTATTCCATTTGGTTCTTTTGGTTCAACCCCATAATCTTTTAGACTTTCTTCAATTTCATCCTTAAGAATTAGATGTTTTTTCTTACATGAAATTAAATATTCTTTTAACTCATGACTATCAATATGCTCTAAAACATCATCAATAGATGAAATCCCCATTTTGATTCCTTGATCCGCTTCTCTTAATAATTTAATTGTATCTGATTCAATCATATTTTCACCTCAATAATAAGTTAACCAAAATATATTGAATTATTATAAAAGAAAAAAATCTTGATGTAATCAAGATTCTTTTGTCCTTATTTTGAAATAATAGTTACTCTAATATCTCCGGTATTAGTATATATTTCACATAAATTTCCTGTTGTAGATTTTGGTACATTAACATCTCCTGTATTGGTTTTTGTATAGAAAACCATACTTTCTAAGACACTCAATGTTACTTTACCTGTTGATGTTTTAATATAAATTTCTCCAGCAGAAAGTTCTTTTAAATTGACATCTCCTGTATCTCTTTCAATATGTAATTTTCCTCCAATTACTAATTTACTAGCCTTCATATCTCCAGTACTTGCTTTAGATAATAATGAAGTTAGACAAGAAACATCTTCTAGAATAAAATCACCAGTTGTTAATTTAACATCAAGATTTTCACATAAAATAGTTGTTAATTTAACTCTACCTGTATCTACAATAATATTGATATTTTTAGCTGCAACTTTTTCTAAAGATACATCTCCAGTATCACCTGTAATAGTAATTGAATTTAATTCCATTTCTTTTAATTGTATATACCCTGTATCAGTTTTTACTTTAACAAAATTAGATACATTACAATTTAAATAAGCATCACCAGTATCTAAAGTGATATCTACATCTCTAAAAGTAAAATCGTTAGAAACTTTAATATCCCCTGTATCACCATTTATTTTTAATAATTCATAAGATGTATTTGATAAATAAACTGTGATTTTTGGAGAAGTAAAATTAAATAAATAATTTAAATTTAATTCATTTTCTAATTTAATTTTCAATGTATTATCTTCTACTTTTACAGTATATAATGCTTCTTCTACATCTACAATTTCAACACTATCTTCACTTGATTTGATTAATTCGATATCTGCAGTATCTACATCAATATCAAAATTAACGAAGTCTTCTTCTAACTCGTAAGTATTTGTTACATAATTAGATTTATCTAAACCTATAAAATTCCAATCATTCATTGCAAAGCCAATAACAAATAACCCACCGCCAAAAATAATCGCGATAATTGAAATAATAATTAATATACGTGCTTTTCTATTCATTATTTTTCCTCCAATTCTTTTCTCTTATTTTTAAATATAGTTAAAAGATATTTACCTAATTTAATTAATGCAATAGATAATCCCTTAGCCCCATAATAAGTTAATACTGTTAGTCCGAAAAAGGCAATTCCTGCACCTATAAATCCTAAAGCATAGCCAAAGTTTGATCCTATATAAATAATTGCTATTATTGGTAAAGCAACACTTACTGCAGCAAATGAAACAAAGACTGCCCAAATTGAAATAACAATTGACCATAAAACAATATATAAAGATAAAACTATCGCAAATACTGCAATTAATAATGGAATCCATAAAGGTGAGCCAATTCCAATTAACAGCCAATTGTTTTTATAAACAATCTTTTTATTTTCATCTATCAACGAAGGATACTCTCTTAATATTTGATTTGCCACATCTTCAACTGTTCCAATTCTAGCTACTGCTTCATGTTCACTAAATCCTTCATCAATTAGATCATCAATCATTTCACTATAGAAATTTAATCTTTCCTCTAATTCATTTTTTGGAACACCACGCAATTTCTTTTTTAATTTATATAAAAACTCATTCTTACTCATCGTTTATTCTCCTCACTTACAACAAATTTATAAATTGACATAATTTGTCTCCAATCATCTTTAAATTCCTCAATACGTTTAAGTCCTAATTCAGTAATATGATAATATTTTCGTAATCTACCTTCATATTCTTCACTTCGAACTGTCAACATCTTTGAAACTTCTAGACGTTTTAAAATTGTATATAATGTCGATTCAGACATTTCAATATATGGCATAACATCTCTAATAATCTTATAACCATATGAATCTTCATTCTTAATCGCGGTAAGAACGCAAACATCTAATAGGCCTCTTTTTAATTGAACATCCATATTATACCTCTCCTTACGTTATACATCGTATCACGAAGTATATATTATGTCAAGTATACCTATAAAAAAAGTCTTGGAGATTTTGATATGATCCTTCTTAAGTAGACAAAGAAAAAAAGTAAAAGAAATATAATCCCTATATAGGGATTGGAAAATTTTT
>SVBD01000031.1 GCA_015059045.1 Erysipelotrichaceae bacterium
CGTGTATATACATCACTCTAAACCAACCAAATAGCAAGTTAATTATGAACTGAAATGATACCTCTTGTGACAACAGGTAGTCCTAGTTTTAATCGACCTAAAACAATGCAGTTCATAAGTGTTTCAAAGGAGATAATTTTATAATGTGCGAGTCGCACAAAGATAATGATGAATATTGTTATACTATTTCATTAAAAAACAAGTTAAATTCTAATGAGAAATAAGTAGAATTATTTAATAATAAAACTTACAAATAATGAAAATAACCGGAAATACCTTTCAAAAGTGGTAAAAACCGGTTATTTTTTGTTAGTTAATTTTCAATGCGAAATAACTATTCTTCTCTTAGTAGTTGTACTTTCTTATATAGAGACCAAAAAGTAGGGTGTATATCTCTTAAACTGAAGAGCTTATACTTTTCTTTGACGAAGACTAAATCCTCTTCATAATCAGTAGCGAATATCGAAACCGAATATTTGATTTGTTTAGAGTTTGGTAAATATTCCTCTCCAGTTGCTTCAGTACCATTAAATTCACTATATAATGCTTCAGCTTCTTCTAAAGAAATATTAGGTAAGTCTTTAGTGTAAAGAGTTGATAAACCTTCGATTGGATCAGCATACTGGACGGTACAACTTAAATAAAATTTATTCATATTCTTGCTCCTTTCGTGTATACTAATTACCATTATATTTTTTATAAATCCAGAGGTCTTGAATAACTTGTTAAAATGAATTATAATTTACTCATAAAGTTGGTATATAAATTTAATTATTTAAGAGGCAGTAGGAGTGAGAATGATGTCTAAACCATATGTGACACTTTTTGATGATGAATTTTTAGGATCTAATGATGATAAATATTCATTAAGATTATTACTGTGGCAGTTGGATGAATCATTAAATACATTAACTAATGCAGATTTTATTTGTTATAGAGAAGTTAGAAGCAAATTAAAAGAAGATTGCATAAAAAAATTAATATTAAGGCTTTATCAAGATCGTTATATTGAAGAAGACTTTGTTAAATTTATTGATAAACTTTATGAACATAGAAATCTGATGTGCAAAACAATAAGACAATTAAATGTAAATTCATCAAAAGCAGAATCTAAAAAAGTAATTAAAAAAGCAAAATTTTATATTAGAGAATTAAATGAATATACACACGATTATTATGGTAAGTTGTTCTTTGAAATAATCGAAAACTAGGCCAAAAACAGGGCCGACACGCCTCGATATAAGGAATGTTTGGTTCTTGTTGGTAAATAAAGAAAAGAGGGCAGAAAATGGCAAATTTCAAAGCAGGAGATATTGCTTGGATTGTTGAATCCACAATATTTGTTAAGGAAGTAGAAATAGTTAATATTAGAGGTGGATTTGTCACTTTAAGATTTAAAGGTTCTTCTGGTGGAATGAGAGTAAGAGAAAGCAGATTATATAAAACAAAAGAAGAAGCAGAGAAAGTAGCAAATTCTAATAAAAGGAGTGAATGAAAATGAGAAAATCTAAAAGTAATATAATGACTTTTATTGAAATTGGAGTAAATCTCATGTTACTTCCATTATTTCACATTAAATTTTTTCATGAAGTGGCAGTTGTTCCAGGAATGGATGCCGAAGGTAATATGATTACAGTAAGAACAGATCATTATTATTCAATAGTGGATAATTTGAAATATGATTTTATTCCTTGGGTATGGATATCTGTTGCGTTAATAATAACATCAATATTTTATTGTGCTTTAGCTTTTATTATTAAACATAAAAACATGAAAACTGCTAGTCATATTATTTCTGTATGTTCTATTGTCTTTTTTTTACTAGTTTTCTTTTTAGCTTCTTTGGTTAGTAGAGATTATTAACATATAGTAATCATTATTTTATTAAAAAAATTCAATACGAAATAATCATAGTGATTTCTTTTCAAAACATACAAAAATAATAAATTAAATGAAATACTGGTAAATCTTATGAAATATCAGTATTTTTTTGTTATTTCTTTTTCAATGCGAAATCTTTATGTCGAAAATTGTCGAATAAATATATTGAAGTTTACTCTTCTTGCTTACCAAGATACTTAAATGTAGTAAATGAAGAAGGAAGTTTAAAAAACTTATATTTCAATGAGTTATCTTATAAGATGTTTGATACTGAATTCGTAGGAAATGTTCTGGTGTGTCCTGTACGAATATTTGAAAAACCAGAATAAAGAATCAAGGCATTCACGGATGCCTTTTATTTTGCAAAACAGGGCCTGTGTGGGCTCTTTTTAAGTTTAAGGAGGAATTGGCCATGCACGAAATAAAAATCAAAATTAACGGCGATGGAACGGTCGACACTGGAAGTAAAACACGATTAAGAATAGGTGTTGAAAGTGAAGTCAATCGTGTAAAGTTTATCTTTGATGTTGATTCAACTATTGAAGGAACTTATCATTACATTAAATTTTTAAGGGATGATATTTCTTATATTTATCGTGTTCATAATAAGGAAATTGTAATTAATAAATCGATCCTAGTAAAATCAGGAATTTGGCTTTTTTCATTTATCTCAACTGATGCAGTAATTGTTAATAAACAATTAACTGGTAGTTATGGATTTATAAGTGAACCTACTGAAGCAGTGGTTTTAGATGGAATTTTGACTGTTGGAAGAAGGACAGAAGAATCAGAAGCACTAGATATCATATATGGTATGAATTTTAGTGAATTAAGAATTCCTGATTCAGTTCCATCGATTGGGGATTACTTCATGTATGAGTCAAGAAAGACATTCACTTTACATATTGGTGCAGGGGTAAAAAGTATCGGTGGTTATACTTTTTATAAAGCAGTAATTCCAACTCTTACTTTCTCGCTTGAATCACAACTTCAAACTTTAAGTGATTATGCATTCTATAACATCACATTTGAAAATGAAATATGCATTCCAGCTTCAGTAGAAACATGGGGTAAACATTGCTTCCAATACGCAACTGCTCCAACGATTATGTTTGAAAAGAATAGTAAATTAACTGCTCTTGGATCATATGCCTTTTGGAATTTATCAACACTCGAGATTTATCTTCCAGATAATTTAAAAACATTTAGTGGAAATACTTATGTAATTGCACATTGCAATGATCTTGAATATTTGTGGATTCCAAATACGATAACAACTGCTATTCCTGCAAATGCAATTATGAGTGGAAATAATATAAGAACCATTGAATTACAATCAGGTTTTAACATATCTGCAAACTTCTCAAATTGCACTAACTTAACTGTAGATTCAATAGAGAGAATGTTATATGCCTTAAAGAATTTAAGTGGAACTAGTGCTAAAACATTGACATTAGGTGAGACAAATTTAGCAAAGCTAAATGATAGTCAAATAGCAATCGCAACAAATAAAAACTGGACATTATCCTAGGAGGTACTTATGGAAAGATACTATGCTCAAGAAGGAAAGGTATTCAGATCTAAGATTGATGGAGCATACCTTTCAAATGTTCTTATTTTAGGTAAGAACGATTCAATTGAAAATTATGAAGAAGTAGATCCACCAATCTATGATGAAGGTGATGAAAATGTCTAAGTGTGTTTATGAAGAATATGAAAGATTAAAGAAGTAATACATCACATTATATTAGAACAATCTATGGTGTTAGATAGGAGGAAAATTTATGGAAAATATTAAGAAACTATTTAAAAAAGAT
>SVBD01000011.1 GCA_015059045.1 Erysipelotrichaceae bacterium
ATAGACAACAATCCTTGAATAAATTAATATGTGCTTAACATTTTCAGTTAGTCCAACTTTTGGGGTTAAGTACATTTCAACGACTCTAAAATTTACTATAAACTCAACTATTTAATAATTTCGCTAACAGTACCAGCACCTACTGTACGGCCACCTTCACGGATTGAGAATTTTGTACCTTTTTCAATAGCAACTGGGTGAATTAATTCAACTGTTAATTCAACGTTGTCACCAGGCATAACCATTTCAACACCAGCAGGAAGTGTAATTACACCAGTAATGTCTGTTGTACGGAAATAGAATTGAGGTCTGTAGTTTGATAAGAATGCAGTGTGACGTCCACCTTCTTCTTTTGTTAATACGTAAACTGAAGCTGTGAATTTTGTGTGTGGAGTAACTGAACCAGGTTTAGCTAATACTTGTCCACGAACAACTTCATCACGGTTAACACCACGTAATAAGATACCAGCGTTATCACCAGCTTGAGCTGAATCTAATTGTTTACGGAACATTTCGATACCAGTAACAACTGATTTACGTGTTTCTTTAATACCAACGATTTCAACTTCTTCACCCATTTTAACTGTACCACGTTCAACTCTACCAGTTACAACTGTACCACGACCTGTGATAGTTAAAACGTCTTCAATAGCTAATAAGAATGGTTTGTCTGTATCTCTTTCTGGAGCTGGGATGTAAGAATCACATTGATCCATTAATTCTAATACAGCTTTTTCTGCTTCTGGATCACCATCTAAAGCTTGTCTAGCTGAACCACGGATGATTGGTGTTTCATCTCCTGGGAAACCATAGCTTGATAAGATGTCACGAACGTCCATTTCAACTAAGTCGATTAATTCTGGGTCATCAACTAAGTCACATTTGTTTAAGAATACTACGATGTATGGAACACCAACTTGTCTTGCTAATAAGATGTGTTCACGAGTTTGAGGCATAACACCGTCTGTAGCAGCACAAACTAAGATAGCACCGTCCATTTGAGCAGCACCTGTAATCATGTTTTTAACATAGTCAGCGTGGCCTGGGCAGTCTACGTGAGCATAGTGTCTAGTAGCTGTTTGGTATTCGATGTGAGCTGTGTTAATTGTAATACCACGTGCTTTTTCTTCTGGTGCAGCGTCGATTTGATCGTATGCTTTCTTTTCTGATAAGCCGTGTTTTGCTAATACTGTTGTAATAGCAGCTGTTAATGTTGTCTTACCATGGTCAACGTGTCCAATAGTACCAATATTAACGTGAGTTTTACTTCTGTCAAATTTTTCTTTTGCCATTATTGAATTTCCTCCTAAGTAATTAATTTTTGAATTTCAACGAATTCATAATATAGCATTTATTTAAATAAATCAACATTTTAATGAAAAATGCGATTTTCATTTGCTAGTCTATTGACTAACGACCAGCTTTTTTGATGATTTCGTCCATAATGAATTTTGGACATTCATCATAGTGATCCATTTCCATTGTGTAGTTAGCTCTACCTTTTGTCATGGAACGTAAATCTGTAACATAGCCAAACATGTTAGCTAATGGTACAAATGCATCGATAACTTGAGCGTTACCTCTTTCGTTTTGACCTTGGATTTCTCCACGTCTTGAACTGATGTCACCCATTACATCACCCATGTATTCAGATGGTACTGTAACTTCAACCTTAACAATTGGTTCAAGAATTACTGGGTTACATTTTTTAGCAGCTTCTTTTAATGCTAATGAAGCAGCAACTTTATAAGCAGCTTCTGATGAGTCAACATCGTGGTATGATCCATCAAATAATGTTGCTTTGATGTCAATTACTGGATATCCAGCAACTAAACCTCTGTCTAATGAATCCTTTAAGCCTTCGCAAGTTGGTTTGATATATTCTCTTGGAACTGTACCACCAACGATAGCGTCAACGAATTCGAATCCTTTTCCTGGGTTTGGTTCAAATCTGATCCATACGTGACCATATTGACCGTGACCACCAGATTGTTTAACGTATTTACCTTCACATTCTGCTTCTTTACGAATTGTTTCTCTATAAGCAACTTGTGGAGCACCAACGTTAACTTCAACTTTAAATTCTTCTTTTAATCTAGTAACCATAACATCTAAGTGTAATTCACCTACACCAGCGATGATGTGTTGACCAGTTTCTTTATTTGTTTGGAATCTAAATGTTGGGTCTTCTTCAGATAATTTGATTAAACCAGCTGTCATCTTTTCTAGGTCGCCTTTTGATTTTGGTTCGATAGCTTCTGAGATAACTGGATCTGAGAATTTGATTGATTCTAAAACAACAATGTTGTTTTCATCACATAATGTATCACCTGTTGTAGTTGATTTTAAACCAACTGCAGCACCGATATCACCAGCGTTAACTTCTTCAACTTCTTCTCTCTTATTTGAGTTCATAATAACTAAACGAGAGAATCTTTCTTTAACGCCTTTTGTTGAGTTGTATACATATGAACCAGCTTTAGCTGTTCCTGAATAAACTCTGAAGAATGCTAATTTACCAATGAATGGGTCAGTCATAATTTTGAATGCTAATGCAGCAAGTGGTGCATCGTCTTTTGGTTCACAAACTACTTCTTCTTCATATTCATTTGTTCCAACTGCGTGTTTAATATCAATTGGAGATGGTAAGTATTCGATAATAGCGTCTAATAAAGGTTGGATACCTTTGTTTTTATAAGCAGATCCACATAATACTGGGAAGAATTCTGCTGTTAAAACTGCTTTACGAATTACTGATTTAATTTCTTCGACTGTTGGTTCTTCTCCTTCTAAGACTTTCATCATGAAGTCATCATCGAAGTTTGCTAATTTTTCAATTAATTCTGCTCTATAAGTTTCAACTTTATCTTGATATTCAGCTGGAACTTCTACGATTTCTGGGTGTTCACCTTTAACGTCAGAATAGACATAACCTTTTCTTTCGATAATGTCAATAACACCTTTTAATTGAGATTCAATACCAATTGGATATTGAATTGGAGCAGCGTTAGCGCCTAATTTTTCTCCGATTGATCTATAAGCCATATCGAAGTCAGCACCAATAGCGTCTAATTTGTTAACGAATACAATTCTTGGAACAGAGTATTTTGTACCTTGTCTCCAAACTGTTTCTGTTTGTGGTTCAACACCGCTTTTTCCGTCTAAGACAGTAACAGCACCGTCTAATACACGAAGTGAACGTTCAACTTCAGCTGTGAAGTCGACGTGGCCAGGAGTGTCGATTAAGTTGATTCTGTGATTTTTCCAATAACAAGTTGTTGCAGCAGAAGTAATTGTAATACCTCTTTCTTGTTCTTGTTTCATCCAGTCCATTGTAGCTGTTCCATCGTGTGTATCACCGATTTTGTAAACTTTACCTGTGTAGAAAAGAATTCTTTCTGAACAAGTTGTTTTACCAGCGTCAATGTGAGCCATAATACCGATATTACGTGTTTGTGCGATATCTAATTTACGAGCCATAATTCCCTCCGACTACCATCTATAATGTGCATAAGCTTTGTTAGCTTCAGCCATTTTATGTGTATCGTCTCTCTTTTTAACAGAAGCACCTGTTCCATTAGCAGCATCGATAATTTCAGCAGCTAATTTGTCTTCCATTGATTTTTCATTTCTTAAACGAGCGTAGTTAACTAACCATCTTAAGCCTAATGTTACTCTACGTTCAGCACTTACCTCAATAGGTACTTGGTAGTTAGCAGCACCAACTCTTCTTACTTTTAATTCAAGAGCAGGCATAATGTTTCCGATTGCAACTTCAAATACTTCCATTGCAGGTTTTCCAGTTTTTGCTTCAATTTTATTGAATGCGTTGTATAAGATAGTTTGAGCTGTTCCTCTTTTACCATCTAACATAATTTTGTTAATTAAACGTGTTACTAATTTTGAATTGTAAATTGGATCTGGTAA
This sequence comes from Erysipelotrichaceae bacterium, assembly GCA_015059045.1. GTDB lineage: Bacteria > Bacillota_I > Bacilli_A > RFN20 > CAG-449 > UBA3210. Next base: position 3,928 of record SVBD01000011.1, read on the forward strand.
CACATCGCGTTTTGCGACATTTCCTTTACGTGGCATTTAAAAATCCTCCTTTCTAACTTAATATAATATTTTTAGAATTTTTATTTTTTACGTATTTAGACTATTTCTTTTCTTTTGGTTTTTTAGTTCCGTATAATGATCTACTTTGTCTTCTTTCGTTAACACCAGCGCAATCTAATGTTCCACGAACGATATGGTAACGTACACCAGGTAAATCCTTAACACGGCCACCACGAATTAAAACAGTACTGTGTTCTTGTAAGTTGTGTCCTTCACCGCCGATGTAAGCAGTAACTTCAAAGCCGTTGCTTAAGCGAACACGAGCGTATTTACGTAAAGCTGAGTTAGGCTTTTTAGGAGTCATTGTACCAACACGAGTACAGACACCACGCTTTTGAGAAGCACTTTGGTCTTTTGTTTTCTTTGCGAGTGAGTTCCAGCGTTTATTAAGTGCTGGGGCCTTGGATTTTTCAATTGCACTTGTACGTCCTTTACGAACTAATTGGTTAATTGTAGGCATGAAATAATCCTCCTTTCCTATTTTTCTTGTAAGCCACAACACCAGGTGTTTCAATTCTTTCGAATAAAAATCGATGCTTTTGCATCTTTAAACATCGGTGTCTTTTGGCACACGCTTGATTATAATAACTTATATATAAGTATTAATCAATAGTTTTTTCAAAAAAAATTAATTTTTGGAACACTTGGTAGTGTGGGCATTAAAATCAAAAGAAAACCACGAGATATTCCTCGTGGTATTTTCTTAAATATCATATTTAATAGTAATTTCCCTAGGTGTCTTCTTTAATAAAAGAATTAATGGCATCATTGAGAAAAACAAATTAACCAAATACATTACTCCAAAGCCTACCGCAAATAGAGCAAATTCATATGGAGGGGTTTTGTAGAAATATGAAAATAAATTGATAGCAACATATGTTAATGTGTAACTCAAAGCCATCGTCAGAGTCGTTACTGTTAAAGAATCAATAAAGAAAGTCTTATATATTGTCTTTTTATGAACTCCAAGAGCTCTAAATACTCCAATCGTATAAATATTTTTAATCATTTTTGATCTGTTTGTCATAAACATGAATAAAGAAACAATAATAGCAATAGCGATGATTACAATAAAGAATATTCTTTTAATCAATTCATAAACTTGATCACGATAATAATCGTTCATATTAACAATTTTATACCCTAAATCTTTTAGGAATTCATTTGCTTTTTCATAGTCTTCAACAACAATTAAATCCAAATTTCCATCAACAGGGGTCATATATTTTATATTTAATACGTCGTATGTAACATTATTTGTATAAATATCAAAAATGCCTAAATCACTTTCATAATATCCAACTATACTACAAGAAGAAATTGTTCTATTTGGATTAATAGTTTTAATAATATCATATAAATCTTTGGAAATAATAACATCACCATTTCCTATAGTATTTACGTTATTATCGTTTAAATATGTTATTAATCTTTCGTCTTTTTCAATTTTTTCAAAAGATTTAAAATTAAGCGGTAATCCTTCAGTAGAAAATTTAGAATTATCAGTTAACTTATCATAAAATAATGATAAGAATTTTTTATAACTATTTTTATTTGTTTTTGTGTCAAAAACAATAATTTCTTCTTCATCTTCTAAAGCTCCTATCATATTTAATTGACTTAATCTAACACTATAATTAATTGCATTCCTTAAAACTGGTCTAGTGTAATATACATTAACGCTATCGACACCTGGTTTAAGGTCCCAATCACGATAAATCTTTGGTAGTTGATCTAATCCTTTATATTCTAAATATTCTTCATCTGTCATTACTTTCGCATTTGAAAATATATAAGATAAGGCATTAGATTCTAAACTTTTTTGAGCCCCATTAACAAATTCTAAATACTCATCGTCTTTACAAATAACTGAATTTGCGTCACTTTCTACTACACCTACAACTTTAAAAGTACAACCACCAAATCCAAAATTTATTTCACTATCTAATACAACACTATCTTCAATTGTTTTATTGTTGATTCTATAATCCTCTAAATATAATTTTAAATAACTTTTTGTGATTAAAACTTCATAGTCGTTTTCTATATTTCTACCCAAATAAAATTCGTCGATTTCTTTTTCTATATCGTTATACCTAACAACATCTATTTTAATTTTAGTGCCTTTAGTATATGTCTTATTTAAATATCTTAAATCATCACAACTATGATGTGAGAAAAATCTTTGATCAAAACGAACCGGTCTAACTCCGATGATACCATTATCTTCTTCTATCCAATTATATAATTCATCTCGATAAACATAGTTTTTCGCTTGTTTATTATTATCTGGATCCAAACTAAAAATAGTACGATTCATAAAGTAATTATCTGTAGTCGACTTACTTTCATCTTCACTAACGTAAATTGAATTTAAATTAGATGCAAAATAGATAAAAAATGATATCAATATTCCAAAAATCGAAAAGAATGTATATAAAACTTTTGTGGCTTTTTTAGCCCCATATACTTTTTGACATGATGATTTTATTCTTTTAAATATTCCAACTTTTTTATCACCAACATACGAATTATTAAATTCTAAATCTACTTCTTTTTCCTCTTCTTCCGCTTCTAAAGTATCAATAATCGCGTAGTCATCATTTAGCAATTGATGTGATGATTCAATAACAATTTTTACTTTACCTTGATATTCTATAACGGATAATTTTAAAGGCTCTGAGGATTCTTTATCTTTATAGGATACAATTTCTAAATTACCACTTTTTATCGTTTCATTTTCCAAAGAAGATAGTTCGATAATATCTTTGCTATAACTAGCTCCTTTTCCTTGGTTTTCTTTATCACTAATAATTTCCCCATCTACAAGATTAATAATTCTATCAGCGAAACGTTTAGCCATATCATTATTATGAGTTACCATAATAATTAGTTTTGTCTTAGAAATAGATTTTAATATTTTCATAATTTCAATTGTATTAATTGAATCCAAATTACCTGTTGGTTCATCACAAATTAAAATTTTAGAATCTTTCGCTAATGCTCTGGCGATTGCAACACGTTGTTGTTGACCACCGGAAAGAGCAGAACTCATTCTACGTTTGTATCTATCCAATCCAACAATTTTTAGACATTTTTCAATACGGTTTTTTCTTTCTACGGCATTGTTTACTCCTGCTAAAGATAAAGCTACATCTATGTTTTCATAAACCGTTAAATCTTGAAGCAATAGATAATTTTGAAATATATATCCTATATTTTTGCTACGATATAAATCGATTTTCTTAGAATCATAATGGTTCACTTTTACATCTTCATAAGAAATAGTTCCTTCACCTTTATCTAGTCCACCGATAATATTTAAAAGAGTCGATTTTCCAGATCCAGACTTACCTAAAATACAAACAAAACCCGTTTTACCAAATTCTAGATTTATCCCTTTCAATACCCTTCCTTCATCAGAAGAAGAATATGTCTTTTTAATATTTTCAATCTTAATCAAGGTAATCACCCGCCTTTAATGTTGCAGCAATTGACTTATCAAATACCTTGTCTTCAAATTTTTTAATAAATGTAATTGTAATAAGCATTACTACCGCGAAACTAATTATATAAAATAATGGATTTTTTTCCGGACTAGAAATAGTTTCCATGTTTGTTACATTAATAACTATAAATAAAACAACTACATCAATAGCAAAAGTAATAATTGCATTAAAAATAATTTCTATGGCATTTATGATGCTAATTTTCTTTTCGTCATATCCAATTACTTTCATAATTACATAATCATTTTTCTTTCCACCATAAATTAAAGAAAGAATAACTCTTCCAATAATTACACTCAAGAACAAAATAATAATTAAGAACAAAATAGAGAATAAACCAGCGTAGAAATTAAAGTCAGTAACTAATCTTTCTTCTTTTTCATTCGCAGTCAATTCAGAATATAATCCTTTTTCATTTAAAATATTAACCTGTTCTCTAGTGATATCTTCACTTTCATAGAACGATCTCACACTATAAATATTATCAAAGAAACTATAAGCCATTTCTTCAGGCAAAATATACATATATGTTTTACCCATAGTTAATGCGTGAGTGTTATCTATTTTATATTTAGAAATATCAAATAATACATTATTAAAACCTATATAAAATTCATCTTTATTAATTGAACTATCAATATAAATTGTATTTTCTTTTATTTCAAACTCTTTAATAACTCTTTTTTCACAAAGATAAGCATAGTAATAAGAATTGGCTTGAATAGCAAAGTTGCGATATAAACCGCCCTTGCTCATATTTGTTGTTAATTCATTAGATTCGGATAAGTATCCATCAAAAACAGTTTTTACTTCATCTAATCTAGTTCTATATTCGCTCATTAAATTAAGTAAAGTTTGTTCTTTTGCCATAATAAAATTATGCGTCAAAGTTGGGTCGTACATTATTCCAACAACTTTTAATGTAGGAGTTAATCGATTAACCAGCTCATATTGCTCATAGAAAATATCGTTAATTTCGCCACTGATTTGAACTCTAATATCTCTATTAACTGTTGTATTATAGTTATTAACTTTACAATCAACATTATTATAAATAATAATAATTTCATCTTCTTCTAAATGACTAACACCATCAATTAATTGCGCATCCATATTTTCAAAATATGGTCTGATGTGATAGGCTTTTTTATAAACATAATTATTTTCTAAGTAAAACTCATATGATTCACCAACATAATCAAAACCATATTCACTTGGAATTAATGAATATTTACAAGTGAAAAAATCAGTTGAATCATCAAAAGAAATTCCTTTCTCACTAATAAAATCATCTGCATTTTGAGAACCTGTAGGATAAGATACAATTGTCTTTTCGTCTTTCAACGTATAATTTGATTGATGAATTGTTACAAGTTCATAACTAGGATTAAAATTCGCAACAGTGAGCACTAAAAACAATACAACGAAAAATTGAATCAATAAAATCGCACTTGAAAATATAGTTCTTTTTGGCGTTGAAAAATAGTTTTTTAAAGCAAGACGAAGATAAGTAGAAAATTTAACTTTTTCTTTTTTTATTTCTACTGGTTTTTTTTCGCTTGCATCCATTTGTTTTAACACTTTATTTTCAATGATTTTGCCATCTTTCATTACTAACTTTCTTGTTGCAACGTCTTTAAAAGATTCAAAGTCATGAGTAACAATTAAAACTAATTTATTATCACTAAATTTATGAATTAATGAGATAATTTCTTTTCCAGTTTTAGAATCAAGATTTCCAGTTGGTTCATCACACGCTAAAATTTTCGATTCAACTACTAATGCTCTGGCGATAACGCATCTTTGTTTTTCACCACCACTTAATTTGTTAGATCTAGTGTGTATGCGATGTTTTAATCCAACATCTTCAATAATTTTTTTAGCTTTAATTTTTGCTTCTTTGTAATCAACTCCGCGCGCTAATAATGGAGCCATTACATTATCAAGTACAGTATAACTTTCAATTAAATTATAATTTTGAAATATAAATCCTACATTATCATTTCGATAGTTATCAAAATCTTCTTTAGAAAAATCAGCGGTTGATTGATCATTAATAATCATATCGCCTTCTTCATAAGTATCAATACCAGTAATAACATTCATTAATGTAGTTTTTCCAGCACCAGAATCACCTACTATAACAACAATTTCGTTTTGAAATAATTCGAGATTGATATCTTGAATACCAATTGCTACAGATCCATTTGTGTTATATAATTTTGTGACTTTTTCTAATTTAATCATTTAATATCACCAACTTTGCAAATTTAAACCTAATTATAAACTATTATAATTAATAATGACAATTATATATCATAAAAAGGTGCAAAAAAAAGACCTGTTGGTCTTTAAAAAATAATTGGTTTTTATTTTGAATATTTATTAAAGTCAAACGAATAAGGAAAATGATATCTCCACGCTATTTCGTTATGATCAACTTTTCTATCTACTAACCATAATAATTTATTCTTAGGGTATATATCTTTTACTATTCCATAATAATATTCGTTAAAATCAGTTAATAGTTTTTCTAATTGCGAAATATATCCACCAGTAAGAACTAAAGTTGGCAATTTATCTTTTCCAATAATTAATTTATTTAAGTCGTTAGGAGTAAAGAAAAATAATGCCGGGGAAAATGAAAGGATATATGAGAACATATCACTATAATTCAACCCTAAGTAGAAACACGCTAAACCTCCACTAGAAGAACCAAATGTTCCTACATCACTCCAATCTATATCATAATTTTCTTTTAAATAAGGAATCATATCGTTTACGATAACCTTACATAAATTTTCTAATTTGCCATTCATAAATTTTTTATTAAATGCAAATCTTTTATCAACTTTTCCAAATTCTTGCGACATCGTTAAATCTTTGTCACGATAATAATTAGCGTTATCGATTGATAATACTAGATATGGATTATTTGTATCCAAACTAACTTTTGTTAATATTTTATCTACTTGCCAAGATCCATACGGATCATTTTTTGTCGTATATTTACCTACTCCATTTATAGAAAATAAATTTTGGCCATCAAAAGCAATTAATAACTTATATGGCTTACCTTCCTTATTTGGTTGCTTATAAATAAAGGTATTAATCTTACTCCCTCTTCGATAAGATAATAAATCACTCTTAAATGTCTTTTGATATACTTCTCCAGTCTTATTAATTCCTTTATTATAATAGTCAACTGTAAAGACGTTATATCTTTTATTAATTCTTACTTTTAAACTTGGCAAAGATTTGCTTAATTGAATTGGTAACGATATTAATTTTTTATATGCAAAAACAATTTTATAATCTTCTTTTAAATTAAAAGTTAAAGTATTTTCATATCCTTGACGATACTTGTTTTTATTAGAAAGATAGTGTCTTCTTAATAATTTATCATCCTTAGAATAAACTAAAACACTGATTCTTTTATCCACATCCATTTTAAGAATATTTAATTCAAGTTTCATACTAATCACCTCTTAATTCAATAAGAATATCTCTTAATTCCGCTGCTCTTTCAAAGTCTAATTCTTTCGCAGCTTTTCTCATTTCTTTATCAATTTCTTTGATGTATTGTTCTTTTTCACTACGAGTTAATTTACCTTCTTTATTAACTTTTATAGTTCTATCTTTAATTTTAAGCGGTTCTCTAATGTCTTTAATAATTGTTTTAGGGACTATGCCATTCTCTAAATTGTACGCTTCTTGAATTGCTCTTCTTCTATCAGTCTCATTAATTGCTTTTTTCATTGAATCAGTGATTCTATTTGCGTACATAATTACTCGACCGTGTTCATTTCTTGCAGCTCTTCCCACAATTTGAATTAATGATCTTTCACTTCTTAGGAATCCTTCCTTATCCGCATCTAAAATTGCAATTAAACTAACTTCTGGAATATCTAATCCTTCTCTTAATAAGTTAATTCCAATTAAAATATCATATTTACCTTTTCTTAAATTATAAATGATTTCCGTTCTTTCCAAGGTTTTTGTATCCGTATGTAAATAAGTTACTTTATAGCCTCGTTCTTTTAAAAATGCAGTTAAATTTTCAGCATCTTTAATAGTAAGAGTAACAACCATTACTCTTTCATTTTGCTCAATTACCTTATCAATTTCTTCAACTAAATCTAATACTGGATTTAAAACATTTTTAACTTCAATTGTTGGATCTACTAATCCAGTAGGACGAATGATTTGTTGAACATATTGATTATTTGTCTTATCAAGTTCATAATCCCCTGGTGTTGCTGAAGTACAGATAACTTGATTAATTTTTCCTTCAAATTCTTCAAAATTTAATGGCCTATTATCTAAAGCTGAAGGTAATCTAAATCCATATTCTACAAGAGTTTCTTTTCTAGAACGATCCCCATTATACATCCCTCTTACTTGAGGAAATGATACGTGAGATTCATCAACAACCAAAAGGAAGTCCTCTGGGAAATAATCAAATAAAGTATATGGAGTTGATCCTTTTTCTCTTCCATCTATATGACGAGAATAATTTTCAATTCCCGAACAAAAACCAAATTCTAGAAGTTGCTCTATATCATATCTAGTTCTTTGATCTAATCTTTGCTCTTCTAAGAGTTTTCCTTCCTCATGGAAATAATTTAATCTTTCAACTAATTCTTCTTGAATAGTTTCTACTGCCTTTTTAATCCTTTCTTGAGTGGAAGCATATTCATGAGCAGGATAAATTGGATATTCCATATATGAATGAATTACTTCACCAGTTAAAGAATCTACTTCTAAAATAGATTCGACCTCATCATATTCATTTAATAATATTCTAACAATATGATCTTTACTTGTTGGAGTAACTAATTCAATTACTTCTCCACGCACTCTAAAGTCACCAGAATTTAAAGAAAGATTATTTCTAGTATATTGACTATAAATTAATCTACTTACAAATCTTTTTCTATCTAAATCATCTCCAACTCTTACCATGAATACTAATCTACGATATTCATCTGGATCTGATAAACCATAAATAGAAGCAACAGAAGCAATAACAATTGTATCTCTTCTTTCTAAAATTGAATTAATCGCCGCACAACGCATAATTTCAATTTCATCATTCATTTGCGCGTTCTTTTCAATATAAGTATCAGTTGAAGGCATATATGCTTCTGGTTGATAAAAATCAAAGTTTGAGACAAAGTATTCTACTCTATTTTCAGGAAACAATTCTTTAAACTCTGAATAAAGTTGTCCCGCAAGAGTTTTATTGTGGACAAGAATCAAAGTCGGTCTATTTACTCTTTCAATTACATTACCAACTGTAAATGTCTTTCCCGTTCCAGTTGCACCTAAAAGGACTTGGAACTTCTTTCCTTTATTAAGACCTTCCACTAATTCTTCTATTGCTTGAGGTTGATCCCCTGTTGGTTTAAAAGAGGAAACTAACTTAAATTTTCTTTGATCCATATAATTCCTTAATTTGTTCAATTACTTCATTTTCATATACTTCAAAATGTAAATCCATACCTAAACCTTGAAGTAAATCCGCTGTAGTTTTATCGTAAATTCCATCTTCATTTACAATATCATATTTTTCTTGGAAAGCTTTTAATGCTTTATCAAAAGTACTATGATTTTCACCTAATACATAATTGATTTTATCTTTAATAAATATTCTTTGCGCACTGCTTAAGTAGTCATTATTTATCGCTGGTTCAATATGTCCTGTGTAAATATTAGAATTCGAATACATAATTACATTATCATAAATTTTATCTTGTAATTTTGAAGCGAAAGCTTCATCGTATAAAGAATTATTTTCATCCTTTTCTAATTTAACCACTTTTCTAAAAGTAATAATCGCTTCTTCTAAATCATCATAACTAGAACCCAATAATAAATTAATTCTATCTAAAATTAAATTTTGATCCTTCTCACTTAATAATGAATTAGACGTTACCCCTGGAATATATCTAACATATTTTTCATATGGAATATATTCATGACCTAAGAATACATCTGGTACAATACCTCTTTTATTAACGCATTCTTTAGATGGAGAGCATACTTTTGCAAAAGTATATCTAATTAATGAACCATCGTTAAATAAACTAACAAAAGATTGAGCGATTCCTTTACCATAAGAAACTTGTCCAACAATGCTCACTTTATCTTTGGTATAGGAACTATCTCTTAAACCTAACGCAAAAGCTTCTCCAGCACTTGCTGTTTCGCTATCGATAATTAATGTCATATGATCAATTTGAGAAGTATATTGCTTAGACATATTGTTATTATCTAAAGAAGCATACGAACCATCTGCGTATTGATAATATCCTGTTGATTTTCCCTTTGGAATAAATAAACCTAAAGTATCGACACAATTAGAGACATAACCGCCACCATTACCTCTTAAGTCGATAATTAAGTGATTTAATTTCTTTCTACCTTCAACAAAAATTTTTGTATCAAAGATATCTTTTAATTCATCTTGTGGAGTTGTTTCTCCGCTAGATTCATCACCTAAGAAAGATGATAATTCTACATATGCTTCACTATATCCATCGACATTAGTAAGTTCTAATAATCTTACTTTATCAACATTATATGCTCCTCTTGTAATTAGTAAAGGTTCTTCAAGTTCTACATATACTCCTTCGCTATTTTTTCTTTTTACAAATACTTCAATTTGACTTCCTGAAGCCCCTAAAAAAGCATTTGACCAATCAGATACGCTATGATCTTTTAAAATGTAATCTTCACTACGAGTTCCATCGACACTTACATTTCTAACTTTATAAATGATATCTTTATCTTTCATTCCACCTTTTTCTGCTGGAGAATCTTTCATAACTTGTTCAACGTAAGCTTCTCCATAATACATAATTCTAGAAAAGCCTAACCCCACACCACTTGAAGAGTAATCTTGAGTTTCTCCATTTGCCGTAGATGTGTAATAAGTATAAGGATCGCCAAACGAATCAGTTAAGCCATAGATCATTCCATCTAATAAAGTTCTTTGGTCTATATCTTCGTAATAATTGGTTTTTAGGAATTCGTATACTTGGGCAATATACGCCATTTCTTCATCGGACAAATTTGGATTAGATGTATTTCCAAATCCAATCAAATTACAACTTGTTAATGATAAACTAAGTGTTATAAAACCTAGTAATATTAATTTTTTATTCATTTACATTTACTCCTTCCTCATCAATTATTAATTGATATAATCCTTCATTTTTTATAACTTTATACTTTGCTAAAATATGACTTTGCTTTTCAAAAGAAACAAGGATATTGATACTTTTTAATTCATCTGTTATCTCAAAATATTTCTTGCCTTCTTTTTCAACTATCAAAGGCTTAATACTTAACTTTTCATTAAAAATATAAAGTACTTTATCTTGAATAAACGAATAGTTTTTCTTTAATGAAACATTTGATATGTAATCAAATGAATGATGATTTTTTAAACTAAATTCAATATTAGCCCCATGTGTTTCTATTATTTCCAAATACTTTCCTTCTAGTAAAGATAATTCACGAAAATAATTCTCGCTATTAGTTACTAACTCTATATACATATAGTTTTTATACTTTTCAATTTTCTTAACGAAAATTAAAATGATACCAAGAACTACTGCTAGAGAAAAAATAATTATTATATATACTACTTCATCCATAATTTATCCTAATTTATCTTTTCTAAAGTAAATCCTTTACCATTAATTTCGTGAGCTCTAGAAATTGTGACAAATGCATTTTTATCAATTATTGATACGATAGATAATAACTTATTATATTCATTCATTGTAAATGAAACCATTAACATATCAATTTCCTTTTGCGAATAACCACCTTTAGATTTGATATATGTTGTTGTTCGATCCATTTTTTCAATGATTTGTTTATTGATTTCATCAGAAGAAGAACTAACGATGAATGCGACAAATTCTTTTGATTTTCCAACAAATAAATAATCAACGATAAGTGCGCAAATAAAGGCAGAAACAATACCTAATAACGTTAATACAAAATCATTTAAGATAAACATACCAAGTAATACTAATCCACCATCGATAATAAAAATTGATGTAGAGCTTTCAATTTTTGGAAAATATTTACTAATAGCTAATGATAAAATGTCCACTCCACCAGTAGATCCGCCGCCTAAGAAAGTGATCGCGCATCCTGCTCCTACGCAAGCTCCTCCAAATACTGCTGCTAAAACAATTGCGATTTCATTATATTTACTTCCTTGTAAATAGAAAAATCCATTTAATACATCAGGACTTACTAATAATCCCGCCACATTAACAACAATCGAATAAACAATTGTACTAGTTAATGTTTTTAAAGCAAATGACTTACCAAGAAGTATCCAACCAATAAAAAATAAGACCCAAGTAATAATTGTTACCCACATCGCTTCAGTTATAAATTCAATAGGGATTAAACGATTAATGATTACTGCAATTCCTGGAACTCCTCCAGTAACCAACTCAAACGGTAAGATAAATACACTAACACCAAATGCTAAAATTGCAGTTCCAACAACTATTAAAAGAAAATTTTTAGCTATTAGTAACCATTCCTTTTTAGTTAATTTTTTAAGATTAAACATTCTTAACACCCCACTTTAAATAAGAATTGATAATTTCATCTAATTGCCCTTCTAAAACACCATCTACATTAGAAGATTCATAATTTGAACGATGATCTTTAACTAATTTATAAGGACAAAGAACATATGATCTAATTTGTGAACCCCATTCAATATTTTTCTGTTCACCTTTTAGTTTTGCCATTTCTTCTTGCTTCTTTTTATTTTCTAATTGAAATAATCTCGATTTTAAAATATTCATTGCAATTTCACGATTTTGAATTTGACTTCTTTCATTTTGACAAGTTACTACAATTCCAGTTGGTAAATGAGTTATTCTTACCGCAGATTCTGTTTTGTTAACATTTTGTCCACCCGCTCCACTAGAACGATATGTATCAATCTTTAAATCCTTTTCTTCAATATCGATGTTTACTGTATCATTTACTTGAGGAACAACATCAACACTAGCAAAAGAAGTATGTCTTCTACCAGATGAATCAAAAGGAGAAATTCTAACTAATCTATGAACTCCACTTTCAGATTTTAGATGCCCATAACTATATTTCCCTTTTACAAGGAAAGTAACCGACTTAATACCAGCATCTATCGCTGATTGATAATCATAAGTCGTAACTTTTAAATTATTGTTTTCACAATATCGAATATACATTTCAAAAAGCATTTGGGCCCAATCTTGAGATTCTGTTCCTCCTGCACCTGGATGAATTTCTACAATTGCATTATATGTATCAAATTCGTTAGATAATAAAACCTCTATTTCAAATTCATCCATATCTTTTGTAGACACGACTAAAGATGAAGACAACATTTTATGTATATCTTCATCATATTCTTCTTTTAACATTGATAAGATTTGATTTATTTCTTCGACTTGTCCTTTAAGTTTATTAAAAGATTCAAGTTTATTTTTTAAGTTGTTATTTTTATTAACTATTTCTAAAGCTTCTTTTTGATTATCCCAAAAAGATGGTGAATTAATTAACTCTTCATTTTTTAAAACTTCCTTTGATAAAGAAGCAAGGTCAAAGTGAATCACCTACTTCCTTAAGACGTGATTCTAACTTTAAGACCTTATTTTTTATCTCAAAAAGTTCATCCATTTTTATTCACCTTTTGGTTGTTCGTTTTTGCTAGCTTGTTCTCTAGCTAGTCTTTCTTGCTCCATTTCTTCTGGAGTTTTCATTCTTACTTCAATTTTTAATAAATTTAATACAACTTCATTAGAAATTTTAGTAATCATTTCATTGAACATGTTCCAACCTTCGTCAACATAGTCTTTTAATGGATCAGTTCTTGCATAGCCTCTTAATCCAATTCCTTCTTTTAATTTTGCCATTGAGTCAATATGAGTTGTCCAGTTTCTATCTACACAACGTAAGGCAATCATCTTTTCAATTTGATTTGGTACATCTTCTGGCCATGATTTTCTCTTTTTGTTATAAACCGCAAATAAGATATCACCAATTTCATCACTAACTTCATCAATTGGTGCATCATCATATCCAGAATTATCAAAAGTACCTTCTGGTAAATATTTTGGTTCTAAGTTTTTCTTTAATAACTCAGCACTTAAATATGCATTTCTTTCATCTGATTTATCAATTGATTGATTAACTACATCTTTACCTGCATTTTTGAAATATGTATAAATATTTTCATAAATATCTGGAGCGTAAAGAATAGTATCTCTTTGAGCGTACATTGTTTCACGTTGTTGTCTTAAAACATCATCATAATCAAGTAAAGATTTACGTGTATCAAAGTTTTGTCCTTCAATTTTCTTTTGAGCGGAAGTAATTGCATTTGTTACCATTTTACTTTCAAGAGGAATGTCACCCATTTTTTCAAATAATCCCTTTAAGTATTCTGGAGCAAATCTAATTAATAATTCATCTTCAATAGAAACAAAGAATCTAGAATATCCTGGGTCACCTTGACGACCTGAACGACCACGTAATTGGTTATCAATACGACGTGATTCATGTCTTTCTGTTCCAAGAACTGCTAATCCAGCAGGATATTTAACTTGTCCAGTTGGATCAACAATATCTCTAACGCCTTCACCTAATTTAATATCAGTACCACGACCAGCCATATTAGTAGCAATAGTAATTGCATTCATTTGACCAGCATTTTCAATAATTAAAGCTTCACGTTCATGGTTTTTAGCGTTTAATACTTCGTGTTTTAAACCTTCTTTTACAAGTAATTCGTGAACTACTTCAGAAGCTTCAACAGAAGGTGTACCAACAAGAATTGGTTGACCTAAAGCGTGACGTGCTTTGATTTCTTGGATTAAAGCTTTATATTTTGCTTTTTCACTTCCATAAACTAAATCAGTATCGTCTTTACGAATAACTGGTTTATTTGTTGGAACTGGTGTAACGTGCATGTTATAAATCTTTTCAAATTCTTCTTCTTCAGTTTTAGCAGTACCTGTCATACCTGCAACTTTGTTATAAATTCTAAAGAAGTTTTGATAAGTAATAGTCGCCATTGTGATAGTTTCTTGTTTAATGTTTACATTTTCTTTAGCTTGAATAGCTTGTTGTAAACCATCAGAATATTCTCTACCCTTCATAATACGTCCTGTGAATTGGTCAATTAAATGAATTTCTCCATCCGCAACCATATATTCGACATTACGTTTCATAACATAGTTAGCTTTTAAAGCTTGGTGAATTCTATGAACTAAATCGTTATATTCTGGAGCGTATAAATTTGTAATACCAAAAGCTCTTTCACAAGCATCTGCTCCCGAATCTGTTAAGTTACATGATTTAGTTTTAACATCGATTGTAAAATCTCTTTCTTTTCTTAAAGACTTAACAAATCTGTCTGCAAAGATATATGTATTTGCAGGAGCTCTTTCACCACCAGAAATAATTAATGGTGTTCTAGATTCGTCAATTAAAATAGAGTCAGCTTCGTCAACAATTGCAAAGTTCAATCCTCTTAAAACTCTCTTTTGAATTGATTGAGCCATATTATCTCTTAAATAGTCAAAACCTAATTCTGAGTTAGTTGTATATGTAATATCTGCATTATATGCATCTTGTTTTCCTTTTGTATCTTTTTCTCTTAAGTTAACATCACATGTTAAACCAAGGAAGTTATAAACTTTACCCATGTTTTCACAGTCACGAGCTGCTAAATATTCGTTAACTGTAACAACGTGAACACCTTTACCACTTAATGCGTTTAAATAAACCGCCATAGTTGCAGTTAAAGTTTTACCTTCACCAGTTCTCATTTCTGCAACATCACCCTCGTGAAGAATGATTGCGCCCATAACTTGAACTTTATAAGGGAACTCACCTCTAATTCTTCTATCAGCTTCTCTACATACAGCGAATGCTTCAGGAAGAATATCATCTAAAGTTTTTCCATTAGCTAATAATTCTTTGAAATAAGGAGTTTTTGCTTGAAGTTCTTCATCACTCAAACTCTTCATTTCTTCTTCATAAGAAAGAACTAAATCGGCTTTCTTTTCGATTTTCTTTAACGCTCTTTCATCTACTCTTAATAAACGATCAATAAAATTACCCATAAGACCTCCATTTTGCTTATCAAATCAATTATACAAGGGCTTTGGTTTTATATCAAACAAAAAAAGGGTTAATTATATAAAAAAATCCCCATATAGGGGATTATAAGTGGATTACGCTAGTACTTTTACAACGTTTCTTGCTTGTAATCCACGAGTTGTGCGCGAAAGTTCAAAAGTTACTTCTTGTCCTTCTTCTAAGGAGCGATATCCCTCTTCTTGAATTTGAGAATAATGAACAAAGATATCTTCACCTTCACCGCTGTTGATGAACCCGAAACCTTTTTCAGGATCAAACCATTTAACTTTTCCTGTCATACTTGTTTACCACCTTTCAATTACTACAACTAAATTATTAATTATTTCAAGTGGTTATTACACAAAATTCGTTCTCCTTTTTCTTGCAAAAAAGCCCAAAAAAAGTTGTAAAAACCCACTATTCGACGCTTTTGGATAAAACTATTATCCTTATTTGTTTTGGATGGTATTTTTTTATCAAATTGATACATGCCTTTAAGGAATTACCCGTTGTTAAAACATCGTCGACAAGTAATATTTTTTTATTATTAATTGAGTTATTTTCCAAGATAGAAAAATCTTTATAAACTTGTTCTCTTTGAATTTTATTTCTGTCGCTTTGCTTAAAATTCTTGTTTTTATATATCGGATTCATTATTGGTAATTTTAAACAAGAAAATATTTCTCTTAAATGATTATATCCTCTTTTTAAATCGTCATTTTTATTTGAAGGTACAATAATAATTTGATATGAATGATATTTAATTTTTATTTCATTATTAAATCTTTCTAAAAAAACATCTTTTAGCTCATAATCAAAACAACCTTTAAATAAAAATAATAAGGTTTTAAAAAAATCATTATATTTGTAAATACACCTTCCTTTTATATTGTCAATTAATATTCTTTCATTAATCACTTCAAATTTATTAAAACAACATGGGCATATCGATTCATTTTTATTTCTAAAAGAATTAAATTCTTTAAAGCAAACTTTACAAAAAGTTTTCATTGTTAGCTTCCTTAATTCTATTAATGGCTTCTTCCATATGTTTTGTTTTTTTATTGGCTAAAAAAGTAACTTCACCATCCCATGATTCTTTTTTTCTACCAACTCTTCCAGATATTTGAATTAATGTATCCGCGTCAAAAATTAAATGATCTGCATCATATACAATTACTTGCAAAAATGGAATTGTTATTCCTCTTTCTAAAACTGAAGTAGTAACTAAATAATCGTATTTATTATTTTTAAACTCTTCGATAATTTTATTTCTGTTCTTTCTTTCTGAATGAACATAATTACCATTAGGACAAAAAATATTTATTTGATTAAAAAGACATTCGCATTGATCTTTAGTTGGAACAAAAATTAATAGTTTTTTTCTTTCTTTTTTATATTTATTAATTTTCCCTATTAAAAATAATTTTTTAAAAAATATCTTAATTTGAATACTAGGAACAATTAAAGGGTGGTTATGATATCTTTTCGTTAAAGAGAATAGTTTTCCTTTTTTATTTTTAATTTCCTCTATTAATTGCTTAGACGGTGTTGCACTTAAAATAATATAATTGCCTTTTAATGACCTATTAAAAAAATGGTTTAATATATAATTATCTTTAAAAGGGAAAGCATCTACTTCATCAATAATTAATAAATCAAAATAAGATTTATAACGATATAACTGATGAGTGGTAAGAATAATAATATCACCTATTAATTCTTGGCTATGGTCTTGATAAATTGAGACAACCTTTTTTGTAGGAAAGACTTCTTTAATTCTTTTTTCTAGTTCGATAACTACATCTCTTCTTGGTATGGTAAATCCAACTTGCAACCCTTTCTCTAATGCATAAGCCATTGTTTGATAGACTAATTCTGTTTTACCCGCTCCACACACTGCATATATCAAACTATTTTTCTTATTGATAAATGTTTCTTTTACTTTATTACTAATTTCTTCTTGTTCTTTGCTTAATTGATAAGATAAGTTAATGCTTACTTTTTCTTTTGATAAATTATCGTTTTTCTTTGCACTTTCCCCATTAAAAGGTAAACATAACCTACAATATAATTGCTTATTTTTATTTAATCCGAAGTATTGAAACTTATTATTTCCACAATTTAGACAAACATTCATTTTAATCACCTCTATATAATTAGTTCTCTGTTTTTTAAAATATTTGTCTAAAAAAATAAAAAACCACCTTATGGTGGTAATTATTAATTAAAGTTTTGAAACTTCTAATGTGTAAGATTTTTCTGGATTTAAATATATTCCATCTTTTAATACTTCAAAATGTAAAGATGATCCTAATCCAGAAGTATATAAACTTTCTCCCGAAGTTGCGATTTTGTCTCCTTGTTTTACTTTATCGCCCTCATTTACAAGCGGTGTTCCTAAAGAAGCATATATAGTTTCAAGTCCTGATTCGTGTTTGATGATAACCATATTACCATATACTGAATCATATACTTTTTCCTCAACTACACCACTTGTTGCGGCTATAACATCAAATGTGGCTTTATTATAGGTATAATCTACTCCTACACTCTTCATATATGTTGATGGTTTATTAGGAACTGGAACAATCGCTTGCGCTCTAATTGATGCATCATCATCCATATCATAGAAATATCTTGCACATGCAGCATTTACTGTAAATGGTTTGCAAAGCGTTTCTACTTTACTGTCTACTTCTCCTCCATCTTCACTTGTTGTTGGGTTCATACTTTCTGTATTAGAAAGAGGGATGCTTGTTGTATGCATACCAATATCATCACTAGGTTCAACGTGATTTGAAGAAGAGTTACTTCCAATAATTAATGCTCCACCTACGATAATTGCAGAAGTAAGAACTAACGCTAATCCTGCTTTTGCTTCTACAGGCCATCCTGGAATCTTTTTGTTTTTCATTTATTTTCACCTCAATTATAATCTTTGGCAATTTTTAAAATTTTATACACAAAAAGAAAAAAGCAATCACGAATGATTGCCTTGCTATTTAAGTTTATATCTTTTAGGTTTAAAAATAGGAACGCAGCTATAAAGAATAATTATTATCGTAGCAATCATAAAAACTACAATGCTTGGTGATGATACTTCAACATTGGAATCAAGAATTCCAAAGAAAGATAGTATTAATAAAATACCACTAATTACAATAGAAAACACATAAGGACTTGTCTTCTCTTTTACAATCGCCATAGCAATAGTTACTCCTATAAAAACTAAACTAATAAATAAATATAATATCGAGAAAACATTTGGACTAAATAAAATTGGATATAACAAGAAACTAATTAAAAGTGTTTTGATTTGATTTGAAATAATATTTGATTTCAAAGTTTCTGTTTTATATTTAGTTTTATATTCAGGCAAAAGATTACATAATAGTAGATAAGTTAATAATAATAACGGAACAATAAATGTTCCAAGTTCAGAATGGAAGTATTCTGTATTAAATATATGGAAGACAAAAACAGAAGTAAAAATTCCTAAAGAGGCATAAATAATAAAGTTTCTTGTTGTCTCAATAACAAAATTTCTCTTATTTATAAAAGCAACTATAAAATCTAATGTTATCGCCGTGAAAAACAATAGCACCCCTAATAATAACATCACAAATGCATTGCCATAATAAAGAAAAATATATTCAAATAAATTATGCGATCCTAAATAATTAGTTACGTTTCTTGTTGGAGTTACATATTCCACTAAACCTAGAATTAAAAACAATATCGCCATAATTATTGGGACTAATAAGTATATTTTTCTTCTCGGTGGTAATTTACTTTCTATACTTTTTTCTTCTTTTGATTTTTCAATGTTTATTTTTCTTTCACCATTTAATAATTCTTCTATTGATACGTTATAAAATTTTGCTAATTTTTCTAATGTTTCTATGTCTGGGATTGACTCTCCTCTTTCCCATTTAGATATCGCTTGTGGGGAAATAATAAATATCTCCGCTAACTCATTTTGTAACAATCCTTTTTCTTTTCTAAGCTCACAAAGGAAGTGAGCCATTTTTTCTCTAACCATATTCATTCTCCTTTGGCATCTATACCTAAATGATATGTCTACACTTAGTAAATTTCAAAAACCTGTCAATTGTTTTATCAATCAACTATCAGTTGTTTTGAAAACTATTCATAATTTCTTCGCAAATATTTAAGAAATCCTGTTCACTTTTCATTGTTGTAAACATCATTCTTATCTTTTTAGAATTTTCAAAATGTTTGAAGTAATGAGGAGATAATCCTCTCATTTCTGCAACAGCTTTAAATTCTCCCTTTAGTTCCTTTAAATATTCAAAATGTCTTTTTACAAAGATAATTTTATCTTTTAAAGTTGATGAAGGTAATCTTTCTCCTGTTTCAAAATAGTGGACTAATTCTTTAATTAAGAATGGATTGCCAAGCGCTCCTCTTCCTATCATTACTCCATCAGCATTAGTTAATTCCAATACTTTAATAGCGTCATCAACACTATTAATATCCCCATTTGCAATCACAGGTATATTAACAGCTTCTTTTGCTAATTTAATATATTCATATTTAGGAGTACCCGAATACATCATAGATCTAGTTCTAGCGTGAATTGCAATTAAACTAACACCCGCTTTTTCTAGTAATTTACAAGTATTAATAACATTAATGGTTTCTTCATCCCAGCCAAGTCTAATTTTACAAGTAACTGGATATTTGGAAACTTCAACCACAGCTTTTATAGCTTCATATAATTCATCTTGTCTTTCATTTTTTAACCAACAAGAACCAGAGCCTTCTTTAACTACTTTATTAACTGGACAACCCAAATTGATATCTAAAATTTCAAATCCGTCTAGATTATTTAATACATTAACACCTAATAATAATGACTCTTTTGTTCCACCAAAAAGTTGTACACTTAATGGTTTTTCAATATCGTCACTTTTTAACATATTAATGGTTTCTTTGTTGCCGTAATGAAGAGCAAAGTCTGAAACCATTTCTGTTACAACAAGTGGGCACCCTTGTTCTTTTAATAATTTACGATACGCAAAATTAGTAATTCCCGCCATTGGAGCAAGAATCACTGGAATACCAATTTTAATGTTTTTAATAAATAAATCTTTCATGCGTATCCTCTTTAATAAAACTGTAATATTATAACAATTTTTTTATAAATACTCAACTAAGTCAAATAAAAGAAAAAGCAATTAAAAAGCTAGAGATTAACTCTAGCTCCCAATTCAATTATAACTTATTAATTTCTTCTACACTTAATGATGTAGCTTTAGAAATAACTTCAATATCTAATCCCATATCTTTCATATTTTTAGCGATTTCTAATTCTTTTATCCTAGATCCTTGTTCTAAGCCTTTTTGTAGACCTTTTTGTAGACCTCTTTGCATTCCTTTTTCTTCGGCTTCGCCCATGGCAATATTATAATCAATTGCATACATTTCTTGAGAGTCTAATCTCGCTCTTATCTTTTCATCAGCATTTACTTCAAAAACCTTTTTAATAACTTCATCCATAATTTTGCTTTCTCCTTTAAAAGATTGAGGGTTTTCACTCTTTATTAGTTCTAACCATCTCTTTAATTCAAGATTATCACAAGAATCACTTTTTGTTAAGTCAATAACATAGATTTCATGTTTGGAAACTTGTTTACCATCTTTTTTTCGATATGAAATAATATTTACACATTCTTCAAAATCCTCTAAAGAGAAATTTATAAATACAATAGAAATGCATTTCTTTCCTTGATATAAACTTCCTGGAGTCATGCTTTCTGATATCATTTTAGAATTATAGATGATCATTCTTTCAATTAATGAATAATTATAATTCCGACTTCTTTGCATTTCTAAATTGATATCTAATCTCTTTAATACATTTAATCTAATATCAAGCAATGAGTTTTTAACATCTACACTTTCACCAAGTAATTCATTAGATGTTATAATTACTTCATCTTCTTTGATGTTCTCATTTAATATCTTATTAAGTAAATCACATGTCCCTTTTAAAGAAGAAGTAAATGTTTCTTTAAATACTACATCATAAGTTAAATTATATCGAATTGAATTTGTTTCTTTAATTTGAGTCATTTTATCACCTCCTCCCTAATAATTAATTAGGGGTTTTTTGATAAAATTACCCATATTTTTTTTAAAAAAGAAAAACAAGCCTATTTTTAGGCTTGTATTTTGATTATTCTTTAGTTTCGTTTTCTTTAACCTCTGGAGTTTCTTCTAATGGTTTAACACTTTCTTCAACTAAAGGCTTTTTAACTTCTTGAGGCTTTTCTTCCGGCATCTTTCTATTTTTTAATAAATAGTCGATTTCTTCAGAGTTAAGTGTTTCAACTTCTAATAATGTTTCCGCGATTAAGATTACATCATCTTTTCTGTCTTTGATAATATCGATAGCTTTTTGATGAGCTTCATCAATAATCTTTCTAATTTCTTTATCAATTTCATTTGCAACAGCACTTGAGAAATTCTTTTGATTTGAAGTATAGTCTCTTCCTAAGAATACTGATCCACCATTTGATTCGTATTGAATTGGTCCAAGAGTTGACATACCATATTCAACAACCATAGCTCTAGCAATTCTTGTTGCTCTTTCGATATCATTACTTGCGCCTGTTGAAACATCATCAAAGAATACTTCTTCAGATGAACGTCCAGCAAGTAAACCGATGATTTGAGCGACTAATTCTTCTTTAGTAAGTAAGAATCTATCATCTTCAGGAGTTGATAATACATATCCTCCCGCCATACCACGAGGAACAATTGTTACTTTTTGAACTTTATCACTCGCTGGTAAAGTTAAGCCGATAATTGCATGTCCTGCTTCGTGATATGCAACAGTCTTTCTTTCGGTTTCATTTAAGTGTTTTGATTTCTTTGCTGGTCCAGCAATTCTTCTATCGATAGCTTCATCTACTTCTTTAATAGAAATAGCTTTTTTACGATTTCTAACCGCTAGGATTGCAGCTTCATTAACAATATTTGCTAAGTCAGCACCAGAGAAACCAACTGTACGTTTTGCAACGTTTGCCCAAACGACACTTGAATCAATTTTCTTATTTCTTGCATGAACTTTTAAGATTTGTTCTCTACCAACTTTATCTGGTAAAGAAACTGTGATTTGACGATCGAAACGGCCCGCTCTCATTAAAGCTGGATCTAGAATGTCAGATCTATTTGTAGCCGCCATAACAATAATACCTTGGTTATCAGAGAAGCCATCCATTTCGACTAATAATTGGTTAAGGGTTTGTTCTCTTTCATCATTTCCGCCACCTAAACCAGCACCTCTTTGTCTACCAACAGCATCAATTTCATCGATAAAAATTAAACATGGAGCGGTTTGTTTAGCTTTTTTAAACATGTCTCTAACTCTACCAGCACCAACACCGACAAACATTTCAACGAAATCAGAACCAGAAATTGAGTAGAACGGAACATGCGCTTCACCAGCAACAGCCTTAGCCATTAAAGTTTTACCAGTACCTGGACTTCCTACTAAAAGGACACCTTTAGGTAATTTTGCTCCAAAGGAAGCATATTTTAATGGATTCTTTAAATAATCAACTAATTCCATTAATTCTTGCTTTTCTTCATCGCATCCTGCAACATCATCAAATCTTACTTCAGAATTATCTTCTCTTCTTGCTCTAGAACGATTGAATTCCATTGATTGGCTATTAGATTTGCTAATAGAAGCTCCCATTCTTGAAATAATAAAGAATACTAATCCTATACCAATTAATGACATAAAGATAATTGGGAAATAATCTGTCCAGAAGTTAGAAGCATATGGATTAACAATTGTAAATTTAGCGTAATCACCATAATAAACAACTGTATCAATTACTACTCCGCTTGAATTTTTAACTTCGTACTCTCTGTTTTGTAAAATATAAGTCAATACTTCTTTGTTAGTTTCTGTTTCAGTAATACGCGATTCAAAAGTATATAAACCTTCTCTTGTATTTTTACCAATGATATCTACAACTTTACCTGAAATATCAATGAATCCATCATAATAAGTAATACTAATTTCTCTAATATCTTCATTCCATAATACTGAACCTTCAGCCTTTAATTGAATGTCAGTTTTTCCTTCTACTTTTTCAGTAACCGGAGCGATAATTTCTCCTTCCGAATATTTAATAGTAGATCCTTTACCGCCGTTAACAATTAAAACAATTACTACGATAATAGAAATTAAAATAATATATGGAAACAAATAACTAAACCAAGACTTTTTCTTTTGGTTATTCATTTTTTTACCTCCTTTTTATTGCAAATTATTTTGTAAAAAATAATTGCGTAGAACTATTTTACCACAAATGATAATTTGTTTGCTATAACTTTTTGATTTATCGAACGATATAAAGGAATATAGACAATATCCCCATTTTTATCGATAATTACCGGATATTTTTTCCTTTTTTCCAAAGGAATTTTCTCATCAATTAGAATTCTATTGACTTTTTTATAGATGTCGCCAAATTTTACAACATCTCCTCTTTTTACATTTCTTATAGTTAAAGGATAAGAATATGAGTAAATATTTAATGGTGAGGTATCTTTAGTTAAATCAACATAAAATTCTTTCGTATCTAAAATTGAAGGCTCATTAATAATATAAGCATAATCAGTAGAGTTTATACTCTCACTAATATAAAAGACATTATAACTTTTAACAAAATAATACGGTGGATATAATAAAATTCTTGAATTTGCTTTATTGCTAAATAAAATCTTCTTAATTTCAAAAATTCTTGATTTAGATAACTTATTGGAAACAAATGGCAAATATTTTGTGATGTACTTATAAATAAAAATATCTTGAGTTAATTCGTCTTCTTTGATGAAATCATCTACATTTTTTTCTTCTTTATTTAGAAGTAGTTCCACTTTATTAAAGTGTTCGTTAAGTCTTTGATTTTGAATATTAATTTCGTTTCTTAGTTCTTCTCTTTTTAATGCATCTAATTTTTCAACAACTTGATGACGAATTTTATTTCTTGTATATTGATCTTCTAAATTAGATGAATCAATACTATAGAAAATTTGATTTCTTTTACAATAATCCAATAGTTCTTGCTTTGTAAAATTTAATAATGGGCGGAGAATCTTCATTCCTAACAATTCTCCTTCTTCTTTAATTCCATAATATGAAACAATCCCTTTTCTTCTTTTTTGCATTAAATACGTTTCTAGCAAATCATCTTCTTGATGAGCGACAAATAAAGCTTCTGCATGATAAATTGAATATTGTTTTTTAAAAAACTCATATCTAACTTCTCTAGCCCAAGCTTGGAAATTACCTTCTTGTTTGATAGTTGTTGCGTCCATTACATGAACTGGTATATTTCTTTCTTTTGCATATTTACAAAGTTCTTGTTCTTCAAAATCAGATTCTTTCCTTTTGTGATAATTAACATGACAAATAACAAGTTTATATTTTAAAGAATACAGCATGTTTAAAAGAGCCATTGAATCTGGCCCACCGGAAACTGCGACTAAATAAGTTTTATCCTTAGGATAATTGATTTTTAAACATTTCATATTCATCACAAATTGATTATAAATCAATTTTTAAAATAAATCACTATATTAATGAAACTTTAAAAACAAGAAGAGTTTTATCGTCTTGATTGTTATTTTCGTTTAATTCTTTATATAGTGCATTAATATATTCATCTAATGTATACGAATTAATTATATCTAATGTTTTATTTATTCTTTCTTCAACTTCATCACCAAAGCCATCTGATAGGAAAATAAAATAATCGTTCTCTTTAATTTCTATTTCTTCTTTAAAAATTTCTACACAATCAATTATTCCTAAAGGCAAAGATATTTTGTTAAACATTTGAACTTTACCATTTCTAATAAGAAAGGATACAAAAGCTCCTTGTTTATATAGTGTTACTTTACCGTCTACTAAATTGAAAGAAGCTAAATCTAAAGTAGCAAATGATTCGTTCGTACTTTTAGTTTTTAATAATAAATTTATATTTTTTAACGTTTTTTCAATGTTTTTTGATAATTTATAGGAATTAATAAACAAAGATATTAAGTATTGGGATATTTGATGTGCTTCTTTGCTATGACCCATGCCATCACTTAATAAAACAAGAAATCTATTTTTATCATCAATTAAATAATAACTATCCCCATTTTCTTTATCTAAAGAAGAGGTTACCACTTCATAATCCAAATAAAAATTATTCTCTATATTTTCATTTTCTTCGATTTTAGAATCTAGCGAGGAAAGAATAATATCTATTTGCCTATTAAATAATTCTCGATTTAATATTTTATTTTCTTTACACGCTAATTGATAATAGTAATTTTTATTTGCTCTTTCAAACTTTGCTATTAATTTATATGGATAATAGCAATTATTTAAAATATTCATCTTTTCTGACTTATTAATTGATTGTTTCAAATAAGTAGGGAAATTACTTCTTAAAGAACATGAGTTAATATTTTGGCACGCTTCACAAAATGATTTATCAACATTTAAAAGAATTTGTGATTCAATATCATTTTCCATTATTGGATCTTCCTTTATTAAGGATAAATATTCTTTTGCCACTTCTAAATTTAAATTAGATCTAGATAATTTTTCTTCTAATGTATAAACATAATCTTCATTTGAGAATAGTATCGATTTAATTTTATTCTCCAAACTCTTTGGAAAATAATAATAAATTAAAGTTAATAATATATTTAAATAAAAGTTTAAATCCAAATAAAAATCTTTATATTTAACTATATAAAATCCATCTACTAAAATTATAAAAATTATCGGTGCAAATCTTTTACTGAAGGAAGCAAAAGTTAAACCAACCAAATAAATTATTAGTATTTCTATAGGAATTGAGAAGAACAAATAATTGTATAAGAAAAGAAGCAATAACTCTCCTAATACTATTTCTTGTTTATCGTTTTTTATTAAGAATAAAACCATTAAAGCAATTAAGAATAAGTTAAAAATATCAATATTAAAAAATAAAGAAAATATAAAAGATATAGCTATTATTTTATTTATGAAATTTAAACTTTCACCGGGGTTTTCCTTAGAAAACCTCACTTTTTCAAGCGAATACGCCAGCAATAAAGTAAATATAACATTAATCAAACAATTGAATATTGAAGGCAGTAATACATTAAAGGAAAGATACCTTATTGAAATAATAATCAAACAAATTAATAATGGTAAAAATTCCTGATATTCAATAGAGGTATTAATGAATTTATTGCATAAAAATAACAATCCAATAAATAAACTGACCAATAAAATTTCTATTCCAAAATTAATATTAAATATAAAACTAAAGCCTATTAACGTTATTAAAAATGTATTCCGTTTAAAAGGTGATAAACGATAGCTAAACCAAACCGACGAAAGAATAAAAGGATTAAATAAGAGGGCATCATTTTTAAACACCATCAAAAAAGAGATAATGCCAATTGTAAATAAATTTAATAGTTTAGAAGAACTTATAAAAGAATTATTTACTTCATTTGCCTTATCCATCATTTATCACCTTAATTAATATTACTTTAATGATAAATAAAAAAATGTCGAACTATGAATGTTCGATCATTTTGTAAAAAATATTGTTGTTTCGTTTTCTTTATCATCATACAAAGCGTATCCATCTTCTACAAATACGCTGTAATATTCATCAAAATGGAATTCTTCAAATATATCTTGTTTATTTGCTCCATTTTCCAAATTTTCTTTAATTTCAAGTAATCTTTGATTCTCCTTATAAAGATTAATAACTTGGACAGTTCCAAGAGCCACGCAAGCAATTCCAAGAACAAAAAAACCAAGATAAATAAAACTAATCGTGCGATTTATTATTTTAGAACGTACTTTCATAATGGCCTCCTAACTATTTAAATTTTACTATAAGTATTTTTATAAAATCAAGAAATATAAGCTTTACTAGATTAATGATATTATTATTTTAAATAATAACTTCTAGTAATTCCTTCATATTTAAAATCGTTTTTTTCATAATAATGTCTAGCTAAGTTATTATTAATTGAAGTATCGGTATCAAATCTAGTAATACCTTTTTTAAAAAGATAATTCTTTAATGCTTTCATACATTTAGTTCCAATACCTTTATTTATAATATTACCATTTACATAAATCCAACGTAGATATGTTGTCTTTTCATTTACGTAATGAATTTCACAACCACCTACTTGTTCGTCATTTAAAATAAAATCAATATATTGTTGATTACCTTTTGTTAATTCATATGATTTAATTTCTACTTCAGAATTTTCTATCTTATTAATAATAGAAGAATAATAAACATTTTCGTGTTCGATAGTAAAATTAAATTTTTTTAACAAATCTTCAACACATCTATGTTTTTCAAATAGTTTGCCGTGTCTTGCAAATTCACTCATTCCAAAATAATGGAAAAATGCATAAATTCTTTCTTCCTTTTTAAAATAATTTAAGGCTTCATTTAATAAAATTGCGCCTACTTCTTTATTATTAAAATATAAATTTCTAATAATTTGATAATAACTATTTTCTGATATGTTTCCTTCTTCATCAAATACAAAAGAAGACTTTCCATATTGAATAAATCCTAATAATTTATCTTCTTCATAAACTCCTTTTACAATTAGTTCTTTAAAAAGAATTCTCCCTTCTCCATCAATATCATTTAAAAAAGATTCTTTCCATTTAGAAAAAGAAGACTTGAAGAAAAATGGAGTAATAAAACTCATATGATAATTATAAACTTCTTTTAAATTAGTGATATCTTTTAAAACTAACATGAATTATCTCCTATGTTTACTATAAAAGTATATCATTACAAAATAAAAAACACACGAATTATCGTGTGTTTATTCATTGTTATTATTTAAAGTAACGATCTAATAAAGCCACTAGAGCTTTACCATGACGAGCTTCATCTCTAGCCATTTCGTGAACTGAATCATGAATTGCATCTAAGCCTAATTGTTTAGCTCTTGTTGCAATATCCATTTTACCATGGCAAGCACCATTTTCACCTTGTAACATTTTTTCAATATTTGCTTTTGTTGAATCTGTTACTAATTCGCCTAACATTTCTTGGAATCTAGCAGCGTGTTCTGCTTCTTCTTTTGCAATTTGTTCTAAAACTAAAGCAACTTCAGGATAACCTTCTCTTAATGCTTGTCTAGCCATTGCCATATACATACCTACTTCGCTACATTCACCTTGGAAATGAGTTCTTAATCCTTCAAGAATAAATGGATCTACACCTTTAGCAACACCAATTACGTGTTCTGCAGGCCATGTCATTTCTTCTTCTACATATGGAGATAAGAATTTTTCTCCTTTTGCTTTACAAACTGGACAAACTAATTCTTCACCTTCTGGAATTTCAACTACTTGTCCACATACTTTACAACGATATTTTGCCATATTTTTCCTCCTATATTATCTTATATGTTTATTATCTTATTTGTAATGAATTACTAAATTATATGAAACGATACCTTTATCAACTAAACTTCTTACTAAAGTATCTAATTCCTCAGAAAAGACATCTTCTATTTCTCCGGTTATATCATTAACTTTATGAGCGTGTAAGATTACATTTTTATCAAAGATACATCTAGATTCACTTATATCAATTTTATTAATTAAACCTTCATTAGCTAGTTGAGTTAAATTTCTATAAACTGTACTTAATGAGATTGACGGAACTTCTTTTCTTGCTTCAAAGAATATTTCTTCTGCCGTCATATGCTTGCACGAAGATCTAATAATAGAAAGAATTGCAGTCTTTTGTTTAGTCATAAATCTTCTCCTTTCATTTTTAGGAATGATTCCTATTCTTATTTTATAGATAACATTATTTATAGTCAACAACTTTTTTTATTTTTTTGTAAAAAGAAAAAGTGTGCATTAAGCACACTTAATTTCCTATTGGAGTAGGAGCAATATCTTGGCCGGTAATAAATTCGATAGTTAATCTAACAATCATATCGTTTAAATATTCGACCACTGTATCTGAAGGAGTAGTAATTCCAATATGTCCTCCACCAATTCCAGAATCATCAGTTAGAGAAGTATAGGTTCCACCTGTTAATAGACTTCCTTCTCTTGCAATATATTCCCCAATTTTATTTAATCCGCTTGAAGCAACTGGGATATATCTAATACCTTTAGAAGATAATTTATAATATTCTTCATATACAGTATTG
The DNA here is from genome assembly GCA_015059045.1 of Erysipelotrichaceae bacterium. GTDB lineage: Bacteria > Bacillota_I > Bacilli_A > RFN20 > CAG-449 > UBA3210. Next base: position 33,924 of record SVBD01000011.1, read on the forward strand.
AAATCTTTATCGTGACTTGGCGCATCAAAGAAGTGATAGACAAGTTTAGTAGAATCTTCTCTCCAAGATAATCTGTTAACTTCTTTTAATCCATCTTGAATAGCTTCTTCATAGTCTCCTCCACCTGCAACTCTTTGAGCTTCTAAATTTATTAATACCTTATTAATATCATTATCAAAATCAAAGACCTTTGTTACATACACATCACTTTGGTCTCTATAGAAGCAAAGACCAACATTAATAGAATAAGAAGAATCATATTCACTAATTGTATCAATAATACTTACTAGTTCTTGTTTAATGTAAGTTAATTCATCGCCCATAGATCCAGTAGTGTCAACAAAGAAAACGATATCTACATTTTTCGATTCTACTCTTTCTACATCTACTTTAAATTCATAAGAATTATTTTCGTTTATTTCACTTACATTAAACCAATATTCTTGTTCTTCATATTGGATTTTTACATCAAAACCCTCATATTCTTCTAAATTATGATATAGATAACTAACACCTTTTGCATTACTTACAGCTTCATAAATTAATGTTTGGTTTGAATATAAAGAAACATCTGCAAGAGGTAATGGGTTATTGTTTTTATCTTTTAAAACAACGTCAATCTTATTCGTAGTTAACGCATAATTTGTCTTTTCATAATTATGAACCATTAAAGAAATTTGCTTAAAATCTAAGATTTGTTGTTGTGATTCATCATAAGCTTCGCCATTAACTAAATCTATCCAATATGAGTAATTATCAAAATCACTATACTCTGTTGCAGTTAATGTTTTCTTATATTGCTCTTGATTGTTTGGTTTATCTGTAGGAGTTTCATCATATCCTGGTTCTTCAAGTGAAGGTTCATCATAGCCAGCTTCTCCACCTTCTAATCCGGCATCATCTCCTGGAGCCGCTTCAGTTTTTGAATCTTCTTCCCCTCCAGTTGGAGATGAAGTAGTTCCTGATCCAGGCTTAGTTGTTGTTCCTGCTAGATCATCTCCTCCTTCCATAATTGAAGGAAGTGAAGAACTCACATCTTTATTAAAACCACCACCAAGACCTCCAATTAAGATTGATCCAGCCACTAGCACTACAGAACAAGAAGCAAGCAAAGAAACAAATAAAGGTTTATTAAATCTTCTTTTTTCTTTTACTTCAATTTTGTTTTCGATTCTATTAAATAAATCTTTTTCTGGCATTTTCTTTTCAATAAGTGAAAATAGTTTTTTCTTATTTCTCATAATATTCTCCTAAATACGCACCCGCTTTTTTTAGTGCTCTTCGATATTTGCTTTTCAAGGTATTTATTGGTTGGTTATATTTTCTACTTAGTTCTACTAAAGATACTCCTTCTACTACGTGTTCAATAATAATATCAACACTTTCTTGATCCAAACATTTTCTTAATTCTTCCACCACATCGTTATAACTAGAATTGTGTGAAGTTATTGTATTTTCTAAAACGAATTGATCAACATTTATTTCCCTGTCTCTTTTCTTTAAAAAATTTAAAGCTTTGTTCTTGCCAATAGTGGTTAAATAATATTTAATATTTGTAACCTTTTTTCTATTTTCAAACAAAGAAACAAATGACTCTACTAGAATATCTTCAATATCACTAGAAGAAGTAAGATATTTTGCAAGCACAAAATAAACTAGTTTATAGTAAGCGTTATAGATATCTCTAAACACTTCACTAGCGATTTGATCATTACCATTAGTGAACTTAATTAATGTGCTTATCTTAACCATAAATTACCTTTTGAAAATATTTTCACTTATTAAGACAATTATAAAGCACAAAAAGGTGCAAAAAAAAGATAAGTTTTTCACTTATCTCTTATATTAATAATTTAATGGATATTTATTACACAAAGAAATTACATCTTGCTTTACTTTTTCTAATATTTCTTCATCATTTGGATTAGATAAAGTTAAGTCTATTAATTTTGCAATTTCTTTCATATCATCTTCCTTAAAACCTCTAGTAGTTAAAGCTGGAGTTCCAAGTCTAATACCACTTGCTAAGAAAGGTTTTTCACTATCGTTAGGAATAGTATTTTTATTAACCGTAATATTTACTCTACCTAATAAATTTTCACTATCTCTACCATTCAATCCAGTTTTAGACTTGACATCTAATAGTAATAAATGGTTATCTGTTCCTCCAGAAATTACATGATATCCAAGTTTAATAAATGAATCCGCTAAAACTTTAGCGTTTTTTACAACTTGTTTTTGATATTCTACAAAGTCTTCATTCAACGCTTCTTTAAATGCAACTGCTTTTGCACATATTACATGCATTAATGGACCACCTTGAATTCCAGGGAATACATTTTTATCTACTTTCTTTGCAATTTCTTCATCATTAGTTAAGATGATTCCACCTCTTGGACCTCTTAAGGTTTTATGAGTAGTAGATGTAACAATATGTGCATAATCACAAGGATTTTGGTGGAGTCCTGCTGCAACTAATCCAGCAATATGAGCCATATCTACCATTAAGTAAGCCCCTACTTTATCAGCAATTTCTCTAAATCTTTTAAAATCAATTTTTCTAGGATAAGCGGATGCTCCTGCAACTATTAATCTTGGCTTTACTTCTAAAGCAATTCTTTCTACTTCATCATAATCAATAGTTTCGCTGACACTAGACACACCATAAAAATATCCTTGATAATCTTGTCCAGAGAAAGATAACTTATAGCCATGAGTTAAGTGTCCTCCATGATCTAAAGCCATACCTAAAATCTTATCACCAGAATTTAATAAAGCACGATATGCTCCCATATTAGCTTGAGAACCAGAGTGAGGTTGAACATTAACATAATTAACATTAAATAATTTTTTTAATCTCTCTTTTGCGAGATTTTCTACTTCATCAATATATTCACAACCACCATAATATCTTTTACCAGAATAACCTTCTGCATATTTATTTGTTAATACGCTGCCTTGAGCTTCAAGCACTGCTTTAGAAACAAAATTTTCTGAAGCGATTAATTCTAAATGAGTTTGTTGTCTATTAGTTTCCTTTTGAATTGCTTCAAAGATTTCTTTATCTACAAATTGTAATTGATCCATAAGTAGTCCTCCTATTTCTAATTTATATATATTAATATTAATTCAATAATATTATTCTTCTATATTTAGGCAAAAATTACCATTATATTTCATCAATTTATTCAAAAAATGATGTTGGTGATTTTATGAGAAAAAATATATTTAGAAATTTCTTTAAAAAAGAATCTATTGAAGATGAAAAAGACAATCATTATTTTGATTATATTCAAACCGGTCCTATGGAAGAAGAAACATTACAAGAGTTTGAATTTGATAAAGAAAAATTCCACGAATACTTAGAAAGTAAAGAAATGGATAAATTAATTAATCAAGATAAATACGGGCGTTAATAATATTATTAAAATATTATTAACATCTATCGTTTTACTTTTGTTATTTTTTCTTTACGAATATAACAATAGATAAAATTGTTGTAATCAAACCATATATTAAAATTGGATATATATAAATCATATTATAACAACTACTAATAATAACTCTTTCTAGTTCAACCGCATGAACAAATGGCAAGAATGAAGCAATTTTATTAAAAGTTCCTCCGACTAATTCTAAGTCAAACCAAATCCCAGAAAGCCACGCAGAAAGATTAGTAAGTAACGCCCCACATATCCCTCCTACTTGTTTAACATTAAAAACACTTCCACATAACAAACCTAAAGCGATATAAAATATCGCCATTGGAATATTTAATAAAATGGCAAATATGACATTTAAAGAAAAAGGCAACCCTAAAAACATAGCTACTAAATATGTGATTGAAGATTGAATTATTGCCAAAGGAATAAGCGGTAACATATATCCTAGTATAAAGTTATACGATTTCATTGGCATGGTATATAATCTTTTTAAAAACGAACTTTCTCTATCTTTTGCAATTAACGTCGCAGAAAATAGCGTAAAAAATGAAAGGCCAAAAACTACAATACCTGGCGCTAAACTTTCTATTTCAAATAAATCAACTGGAATATTTTTTTGAATCGCACTTAATAATAGCAATAATACAATAGGGAATCCTAATCCAAAAATAATATTTAAAGGATCGCGTATTATTTCTTTGAAACATCTTTTGGCAAAATTAATCGTTCTCATTTTCATTCTCCTTTACTATAGAAATAAATGCTTGTTCAATTCTATCTGTATTAGTTTGTTTTAATACTTCTTCAATAGTACCAACAACAAGTAATTTACCTTCTTTCATAATACCTATTCTATCTGACAAAGCTTCTGCTTCTTCCATATAGTGTGTGGTTAAAACAATAGTAACTTTACCTTTAAGTTTATTTATTATATCCCATAGTTCACTTCGCGCTATTACATCCAAACCCAAAGTAGGTTCGTCCAAAAACAAAATAGATGGTTCACTAATTAATGCTATAGCGATACTTAATCTTCGCTTATATCCCCCAGATAACTTAGACGCTTTCTTTTTTAAAACACCAGTTAATCCAAATTGATTTGTTAACATAGTTATCTTTTGATGGGCTTTTTCCTTGGAAAAGCCATATATTCCACAAAAAAATTCTAAGTTTTCTTTTACTGTTAAATTATTAGCTATTGCCGTTTCTTGAGGGGAAATTCCAATAATATTTTTAATTTCAAAAGCTTCGTTTAAAACACTATTGCCATTTAAATACGCATCTCCACTAGTAGGTTTTTCCAAACAAGATAATATATTAATTGTTGTAGTCTTACCCGCACCATTAACACCTAACAATGAAAAAAGTTCACCTTTATCAATTGCTAAATTCAAATTATTTACTGCAATTAAATCTTTATATTTTTTTGTTAAATTAACTATTTTTATTGCTTCCATATTTTTTCTCCTTAAGCAAAACAAATAGTATCATTATTTATAAAAGAAAAAGTGTCAGTTCCTCTTTCGGTTAAATATTAAAGGTATGCGGGCAAAATAAAAGATCGCTTATAAACGATCTCTAATTATTAATTAGCATAGATGACAGCGAGTAAGGCCATTAATTCTCTTCTTGAAAGAAAACCATCTATTTTATACTGAATCATTCCAGAAAAATCTTTAATATAATTGGTATCAAATTTAGCAATAATTCTTCCACCAAATTCTTTAACTGAATCATAAGTAATATTCAATAAGACTCTTCCATAAAAATCTTTTACTTTATCTCCATCTAAAACAAACAACGTTCTCCCATAGAAATCCTGTACTCTATTATCTGATAGTTTATATTTAATCTGACCATTAAATTCCTTAATATAATTACCTTCAATTTTTAAAAGAATTTGTCCACTAAAATTTTTTAAATAAGCCATGAAATGCCTCCATAGTTTTTCTTTAATAAAAGTATAACCTTTATATTTTATATATTCAACAAACAAAAAGACCGTTATAATACGGTCCTTGTTTTTTATCTTAATGTGTAATCAGAAATCATTTTACAAATAGCTTTTACATCTGTAGATCCTGTAAATTGGAATTTTGCTTTACCTACACCTGATAGATAGATTTCTAATTCAGCATCTAAATCAAATGTTCCTGCTGTTTCTAATGAAAATGTAGTAATTTTGCTATAAGGAATTGAAGTAAAATCTTTTTTCTTTCCTGTAATACCTTGAACGTTAATAGCAATAATTCTTTTATTTGTAAAGACTACACCATCACGAACACTTTGATAAGCACCTACTACTTCTTCTCCTTCAATCATGAAATCATCAATCATCTTTCCGAATTCATCATTTTTTACTTTCTTTAATCTAGCAAAAAATCCATTAGCGTTAAAATCAATCACTATTTTGTCCTCCTATTTATAATTATATTGTAACTAAAAGCTCATAAGATTGCAAATTTCCTCTACTTCTTCATTTATTAAACATTTATTATTGTAGGAACACCATCAACATATTTCCAATAGTTTCCAGAATCAGTTGGTGTTTCTTCACAATAAAAGTACAGGAAAATAAATAGAGAAAATATAATTTTGAATCATTGGATACATTATAAAAGGTGCCAGATTAATTAAGGCACCTCCATTTATTACCAAATTACAATTCTCTTGCTTGGTTCAATATACATTTGATCACTTTCTTTTACATCAAATGTATTATACCATTCTTCAAAGTTTCTTGGTGGCATATTCGCACGCAAGATATTTGGTCCATGAACATCTAAGTTAATTAATAATTGTAGATATTCTGGTTTTGCTTTCATACACCACACTTTAGCCCAGTTAGTGAAATATTCTTCATACGAAGCATTTGGTGTTTTAGACATGATTTCTAAAGTTACACCCATGCCGCCATTATCCGCCATATTTTCACTTACGATAAATTTACCATTTACTTTTCCCCAAGGTAATTCAATTCCATCAAATTGTTCTACCATTTGATTTACCTTTGCTTCAAATCTTTTTGTGTCTTCTTCCTTCCACCAATTATTGATATTGCCGTTTTCATCACACTTTGCTCCATTACTATCAAATGCGTGAGAAATTTCATGTCCAATAACCGCGCCAATTCCACCTAAGTTTTCACTTCTTGTTTGTTTAATAGAATAGAAAGGTGCTTGTAAAATTGCAGCAGGGAAAGTGATATCGTTAACAAAAGGATCATAACAAGCGTTTACCATATGTCCTGGCATTGCCCATTTTTCTGGATTTGTTGGTTTAGATAATTTTTCAAAATTATCTAAAAGTGTTATTCTTCTTAATTCATTAACAATATCAAACAAAGAACTTTCTTCGTTAAATATTAATTTTCCATAGAAATCTAATACTTTATCTGGATAACCCATTTTTACTCCAATTTTAGATAATTTTAAGATTGCTTTTTCTCTTGTTTCTTCTTCTAAAATTTCATTCTTTTGAATTCTTTCTTTATATGTATCAATGATTTGATAAACAATTTCAGTAATATCTTTTTTAGCTTCTTCTCCAAAATATTTTTCACCATAATATAAGCCAACTGGTTCAGAATACATATCAGATGCTAATTGATAAGCGAACTTTTCAATTGGAGTGTTTTTTGGAATGCCTGCAATTGTTCGATAATATACACTACCTAATTCTCTTAATTCTTCGGTTAATAAAGAACAAGAATTGATTAATCCATTAACATATGCCCAGTGTTTATATTGTTCAAAAGTTTCATTATTAAGTACACTAGCGAAGTTTTCAAAATATCTTGGTTCACTAACGATAATTGTTTCTGGAACAAATCCAAATAAATCATTTAAAATTGCTTTAAAATCAATTGTGCTTAACAAAGAAGAAACTTCTTCAACACTCATTGGATTATACATATTTACATATTCAGACCATTCTTCACTTGTTTTAACTAAATTACCTAAAATAGAGTCAAACGCTAAAGTGTCTTCTAAATATTTATTTTGTTCTTCTGGTGTTAAATTACTTTTTGCAAGAATCATTCTAGCTACATTCACCCAAATACCCATAATCATTTCTTTTTGTTGAGCCATTTCAGGTTTATAGTAAGATGCATCTGGTAAAATTACTCCAGGGCCTTGAATATATACTCTATGTTGTTTAGTGTTTTTCATATCAGTATCTACTCTAACTCTTAATGGGCATGATATTCCTTTTAAAGCTAATTCTTTAGCTAATTTATTAAAAGTAGAAATATCATTTAATTCTTTTAATATTTCTAAATTATCTAAAGCAGGTTTGATACCAAACTTTTCTTTTCTTTCAGCATCTTTAGTAATTTGATATAGTTTACATGCTCTTTTTAAATAATCATTAGGATAATTATCATTTGCACACATTTCTTCAAACTCATTCATCATTACCTTTTCAACATCTTCCGCAAGAGTTTGAAACCCACCGATACATGGTTTGTCATCAGGAATAATTAATTCCTCTAATTTGTCTTGATTTACATATGTATATAAATCATCTTGAATTCTTGGTTTATTCATATAGATTCTCCTTTTCTAAAATTATTATTTTGGTTTTTATTTAAAAAATAAATATACAAAAATTATAATACATCATTCTTTTTTTGTCATCCTAATTTAAATATCTAATTTATTAATAAAATTGATTGCTTTTTAAAAATTACAAAACTATAATAATTCCCGTTGACTAAATATTAGTCAAACTAGAACATGTTGTTTTTGAAAGAAGGCGTAAAATTATGAATACAACAGCATCAATATTATTAAGTCTTTCAATTGCTTTACTTGGAGGGCTTCTATTATCTCGTTTAGCAAAAAAAGTAAAATTACCGGCAGTAACAGCTTATTTAATTGCGGGTGTTCTAATTGGTCCTTTTTGTTTGGGAGCATTTGGAATAGAAGGATTAGGTATAACTCAAGAACAATTACATGGATTTGGAATTATCTGTGATTTAGCATTAGGATTTATCGCTTTTTCAATGGGTAATGAATTTAGAGTTAGCCAATTAAAAAAGATTGGTAAACAAGCGACAATAATTGGTATTCTTCAAGCAGTAATAACCACAATTGTTGTTGATGCATTTTTAATCGGATTACATTTTATTATTCCTGATAAATTATCTTTATCTGCCGCTATAGTGTTAGCGGCAGTAGCAACAGCAACCGCTCCTGCAGCAACATTAATGGTAGTAAAGCAATATAAAGCTAAGGGCGAATTAACCGATATTCTATTACCTGTTGTTGCTTTAGATGATGCTGTTGGTTTAATAGTATTTGCTATTTCCTTTGGGATTGCTAAGTCATTAAGTGCTGGTGCAGTTGATATCGTATCAATTATTTTAGAGCCATTACTAGAAATTGGACTATCTTTATTACTTGGAGCCTTAATGGGTGTATTATTTACTCTTTGCGAAAAAATATTTCACTCAAGAAGCAAGCGTATGGCGGTAACTGTAACCTTTGTAATGATGACAGTTGCTATTTCAAGTTTACAATTTGAAATTGGAGGCATTCACATCGCATTTTCTTCGTTATTATCTTGTATGATGCTTGGAACAGTATTTTGTAACATATGCGATTTCTCCGAAGAACTTATGGATCGTTCTGATCGATGGACTACTCCAATATTAATTCTATTCTTCGTTATAAGTGGAGCAGAACTAAACCTAAGCATTTTTGGAGATATCATTATTGTATTAATTGGCGTAATCTATATTATATCAAGATCATTAGGTAAATATTTTGGCGCTAACTTAAGTGCAAGGCTTACTAAATGTAGTCCAAATATTATTAAATATTTAGGGATTACACTTTTACCTCAAGCCGGTGTTGCTCTAGGCATGGCTATTAAAGCTTCTGCAGAATTAGGTGCTGATGGATTAGTCATCCAAAACATTACCTTATTCGCGGTATTGATTTATGAAATTGTTGGACCTTTCTTAACAAAGCAATGCTTGTTAAAATCAGGAGATATCGATCCAAAGGGAAGAATTTCTCAAAGAGAAATAAACAAAAATTTATCTTAATACTTCGAAAAAAATCACTCGTTATTGAGTGATTTTATTTTTTTCTTTTAATTTTATCTAAGCCATAATATCCATATCCTACTATTAATAAGAAAACTAGAATAATACCTAACCACATTAATACCCCGGGTATTCCTAGTTGCTCAAAGTTAATAAAGAAATATGGATAAATTAATGGACTATAACCATTTAAGCACATAATGGAAGTGTCAAAATTTAATATTGCCGCATGAATAATTATATATACAAAATAAGAAGCTGGTAATATTAAAGCAAATAAAGGATATTTCCAATTTGCTTTTTTTCTTTCATAAAATAAAAACCAATCAACTATATATAGAATTGGTAAAATAACATGCAAAGAAATACTTTCTACAGTAAAGTTTTCATGTGGTTTTCTTCCTGGCCCAAGCATAATATTAAAAACTAAAAAGGTTAAAGTGATTCCAACCATCCCAACAAACTTTAAAGTTGGCAAAGAAGTAATGAAACTATCTTCTTTCTTTTTAATTGTTTGAATTAGTTCAAAAAACAAGACAACTAAGCAAAAGTAATTACTTATATTAGTAAAATATACATAAAAATCCCATCTAAAAAAGAAATTAAATAAACCTAAACTTGCAAAAATAGCCACAATGCCAATAGTACATGTTGCCGTTAAATATATTAATTGTGCTGTTCTATTTTTTATCATACTTTTCCCTCTTATAATTCCATAATGCAATTAAAACCTAAAGAAAACATTAACCTTAGGTTTTTTAAAAACTATTGTCCACTTTTAATAATACGAACTTCTTTAAATCCTTCATCTTCCTGTGGAGGAACAATATTTTTACCATATGATTCAATTACTTCAAGAGGCAAAAATAATTCGTTCGGATCTTGATTTCTTTTTTCTACTCTTTGTACACAAATATCTACTGGAGTATCAACAAAAATTGCAATTTTTTCATATTCAACTCCATATTGATCTAAAGCATCAAAACTTCTCTTTCTGACCTTAGGAGTAATGTGTGTTGCATCTAAAATTACATTTCTTTCTTCTTTTAATTCTTCAATGCACATTTTATAAACTGTAGGAAAGACATCCTTTTCATCAATTCCAATGTATGTTTGTCTTACTTTATCACTAGAAATAACACTTGCATTATATTCCTTTGAAAGATCTTTTGAATAAGTTGTTTTTCCACTACCTGGAATTCCTATTAACATTATTAATTTTGCCATAAACTTCACCTTGTTAAATTATACCCTTCTAATTAATTTCCCGCTATAGTTTATCACTTATTCTTCAATCTTCTTTTCATCTTTAATAGTTACACTTAAATAAATAGCGTATGCTATTGGGAAAACAATTAAAACCAATGAAGATATATATAACAATAAATTGTTATAATTGTTAAAAATTGATAACGAATTAATTAATATATGAGTCACCACACAAGGGATAATTGATTTACTTTTATTAAATATAATAACAAATAGATATCCAATTGTTATCGCAGAACACATTTGTAATAAAGTGGGTATTAACTCCGCTCCATTAAATAAATTAACCACATGACCAATACCGAAAGTTATAGAACTGACAATTATAGCTACTTTTTCATTATCTTTTGCCATCATTTTATATAAAAAGCCTCTAAAAATAACTTCTTCAATAAATCCAATATTAATCATGTTTAATATATGAAATACTATCTCGGATTTCGAATTATTAACATTAATCCCACCCCATAAATTTACAAAAGCAATAACCAATAATGGTATAAAATATAAATTCTTCTTAAGATTAATAGGTTTTCTTATTCCATAATATTCTAATCTTTTAAGAGCAATCATTAAGCAAATTAACCCTAATGAAAAAATTGTGTTAACGATAACACTTCTATAATCAGTAGTCCCAAAATTTTGTATGCAAAACATATTTACTAATATATAAATAGCTATTAGTAGTAAACAAAAAATTGTTTCATATTTTTCAAATATTTTTTTCATAAATTATCTCTTTTATTTTATCTTATTCATGTAATCTTTTATTTCATTTTTATAATCACCATAAATTACTACGTGATGATTTCCATATGGTCGATTTAAAAAATATTCAATATCTTTGTCTATTTCTACCTCAATTTGAGTGCGACACAAATTTGATTCTTCAAGATTTCTTATTATTCTTCCTGTAGTAACAAAATAATCCTTCAAATTCCTACTTAATTTAAATATAGTAACTTTTTCTTCTTTTAAATATCCTTTAATGGCTACTCCTATGCCGGATTCAAAATGAGTGTCTAAATAATATTTCTCCACCATATTTAATGGCAATGTACAATGTGCAAGTATCATTTTTTTGTTTTCAATATCGATTCTACTTGGATTCGCTTGAAAACCAACTTGATTAGTAATTGTATTTAACAAATGCATACTTATCATTGTTGGAATATCCCCTTCACAAGTAGCGACAATTCCTTCTTTATTTAGCAATGATAAAGAAAGGCACGAAGTTGTTTTTAATTTTCCTAACAGATCGAAGCATCTAATAGTTAATCCATCTAAATCATACTCTTCTTTAATGGTTTCTAAAGCTTTGTGAAGTCTTAACGCTTTATCCATCTCATTTTCATCATAATTAAACCTTGGTTTTTTATCGTTATTACTTTCCTTATAGCAATCACACACTTTATCGATAGAAATGTCAACTAACTCAACATTATGAAGCCTCTTTGCTGTTTGATAGTTTACATTACTAGCAATCAACCAATCGCTAGGCTTACCAATTACTCCAAATCTATATTTAGTGTTACTCTTTGTTATTTCCTTAATTCTTTTGATTATATATTCATTTGGTCCATGGAGAACCTCTCCATCTAAGTTGTTATCTTTTAAATATGATAATATCTCTAATGATGCCGCTAGGGAATTATTGTTGCCGTATGTCAACAAATAAAATGGTCCCCTTAATTTAGAAAAATTCTCTAAAAACAATCCTTCGCTTCCTCCACTTTGAATTAATATTAGAGATAAATCACAATCATATAATTCTTCAATTGTTGATATCTTGAAATCAATATTGCTAATACTCATTAATTCATTTAGCAACTTTTGAGTGGCTTTGTTTATCTTATTTTGATTATGTAAACTAGAAACCAAAGGAAAAATATTAACTTTCATATTAAATCACCTATTTTATTATGATTCACTAATAATTGGAGTAGGAACTCCATTAACATATGTCCATTGTCCCTTCCAATAAATCTGAGATGAGCTACGTCCCCTTGGATCAGCCCATCCGTCTGGCATACTTGAACGCTCACAATAAATCATTTTTTCATCGAATACTGTAAAGGCAGATTGTCCGATAACCTCAACACTTTCTGGAATTACAATTTGAATTAATTTATTACAACTACAAAAAGCCCCCTCAAGAATGGTATTTAATTTGTTCCCTAATTTAACTTTACTCAATTCATAGCAACACTCAAACGCATTTCTTCCAATAAGATATACATTATCAGGTATTTCAATTTCTTTTAATAAAGAACAATTATAAAATGCGTGATCATAAATTATTTTTGTGTTTTTATGAATAATAAAACTACTCGCTTCAACGTTTTTAACTGTCACCAAAATTAAATATGGATTCTCTTCGTTTCCTAAATACAATCCGTTTTCATAAGCATTATAAACTGTTTCTGGCAAGTAAGAAAAGGCCTCGCTTTCTATGTTCAATATTTCGGAAGGAATTGTAATGTTTTTCAAACTACAGCAGCCGTAAAATGCTTCTTTCCCAATTTTTGTTACTCCTTTTGGAACTACCATATTGATCAAACTCTCACAACTTGAAAATAATCTTTCTTCAATAGATGTTATTTTGTTAGGAATATTTACTCTAACCAAATCAAAACACGACATAAATGCCCCCATACCCAACTCACAAACGGTTTCTGGTAGTTCCATCAATAATAAACTTTTGCAATATCTAAAGCAAAACTCTCCAATTTTTTCCAAATTATTTCCTACTTCAACATTCATAAGGTTTTCGCAATTATCAAAAGCATATTTCTCAATAACTTTAACATTATTTGGCAAAACAACCATTCTCAAATTTTTATTATTTGCAAACGCACTTTTACCTATGATAGTTACTTGATAATTCGTTCCATTTATATTAATGGAGTCTGGAACAATTACTTCGCTTTTGTCTCCTTCGTATTTAATTAATGTTGCTTCATTATTAGAAACAACATAAAACAGCTCATCTTTTTCAAAGAAAAGATTGTCTTCTGTAATATTAAAAAGATAAGAATTTAATCCTTTATTCCATTGGTCAGACCAAGTAATTGGTTGACATTCGGCTTCTAAATAAACTGTTAATGACGAACACCTATCGAAAACAGAGTCACCCATATAAACGACACTTTTCGAAACAAACACTTCTTTTAAATTAACACAATAAGCAAATGCATTGTTGTAAATTCTATTGCAATTATAAATTATAACCTTTTCTAAAGATGGAGGGATTTTCGTTATGTTGTCAAAGCTTTCATTAGATCCAAAAATATAGCCAAACCCACTATTCATAGTAGGGGTATCAATCCCGCCTTTCCCAACAAAAGGTAGTTTTATACTTTTAAGACCGTTACAATTTTCGAACGCTCCCTTACCAATTTCTCTTACGCTGCTTGGAATTTCAATTGTTTCTAATTTATCACATCCATAAAAAGATTCAGTTCCGATTTTGGTTATTCCCTCTGGAATAATAATGCTAGTTATTTGATTACATCCATAAAATGTATAATCTCCTATTACTCTTAATTTTTCCGAGATGTTTATTTCAGTAATCAATGAATATTTTTTTCCATTTTTTCTGACGGATCCTTTTTCATCTAAAAAATATAAGTTTTCAGCATATTTCATTGGGTTATGTGAAAAATCAATATTCATCCAGTCCTCTACTGTTCCATTAAAATATATATCTTCTAAATTTTCACAACCATAAAACCCATCAATTTCTATAATAGAATTAGGTAATGTTAAACATGTCATTGAAGTATATTTTAAAAACGCACTATTAGTAATGCCGCGAACAGCTTTTCCTTCGTATCTTGAAGGAATAACAACTTCTTTTTGATTGTCTGTTTGAACATTTGAAATATAGTGATTACCATTTTTTTCTATTACTTCATATTTTATTCCTGATTGTCCACAAGAATTTAAAATTGCGCCCATAGCGCTCATAATCAATATAGATAATGCTATTTTGAATACTTTATTTTTTTTCATAATTACTCGTTCCTCCTTAAAGATATATCTAAGAAATATTTAAATGTAATTTATTAATAATATACAAACTCTACTTCAACTTGTAAATCATTTGCTTTATCCACTTGTTTAAATTTTGTTAATGCCATATATTCATTAAATTCGAAATATATTTCTTCTGTGGACAATGCGTTAGAAAATGCCATAGGATTACAATAATATTTATTCTTTCCTTCCAAAGTAAATGGCATAGCGTAGGTATGATAATAATTATAAATTCTCGATTTAATTTTACTAACGTTTTCTAAGACCAAATTTCCTAACAATTCATTATCTTTTGAAACATTGACATCTATTGAATCAGCTACCCAATGATATTTTCCAAACTTTGGTATAAAATTATCAGCGCTTCCAAAGAGAAAATTATAATTAACTGTAGCTGACACATCTTCAAATCTTTCAATATGGGTAACTTTGTCAAAGAGGATATCCCCTTTAAAAACAACATTAACACCAAAATAAGTTGGAGAATTAAATAATTTGATAAATGCCATATCAAAATAGGTCTCTTTATCAATTTCACATGATTTAGTTGGTATATCCTCTTCATTATAATAATAAAACTTAACATTAATTTGATTGTTTAAACTTTTTGCAACTATTGATTCAACTAAAAAATCATTTGACAAAATAGTTTTCACCATATATATTTCGTTGTTAAAATGGCATTCTCTTTCGTGAGCAAAAGGAGAAGAGTAATAATTAGTATGTTCCCCTATAATATATAAACTACCACTCATTTTAATACAAATATCAGCAAGAGTACTTAAACTATACGATCCTGCTGTATCATAATCTTTCCCATATCCTGTTTGAATATATCCATCAAAGATTTCATTATATTCATTTTTAAGAGATATTCTTTTACTTAATTTATAGATATTATCACCATCAATAAGTGTTTGCTTTGAAGTAACAATCACTTTTGCAAAATCATACTTCTTACTTTCTTCTCTGTTTTTCTTATATTCTGATTCTATAAACCCAAAAGATGCATCATAAAATTTCTTTTCATTAACTTTTGGTACATAATATTTTGTTTTGCTATCGTTACCATTTGAACAACTAGTGCAACTAGTTAATAATATTAACAATGATATGAATAATCTTTTTAGTTTCATAACATTTTTCTCCTCGTGTTTTTTTAAAGCGGTGTAGGAATACCTTCTTCATTGTATTCCCATTGGTGATTCCAATATACCGGTCTATTCGATGGATTCCAAACTGATTCGCTTGCTAACGATTCTTCTGAAGATTCGCAAAAGATTGATAATTTTGTACAATCATAAAATGCGTAGCCTCCAATACCAACAACGCTATTAGGAATAATAACACTTTCTAAGTTCGCACAATAAGCAAAAGCCGATGTTCCTATTACTAATAAATTTTTTGGCATATTAATGTTTACTAAATTACTACAGCAATAGAATGCATAATCATCTATTTTAATTACTGTATCTGGAATATTAACAATCTCCAAATTTTCACAAGCATAAAAAGATGAAAGACCAATAATCTGTAATCCATTGGGTAATGTAATATTTTTTAAACCCGCGCAATAACTAAACATTTGGGTTTCAATTATTTTTAAATTCTTTGGAAGCGTAATATTTTCTAAACTTTCACACCACGAAAATGCAGATTCACCAATACTTACAACGCTATCAGGGATAACTATGCTTTTTAAACTGGTACACACAGAAAACGCAGATGCTCCAATGCTCTCTATTCCATTTTCTATTTCTACATTTTTCAAATTATCACAATTTGAAAAAACATTTTTATTAATTGTTTTAATTGAAGATGGTATTTTAACACTTTCCAAACCATCACAATCGAAGAATGCACCTTCTCCTAAATCCACGATATTATCCAAATTAATTTGCTTTACTTTACAACCGCCAAATGCACCAACTCCGATTGATGTTACACCCGAAGGAATATTAACATTTTCTAATTGATAACAAAATTGAAAAGTACTTTTTTCTATTGCTTTTAAATTTTTTGGTAAAAGAATTTCTTTCAAACTACTACAATTCTTAAATGCTGATTCACCAATTTCTACAACCTTATCAGGAATATTGATGCTTTCTAATTTTGTACAATTTTCAAATGCGCTAATATCTATTTTACTAATTGTGTTTGGCAAAGTAATTTTTTCTATTGTACTATAATGTTTAAATGCGTTTTCATAAATAGTAGTGCCTCCAGTGATAGTTACCTCTTTTATGTTGGGTATTCTTGTTGAGTCATATTCGTTTCCATCAAAAAGAAAAGCAAAACTAGTATTATCTTCGGCCTCTATTGAGTCTCCAACAAACGGAATAGTAATTCTTTCTAAATTCTCGCATCTATCAAAAACACCTTTTTCAATATGTGTAACTTTTTTTCCTTTATACTTTTGAGGAACAACAACATCTGTAACACTCAAATCATTAATTGCAACTAAAGTATATCCATTATTTTCGTTTTTGGTAAATACTAAATTAGTGTTTTCAGAATTACACGATACAGCAGAAAAACATGTAACAATAAATAATAATGTGAATATATTTTTATATCTCTTTTTCATTTTCTCAACCTCTCCCTTGCTTTCTTTTCAACATTTAATAGTTGAAAAGAATTTTGTTTATCTGAATATATTGTTCATCATAACTAAATAATACTTTATGCATTATAAAAACACAATATTGCCCACTGCGTATTTTATTTTTTCCCTTACCCCCTTTTTTAAAATTAATTGAAATTTTATGTGAGCCCAAATCATTATCTCTAGGCATTTTCCTTGAATGGGACAGCCTTAAGAAAATAATATCAACTCTATAGTATTTGCTGTATTCGAAGGATACAAAAATTTGAAAAAAGGATATTATATAGGCGCAATAGAATAATAGGAAGAAATCAAATATTCAAACCCATTAACCTACGAAAGTAACTTATATTTATTTCTCTTTTTTATTGTGTTCGTATAAACGAACTTTTTTATTATCGTTTATTCGCTTAAGCGAACAACGTTTTTTATATACTCTTTTGTTTTAATGCCAAATTAGTCTTAATAACTAATAAATTGCATTTTAAATATCAAAAATAGTGCATAAAACAATGACCAATTATCTTAAATTAAGACATCACACATATATATTATTAAATATATAATTCTATTAGATATTAATATATCGTAATACTTTGTAAAGAATACCAAAACAATAGTCGATACTAATATTCTTAATAAAAAAAGAAAACTTTATTATTCTATATACGTGTAAAGAAAGGAAACGATTATGAAAATTATAAAAACAATATTTCTAACATTACTATCAACTCTATTATTTGCTTGTAGTACAAACACTCCTAATTCAAGTAATAGTAATGAAAGTGTAAACACTTCAGAAGACACTTCTACAGTTATTACATCAGAAAACAAAGAAACTAGCACCAGCGTATCAACCGAAGATATCACTTCCCCTTCTACACAAACATCCGAACCTTCTTTAGAAATGGAAAGTTCTTCTACTTCTATAATTGAAGAAACTATGAGTAAAGAAGAATTAAAAACTATTTTTAGTAATACTTTTAATTTGTTAGATATTACAATATTAACCGCAGATATCCCTTCAGCAAGTAATAAAGAAATTTTCATTAACAATGAAATATACTATGAAAATGTTGATGGAGATGAAACATATATTTATCGATATGAAGATAAAAATTATATAGTTACTAAAAATAGAGGATCCGATGAATATGAAAAATCTGAATATTTAGAATATTTTGAATTCACTCTAAAATATTTATTTGCTGACTACAACTTCGAAATCGTTGGCGATATCCTCGAATATGATTTTTTTGACATAGCTGATTTTGGTGAATGTAAAGGTTATGTATTTACTAACGCTAACGAAACTAATATCGGCGTTTATATAAACGAAGAAACTAAATTATTAGAAAATATTTATATTTTCGATAAAAGTAATAACATCATTAATTTATTTAAAATCAAAATAGAAAGTAAAAATATTACCGCTGAAATAATTGAAGAATTAGTAAAAGAATCATCACACGAGCATACCCCAGAAGAAGAATATTACGTTAACGAAGATTATCATTGGAAAGTATGTTCAACTTGTAATGAAGAATATGATTTCGAAGAACATTCCTTAGAAATAATTGAAGAAGTAAGCGCAACTTGTACAAGCGAAGGTTCTACTGAAGGATTAAAATGTTCAGTATGTGATTATTATGAAGTCTATCCTCAAATTATACCAACTGTCGAACACGAATTTAATGAAGATTCATGGGAAGTAGCAATCGAAGCAACATATTCACACGGTGGAGAAGAACATCAAAAGTGTGAAAATTGCGAATATTATAATATTAGATATACAAACAAACTAGAAATCCCAGTTCCTGAAGTTACAATTTCAGATGATGGAGTCGCTTCTTGGCCTAAGGTTAAAGGAATCGATACCTACTCTATTAAAACAGGAGCAAACGAACCAGAATATTTCTCTGACACCATCACAACTCAAGAAAACTCGTTCCTTTTAAAGGATAAACAATATATCCAAGTGGCTTATGTTGTTGATGAAAGAACAGGAAGATATAGTGAATTTCAAATATTTGAACGTATTTATAATTCAATAGATATACTAAAAAACATTGATTCTGTAGAGGAAAATAGCGATGGATCTTATACACTAAATGTAGTTATAGACGAAACGACAAACATCCGTCTAATATTAGAAAATGGCGTTTATAATGCGGATGGAAATATCGAGTTTACTAACGAAACAAAGCTATACTCGTTAGACTCTTTAACAACAATTGTTTCTTATCGTGTTGATTTACTTTCCCCTTCAGAAGATGTAGAAAAATATTTCTATTTAAAAGAAGGTGTTAATGTCGCTAATAAGATGTCTGTAAACAGTAAAGATGAATTAGATTATTATCAATTTTCTATGATGACTACAGGGTTAACTTATGATAGTAATAAATACACCGATTACTTTGAAATCTATTGCAGTGAAGACTATACTGTAACAAATATAGTCCTAGAGTATACAAAAGATTATAAGTATGATTGTGAAGGTTTTGAATTCTTAGCAAGTGGATTCCCTTTCTTAGAAGGAACTAGAGCTAGAGCTTCTACGATGCAAAATATTTTACTAAACATTATTAGAGATGTTCCAAGTACCGACCCATACAAACAAATACCTGTGCCAATTAATAAAACCAACATTAAGTATTTCGTTGATGAAAACGGAAACGAATTACCAAAAGATGTTGTAATAAAAGAGGGTGTTAAATTACAAATAGAATATCAAGGTGTTGTAGAAAACATCGATATTCAATTTATAGAACAAGGGATTTATTCTTCATATTTTGAGTCTCATCCATATCAAAACACTAATGCAGTTGGTACTATCAAATCGCTAGTTATTCCTCTTGTTTGGAATGACCAAAAGGATATGAAGAAAGAAGAAATATTACAATCAATTAAAACTGTTCTTGGAAATATTATTGATGAAAATGGAAATGTAACAACTTATGATTATGAAAACACTTCTAAATTCACTTTAAGTGAATATATGAGCATTTCTTCTTATGGAAAACTTCAAGTTAACTCATTTGTAACTGATTGGTATGAATCGGAATATAATTATGATGATATTAGAGACCTTGCTCCAGAAGATGCTTATATAGAAAATATTGTCAATTGGGCAATTACCACATATAACTTAAATATCAAAGATTTTGATGTAGATAACAATGGGGTTATTGACTCAATTATTATTCTACACACTGGTGAAAATCATAAATATAATAGTTATGTTCAAGCAAGTTGGGCTGGCGCCGTTAGATGGACATTTCATAATCAAACAATAGATGAAAACTACAATTACATTATCGATACAAACAATCCTAAATTTGTTAACGCGATTACTTCTTCTCTTTCTTTTATATATACTGATGAAGAAAACTATAATGTAGAAAATTCTAATGCGTTAACTTTAATTCATGAATTTGCTCATAACTTTGGAATTGTTGATTATTATTCTCTAAATGATGAAAATGATGTTTTAGGAAATTATGATATGCAAACAAGTAATGTGGGAGATTGGAATGCATTTTCTAAATACGCTGTCGGTTGGATAGAACCAACAGTAATTACTCAAGATAATTTTGTTAATAGCAACAAAGTTACATTTACATTAGAAGAATTTGTTGAAAATGGAAATGTATTATTAATTCCATCTAAAAATCACAATTATAACAACACTCCATTTGATGAATACATTATGGTTGAATTATTCACTCCTAATAAATTACACGAATTTGATTCTATCCATTACGAATTAAATGAAACTATAGGTATTAGAATTTACCATGTCAATTCTTCAATGAGAGTAATAGGCCATTTGGAATATAATGTAGGAGAACATGAATATAACGCTTCTAAGTTTAATGATTATGGAGCACAAATCATCGAACTAATTCAAAAAGGTAAAGTTAACGAATTCCAAGACTTAGACTACTCTAATAATAGATTATCTTCAGAAGATTTCTTCTACGAAGGAGATAGTTTTGATCTAAGTGAATACACTGAATTCTTCTATAAAGGATTGATGGATTCAGGAGAAGAATTTGGATACATTATTAATATTAAATCTATCTATTTAGATGAAACATCTAATACATACAAAGCAGAAATTGAAATTACCTTAAAATAATATAACTTACACTACAATTAAAAGATCTAGACTAATAATGAACTGATACCTGTCAAGTAGACAGTATAAAAAATTAAAAATAAATATAATTACAAGAGGAATGATACGTATAT
>SVBD01000023.1 GCA_015059045.1 Erysipelotrichaceae bacterium
CATTATATTAGAACAATCTATGGTGTTAGATAGGAGGAAAATTTATGGAAAATATTAAGAAACTATTTAAAAAAGATAAAATTTTATTGATCTATCGTTGTGGTTCATATGCTTTTGGAACTAGAAATGAAAATAGTGATGAAGACTATGTTGTTGTTTTAGAAAACTTCAGTGGACTAAACCATTATGAAGTAGGTAAAAAAGAATACTTTATTTTTGGTCTAGATGAGTGGGTTGAAAAACAAGAATTTAGTGATGACTACGATGAATACTTTGAAATATTTAATGATGAAGTATTGGCATTTCCTAATAACATTATTTATCAAGATGAAAGCATAAAAGAGCTAGTTGATAAATTTAAAAATGAGTTCAAAGATAAATATAAAATCTGGATTAAAAAAGTCGTTAAATATTTTGATAGTATTATCAAGCTTAACACAATTAATAAGCAAATGTACCATTTAATAAGAATCAAACACATCATAGAAAACTATGAGAAATTTGGTTCTTTTTCTTTAGATTTATCTAAAGAAGTTATAGAGTGGATTGATACATTTAAAAAGGCAGAAAACAAAAAAGCATTTAAAAACACAATTGTTGAAGCCTTAGTATATTTGAAAAACAAAGGAGGAAATGACTGATGAATGGAACAGACATTGCATTAACAATTATCAGTGTGCTAGGAACAATATCTAGCATACTTTTTGCTTTTCTAGCCTTTAGAAGAAATGACAAAAAAGACACTAAAGAAGACGCTAAAAACGAAGGTGTAATCCTTAGTGAAATTGGTTATATTAAATCTTCAATTGATCGTATAGAAAAGAACCTAGATAGATTAGAAGAAAGATATTCTAACCTATCAAATAAAATTGTTAAGGTTGAAGAGAGTGTTGCAAGTGCACACAAAAGAATCTCTGAACATATTAACGATACATTAAAACATGGAGGACATAATCATGAATGAATTAATAATGAACATCTTATCTGTAGTTGTGACTGCAGTTATATTACCATTAATATCATTTGCAGGGACAAAGTTGATATCATACCTCAACTCGAAGATAAAAGATAATAATGCAAAAGAATTATTAACAACTGCAACAACGATCGTCACAAACGCCGTACGCTCGGTCTTTCAAACATATGTTGATAGTTTGAAGGCAAGTGGAACATTCGACGCACAGGCTCAAACACAGGCCCTTACAAAGGCAAAAGACATCGCTTTGTCACAGATGAGTAATGATGTAAAAAATTATATTATTACTAATTATGGTGATATAAATAATTGGTTAACAACTCAGATAGAAGCTACCATTAATTTGATTAAGAAAAAATAAGATAGATTACATATTAGAATTAACACCCTCATTTCATTTAGAAGTGAGGGCTTTTTTTATTGCCGTATTTAAGATTGCCAAATGAGTATTATTTAATAGCAAATCTTCAGCTTTGGCATTCTTGGTTTTGATAAAATAACTACTTTGTAGTTAAAACTTAAAAATTGTGTCAAGAATGCAAGATAACCATGTTTTTGGTGGTATACGGAAATGATGTTTACTTATTGCTTTTATAAAAGATTTTAAATCGTTTGATTTTTTGTTATTGACCATAATGGAAGATTATATTTGTAAATAAAACCATCGATAAAGCGAAACTCTAATTCTCTAGATTGTTTTACTATGATTTCTTTAATAATCATTCTTGAGAACCAGTAAATAAATTCGTCAGTATAAATTAATTTATTTTTTTCTATATTAGCAATACAACGATTTATTCGTCTTTTTTCATGAATTGTTTTAATGCATAAGTCAATTAGATATTCCGATAGATATTTATATCTTTCTATAAAAATAGGAAATATTTCTTTTATAACTTGTTTTAAATGATTGTCGTACATAATTATATTTTTACATCGTATTATCTTATGGAATTTTTTTGAGCAAATCCATCTATGATAGAGTATATGATGCTTTTTCTTGGTATAATAATTCGAAGAATAAAACGAGCCACATAAGTCACATTTTAACTTTGATGAAAACAGGTGTGTTACAGAATAATCTTTGCCTCTAATAGATAATTGGTATTTTACTTCTTCAAATGTTGCTTTAGGTATGATAGGTTCATGGTCATTTTCTATATGATAAATAGGTAATTCACCTTTATTTTTCTTTTTTCTTTTTGTAAAAATGTCAGAAACATAAGATTTTTGAAGTATTGCATCTCCCATATATTTTTCATTAGTTAAAATAGCTAATAGTGTACTTTTACCAATGTAATCATTTCCTTGTGCTGATAACACGCCCATGTTATGTAATTTTTCAGATATGAATTTTAAAGAGTAACCTTCTAGATACATCTTAAATATTAGTTTAATAATAGGGGCTTGTTTTTTATCGATTACCATGTTTCCATCAGGCCCTTTTTTATATCCAATAAATACTTTATATGGCATAGAAAATTTCCCTTCTGCATATTTTTTTCTAATTCCCCATTTTACATTTGAACTAATAGATTTAGATTCTTCTTCGGCCAGTGAAGACATTAGTGTTAGTACAAATTCTCCTTTTGTGTCTAAACTATTAATATTTTCTTTTTCAAAAATAATAGCGATCCCTTTTTCTTTTAACATTCTTGTTACTGTCAATGTGTCAATTGTATTTCTTGCGAATCTAGATATCGATTTAGTTAAAATAATATCGATCTTACCATCTAGAGCATCTTTTACCATTCTATTAAAACCTTCTCTGCGTCTTGTATTTAATCCTGAAATACCTTCATCATAATATATATCTATGAATTCCCAGTTCGGATTTGCATTAATGTATTTAAAATAGTACTCTCTTTGAGTTTCTAGAGAATTTAATTGTTCATCTTGAGCAGTAGAAACACGAGCATAAGCACACACTTTTAGTTTTTTTGTATTTGAAACTGCTAAACCAGATGAATCTATTGTTGGAGCAATAACATTTATTTTCTTTTTAGACATCCAGTACTCCTATTATAGGTTTATATTTTCGTATAAGTTTTTTTTGCATTTTCTTATATTCTTCTGATGTTATTAATTTTAGCTCCAATAGTTCATTTAATTTAAGTAAGGATAATCTATATTCGATTTCATTTCGTCCTTGCTTTTCAGTCATTTATATCACACTCCTAATTCGTGTATATAAATCACTCTAAAATTCAATAATTGCAAGTTGTATTTTATAAGTCTAAAAATTAAATTATTTTATAAGTTGGTATCAGTTCAGTTCGACTATAAAAATAATATTGTCAAAATTGTAGTGAAAAGTGGTATCAGTTCAGTTCGACCTACGGTTTTTGATATTTTTTGGCGTATCAGTTCAGTTTGGCTAAGACATTATGAAAGACATGAAGTGATACACTAAAATCACTTCTTTTTTTTTAATACTTTTTTAGAAAAACAAAATGAACGTGATGAGTGTTACTAAATCTATTACTTTTTTATTAATTGATATTGCTCTTGATAAAGGATTTATTTTTTATTCATACATGAATTTTTTTATAATATATGATGTTGTTTGCAATTTACTAAAATGATATACTAAATTTATCAAACTATTGTATAGTTTATAAATTAGAAATGAGACATAATATGAAAAAAACAGGACTAATAGGTTTAGGAACCATATCACAATATTATATTAATGGACTTCACGAATCTTCTTTACTTAATTTAGTAGCAACATGCGATCTAAACGAAAAAGCATATTCTAGAGCACTGTTTTCTAATATCCCTTTTTATAAAAATTACAAAGAGATGATAGAAAAAGAAAAATTAGATTATATCATTATTTCCACTCCACCAAGTTCCCACTTTGAAATCGCAAAATATGCTTTAGAAAATAATATAAATGTATTAATTGAAAAGCCTGCAACTACATCATTAGAAGATTTAAATTATTTAATTGAATTATCAAAGAAAAACAATCTTATCTTCCATATAATGTATCATTGGCAAAATGGAACAGAGGTCATCAAATTTAACGAATTATTTGATAAAAATAAAATACAAGAAATAAAAACAACTGTTTTAGATCCATATAGCATCGATGAGAAAAACATTGATGAAAAAAAATATCATCTGCTAGGAACATGGATTGATAGTGGAGTTAATATTCTTTCGATGATAAAAAAATGGTTACCATTTAAATCATTAGAAATATTAAGGTATAAGGTTATCAAATGTAAAAAGACTACATTACCAATTTATATTAATGTTGATTTAAAAATTGATAGTATTCCAATTAATATCTATATCGATTGGACGAAACATCAAAACGTTAAAGAATCATTTTTAATTTACGATAATGAAATAATTAAAATTGATCATTCAAACCAAACTATTATAACAAAAGAAAAAGATTATCCGTTTAATAATATGGTTAGATTAGAAGCACATTATTATAATTTCTTTAAAAACTATAATGAAACAAATAATTTAGAAGAATCTATATTAATTCACAAATTCTTATTCGAGGTAAATAAAGTATTATGAAAAAATTATTAGTTAGTATTTTCCGTTTCTTTAAAAGAGAACATATGCCAAAATATATTGTTTTGGCTTCTACATTCATCGCAGGAATTATTGTATTCCTCTTTTTATCAAAACAAGATGTAACCGGAACTATTGTTGGTAGTGTTGTCGGTTTTATTTTCTCTACTTTAATGATTTCTTTAATCAAAATTATCACAGGAAGATTTGAAGATTCATTAAAAGTGAATTGTGATACTGATTCTATTTTAAAAGTTTATAGTGAAGAGTTATATAAAAAGACTTTAACCTTAAATAACACTAATATTTATTTTGCTTACAACGATTGTTTTATTAATGATGGAACATATAAATTTGAAGTTATTGATCACCCTAATAATTATTTTCAACTAGACGATTTTATCCAAGGAAACTTTGAATCTATCTTCAAATCACACTTGGGTTCATATAAAGAAAATACATTAACTATTAGGTTAGATAGTTTTGTCAAAGATGATGTAAATAAAAAAATAACATTCAATCTTTCTAGAAGTAATTTCTATAACCATTTAGTAACAAATAGAGCTATTGATGTAATGCTATTTAATTCAATTTCTTTAAGAAATATGTATGAATGTGGACCAGTTTTATCACCATTAGAAAACTCAAAAATGTCAAATCATATTGGAATCAATGCTCTTGTGTTCTTAAATGATGGAAACATTCTAGTGCCTAGAAGAAAAGGAAACTCAACAATTTCAAAAAACAAAGTTACTTCATCTATTGCAATTAAATTAAATTTACCTGACAAATTAAAACCGAATGATGATATTAATACTGATTATGTGATAAGAGATAATTTGTTCGATAATTTACAAGAACGTTTAGATTTAGATGAATCCGCAATTAAAATTGCAAAGCCAAATTTATTCTTCTTAGGATTTGGCAGAAATGTTTATGAAGCTGGAAAACCTCAATTCTATTATGTTATTAAATTAGATATTGACACCAAAACTTATCAATCCCTTGCAATACATAATAACAAAGAAAAGAAAATTGACGTAGATAAATTAATTTATATAGCAGATTACTCTTCTTTCAAATTTGATAAAGGATTATTAAAATTCAATATATATAATAATAAAGAAAAAATAAAAAAGGTTTCTGTCAAATATGAGATGTCATATCTATGTAATATTTGGCATTATGAAAAATACAAAAACAAATAAGGTGGTATATTATGAAAAAAGTATTTAAAATTATTGGTAAAAGCGTTTGTATCTTCTTTATTAGTCTTATTTCTCTAGTAGGACTAGTTTGGGGAGGACTAAACATTGGTAAATTCATTATCTATTCAGAATATTATTCCATTGAATCTAATTTGTGTAAAAATCCCGGATTAAATGATGGATTTGTATGTCAAGGAATTACAGTTGCTGATGCACAAGATAAAATCATTGTTTCTGGATATATGAAGGATAAATCTGCAAGTAGATTATATGTTACTGATAAAGATAATAATTCATACTATGTAAGTTTACAACGTAATTCAAAAAAATTCACTGGACATGCAGGTGGTGTTTCTTGTTCTAAAACCAATGTATATATTGCAAGTGGTGACAAGGTATATACTATCCCATTAACCACATTATTAAACGCCAAAAACAAAGATGTAATTGATATAGGTGAAGGAACTCCAGTTAATAATCAAGCTTCATTCTCTTATTGTGATGACAATTATCTTTATGTAGGTGAATTCCATGATGGTGGGGCTTATATTACTGAACATCCATATCAAACTAATGATGGTATGTTTTATGCAATCGTTTCAAAATATGATGTTAACGATATTACAAAACCAATTAAAATTTATTCCATTAGAAATAAAGTTCAAGGTATTTGCTTTACTCCAGATGGAAAAGTAATCCTATCCACTTCTTATGGTCTAGCGGACTCTCATTACTATGTATATAATGAAGCTGATGCAGTCAATTCTAACTTAACTTTAGATGGCGCTCCAGTTTATTATTTAAATAATTGCATTAGAGATGTTAAAGGACCTGCTATGGCGGAAGGTCTTGATTATTATCAAGATAAA
The DNA here is from genome assembly GCA_015059045.1 of Erysipelotrichaceae bacterium. Lineage (GTDB taxonomy): Bacteria > Bacillota_I > Bacilli_A > RFN20 > CAG-449 > UBA3210. The sequence continues at coordinate 6,594 of SVBD01000023.1, forward strand.
ATTATTACATTAACCGAAAGTGCTTGTGATAAATATATTTTCGGAAAATTCTTCTTTGCAAATAAGATCGTATTATTAGATCTTTAATTGATAAAGATAAATAAATAACCAAAAATTAATGAAGTTAAAAAACATATTGAAATAATTTTCAATGTGTTTTTTATATTGTCTTTAGATTTTAATAAATAAATTAAACCCAATCCCGAATTCATTAATAATCCCGATAATAATGCTCCAAAGCCAATTCCATTAAGAATATATACTTGCGTGATAATAATACTTGAACTGCATGAAGGAATTAATCCAATTAAGGTTGTAAATAATGGTGATAAATACTTATTACTATTCAAGAAATTAACTATATTTTCTTCACCAATTCCTTCAACTAGAAAACCAAATATTAAATTAATTACTAAAACATAAGCAAAAATTTTAAGACTATGAATTAATGGATGAAATAAGTATTTCTTCCATTTATTTTCTTTTTCATCATCAATATGATGATGACAACATCCGATATGAACTTCCTTTTCATGTTCACAATGATCTAAATGTTCTTCAATTAGTTTTTTATCACTGATGATTTTATCAATGATAAATCCAGTTATAAAACCAATAAAAAACTTTAATATTAATAAAGGAATAACACTTAATGCTTTACTAGAATGACTAGCTAATAATAATGGAATAGCTTCATCGCTACAAGAAAGGAATATCGCAACTAAAGTTCCCATTGTTATATGACGTTTTAAATACATGTCACTAGCAACGACACTAACTCCACATTGTGGAACTAGTCCAAATAAGGAACCAAATAATAAAGACAACTTATTGTCCTTAGAAATCTTATTTGATACTTTTACTTCAACAAAGGCAAAAATAACATAAATTAAAAGAATTACTAAAAAAGTAATTAAACTATCTTTTATACTATGCATAATAACGTGTTTAATTTGCTCTATAGTCATTCTTTTCTCCTTTATCTATCAATTTATATACCACAGAAAATAAAAAGTCAATTAAACTTTAAAAATAATTCTTTTAAAATTACTAAAATTAGTATATCCTATTTTTAGACAGTTCATGAACCATCCTGTCTTTAAACAAAACTAGGACAAATATTTTTATATTTATTTATCTAGTCAGATGGTTATTTGACTTTTTTTATTTTCGAGGTATGTATGAATAATAAAATTAAAAGATTAACCTTTACTAGCATGATTACTGCAATTTACTTTATACTTTGCTTTGTTGAACAAACTTTTGCAAATGGAGCAATACAATGTAGATTATCAGAAGCACTTACTCTTCTTCCATTATTTTTCCCTGAAGCAATTATTGGAGTTACATTAGGATGTCTTATATTCAATATATCAACTGGTATTATTTGGGATATAACAATCGGAACACTTTGCACATTTGTAAGTTGTATTATCACTTATCTAGTGGGAAAGTTTGTTAAAAAAGATACCATTAGAATAATACTTGGTGGTATAGCACCAGTATTGATTAATACTCTAATCATTCCTCTAGTATTAATGTATGGATACAAGTTAACTGATGGATATATCTTCCTAGCAATATCAATATTTATTGGGCAATTTATTGCAATTTATATTATCGGTGGATTAACGTATTTCCCATTAAAGAAGGTTTTAGTTAGATTTAAAGTTATTAATTCAAAAGAAGATATAAATTAATTAAAAAGATGTTGAAAGGCAGCATCTTTTTTTTAAACATCAACCAATATTTAATAATTGATTAATTTAATATATTGAATATCATCATTTCCTATAAAATCATAAAAGGAAACGCATTTAATAGACCTATCACTATAAGATTTATAGTACATTTTACCTGATTTTAAATCATAGCAAGATTGATATCGTGTATATTCAAAGCCATCTTTTGCCTTAACTAATCCTAAAGGCATGAAAACTGAATCCAAACAATAGAAAAACTGATTGATTTGATTGTCATTAAATATAATATTTTCCTTTACAAAATATGCTTTAACAAATCTAGACATAGATGAATAGTCTCCAGGTAATCCTATTAATCCTTGACCATAACTTATATTTTCAAATTTATTATTAATAGGATCATCAATAGATAAATTCAAATAATTCAAAATGTTATTCTTATGATAACTAAATTCCGGATTATTTGTTAGAACATTCAAATCATTATCGTAAACATTTAATCCTTCTTTTGTAGATTCAATAACTATACTTTTCTTTAAATCCGATATCATAAAGTGTAAATAGGCAAGAGGTATTTCATTAGAAAATGGTTCATTAAGTAAATTTATATTTTTTAATACATTTTTTACCTCTTCTACGTTAGAACAAGTTCCTAATAAGAATAATGGTAATTCATAAGGAGTAATATTTATTTTATCTTCCTTATATTCAAAATAATAAGCATTATCTAAAAAGTTTAATCCCGCGATTGCTAATCCTTTTTCATTCATAACATCAGAAAATAACGGATAATTATTGATTATTGTTCCAATACCTAATAAAGAATATTTAATTTTTAATATTTTTGAATTTTTTAAAATGAATTCCTTACCTTTTTTAACATTAATAATTTGTTCATTAAATGAATAATGAATATCCATATTTCTTCCAAAATAGTTATTTTTCCCCTTTAAATATATACATGTACACATAGAATCACCTTGTTATAGTTTTGCCATAATTACTCCTCTATTCAAAATTGTTTATTATTTTTAATATTTGAAAAATTAATATAATTTTTTATAATAAAAATATAAATGGAGTATCTTATGAGTAAATTAAAGAAAACAAGTATAATAGTAGGTGTTATTGTTGGAACACTATGTTCATTTTGGGGATTAGTAAATATAATTCCTCCAAAAAAAGTAATAAATGAAAACCCTTGGATTGCAAAGGATCAACCAATGATTTCAGCCCATAGAGGTGGCGCATTTTTAAATCCTGAAAATACTGAAAAGGCATTCGACTATGTCATTATTGAAACAAATTATTGTGATATCGTAGAAATTGACATTCATAAAACAAAAGATGGTGTATTAGTAATTAATCACGATGATTCGATGGACAGAATGTGTTTAGATGATGAAAAAAAAGAAACTGATATAACAAAGGATGTAGTAATCAAAGACACTAACTATAAAGATTTACTTCAATATAATATGGGAAGAAACTTTGTAGATTCAAAAGGCAATAAACCCTATGAAAATCTTACAATTGAACAAGCAAAAGAGCAAAATTTGACAATTATGACTTTAGAAGAGTTTTTAATCAAATATCAGCAATATAATTTTAAATTATATTTAGAGATTAAAGAGCCAAACACTGAAGGAATTAATGAAGCGAATAAAACCGTTGATATGGTATATGAACTATTTGAAAGAGCTGAATACTCATCTTGGAAAAACCGTACAATGATTATTTCTTTCACTGATTCATTAATTGATTATATAATAGAAAAATATCCTGATTTATATGTTGGTGCTTTAGGATATAAGATTGCACCTCAATTAATTGCTACCGCATTAGGATTAACAACTTTGATTCCTTCTAAATACCATTCATTCCAAACTCAAATGAATAACTCTGCCGGACCAATTAAAATTAATTGCGCTACAAAAGCATTTGTTAGGGCATCACATAGAAGAAACCAATCTATTACATATTGGACTATCAACAATGAAAAAGAGATGGATAAACTTATTAAAATTGGCGCGGATGTAATAACAACTAACGCTCCAGATGTATTAGCTAAAAAACTTGGAAAAAACTAAACTCACTACAAAAAAAGAGTTAACCTCGATCATTTTCGAAAATTAACTCTTAGAGTTTCTTTTTACACTGTCATTTTAATCAAACAGGTTTGTAGAACAAAGATTTTTATTACATGTTAAATATAATTTTTTCGTTATTAAACATCTTAGTTAGTATAAATATACCTAATCCGATATATACAATATTAGAACAAATACAAACAGCAAAGTGCGCTACATTAATATTTAAACTAAAGACTTCTACTAAACACTGCATAATGTTATATACTGGAATAGCGTAACTTACTAAACTTGTTGAAGAAGAAGTAGACATAAAATTAGTAATACCTACTAACATAACAACAATCATTAATGGAGCGCTGTAAGAACTAGCTTCTTTAACGCTTTTTGCAAATGTTGAAACGATTGTTAATAATGTTGTAAATAGCAATACTGTCACAAAAATTAATAATAGCATTAAGATAATAGTTCCAAAACCATATACTTCAAAATTAAATTCGGATCCCATTAATTTAGGTAATGATAATAATAGCCCAATAAAACTACAACATGATGAAGCAAGTCCGGTAATACCTAATGCTACAACTTTACCAAAGACTATATGGCTACGTTTTGTAGGAGTAATTAATAAAGTTGCTATAGTTCCTCTTTCCTTTTCACCTGCAATTGATTCTGAACAAATTGACATACATCCAGTAAATAAGAATGTTATTAATAAGAAAGGAATCATCATTGAAATTAAATATACAGTAACATCATCTTCGGTAGCTACATCATAAACCACATCCATATTTGCATTAACGTCAAACTTATTAGTTAGCTGCGATTCAATACTAGTTAATGCAGCTACGTAATATTGATAAAATATACCCGAGCCATCTGAAGTTGAATTATAATAAATTTCAACTTGAGGTGCTTTTGTTAAACTAGAAGAATCGTATTCTAGCATTTTAGAAAAGAAATCTTCTTCATAAGAAATATATAAATCTATTTCTTTATTTTTTAAAGCATCTAAAATTTCTTCTTTAGTTTCGTATTCATCTTTTAAATTAATCGTCCAACCTTCTACTTGTAAAAGAGAAGATAATTCTTCTGGATTGTTTTCTACAACTAAATTGAATTCTTCAATTTTTGGACTAGTAACATCCATCATTACATCACCCATTATTGAATAAATACTAAAAATTAAAATTCCTGGAAGAAACATACCTAGTAACATTCTAGGATCGGTAAAGAAACGTTTTAATTCTTTTTTAATAATTGTCCAAATAGTATTCATGATTATTCACCAACCCTTTCGCTATAAAGTTTATAGAATAGATCCTCTAAAGGCATATCTTTTGTTAATTCTTCTAATTTACCTTCTTTTATCATTTTTCCATCAAAAATAATTCCTACTCGATCACACAATTTCTCTACAAGTGAAAAAATATGTGTTGATAGAATAATTGTTTTTCCTTCTTTCCTTAATTCTAAAAGGAAATCTGTAACTACTTTTGCAGTAATTACATCAAGTCCATTTGTTGGTTCATCAAAAATAATGACATCTGGATTATGTACAATAGAAATTACTAATGAAACTTTTTGTTTCATACCAGTAGATAAATCCTTTATTCTAACTTCTTTAAAATCTTCAATGCCAAATTTATTAAATAAATAATCTTTTCTAATTTTGATTTCTTCTTCATTTACTCGATGTAATGAAGCAAAATAATCAAACAAATAATTTGGAGTAAAGAAATCTTCCAACTTTAATTCACTAGTTAAAAAGCCAATTCTACCTCTAATTAAATCAGGACTTTCTCTAACGGATATATTGTCTAAAAACGCATCCCCTTCATCACTTTTAATTAGTGTGGATATGATTCTTAATGTCGTAGTTTTACCCGCCCCATTTGGACCGAGTAATCCATAAATTTCTCCTTTGTAAGCAACAAATGATAAATCATTAACAGCCACTTTATATAATTCATTAGTCTTATTAATCTTTTGTTGCTTTTTTGATAATTTAAAAGTCTTTTTTAAGTTTTTTACAACCAACAATTCTTCCATAAATAGCGTCTTCCTTTCTATGTTAGATTTGATTTTTATTATAGTATAATAAATAACATCTAACAATAAATAAATAAAAAGCATGAATATTCATGCTTAAATTTCTTTGGCGTCCATAACACGATTCGAACGTGCGACCCCTTCCTTAGGAGGGAAGTGCTCTATCCAGCTGAGCTATATGGACAAATTAACAAAATCATTTTACTCCAAAAAAACCTAAATGACAATTTTTTAAATAACGAAAAAAGATTAACTGGTCCTTTAAAAATTTTTAGGGTTTTGAAACCCGCTATAAAAATATTTAGGGTCGACCCTACACTGCCAATTTA
>SVBD01000032.1 GCA_015059045.1 Erysipelotrichaceae bacterium
AAATTATAAATTTCATCTTTTATCAGTTTCTCCGCCGTTAAGATGTAACTTCGTCTCCTGAAGTTAATAAGGTTTCTTCTCTAATTGTATACGGATATATATTCTTTAAATGTACATTTCTTGATAAAAGTTTTCCTGTATTCGGGTCCTCTAATACGACTGTATTGTATTTTGGTTCTTTTACAACTTTGAACGGTCCGTAAAAATAAGGGTCCAATTTAGATCTATTAAAAAGTCTAATTAAAACATAGTCTCCAACTTTATACTTCTTTTTAAGTGCTTTTGAAAATCCCATTCTTTGTTCCCAATATCTATTTGCATGTTCGGAATATTCCATTGCTTCTTTCACCCATTTGTAGTGCCTCAAAAATCGTCTAAAATTGAATTCTTCTTCTGATTCGTTTGGTTCTTTGTGAATGTCTGGGAACATAATTTCAATTGGCCATGTATCCTTCCTTCCATATAGCAACTCAAAACTGCTGAATTTTGTTTTTGAATTTCTTGTGGTTCTTAATGCCCATAAAACTGAAGGTAGACATTCATCCCACTCCTGTTCGTTTTCAATTAATAACCTCAACATTTTTCCAATTTCGCGATTCCTGTTTTCTATCATTCCGTTTGATTGTGGGTGGTGTGGTGTAACAAAATGAATCCAAGATCCGTATAAGTCCACCATCATTTTTGTTATTTCTGAGATAAAGGAGCTTCCATTATCTGTAATTATTATTTCTGGAGGCCCATGTCTTGAAAATACTTCTGTTAAAAATAATATAACTTCTTCCGATGTAGTATTTGGAATTGCTTTGGCTTCTGGCCATTTAGTAAAATAATCTACTAATGTAATTATATATTTATTTCCTTTTCTTGTTTCCTGTAGCGGCCCAATAATGTCCAATCCGACTCTGGTAAAAGGCATTTCCACTGGTGTAATGTTATTTTCGGTATTATTGGGTAGAGGTTTTGGCCTGAACAGCTGGCACTTGTGGCAGGACTTTACCCACATCTTGACATCACTCCAAATTCCCGGCCAATAGTATGATTGCATAATTCTTTGGGTGGTTTTTTCGGCTCCTTCATGGCCTACATTATGTGCTCTATTTATTATATCTTTTTTATCCTCTTCTTTGTATATAACTTTCAAATATAAATCATTCTTTTTATAGTATAATGTATTATCTATTATTTGGTAATTTTTACTAAAGTACTTTATTATACCTTCTGGAAGGTCTAAATCTTTTGGATTAAATTCATTTAATATTGTATTTATTGATAGTATAATTCTTTCATTGTTACTGGATGGTAGTCTGGATAGCGCGTCTGCAAAAATGTTTTTCTTTCCTTTCTCATATTTTATTATGATATTATATTTATTAAATTCTTCCATCCATCTTAAATGTCTTCCTTTAACTGGTAAGCTTTTATTGAAAAATCCAATTAGAGGCTCATGGTCAGTAATAAATTTGGTTTTATTTTTGTTGCTAATTATATATTGTCTAAATTTCTTTAGTGTATAAATTACAGCTAAACCTTCTAAATCTGTTATTGAATAATTTCTCTCTGCAGGTTTTAAAGATCTACTTACACATGTAACTGGTAGTTCCAAATTGTCTTTACCTATCTGCAATAGTACTCCACCAATACCTTTATTTGAGGCATCTGTTCGTACAATGAATGGTTTGTTAAAGTCCGGATAAATTAAAATTGGATCGGATAATAAACATTTTCTTAAATCCTCAAAGGCATAGTTACAGTTCTCATCCCAAATAAATTTTGTATCCTTTTTAAGTAATTTGTACAATGGATTGGCTCTGATAGAATAATTTTTAATGAATTTTCTGTAATAACTGGTTAGTCCAAGAAATGACCGTAGTTCGTTTATATTATTGGGTCTTTCCCATAGTGCTATTGATTGAACCTTTGATGGTGCAGTTTTTAACCCATCGGTAGTCAGAACGTGTCCAAGAACTTCTACTTCTTCTTTAAAGAATTTGCATTTTTGTAAGTTAATAGATAAATTATACTTTGTAAATATTTCAAATACTTTCTTTAAATGTTTTATATGATCTTCAAGATTTTTCGAATATACAACTATGTCATCGATATAAACAAAAAGACATTCCCCTATTAATGGTAATAATATCCTGTTCATTTCTCTTTGAAATGATGCAGGTGCATTGGCTAAACCAAAGGGCATCACTAAAAAATTATAATTTCCATATTTCGTCGTAAAGGCTGTTTTTTCCACATCTTTTTCATTCATTGGTATTTGGTGGTAGCCTGAAAATAAGTCCAATGCTGAGAATATTTTTGCCCCTTTTACTGATGTTATCAATTCGTCAATATATGGTAATGCGTATGAATCCTTGATAGTGATATTATTTAGTTTTCTATAATCGATACACATTCTCCACTTTCCATTCTTCTTTTGTACAAGAAGAACTGGAAAGGACCATGGGGAATGTGAAGGTACTATAAGTCCTTTTTTTAAGAGTGAAACTATTTCTTCTTTTAATATTTTTGAATGTTCTTTTGATAATTTGTATGGCTTAGATTTTATTGGCATATTTGAAGTTGTTGTTATTGTATGTGGTAATAATTTTGCTCTTGTTAACTGCGATAGCGATGTTGCCATACATCTTTTATTTTGTTCGATTAATTTTCTAAATTCGTTTTGTATTTTATTTGGAACATTATTAATTAATTCATTTAAAGTTTCTTCAAATTCTTTTTCTTCTTCTTCTGAAATAATTACTGCATTTATCAATGGTGTTCCATTACTATTATTAATGATTTCTGCGATTTTAGTTAAGCTATTATCATCATTTTTCTTATATATTGAATCGTCATCCGGATCGATGAACAGTCTGTATTTTTTTTGTATGCTTCTACCAATAATTATATCATAATAAGGATTGGTATGATCAATAATATAAAACTTATCATATATTACTAATTTATCATTTATTTTAATTTTTAAATTTGTGTAATAATTTGTAGAAACCACTGTATTATCTGCTAGTTTTATTTCAATTTCATTTTCTGTTTTATTTATATTTTTGCTTTTTAATTTGTTGAAACTTTCTTGGGTAATTATATTTATGTTAGCACCTGTATCAAATAAAACTTTAAGTGGTACGTTGTAACTTTCTCCAATAATAATAG
>SVBD01000012.1 GCA_015059045.1 Erysipelotrichaceae bacterium
ATATACGTATCATTCCTCTTGTAATTATATTTATTTTTAATTTTTTATACTGTCTACTTGACAGGTATCAGTTCATTTTTCCAAGACTCTTAGTTATTGATTTTCACTTTCTTTTTTCTTTTCTTGTTTATAGTAAACATAAGAAGCAATTGAACACGATATTACTAATCCAAATACTAATACCATTAATATAATGAAATTAACTAATTCTTTAAAGAAGAATCCTGCAACCAAAGTAAGTACGCCAACAATTACTGAGACAAAACCAGTAAAACGATGTGTTTTTTGCCATGTTACTTCATTATACATTGACCAATAAGTCTTAAGGCCAAGTGTTCTGTTTTTTTCAATTTTAGGCATAAAATTACCTAAAACAATAAATAAAATTCCGAATAATATCATCATTATTTTTGATATATCAAATGCAGGTGTTTCTTCTGTATATGTGATTCCATAAACAATAAATACAACTGTTAATACATAAAACATAACATTTAATATTGTGCCAGTTAATAACATATATTTCTTATAATTTTCTGTTAGCTTTGCCACCTTACATAACAATAGCATAATAATTGTAATTAATGACATAACCCCAGGAAATAGTAAAATAAAATATTTACTCGACCATTGATCTGGGTTGCCATTAATACCAATATGACTTGGAATACTATCTCCTAAAAACATTAAAGATACTCCACAAGTTATAAGTGATAATAATAAAATAATAATCATTGTAATTTTATACTTTTTCATTTTTTTCTCCTTTCAATGAATAAATCCATAGTAGTACTTCTTCTAAAATCGAAGCATTTAATTCATAGTAAATAAATTTGCCTTCTCTTCTATCTCTAATTAAATCCGCATCTTTTAATACCGATAAATGTCTAGAAATAGAAGCAAAGGTTACATCAAACTTACTTTGAATATCACCTGCAGTCATAGGACCTTCTTTTAACAAATTTAGTATTGCTCTTCTAATTGGATCCGCTAGAGCTTTTGTCGTTTCTTGTAATGCCATTAAATCACCTCATTTAACATTTAACCAAATTGTTAAATATATTATATGATATGTTTTTTTATTTGTAAATAGTTTTAAACAAAAAAAATCAGTTACTTACATTTTGCAAGCAACTGACATCCATCTAATTAATTTCTATCCAATATCTTTGTTGAATGACACCTTTTTCATCGACAAATTCATTTTCAAGTATTCCACCATTTTTAATAATAGTTTTACTAGAGGCAATATTAGATTTATCACATACCATTAATACTTTATCAATACCCATTTTCTTACATTCAATTAACGCTAAACGAATCATTTCTGTAGCATAACCTTTTCTTCTCTCGCTAGGTCTAATTCCATCTCCAATATGACCAGCGTATTTTAATAAATAATCATTTAAGTAGTGTCTAATATTAACTGCACCTAAAAGAATATTTCTTTCTTCATCCAACAAGAAGAATACTGAAGCAGGAACTTTTCCTTCAACAGCTTCTTTTACTTCTAAATTATTTAAATAATAATCAAAATCATTATAATCATTTTTAAAAATAGCCCAAGGAGCATGATTAGTATGATTAACTTCTTGATCAATTTTCCATTCATCAATCATTTCCTTAAGTTCACTATAATAATCTTTTGTTAATTTAATTAATTTTACTTTCATAATCCACCTAAATTAAAATTATTGTATCATATAATTTTTTTCTTTTATTTATTATTTTTTTGTTCTCGCTTAATTATTTTAATAATTCTAGGTCTATTATAACGTTGAATTATTACAAATAGCGAATCAAAAAGCATTGCAATAATTGATGTTATAATAAATGCTTCTGGTGCCCCAAAAAATGGAATTAATCCTATTGGTAATATACTTAACACCATAATAATTTCATGTACTAGTTCTGCTTGACATGTAGCACCTAAAATTTCATCAATATTTTTTTGTTTTATATCAAATGTATCTTTACTATATGTTGGTAGATATTTCTTCCACTTTCTAACACCTAATACTTTATATAACTTTTTTTCAAATCTTTTTTCCCGAAACCAAAAATTATTGTAATTCGCTTTATTTTTCATGATGGAATTTATTATATATCCTACTATTAATCTCATTACGAAATGATAAAGAGTAACTCCAATAGAAATCACAATAATTTCTAAAACATTATTATTAGTTAAAATAAAAATAGGTAAAAGCACTAAAAATGATATAGCTAATATAATTGTTATTAAAATCATTTTCTTTTTCATTATTACTACCTCGTTAATTCAATTTTATAAATAGCAATTAGAATATAATTATTATATAACAATGAAATTTATCATCATAGCAATTATTGACTTTTAGTTATAAAACAAAAAAAGTTAGATACTATTATTGTATCCAACTTAACTTACTCTAATGGCAATAAACATCAAAAATGATAATTTTGAAAATATAATCGTTTAATTTTGAAACCACCTAGCAAATCGTTTAATAATTACTTACTACAATATATAAGCAATACATCACTTTCTATATTGTAAGCAAAATAGATTGTTTTTCCTTCAAAATAATTATAACTATTAGTAGTTAAATTATATACCATAAAATAATCATATGATGAAGTCATGGTTAATAAATACAAATCAATTTCATTTGAAGGGATGAATGATGTATCCTTTTTCCAATTATTGTTGCTATCTAATTTAGAAGCGAAACTATCATTTTGATCATCTATTTTAACCATGGCTAATGAATCACCAGAATCTTGAAAATTATACATTATAGATATATATCCATCTGTAGGTATATCCAAATTAATTTTTTCAGATATAGGTTCTAAATAACTCATATCATGGCTAATTCGATCTGAAAAGGCACCAGTAAAAGACCCAAAAATACACAATAATCCAGTCATTATAATACCGGCAATTATATTCTTTTTACATTTGTATCCTTTCTTTAGATAAATAAATCCAAGAATAATAGAAGCAAGTGGTATTGGAACTATAATGAAGAATTTCCACATATGTTCAGCCATTGCTAATGGAAAATCTGGCAATGGAGAATTGTTTACTGAAATGGCAACAATCATCAATGCAAAATATATAGAAATTAATGACAAAATAAAAGAAACTAATAATAATACTTTAATTTTATTTTTTATTGAGTTATTTTCTCTTTTTAAACCAATTAATTCTATTAACTTATCATTATGACCTTCACATGTTTTTTTATCAATAACTGTAAAAACACCATCAAAAGTTAAATATACGTATTCTGAATCTTGTGTTTTAGTTTGAATTTCAGAATATTTTTTATTGTAGGTTGAATTAGAATTATCTGATTTACTATTCATTACAAAATAATTATCAAAAAAACTATATTCTACTTTTAAATTGGGTTTCAATTTGATTGCATCCTTAGAAAGTTTTTTTATTTTATTGAATACTCTTAAAATATATGAAACAAAAACAATAATACATAATACGGGAATAATCGCAAAACCATTATCTGTATCAGAAGCTAATATTCCAACTAAAATAAAAATAGATAATAATATGGCACAGCAATTGATAATTAGATGTTTAAAATAGAAACTTTTATATGCGTTACAATAAATTTGTTCATTATAATTAACCGAAGCTTTAAAAAGAGCACCATTTATATCATCGTTTTCATTTATTATTTCATTATTTTCACCACACAATTCAGAAATTGAGACATTAAATATTTTAGATAATGCAATTAAATTTTCTAGTGATGGTTGAGCTTGATTATTTTCCCATAAACTAACACTTTGCCTAGTTACATTCAACTTATAACCTAGTTCTTCTTGTGACAATCCTGCTTTCTTTCTATATTCTAATATTTTATCCCCAAGATCCATAAGATCACCTCGTGTATATATTAAATCATTGTTATTATTTTATCTACCTAATTCAATTTGAACTTTGTCAAGTTATACTTGCACAAAAACTTTTTACATTACTTATGCTCGATAAATATAAGTCAATTATACCATATTACTATTAATATTTTTACTGTAAATATAATAATTAAGTTTTTAAATCATCAAAGATATCGTTTAATAATGAAACCATCTATGTGTAATCGTTTAATAGTTAAAACTACTCCTTTAAATCGTTTATCGAATGGTATTGCTAAAAGTATAGATTTGAATCCTATTTTTTGTATAAATAAGCTGCGTTTTTCATTACTAAAACAAAAATTTTAAAAAACGTAGGAGACTTGTACCCCTAGAATAACAAAAAAAGTCTGACACTTTTATTGTATCAAACTTGTTTTACTTTAATGGTGCCTCATCGCAGAATCGAACTACGAATTGATCCTTACCATGGATCCGTTATGCCATTTAACTAATGAGGCAACTTAATTTGCTTTTTTATTCTAATAAGAAAGAACTAATTAGTCAAGGTCTATAGTAAATAATTAAGAATAATACGATAATCTTCAATTAAACTTTCCAAACTTTCTTTTGCATTCGCACTTGAAGTAGATTTCATTTTTGTAGACATATTTAATAAATGCGGATATTTTTTACTAAATAATTCATATGCTTTATTTCCATTTAAAAATATATGTTTAATATTTGTATTTTCTAATATTTTTTCTACATCAGTATATTCAATAATTTTTAATGAACTGTCACTAGAATTAATAATTTCACATTCTTTAACTACATCATATAAAGCAATATTGTTTTTCAATAATGCTTTCTTTTTTTCTTCAATAGACATTGATACTAAATCTATGTTTAATAGAGATGATAAAACTTTATAAAATCTATTAGTTTTATTCATATAGAAAAAATTCATTTCACGTGATTTAACACTTGGAAACGATCCTAATAATAATACTTTAGAATTTTGATCTTTTAAAATTTCTAATGGATGAATAATTCTTTCTTTTTGCTTCATGAATTTATTATAACACAAATGAATCAAAGATTGCTTTTTTTATCATTTCTATTTTTTCTTCATCTAGATGGATTTTACCACTTTCTTTATTATTCATTTTAGCTATTCTTCTTTTAGATATCGAGCGAATTGCATCCAATTTTAAATATGAATGTGTAGAATCCTTTTCATTTAATCCTTCAATTATCCCTAAATCAAAAGTAAGAAAAGAGCCAGGAGTTTCTCTACTAGATAAAGGGATAATAATTACATTACCTAAATCAACCTTCCACACTACTCCATAATGACCTTTAGTTTTATAATCTGATAATTCAGTACCTACATTGATTCCAAATTCTACCCAAACAACATCACCTTGCTCTAAATGTTCAATCCCATTTAAATAACCTTCTTTATCATATGTCTTCTTCAAATAATCAGTTTTTTTATCAAGCCATAATAAATATTCATTTGCCATCTCATAATCAATACTATGAAGTTTACTTTCTATTGATTTAAAGATTTTCTTTGAAAAAGATCGATTCTTATTATTATTTAAAAAAAGCATATATTAACCACCTATATGTTAATATATGCATATTTTTATTTTTCGATTAAATCTCCATAAAGATTGTAACTATCATATCCTGTTATCTTAACTTTGACCTTTTGTCCTTCTTCAAGAGGGATTTCTGATTTAAAGATAATGGATCCATCAATATCATCAGGAGCATTGAAGTGACTTCTTAAATAATAAACATTTTTTAGATAATCATAATCGATCACTAAGCCAATATGAATTTCTCCTACTCGGTTTTTATTTTTTGCTCTAGAGATTTTCTTTTGGGCCATCATAATCTTACGATATCTAGCTTTCTTTACTTTTTCTTCAATTTGATTATCAAAATCATAAGACTTGGTATCTTCTTCTCTAGAATAAGTAAATGCGCCTAAATGATCAAATTTTACTTCATTAATAAAATCATATAACTCATTAAAATCTTCTTCACTTTCTCCAGGGAAGCCAACAATTAATGTAGTTCTTAAAATTGCATTAGGAACTTTTTCTTTAATTTTATTAAATAAATTTAATAAGAACTCTTTATCTCCTCTTCTATTCATCGCCTTTAATACTTTACTAGAAGCATGTTGAATAGGGATATCAAAGTAAGGAGTTAATCTTTCTTCTTTTCCCATAAGTTCAATTAATTCATCACTAATTTCATCTGGATATAAATACAATAATCTAATATATTCAAACTCTTTTATTTCTAATAATGATTTTAATAAATCAACAATATCAGTTTTATATTCTTTAATATCAGATCCATATTTAGTGGTATCTTGAGAAATAACCACTAATTCTTTGACTCCTTTTTCTTTTAAAGCAAGAGCTTGATTTATTACTTCATGTTTATCAAAAGAATGGAACGAACCTCTAATTAAAGGAATAGCGCAATAAGTGCAACAATTTGAACATCCTTCAGATATTTTTAAATATGCAGAAAAAGGTCTAGTTGATATTATTCTTTTTGATAAGTCTAAATGACCATTTAATGATTTATTCTTAATCACTTCTTGTAATCTTAACGCCATATTAGGATATTCTCTAATTGGTAAAAATAAATCAACTTCTGGTAATTCTTTTTCTAAATCTTCTAAATATCTTTCAACTAAACATCCAGTAACTACAACGATCTTATTGAGGGAAGTAAATTCAAGAATCGTATTAATTGATTCTTGCTTACTAGCTTCAATAAAACCACAAGTATTAATAAAGATGATATCTGCACTATTTGCATCATTTACTATTTCAAATTCGTTGCGATCTAAAAACGATAGAATCATTTCTGAATCTACTAAGTTTTTTGCACAACCTAATGATATTAAACCAACTTTCATTATTTGCTATTCTCTTTTGCTTTTTCAGATTTTGCTTTTGCTTTATTAGCTTCCTTAGCCTTTTTAGCGGCTTCTTTTTCTTTAGCTTTTGCTTTCTTTTCTAATTGTTTTTGTTTCTTTTTAGCTTTCTTTTCTTTCTTAGCTTGTTTTTTCTTTGCTTTTTGTTCAGGAGTTAAAAGAGGTTTTGCTTTAATACCTGTAATAATAAAGCAAATTCCAACTAATAAAATAAATCCTACTACTGTCCATAAAATAACGATTTCATCAAATGGAGAAGCAAAGAATAAGTATGCACCAACAGTAATAAATAAAATAGAAATAATCAACCACCATAAAGGATATTTGTCATAGTTTTTATTATTTTCTCCTCTTTGGAAATAGTACGCTCTAAAGACTTCTACTACGCCTCTACAGTAGAAAACTAAACCTAAAATTTGGCAACAATTTAAATTAAAAATATCGAATTGTTCTAAAATACAGAAAATACCAATAACGAATAATAGAATAAATTCTATGATAGTTAATACAGTAACAACCCCATTATTCTTTCTACCTATCTTCTTTATCAAGAAAGTAAATAAGTAAACAAAAATACAAATTGCGATTATGATATTAATAATATCTAATCCCCAGTTTCTAAAGAAACACCAATCACCAGCGTCTTGCCATACTGGCATTAAAATGACTCCACCCAAAATTAAAACGAATGAAATAATAAAATACACCCAAAATAATTTTGTCTTTTCTGGATCAAACATTTTTCCAATTAAATTCTTTTTCATATTTTCCCTCCTATATTTGTAATAATTTTGCTTCAACCATTCTTTTATATTCTTTTAGAATGGGTAATTCCCTTTGTTTAACTAAAAAACTAACTCCAAAATCAGACATCTTTTCATATAGTTTTATAGCGGCCTCTAATGGATAGAAATTAATACTTTGTATTAAATCATCTCCACTTGATTCATGATGAATTTTAGTTTGCGAATCAATTTTACATAAATAGTAACGATTAATGTTCTTTCTGTTAATTAAATTATAATAATCAACTACTTCTCCAAGAAACATAATGATGTTACTTTTAACACCAACTTCTTCATCTAATTCTCTTACTAAAGCTTCTTCATAAGTTTCATTTTCATCTACTCCACCACCTGGAGTTTCATAATAATCTCTTAATCCAAAGATATCATTACCATATACTTTCAAAAGACAAACTTCATTATTTTCATTTAATAATATTGCACGAGTAACCTTCCTAATATGATTAATTCCATTATTTGGATATTGATTATCATTAAGTTTAAGATTAATCATTAGTTTTTTCTAACTCCTTTATAATAAACTTCATCAATAATTCCTCCACCTAGACACACTTCATCTAAATAGAAAACAGCCGCTTGACCTGGAGTTATCGCTTTATAAGGTTCATCAAAGATTAATTCTACTTCATCATCTTTAATGAATCTTAAAGTTACTCCTAAATCCTTTTGACGATATCTAAACTTGCATCCTACATGAAGATCTCCACTTGGTTTTTCTTTATAAGTCCAGTTAACCATTCTAATAATTGCACGATCACTATTTAAGTATTCATTTTCATCCCCTTGAGCGACATAAAGAATATTTTTATAAACATCTTTACTCACTACAAACCAAGAAATTGGAGTCTTTCCTTTTAATCCACCTATTCCTAATCCTCTTCTTTGACCTAAAGTATAATATAAAACTCCATCATGATGACCTACTACTTCGTTAGTAACAATATCAACAATATCACCTGGTTTAGATGGTAAATAGTTATTTAAGAACTCTTTAAAGTTTCTTTCTCCAATAAAACAAACTCCAGTTGAATCCTTTTTATCAGCGATATTTAGATTCAATTCATGGGCTAATCTTCTTACTTCAGTTTTATCAATATCTCCTAGTGGGAATAAACAAGTTTGAAGTTGACTTTGAGAAACTTGTGATAAGAAATAAGTTTGATCTTTATTTTGATCAAATGATTTATGCATTTCTACATAATTTTCATTTACATCTACTCTTTTTGCATAATGACCAGTTGCAATATAATCAAAGCCATTATCTTTAGCGAATTTTAAGAATTTATCAAACTTAATATATTTATTACAGAAGATATCAGGATTTGGTGTTCTACCTTTTTTATATTCTTCTAAAAAATAAGTGAAAACTTCATCCCAATATTCTTTAACAAAATCAGCGCGAAGTAATTCAATACCTAAAATTTCCGCTACTTTACATGCATCTTCATAATCTTTTTCTTGAGGACATTGACTTTCATTTAAAGTTGGATTACCTAAAAAATCGCCATTTGCGATTGCATCCCAGTTTCTCATAAATCCACCGGTAACTTGGTATCCTTCTTTTTTTAATAGATAGCATGCAATTGCTGAATCTACTCCTCCAGAAAGACCTACTAAAACCTTAATATCTTTCTTATCTTTCATCTATAAATCCTCACTATCAATCATTAAAGTGAATGGTCCATCATTTAATAGATTGACTTTCATATCTTCTCCAAAGACACCAGCCTTTGTTTTAATATTTAAACTTTCTAAATAATTTAATGTTTCTTGATATAATACCCTTGCTTCATCTGGTTTTAAACAAGTTGTAAAAGAAGGTCTTCTTCCATGAGAGATATCTGCGTATAAAGTAAATTGAGATACACATAATATTTCTTGTTTACTTGGATCAAACGCTAAATTTGTCTTACCATTTTCATCCATAAAGATTCTTAAAGAGACAATTTTATCTATTACTTTTTTGATAATATCTAGATTATCATTTTGAGTAAATCCAACAAGTAAAAGAAATCCATCGTTAATTGATGAATATAATTCATTGTTTATCGTAACTGATGCTTCTTTAACAACTTGTAATACAACTCTCATAAATACCTACTTTCACTAGTATATTATCATTATTTAATGATAATTTCCATATTGTTAAAACAAAATAAAAAGGGAATTGATGTTATTCCCTTTATTATTTAACTAAACTAATACGATTAATTGCTCTTTTTAAAGCAACTTCCGCTCTTTTTAGGTCAATGTTTGGATCATTTGAAGATATTCTTTTTTCTGCTCTTTCTTTACTTGCTAAAGCTCTATTTAAATCTATTTCATTAGGTTTTTCAAAAGATTCAACAAGAATAATGGTTTCATCTTTTTGAACATTTAAGATGCCTCCAGCAATAGAATAACGGAAAACTTCTTTATCTTTTTTATACTCTAAATGTGAAATTTCTAGTACCGCAACAAGAGGTAAATGTTTTGCCATAATTCCCATTGCACCAGTAGAAGTAACTACATTTAAGATTTCGCAATCATCAAGAAGTTTCTTTCCATCAGGAGTAACCATTTTAATATTAAACTTATTCGCCATCTAATTCTTCTTTCTTCTTTTCGACATCTTCAATTGTTCCTACATATAAGAAACATGATTCAGGATATGTATCATATTTACCTGATAAAATTGCTTCAAATGAACGAATTGTATCTTCTTTCTTAACATAGATTCCATCAATTCCATTGAATGCAGAAGCTACGTGAAGTGGTTGAGATAAGAAGTTTCTAATTCTTCTAGCGCGATTTACTAATACTTTATCTTCTTCGCTTAATTCATCCATACCTAAAATTGCAATGATATCTTGTAATTCTTTATATCTTTGTAAGATTCTTTGTACTTCTCTAGCAACAAAATAGTGTTTTTCTCCAATAATATTTGGATCAAGAATATTAGACGCTGATTCTAATGGATCAACCGCTGGATAAATACCAAGAGAAGCAGTATTTCTATCTAATACTGTTTTAGCATCTAAGTGAGAGAATGTTGTAGCAGGAGCTGGGTCAGTTAAGTCATCAGCAGGAACATAAATTGCTTGGATTGAAGTAATTGATCCATTTTTAGTAGAAGTAATTCTTTCTTGTAATTGACCCATTTCGGTAGCTAGAGTTGGTTGATATCCAACAGCAGAAGGCATTCTTCCAATAAGTGCGGAAACTTCACTACCAGCTTGAGTAAATCTAAAGATGTTATCGATGAATAATAAGACATCTTGATGTCTTACATCTCTAAAGTATTCAGCCATAGTTAGGGCACTTAAAGCAACTCTCATTCTTGCTCCTGGTGGTTCATTCATTTGACCAAATACTAATGCTGTTTTACTTAAAACACCACTTTCTTTCATTTCAAAATATAAATCATTACCTTCACGAGATCTTTCACCAACGCCAGCAAATACTGATAAACCTTGTCTTTCAGTTGCAACGTTATTGATTAATTCTTGGATTAATACAGTTTTACCTACTCCAGCACCACCAAATAATCCAACCTTACCACCTTTAACATAAGGACATAATAAGTCAATAACTTTAATACCAGTTTCTAATATTTCAGTTGAAGTATTTTGATCTTCATACTTTGGAGCGGCGCGATGAATAGGAAGACGTTCTACGTTTAGATATTCTTCTTCACTACTACTATCAATAGGTTCGCCTAAAACATTAAACATATGTCCTAATACTTTTTCACCTACTGGAACAGTAATTGGTTTTTCGGTATTCTTAGCTTTCATTCCTCTTACTAATCCATCTGTAGAACCCATAGAAACACATCTAACGATATCATCACCAATGTGTTGTAGAACTTCTACAACCAATTTTTGATTTTCACCTAATGAAATTTCTAATGCAGTTAATAATTTTGGTAAATTTTCTTTTTCAAATTTTACATCTACAATTGGTCCAACTACTTGAACAATTGTTCCAAAACTTACTTTTTCCATATGCCCCTCCTATTTATTGATTGATCCACCGACTACCTCGGTGATTTCTTGAGTAATTGCTTGTTGTCTTGCTTTATTAAATTCAATCTTTAATTTATCAAGTAACTCTTCAGCGTTATCTGTTGCATTATCCATTGCATTTCTTCTTGAAGCTTGTTCACAAACAAGAGCTTCTGTTAATTTACCATAAAGAAGTGTATCTAAATATTTAGGGATAATTAAACTTAATACTTCTTTTTGACTTGGTTCAAAGATAATATCAACATTACTTACTTCTTTAGATAAACTATTATCTAGTGGTAAAATTCTTTTTTCCGTTGGAATAAATGTTAAAGAATTTTTATAAGTAGTAGACACTAAAACTACTTCTTTATACTCTCCTGTTAAATATAAATTTAACAGTTCTTGTCTAAATAAAGACACACTTTGATAATTAAATTTATCTAAGAAAGAAAGATATTTATCATCTAAAGATAAATCTTCATGTGATAATTTTGAAAATCCTTTTGTACCTACAACAAAGATTTTATCTTCTTTTGTTAATTTATTATTTATAAACTTAAATAGGTTATAGTTATATCCTCCACAAAGACCTAAAGTAGAAGTTACAATGACATATAATTTCCCTTTTGCGGATTTAAAAGTTTTAAATTCATTTACTTCTACATCATTATCAATCCCACTAGCGCACGATGAAATAATATCCTCCATACTATTTAAGTATTGAAGAATATTTTCCATGTTATCCTTCCATCTTTTTAGTTTTACAGTAGCAACTAATTCCATTGCTTTTGTAATCTTTTTGGTGGAAGTAACAGATTGAATTCTACGCTTAGTTTTTGTTAATCCTTGTGACATATTTTTACCTATTTAACTAATGATTCTTTAATATTTTTAATTGCTTCTTTTAGTGAAGAACTTAATTCATCACTTAAAGATTTAGTTTCTTCTAATTCCTTAATAATTTCAGGGTGTTGATTTTTCAAAGCAACCCATAATTTATCTAAAAATGCACGAATTTCGCTAATTTCTAATGAATCTAAATAACGATGTTGAGCAGCAAAAATTTCAATAGTTTGTCTTACAAAACTCATTGGAGAATATTGGTTTTGTTTTAATACTTCCATTAAAACATCACCATGAACTAATGTTCTTTTTGTTGAATCATCTAAGTCAGATCCAAATTGGGCAAATGCTTGTAATTCATGATAACTTGCAAGTTCAATTTTTAATGCTTTTGAACTTTGTTTCATACATTTATATTGAGCGGAACTACCAACACGAGAAACTGATAAACCTGAATCAATTGCAGGTCTTTGACCAGCATTAAATAATTCAGTTTGTAAGAAAATTTGTCCATCAGTAATAGAAATTACATTTGTTGGAATATATGCGGAAATATCACCTGCTTGAGTTTCAATAATTGGTAAAGCGGTAATTGATCCTCCTCCATAATCTTTAGATAAACGACAAGCTCTTTCTAATAATCTTGAATGAAGATAGAAAACATCACCAGGATAGGCTTCTCTACCTGGACTACGTTTTAAAAGTAAAGACAATGTACGATATGCTACGGCATGTTTAGATAAATCATCATAGACAATTAAAACATCTTTACCTTGTTCCATCCATTCTTCTGCGATAGTAACTCCAGCATAAGGAGCAATATATTGTAATGGTGCAAGTTCACTAGCAGTAGCCGAAACGACAGTTGTATAACTCATTGCATCATTTTCTTTTAATTTTTCTACTAATTGAACAACAGTTGAATTCTTTTGTCCAATAGCAACATAAACACAATAACAATTTTTACCTTTTTGATTAATGATAGTATCAATTGCAATTGCAGTTTTTCCAGTTTGACGATCACCAATAATTAATTCACGTTGCCCTCTTCCAATAGGAATCATCGCATCAATTGCTTTAATTCCAGTTTCCAAAGGTTGATCAACAGATTTACGAGTCATAACACCAGGAGCAATTCTTTCAATTGGACGAGTTGAAGAATATTTAATTTCTCCAAGTCCATCAATTGGTTGACCTAGTGCATTTACTACTCTACCTAAAAGATTATCGCCAACAGGAACTTCAACTACTCTATGAGTTCTTTTAACGATATCTCCTTCTTCAATTAAAGAGTCGTTACCGAATAAAATAGCCCCAACATTATCTTCGTTAAGGTTCATTACCATTCCATAAACTCCATGAGGGAATTCTAATAATTCAGACATCATAGCCTTGTCTAGACCATATACAGTTGCAATACCATCACCAACAGTAACAACAGTTCCTACATCATTAGATTCAATCTTATGTGAATAATTCTTAATTTGAGCTTTGATTAAACTTGCAATCTCATTTGACTTAATATTCATCTTAATTACCTCCTGAAATTAAAGAACTCTTTAATTTTTCCAATTTATTTTTGATTGATCCATCAAATATCTTATCTTCAATTACGACTTTTACCCCACCTAGAAGGCGTTCATCAATTAAGTTAACTAATTCAACCTCGCAATTTAGACGAACTTTAAGGGCTTTTTCAATTTCTTCAACTTGCTTTTTATCAAGTTTAGTTATTGAGTAGACAATACCTTCTTTAACATTTAAATTCTCATTACACGTTTTAATAAACTCATCAAATATCTTTATTAAACAATTAGTTCGTTTATTATTAACGATAACTTTTAAGAAATTAATAATATTGATGTCTTGATTTTTAAAAACTTCATCTATTATCTTTTCCTTATCTTCTTTTTGAATAAAACACGACGAAAGTAGATGTAATATCTCATCATTTTGTAAAATGACTTGTTTCAACATCTTTATTTCATTTTTGTAAAATTCAACTTTGTTTTCTTCTAAAGCGATAGAAAATAACGCATTTGCGTAACGAGAATATAATGAATCCATAAGCGTCTATCTCTTTTCTATAAGGTCATTAACGAAATCATCAATCATCTTTTTATCATCTTTAGATGATACTTCACGATTTAAAATTGTTTTTGTTGTTTCATATGCAAGATCAACAACTTCATCGTGAACTTCTTTGATTGCTTTTTCTTGTTCTCTTTTAATATCTTCTTGAGCACGCATTCTTTTAATAGCGAGTTCTTTCTTTGCTTCTTCTAAAATTGCATCTTTTTCTTTACTTGCTTCTTTTTGAGCTTCTTGAATAATCTTTACAGCTTCTTTTTTAGATTCTTGTAAAGATTGTTCAGCTTTTAAAATATTTTCATTAGCTTGAAGATTTTTTTCTTCTGCTTCTTTTAAATTCGAAGCGATGAATTCTCTTCTTTTTGCTAAAAAGGCAGAAACAGGTTTATATGCAAATTTAATTACGACAAAGGACATAATTAAAAACGCTATTAATTGGATTAAAAATGCCCAAATATTAGGGAAGACTTTATTTACAAAATCCTCGCCACTTGGAATAGTTAATCCATCGCTAAAAGAAATAATCTTTAATAATTCCATTTTTACCTTCCTTTTAACCAACGAATAAACATAAAATAGCAACTAATAAACCATAGATACCAGTTGTTTCAGTTAAAGCACATCCTAAGATCATGTTTGTACGTAATTTAGAATACATTTCTGGATTACGTGCCATACCTTCCATTGCTTTAGCACATAAGTAACCTTCACCAATACCACTGCCTAAACCAGTTAATACAGCAAGACCAGCACCAATAAATTTTAAACCATCCATATTTTTCACCTCCTATACTTGTTCACTTTGTGTTTTTATACTTTCCACTTGAGAATCTTCTTCTTCATCAGAATCCTCTTGTGAAATAAATATCATCGTTAACATTACGAAAATCAATGTTTGAATTACGCTTGAGAATACATCAAAGTACATATGTAGTACTGATTGTAATACCGGTGGAATAATGATAAAGGATGCTCCACCACTAATAAATCCACCAAAGATAGTATCAGATAATACTCCTAAGAAATAATATACAATTGACATTAATGTATAACCGGCTAATGCATTACCAAATAAACGAAGAGCTAGAGATAAAAGTGGAGCCCACATTGATAATAAGTTAATTGGTAATAATACCGGAATAGGATCGGTATATCTTTTAAAATAAGCCAATTTATTCTTTTTAGCCGCTGTATAGTGGATTAAAAAGAATGTACATAAAGCAATTGAGAACGTGTTTCCTAAATATGTCATTGGAGAAGGAACTCCTAATAAACCAATCATGAAACTAAAGAAAATGTATAGTGCCAATCCTAAAATATATCCTGAGAATTTACGCCATCTTTCTCCCATAATATCAACAGTAAATGCTTCTAATTTTTCTACACCAAATTCGACAACCATAGAAAAACCTTTATTAGGTTTTGTAGGATCTAATTTTCTAAAAATAAAATAAATGACAAAAGAAAGAATCATAATTATTATCATCACTAATAATGAAATAATTACTTCCCCTGGAAAATATTCAAAGCCAAAGCCAGTTATTTGTTCAATTAATTCTGGAGACATATTCTTCCTTTCTATTTTTCAAGTAACAATGCAAATACATTCATAAAATAAGGTATTGCTGTCAATAAGATTGTAAAATATCTTACATTATTAACAGTATCCGGCATTGTAAGATAAACAAATACTGCCGATAAGACAATACCAATAAACATTAAAGCAAATCTTGCAAAAGTAAAAATTCCAAAAGATAAACTCATACCATCTGGAGTAACACTTTCTTTGCTTGCTATAAATAATAAAATATTAGCGAAACTTAATAAACACGCTAAAGTCATATTAATAATAACAATCCATTCATTAAAAATAAGACTTATACAAGAAAGCCCAATAAGAATTAGTGAACAAATTATATGAAATAGGATTGTTTTATAATGAGCTTTTAGTTTATTCATTATCTGTACCTCGCATATAAAATTATTATATCGTTATTTTTAATAAAAATAAACCCTAAATTTTAATAATATAATAAGTATTATTTTATAAATAAAAAAGGAGGCTATTGCCTCCCTTTTATAGCAAATTAATTTATTGAGCTGGTTTTTCCCAAACAACAATATTTCCTTCTTCATCATAATGCCAGAAGTTGTAATAAATATCAAGTGGGTCAGCTGGATTTTCATATGGATTTACTTCTGAATAAGCATATTTTACTGAACTATTAATTACTTCTTTACCATCAATTAAAGCATACATTTCTGCTCTAGTTCCATAGAAGTATAAAGACAATGTTTTTCCAGCAGCACATCCGAAGAATGATCTAACGCTAACATTTGTAATTGTATTTGAGAAGAAGATAGTTTCTAAATCTGTACAATATCTAAATGTATCAACACCCATACCTGTTACTCCATCTGCAAGAGTAACGCTTGTTAACATACCACAGTTTTTAAATGCATATCCTGAAATATATCCACCATTAACTGTAACATTTCTAAGAGTATTTGGAACTTGATATAAAATTTCAGAGCTTACTCCTGTAATTTCGCCATTTTGATTAACATATTCAATATTTTGTCTTACTCCTCCAAGTGCGCCAGAATTTGAAATTGTACCAAACATCCAGCCAAGTGGATAGTAATTTGATGTATCTTCATAACTCTTAGCTAAACCAACAAATGGAAGAGTTAAGTTTTCTAATGAATTTAATCCTCTTAATCCATCTTGATAAATGAATTTAACTCCTTCACCAACAACAAGAGTCTTAATTCTAATTCCAAAGAAACCATTAGTTAAAAGATTACCACCAGTAACTGTTACTGATTCTAGAGTAAGTGGAACATCATAGAATGTCCATTTATTTCCTTCATATGTTTGTGAATAACATAGATCATTATCTGTATCGGTATTATTTCCAATATCGCCGAAGATATATCCTAATGGATATTTAACTTCTGCATCATTAGTTTTAATAGAATCACCGACAAATGGAATTGTAATTGATTTAATTGCAATACATTTCATTAAAGCGCCATGTCCAATGCTTGTAACACTTGTTGGAATAACGATTTCTTCTAATAATCTACTATTATAGAATGCTCTTTCACCAATAGTTTCAACGCCTTCTTCAATTGTGATGCTTGTAACATTATCAAAACTTGTAAATTGATAGCCAATTTCTTTTATAGTGCCAGGAATTACTAGTTCAGTTACTTCGACCCATTCGTTATTTTCATCTAACAAGAAGAAATGTTGTCCATAGAACATTGGAGTAGAAGTAATATCTTCAAAGTAAATATTAGCCCAATCAGCCATTGTTCCTTTAAAGTAAACATTTTTAATATTTTCAGAATAGAATGCAGCGTGTTTAACTTCTTTAACACTTGCAGGAATAGTAACGTTAATTAATGAATCCATATTATAGAATGCACCTTCATCAATAACTTCTAATCCGTCATCAATAACTAATGTTTCTAATTCATAAAGTTCATTACTTTCACTAGTAAAATAGAAATGAGGAGCATAGTTTGTTACTGATTTATTTAATTTTGCCCAATCATTTTCTGTACCTTCGAAAACAACGCAATCACTAGCGGATAAACCTAAAACTACATATTCTAAATCTTTACCTAAAATAATTTTTACCAAATCCATTCCATCAAATGATCTAGCATAAATTTTACCACTTGCAATTCTAATTGAAATTAAAGTAGTTGGAAGTTTGCTTCCATGTTGAGCGTAGTTTTCTGCACCGAAATAGTATCCTAAATATGTATGTTCATACTCAATACCATTAGAAATTCCAGTTAATAATTCTAAATATGGTAACGAAATATGTACTAAAGAAGTACAACCACTTAATAAATTTATTCCAATTTTAGAATTATCTGGAGCAGTAAAATATTGTAAAGATGTACAGTGGGCAAATGCCTCAGACATAATTTCTTTAACTCCTTCAGGAATTTTGATATCTTCTAAAGAAGTACACATATAGAATGCTCTCCAACCAATTACTTCAAGAGTACTTGGTAAAACGATTTCTTTTAATTCATAACATTGTTCAAATGCATCATTACTAATTGTTGTTAAACCTTCAGGTAAAATAACATTGTCTAATAATTCACAACCATTAAATGCTGAACCTTTAATAGTTAATAAATTTTCATTAAATTCAACGGAAGTTAATTTTACACAAGAAGTAAATGCACTTGCTCCAATTTCAGTTACATTTGCAGGAACTTTAAATGATTCAAGCGATTTACATAATCCAAATGCATAATCGCCAATTAATTCAACTGTATCAGGTAAAGTAACACTCTTTAACTTTGGACAATTAAAGAATGAACTTTTTGGTAATTCAGTTAATTCTGCTGTAACTACAACATTAATAATATTTTGACATTGATAGAATTCTGCGCCTTTAAATGTTCCACCAGTAACCACTACTTCTGTAAGTGAATTTGGAATATAGAAAGTACGATAATGAAGACCATCATAACATTGTTCTGTTTTAGTAGCTCCATCAAAATAAGAGTTACCAAAGATTACACCAAACAAATTAACTCCATCAGTTGTATTATCATCGTTTCTCATACCAACAAAAGGTATTTCCATCTTTTCAATTGAACTACAACCATAGAATGCAGCAACACCAATTTCAACGACAGAGTCAGGAACAACTACTATTGTTAATGTAGTTTGATTTGCAAATGCATTTTGTCTAATCTTTTTAACCGGTAAGTCATTATGAGTTTTTGGAATCCATAATTCTGTATCAGTACATTCACCCATACCAATTACTTCATAATAAGTTTCATCTTCTGATAATTCAAATTCTAAACCGGTAGAATATTCTCTTTCACCACATACACTACAATATTTATCTACATATGTGTGAGGAGCCTTTGGTTCATCTACCTCTAATGTAGAAATATATGTTTCACCATCGTACTCATATGTAGCGGTATATAATCTTACGCCTAATGATGTACAAGTTGGATCAGTAATAACTCCACTTGTTACTTCCATAGCTTGAGTAATGACGTGTGTTTCATCATTTTTACATGTTAAAGTTAATGTACATTCATTTTCTTCCCATGCATAGCTAGCTTGGTAGTCATGACCTAATTTTGTTTCGCCAATAGCTGTTTTTGAGTCAGTATAAGTATTTCCTTCATATTCTAAAGTTGCAGTATATAATACTGAGCCATCCTCTTCACATGTAGGGTCACTAACTTGAGTAATGACTTCCATCGGTTCTGTAATAATATGTGTTTCATCATTTTTACATGTAAACACTAAATTACATTCATTTCCTACCCATTCATATGATTGTGCGTAATCATGACCTAATGCTTCTCCATATTCGAATGTTTCGCTACCTTTTTCTCCACAAGCACATGAATAATAGTAGATAGCCTTTGTCTCACAAGTTGCTGCATCTTTAAGATATTTTTCTTGTGCGATTTCTTCAGTGAAACTACAAGTATGAACGCTTGTTGAAGGTTCATTTGATGAAGGTTTACCAGAAGAAGTACCTCCACCAATAATGTCTCCTCCTAAATCACCACATGAGAATAGCGTTAAAGCTCCAAGAGAAAAAAGAGCCGCGCTTAATAAAAAAGGTTTTATCTTTTTCATATTTTCCTCCTATGTATCAATAAATCTATGCTGACGATAAGATTTTATTGATTAATAACACTATAATAATATTATTATTAAGTTTAAAAGTCAATTAAGGTATTTCTTTTTAAAATGAAATTTTATTATAAGAAAATTCTTTTTTATATTCATTTAAAATAATATAATATTATCTAGCCAAGAGGATTATTATGACATTTGAAGAACATTTAGAAAAATATTTATCAAAAGAAGAAATTAATTCTTTATTATCTTCTCTAGAAGGTAAAAGTAAAAAATCAATAATCATTAACACTAATAAAATTGATGATGATTTTATTTTATCTAAATTTCCTCTTCTTACTCCTCACCCAATCGTAAAGCATTGCTATATTTATGAAGAAGATACATATCAACTTGGGAAACATATTTATTTTGAACAGGGCTTATACTATATCTTTGAACCATGTTCAGGACTAGTTAATCATTTTTTAGACGCCAAAGAAAATGATATGGTTTTAGATTTATGTGCTGCTCCAGGAGGTAAAACTTCACATCTAGGAATTATTAAAAATAATAAAGGAATTATCGTTAGTAATGAAATTTCTAGAGAAAGATCTTTAATTTTATCAAGTAATATTGAAAGAATGGGATTTAACAATGTTATTGTTACTAATAATACTATTGATGATTTTAGAAGCTATGAAAACTACTTTGATAAAATAATTTTAGATGCCCCATGTTCAGGCTCTGGAATGTTTAGAAAAGAAAGTAAAATGAAAGATGATTGGACTTATAGTAAAGTTACTTCTCTTTCTGAATTACAAAAAGAATTAATCATTAAAGCCTATTCTTTATTAAAACCAGGTGGAACTTTAGTTTACTCTACTTGTTCTTTCTCTTATGAAGAGGATGAAGAAGTTGTTAAATATCTTTTAGAAAAGACAAACGCTAAGTTATCAGAGTTTGAAAATCACGAATTCTACTACCAATCAAATGAAAAAATTGGTATTCATCTTTTTCCTCATTTATTTCCAGGAGAAGGTCATTATATTTGTAAAATAGAAAAACCATTTGATCCTACTATTAATTTTATTAATAGAAAAATCAAAGAATCTAATAAATTTGATGATATTAAAAAAATATGTCAAGTAGATGGTTATATCTATAATTTTGAAAATATCTATTATTTACTACCAGAATATTTTGACTTTAAAAAGTTAAAAATTATTCGTGGAGGATTAAAACTAGGGACTAAAGAAAAATATGGTTTTGAAGTTGATCACGCCTTATCCCATTATTTAGTTAATTATCCAAACGAAATCGAATTAAATAAAGACGAATTAGTTTCTTATATTCAAGGTAACTCGTTAAATAAAAATACCAAAGATGGATTACTCCTAGTTAAATATCAAGGAAATTCCCTTGGATTTAGTAAATCCACTAAAGGAAGACTTAATAATAAATACCCTAAAGGGTTAAGAAAAAACAATATCATATATTAATTTAATTAATTTAATTAAAAGTATTTGCAAATAGATAAATGATTTGATATACTTATCAAGCAAGCGAAAAAATCGCATCTTTTAAGGAGGTTAGAAATTATGGCAAGAGTATGTCCAGTAACTGGCAAAGGACCATTAAGTGGTAATAAACGTTCCCACTCCTTAATAGCGACTCGTAGAAGATGGAATGTCAACTTACAACCAGTTAAAGTCAACATTAATGGACGTGTTGTAACAATGAAATTATCTGCACGCGCTATTAAGACATTAAATAAGACAAGCAAAAAAGCTGCTTAATTAATTAGTAACAAAAAACAAAGCTATCGAAACGATAGCTTTTTTTGTTTCTATCAAAAAAAAATTATCGATTTCTCGATAATTATCTTTATCTAAATAAACAAAAATGTAATCCCTAATATCAGATAAAATAAAACAAAACTAATAATATTAACCCATTCAAAGAACGCTAAAGGAAAAATTTTACCTCTTGTTAAATTCCCTTCTTCATCTCTTTTTAGAATATACCAGTTTTTCAAAGAAGGTAAAAGTAAAATAACAATCAAAACTAATGCAATAACAAATGAAATAATAGTTAATGCTAAAGGATATTTAGTAAAGGCAAATCTAATTCCTAAATAACCCAATAATAAATATATAAATATATTAAATAAGGATGAAAAGATAGCTAGTCCTTGATGTAATTTATAATTCTTCATATCCACTACAAATAATGAAAGAATTAAAAATGCATTAATAACAATAACTAATGTTAAAACTTTCTCTATTAATAAATATTGATTAATAAAAAAGATATAAATACTAGATATACTACAAACTCCAAGCCATAAAGCAAGTAACCCTCTAAAAGTGATTAATAGACCATATGCTTTAGGTTTTATTTCATATGGGAACATAGTTAAATAATTATATTTCTCTTTCTTTTCAAAAGAATAAATATATCTACCAACTATCATACTTATAATAAATAAGACTATCGAAACTAAACAAATATATGATTCAATCATAATAAGCTATCAATTCTTTCTTTATAATCTTCACTTTTTAAAATATATGAACCCGCAACAAGAATATCAACACCTTTTTCTTTACAAAGAAGAGCAGTTTCACTATTAATTCCTCCGTCAACTTCAATGACAAAATTTAAGTTATTTTCTTTTTTAAAAGAAACTAATTTTTCAATTTTATCTAAAGCGGATGGAATAAAACTTTGTCCACCTTTTCCTGGAACAACACTCATAACTAATACGATAGAAAAGTGTTTTAACAAATGTAAAATACTTTCTACATCTGTAGAAGGATTAATAACAATACCAGGAAGAATATTATTACTTCTAACTAAAGAAGCGTGCTTAATTAATTTTTCTTCATTTTCTGCTTCATAATGGAAAGTAATATATTTAACATTTTCTTTCATATATAAAGGAATATATTTATCTAAATCTGAACACATTAAATGAACATCTAAAATTGATTCATTTACATGATTAGATAAAACATCAATTTCTCCATCAACAAATGAAATATTACTAACAAATTCTCCATCCATAACATCAAAGTGGATTAATGATGCTCCAGAGGAAAGTAATTTATCACATGTGATAATTAAATCTTCTTTTTTTACCCCTAAGATTGAAGGACTAATTTGTACTCTTTTCATTAATAACGATCCTTTCTAGCGATTAATTCATCTAGCATTTGTAAATAATTTTGATAATTTTCATTATCAAATTTACCTTGTTCTATTAATTCTTTAATTTTACAACCTGGTTCATTTTTATGTAGGCAATTTGAGTATCTACAGTTTGTATAATGATCTTTAATTAATGGGAAAAAATTAGCTAAATCTTCTTTATAAATATCAAGTTCCAAAGAAGAAAAACCTGGAGTATCACCAATAAAACCTTCCTTATAAGGAAGTAATACTACTTCTTTAGTTTGGTGTTTACCTCTTCCTAAAGCATGAGAGAATTCTCCAACTTGACGAGAAAAATCTTCGTCAATCAAATTAATAAGACTTGATTTACCAACTCCCGTTTGACCCATAAAAGCAATTACTTTTCCTTTAATCGCTTCTTTAATTTCATCTAAACCTTCTTTAGTTACTTTAGAATATGTTAAAACTTTTACTCCTAATAAGGAGTATTGATTAATAATTCTATTAACATTGACATCTTCACCTACTAAATCAGTTTTTGTCAAAATAATAAGAGGCTCAATAGAACTTAAATTAAGTAATGTCAAAAACTTATCTAATAGATAACTAGAATAATTAGGTTTAGCTAAGCTCATAACCACAACACCTAAATCAATATTAGAGATTCGTGGTCTAATTAACATATTTTTTCTTTCTAAAACATCATCTAAAGTATTATCGTTAAGATTGATTTCAACATCATCTCCAACGATAATCTTTTTCTTTTTATGCTTTAAAATGCCTTTAGGAGAAACTTTTACAAGTTGTTTATTTTCTAAATAAACATCGTAAACTCCTCCAATTGTTGCAATTACTTTTCCCTTCATTACTTTTTACCAAATAATTTTTGGAAGAAACTCTTCTTATTGATTAAAGAAGGATCACGTAAAATACGATCGATATCTTTTCTCATATCAAGCGCTGATTTGTATCTATTACTTGGATTTTTTTCACAAGCTTTATTAATAATTTTTTCTACATAAGGAGGAACCTTAGAATTTAATTTTCTTACTGAAGGCATCTTCTCTCTAATATGTTTTAATGCGACGTTAATTGGAGTTTCATCGTCAAATGGAACTTTTCCAGTTAATAATTCAAAAAAAGTAATACCTAAAGCGTAAATATCTGAAGCGATGTTAGGTTTATTTCCTTGGGAAATTTCAGGCGCAAGATAGTGAACTGAACCTACTACTACTTCACTACGAGTTACACGGCTATTATTTTGGAAGGTAGCAATACCAAAATCACCAAGTTTAATAGTTGAATCACTACTGATATATACGTTTTGTGGTTTAATATCACGATGGATTACTCCATGTTGATGAGCGTGTAATGCTGCAGAAGTTAATTGATACATAATATCGCAAGCTTCAATAACAGAGAATTTACCACGAACATTTAAAACATCTCTTAAAGTTTGTCCTTTAATAAATTCATTTACCATATATGGTCTACCTTCGTATGTACCAATATTAATTACACGAACGATGTTTTGATGATTTAAACTTGCAGCAGTTCTTGCTTCTCTTTCAAATCTTGTTAAGTTAACAGGATTCTTCATTGTGTCTTCTTTAATAATTTTAACCGCTACTTCTTTTCGTGTTATTAAATCATCTGCAAGATAAACAATAGCCATTCCACCCTCACCAAGTAATGACTTAATTTTATATCTTTCATCAATTATATCTTGTAGTTTCATTGTTTATCCTCCCATAATGCAATTGCTATATTATCTTTACCTCCATTGAGGTTAGATAGATTTACTAATTCTTCAACTTTCTTTTGAGTAGAAATATCTTTTTGTAAAATTCTTTCAATATACTCTAAATCAACCATGTTATATAAGCCATCTGAACATAATAAAATTTTATTTAGTTTCTTTCTATATATTTTAGTTGCGATACTTAATGTTGGATAAGTTCCTAAAGCATTCATTAAAATGTGTTTTTTAGGATGAGTGAATTTTTCTTCATATGTGATTTTTCCAGTTTTATATAAGAATTCTACATAAGTTTGATCTTCACTAATCTGGACTAATTTATCATCATTATAGAAATAACATCTAGAATCTCCTACATTACAAACAATAACTTTATTTTTGTATATTGCTGCAAGAATGATAGTAGTTCCCATATCTGCATATTCAATAAGTGAACTTCCTAATTTATTTACTTCTCTATTAGCTCTTTTAATAGATCTAATTAAAGCTTGCCTTAAAAAGAAAGTGGATCTAAATTTTTTATATCTAAGTAATCTTTCTTTAATTATTTTCATTGCTAAAGAACTAGCGGTATCACCTTTATTATGACCACCCATACCGTCAAGAACCATCATAAAAGTAACATCTTGTACATTAAAGATGTCGCAATTATCTTCGTTTCTCTCTCTTACTTGTCCTTTGTGTGTTTGAAAATAGTACATTTTAACCTCTTTGATTTTTAGCCCTTAATTGACCACAAGCAGCATCAATATCTGTGCCAAATTCTTTTCTAATTGTTGTTGTAACTCCATGTTTCATTAAATAATCCATGAAAGCTTTGACCTTTGAGTTTTCCGCTCTTTGATATCCATGTTCATCAACTGGATTATATGGAATCAAATTTACATATGCATAAGTTGGTTTAATTAACTCAACTAATTCTTTCGCACATTCTAAAGAATCATTAACATCTTTTAACATGATGTATTCATATGTAACTCTTCTATCTGCAAGTTCAATATATTTTTTTACTGCAGGAATTAATACTTCTAAAGGATATGCTTTATTAATTTTCATAATACGATTTCTCAATTCATTATTTGGAGCGTGAAGAGAAATTGCTAAATTAATTTGTAATCCTTCTTGACCATACTTAATAATTTTATCTGGAATTCCACAAGTTGAAACTGTAATATGTCTAGCGCCAATAGCAAAAGCTTTTTGATCATTTACAATTCTAACAAAATCCATTACATTGTCATAATTATCAAAAGGTTCACCCGTACCCATAACAACGACATGAGTTACTCTTTCATTAGATTCTTTTAATAAATCGTTTAAAACTAAAATTTCCCCAACCATTTCATGTGGTAATAAATTTCTTTGTTTTTTTAATAAACCTGATGCACAGAATGAACATCCCATAGAACAACCAACTTGGCTTGAAACACATGCAACATTACCATAATTATATCTCATTAAAACTGTTTCAATTTTTGCCCCATCTTCCATTTCTAATAGAAGTTTAATAGTTCCATCACTTGCAATTTGCTTAATAAATACTTTTGGTTTTTCTAAACAATATTTTTCTTTTAATACTTCTCTAAACGCTTTGGAAATATCACTCATTTCATCAAAATCAGTTACTCCCTTTTCATAAATCCAAGTGAAAAGTTGCTTCGCGCGGTATTTTGTTTGACCTTCTTGAAGCATCAATTCTACTAATTTATCTAAAGTTAATCCATATAGATTAATCATAATTAATTACCTAACTTTCTAAGTCTAGCGTAATAGATTCCTTCTCCATTATATTCATATGGGAAAATCATTTGTTCTTCAATTAACCCAAAAGTAGGATGTTCATTAAGGAACCTTCTTACTAATAAATAAGATTCTTTTTTATTTAATGTTGGAACAATATAATCAAGTTCACCATCATTTTTAATAAATGTGCTTGCTTCTTTTATATATTCATATTGCTCTTGTAATAAAATATCAAAATGTTCTTTTTTAAACGAAAGAAGAACTTCTGGTTTTTTTCTAATTAAACCAAATTCACTGTTTTTTGGCATAACGATAACTCGATCATTACCTCCATCAGTATGAGTACATACAAGATTAATTGGACTTTCAAAAGCTTCAAAAGATTGGAAGCGATATTTAGATACAACTTTTCTTGTATTGTTTAAGTCTTCTACATTAGATAAAGCAACTCTAACTTTACCTAAATCACAAATTTTAATACATGTATCAATAACAAACGATGGATTAACATCACCAATAATTAAGATCTTTTCACCTTGATAAATCTTTAAGCCTTCAAGTACTTTTTGTTCGCTTTGATCAAGAACAAAAACTTTTTGATTCATATATAATTCTTCTTCAAATAATTTTTTATTTCCAACGTAGGAATAACTATTTGAAGTAGTCTTTGTTTTAACAAAAGATGGATGATCAATATCTTTAACTAATAAATCGTTTGCACAAATAGAAATTGGAGCGCTTTTTCTACTTGATGAAATTGATTTGTATGCATTTCTTGTTCCAAAATGTTTTCTAATCATTGAAACAAGCCATTCAGGATAAGAATAATTTAAACTGATTTTCTTAGAAAAATTCTCATTAAAAACTTCTGGTAAACTAGTTACTTTTCCTTTTAGTTCTTTTAGCATAGTAACAATCAAATTTTCTTCAATATTACAATTACTATTTCTTAAAGCATCTAAAAGTTCACTTTCAATTTTGACAAAATCAACATTTCTTGCATAACGTAAGAACGCTAAGGAAAGAACTAAATAGTCTAAAACTTTTTCTTCTAAAACTACACCTTTTAAGTAATGTTTTATTTCCCAAGCTAAGAAGTAATAACGATTAACAACTGCCTTTAAAGTATCTTTAATTGATACAATATACATCGAATCTACTTCTTCTGGTCCAATCTTTTTGTTAATTAAGTAACTAAATTTGACTTCATTATTTTTCAATGATTCAAGTAATTTTTTGGAATATTCTAAGATATTCATAGGTGCTCCTCCTAATTAAAACTTTTTATTTTTTTAGTAATGAATCAAAACTTTGAGGTTCATCATCTTCATCTACTTCAAATTCTTGGAATATATTTCCTGTGAATAATTCATCTTCACTATATTCTACTTCCTCATCATATTCTTCTTCAGATCTTTCATTTTCACTAGTTAAATATCTAGGATAATTCGAATTGACTCTAGAATAAGAATCTTCTGAATTGAAGTAATTAAAATAAACTGTCGCGTGAATTGAATATTCTTCACTTGATTTTAATAATAATTCCGCTAATTGCTTTTGAAATGGACGATATTTTTCATCCATTTCAACTTTGATAATTAGTTGAATTGAAGTTTGTTCATGACCTTTATAATAAACAAAAGAATCGTAGCTTGAAAAAACTACTTCTTCTTCACTAGTTTCTAATAAGTTGCTAACTTGAGAATGGATTTTTGCATTTAACTCACCAATTAGGAATAAATCTAATCCTGTATATGAAATAATTACCATAATTTTTCCTCCATTTTTTATTATACATTAATTTAATTGAAATTTAAATTAATAATCGCTTTCGGGATCAATATTAACCAAAATTTGAATTTTCTTTCGATTATTGACAATTTCAATTAATTCTTTTATCTCATTTTCAATATCTTCACGTTTTTTAAATTTAATTAAAATCTTTCTTTGATACTTGTTATTTACTTTTGCCAAGAAAGGTTCACTTGGCCCAATAACTTCTACTTTTTTATTTGCAAATTTTGCTTCTAAATGATTTTTTAAATAAAAACTTGTATCAATCAAATTATTTAAATCTTCACTTGCCAAAGTAATCATCGCTAAGTAAACATAAGGTGGATTTTGACTTTCTTTTCGATAAGTCATCTCTTCATTAAAAAAACGATTATAATCTTGAATTGAACTATCATAAATCACATAGTGATTTGGATTATATGTTTGAATAATAGCTTCACCAAGTTTATCAACTCTTCCTGATCTACCAATTGCTTGAGTGATTAAATTAAATGTTCGTTCACTTGATTTATACGAAGGAATATTTAATCCTAAATCCGCAAGAACTACACCTACTAAAGTAACATTTCTAAAATCATGTCCTTTAGCAATCATTTGAGTTCCAATTAAAATATCGATTTCATTATTTTCAAATTTAGTTAAAGTATCTTTAACTTTGTTTTTAACTAATGCTATATCTGAATCAAGCCTAGCAACTCTTGCATAAGGATATAATCTTTTTATTTCTTCTTCTACCTTTTCACTACCAAAGCCAATCTTATAGAATTTTGTATGACCACATTTAGGACAGCTTGAAGGCATTTTACTTACATATCCACAATGGTGACATTTAAGCATATCATCAAACTGATGATACGAAAGAATAACTCCACAAGTTGGACACTTCAATGTCATTTGACAACGAGAACACTGAATATAAGGAGCATAGCCTCTTTTGTTAATAAGAAGCATAGTTTGTTCTTTTTTGTCTAAACGATCTTGGATTTTTTCTCTTAATGTTTTTGAAAACATAATCGAATCATTGTCAATGTTGTTTAAATCTAACATATTGACAATCGTAGTTTTAGGCAAACTAGAATCATTAATTCTCTTAGTTAGGTACAATTGATGATATATTCCTTTTAAGGCTCTAGTTTTAGTTTCTAAAGAAGGAGTTGCACTACCTAAAACCAACTTAAACTTATGATATTTTTGTCTCATTAACGCTACTTTTAATGCATGATAATATGGGGTTGTTTCCTGTTTATAAGTTTCAACATGTTCTTCATCAATAATAACTAAACCAATATTTTTTAAAGGAGCAAATATAGCGCTTCTTGCACCTACAACAATATTAACTTTACCCTGAGAAATAAGACGATATTCATCATATTTTTCACTTGGAGTTAAAGAAGAATGAAGAATTGCTATATTATCAAATCTTTCCTTAAACCTTTTAACCATTTGATGGGTTAAAGAAATTTCAGGAACTAGCATTAAAACAGTTTTTCCTCGTTCAATTATTCTTCTTGAAGCTTGTAAATATACTTCTGTTTTACCACTTCCCGTTACTCCTTCAAGTAAATAGGTTGAATGCCCTTCTTCGGTAATTGAATCTAAGGCTCTTTTTTGCTCATCACTTAAAACTAAATCATCTTTTTTAGAAACTTCTTCTTGAACTAATCTAATTTTCTCTTCCAAGACAAAATCAATTTTATTTTTTTCAAATAAAGCTTTTACTAAATGAGGCTTTAATTCGCTTCTTAATATTTTCTTATAGTTCTTAATTAATCTTAGAGTTTCTATTTGCTTTGGCGTTAAATCTTCTTCATTTTCATCTTTACAAATTACAAAAGTATCATAACTAATCTTAGGCTTAGAAAGAGATGATCTTTTTGGTTTTAATGAAGGTGGTAGCATTGCTTGATAGATACTCATTAATGGAGCAAAATAATACTCTTTCATATCTTGAGCTAATTTAACTAATTCTTCATTTAAAAGAGGTTCTTCATCAATTACTTTAGTAATTTCCTTAACGACAAAAAGGGACTCTTTTTGATATTCCTTTAAGTCCATATCTATTTCTTTAACATCTACTACATAGCCAACTATTTCTTTATGATTAAAATTAACCAAGACTCTAATTCCTGGTTTAATTTTTATTTCACCTTGATAAGCATATGAAAAAGTTCGATCTAACGAACTAATTCCATATTCAATTAAAACATCTAATATTTGCATAAGTTATTTTAAATGGTTTCTAATAATCTGTTGGATTTCTTCGCTTGCACGATAGATGTTATCATTTAAAACCGAATATTGATAATTTCCTTTTAAGTCAATTTCTCTTTTTGCTTTTCCTAAACGTTCTTGAATGATGTGTTCTTCTTCACTTCTTCTACCACGGATTCTTTTTTCTAATTCTTCTAAAGAAGGTGGAAGAAGGAAAATACTTACAACTTTATCATCATCTTTATATTTTGAAAGAACTTGTTTAGCGCCTTCTACTTCAATTTCTAAGAAGACATTTTTACCTTGTTCTCTTAACTCTTCGACATAAGCTTTTGGTGTTCCATAGTAATTACCAACAAAACAAGCATGTTCTAATAATTCACCATTATTTAATTTGTCGATAAACTCTTCTTCGCTAACGAAAAAGTAATCAACACCATCAACTTCTTTATTGCGAGGCTTTCTAGTGGTCATTGAAATAGAATATGCCAAATTTAATGACATATCGTTAAAAACTTGCTTTCTTACAGTTCCCTTACCTACTCCAGAAGGGCCTGATAATAAAATTAACAAACCTTTACCCATTAATATTTACCTCATAAAATAATTACTTGCCTATATTCTACTATTAAAACTTCTTTTTTTAAATAAAAAAAAGACAAATAGATTAAAATTGTTAAAATTATGCTAGAATATTATAGGTGTTAATATGGCAATTTCAAATTTTACATTAAATAAAATCTATCTCCACTATAAAAATAAGCTCGAAGGAGTTAAAATCAGTAAGATTGTAAAGATTTCTGATTATGATTTTTCTTTTATTCTTTTTTCAAAAAAACAAGAAAGCTTAATCATATCTCTAGAACCACTTCATCCATATTTTTTAATGTCTTCAAGTTACTTTAAAACCTTAAATGAAACCAATACATTTGTTACTACATTAAAGAAGTATTTTGAAAATGGAGTTATAAAAAAAGTAAGTAAAATTGATAATGATAGGATCATTGTTTTGGAAATTAAAAAAATCACTCAAACATATCAAACTATTACAAATAAATTAATTCTTGAATTAATTCCTCATAGAACTAACGCGATTATTGTTGATGAAAATGATGTAATTATTTCCGCTCTTAAATTATCTTCTTCCTTGGACGAAACCAATTTAATTGCTCGTGGAGTTCATTATATTTATCCATCTAACGAAGATAAATCTATCACAATGGATGACACTTTAGATACTTTAAAAAGTAAGATTGGATTAACTTCATATAAAGACATTCTATATCGTATTGAAAATGGTGAAACTTTAAAAGATATCCTACAAGAAATATTAACAAGTGATAAGTATTACGTTTATAAAAACGATATTCTATCAATTAAACTTCATAGTTTACCATGTATTGAAATTACTCTAGATGAAATATCAAAAATCTATGAACAAAAAGAAAATGATAAATACAAAAAAGATCATTATGATTTAGTATTCCACCTAGTAAAACATAAGTTAAAAGGTCTTAGAAATAAAGTTGTCAATTTAGAAAAAGATTATCAAAAATCATTAGATAAAAAAGACTATGTAGAAATTGGCAATTTATTATTTATGAATCAAGATTCATATATTAAAGGATCGAAAGAAATTATAATCGATGGTAAAAAGATTCCTCTTGATGAAAAATTATCATTAAGCGAAAATGCAAATAAGTATTTTAAGCAATATCAAAAATCAAAAAAAGCTTTAGAGGAACTTGAAAAGCAAAAAGCCTTAACTCTTCAAAAAATCGATTTCTTTGAAAAAATTGAAAATCAAATTTCCTTTGCTTCAATTTCCGATATGGAAGATATCATCTATGAATTAAAGCAAAACGGATAC
Source organism: Erysipelotrichaceae bacterium (assembly GCA_015059045.1). Lineage (GTDB taxonomy): Bacteria > Bacillota_I > Bacilli_A > RFN20 > CAG-449 > UBA3210. The sequence goes on from SVBD01000012.1 coordinate 32,745, forward strand.
ATCAAAGATACTAGTAAAAAGAAACACCCATCTAAAAAGCAAGAAAAAGTATTTAACCCGCACTTCATTACTATTGATGGCTACAAAATTGGCTTTGGTCTATCAAGTTATCAAAACGAATTTTTAACCTTTACTTTGGCTAGTAAAGATGATTATTTCTTCCACATAAAAGATGTTCATGGACCTCATGTAATTATCTTCTCAAATAATCCAAGCGAAGAAGCAATATTATTTGCTAGTGAGATTGCAATCTATCTAGCAAATAAAGAAAGTGGCGAAGTTTATTTAGCCGATAAAAAAGATGTTAAAAAATTACCAGGTCAAATTGGTAAAGTCACCTTTAATAAATATCAAACAATTAGTATCAGTAAAATCAGAGAATCGACAATTAGAAAATTAAAAGAGAACTTGTAAAAATTAAGTTCTCTTATTTTTTTATATAGCTATCTAATAAAGGAAGATAATTATTCTTTTTATCTGTGCTTTTTACTAGATTACCATCTTTATAAACTTCTAACTTATTCTTTTCTAATTCTATGTTTTCCACATAATAGATATCATGATTGAAATCTTCCATAAATGGTTTTAAATAGTAGTTTACTTCATCATTATTTTGTAGTGAGGAAGTATAGTAAACTATCCTATTTCCAACATGTTGATCATCTTTTAAAAATGATGGATTTTCACTATTTTTTAAGGTTATTTTATCATTTTCAGTTAATATGTAAAAGTCAGAATTTCGATCCAAATAAACATTTTTATTAAAGTATCTTTTATTAATTCCACCAGTTCCTAAAGCTGTAGAAATTACTTCTTTTTCTTCTATTAACATGATTTGAGGATATGTTAAATAAAGCACTTGTTCATTATTTTCATTAACATCTAAAGTATAATTTTTCTTTTTTAATGAGGAAGAAATTTGATCAATATATACATATGAAGTTACTTCTTCTCTACTAACTTGAATACCATATATTTTTAAGTGTGTTTCTTTAATAAAATCTTCTAAGAAATCATTTTTTAGCATATCGCAAGCATAACATTCTTCGCTGTAAAAAAGTGAAATAAAACGATCATTATTTTCTACCTTTTCTTTAAATTCATCAAATGAAATATCAACAATTTCATCTTTTAAAGATCTTTCAACAACAAAAGAATCATTATATCCACAAGAACATAATGGAAGAAGTAAAAATGATAATAAAGATAGACTTAATAATTTTCTTTTCATTACTTACCAACTTTCTTTAAAAAATCTTCACCTTTAATTGTTTCAAAGGTCGCTAAATTATAGTATTCTTGTTGTCTTAAAGCTTCATAAACAACAATTGCTACTGAATTAGATAAATTTAGACTTCTAGCATTAATCATCATTGGAATTCGAAGTAGTGAATCTGGATGATCTTTTAATATATCATATGGAATACCACTTGATTCTTTTCCAAACATGAAATAATAATCTTTTGTCACATCAGAAAAATCAAAATCAGAATGAACACTTGAAGCATATCTAGTAACAAAGAACAAATTGCAGTTTGGATTCTTAATTAAAAAATCTTGATAGTCTTCATATTCAGTAATATCAACTTCATCAATATAATCCATACTAGCTCTTAGTAAACTTTTTTCATCTAAAGAAAAGCCAAGTGGTTTAATTAAATGAACTCTTGCCCCTATCGCCATTGCTGTTCTAATAATATTTCCTGTATTTTGAGGAATTTCTGGTTGATATAAAACAATATTAATCATAATGTATCCCTTCTAATGATAATAGTAATTTTACCTAATCTAAATAATTTATTCAATTATTAACAAATAAAAAGTGATTCGTTTAACGAACCACTTTCTAATTAATACTTAATTACACTTAATAATTTGTCTTTAATTTCACTTGATAGAATATCAACAAAAATTGTATTAGTCATTGCATTACTTCTAAAATGAATTGCATAAGAAGAAATACCATTTTTTTGTCTTAATGGAGTTGTTCTTTCATCAATTCCAATAATATTTTTAACTAAAATTACTGTTGTAGTTTTATTAAATCCGCCGTGAACTAATGTAATTTTATCTTCACAAATTGTTATTCCTTCATTACTAAATTGAAGTCTTCTATCGACTAAGATAAAGATAGTAACTACTAAATATAAAATAGAAATACCTAACCAAGTTAATAATAAAGGCATGTATAAATTAAAGAATATTAACCAAATAGAAGCAAAACCACCTAGAATAACGAAAACGATTAACGGAATTAATAAACTCCAAGAATATAATGCAAAATAACTAGTTGATCTATGTTCTTTTTCTTGAGGAATATATTTAGGTAAAATTAATTCTAAATAATGATTAACTTCACTAGCCTTGCATAGAGGAATTAATACGCTAGTGACACGATTATTTTGTCCATCAATATTTCCATAACCGATTACTTCTACATCGATTGAAACAAATCCAAAAATTCTTTTGATAATATTTTGTTTGATTCTAACACCTTTTACTCTTTCAATTTTAAAGTTGTTATGATTTTTAACTAATAATCCATAGTTAACATCAATAGTATTATTTTCTTTATAAATACGATAATTATAAAATTCAATAAATGAAAATAATATCGTTCCAATTAAAGTAAATATAGCAATACCAAATGCTCCTAAAATAATGTAGATTGCAACAATAAGTATATCGAATGTATTAGTTTTTAAAATCCCTACTAAAATTGAACAAACACTGATTCCAATTACAGAAAGAATTAATAAAATTACTATTCCTAACAACGAATTTAATAAACTATATAAAATCTTTCTTTTTGAAGTAAATTTAAATAGATTTTCCTTTTTAGATGGAGTTTCTTCATTACTTACAACCACATTATCATTGAACACTTGATTTTGTCTTTTCTTAAATTCTTTCATCAATTCTTCAACGACATTTCCATCTTCAATAATTAAGATTTCTGCAGTATGTGCCGTATTTGTCGAACCAGAATCAACAACTAAATAAGCAATCTTAAAGATTTGTTGAATGATTCCTTGCTTCTTATTAACTGAATGAATCTTATGATACTCTAAGAATGATTTTCTTTTAAAGAAAACACCTCTTTGACAAGTAATTCCTCTTTCGTTATAAGAATACTTTGATGTCTTATAAAATAAATAACTATAAACACCTAATACTATGTAAATACCTAATGAAATAAGTAAGAATACCTTTGGCATATCAGGATTAATCATTTCTCCTGTTTCTTCGCTTATATTATAAGAATTTAGCGCAAAGAAGATAAAAATGCAGATAAAGATATTAATAAATAAACGATAGTAAAAGTGTTTTTTACTATATGTCTTATTCATCTAAACTCTCCTTTATTCTTTGATATAAATCTTCTTCTAATTCTTTAATCATTTTAGAAGCATCTTCATTACTAATACCATTAATCACATAATTACTTCCAGCAGTAGAAATTTCAACACCACTTAATTTTAAAATTAGCATAATTGGTCCTTGATATAAATGTAAGTCTTGAATTTGGCAAACCGGAATAACAATTTTGGTTCTAAAGATTACTCCTTTATTAATACAAATTCTTCTTTCATCATAATAATAAGAATAATAATGATATTTTAATGCTGGATAACCAAAGCAAAGTAATCCTAATAAAATTAAAACTAGAATTCCTGTAATTAATGTAGGTACTAAGTATTGTGGATCAATTAGAAGCGCTAAAATTACTAATACGCAAAGAAATGGTAAAAAGCAAATACCTCCTACAATCAACCATACTTTTAAGATTTTCTTATCTAAAGATTTAAATTTGTTTTCCATAATAAACCTCCTAATATAATATTAATTATAATATCAATCGACTAAAAATAAAATAGAAAATAAAAAAGAGGTAGTATAGATACTACCTCAATTATTTTGGTTATTTATATTCTTTCCAAGAAGAACAAGCATAAGTTGTCGTTCCACTAGTTAGAGTTATATCACCAGTTTGATTATATACTCTACCTGGAGAATCAGTCTTATTACTCCAATCTGGAAGAGTTGTATTTGGAGCACATCTAGCAAGTAACATACCTGTTGCACTGCCATCAAGTTTAATAGTTAATGATGTTGTTGATGTGAATTCACATGGAATCCATTGTCCATTTCCATAATTTCCACCCCAGACCCAAGCAAAGATTACACAACCATCATTTGTAATCCAATCTGGTAATTGGTTAACTGTATAAGAAATATCACCTACTACAGTTCCACCTTGGTTTCCGCCACCTTGGTTTCCACCACCACCAACGCTTGAAGAACCTTCAACACCATTGTATTGAACGATGACTTGACCATTCTTTGTTAGGATTGCACTTCTAGCAGGAACGGAACTTACACCTGGATTATCATATACTGGTAAAGCACCATTTGATAAGTTTACATAGTAAACATATTTTTCTGATCCTAATGTTCTAGTAATTGCAACACCATATTGACCAGTTTGTGTTCCAGCTTCAAGAGCTTTAACATCATAAGCACCTTTAATTAAAGCAGGAGTCTTAGACTTAATCTTTGCGAAGTTAGCTAATGTGTTATAGTGAGAATTGCTATCTTCAACTTGTGTTTTAGCGTCTGCAACTGTTGTTGTAGAGTTGATATTATCCCATTTAACATTTGCGCCACTACCACTAATAGAGTACCCACATGTATTACTTCCATCACCTGAAACAGCGCCTTGTTCCCATTTCATTGGTTGACGATATGTTAAGTCAGCATAACTATCTGTAGATTTTTTACCTTCTAAGTTACCAGTCATACCTAATTCATCACCATAATAAATCCATGTACAACCTGGAAGCATTAATTGAGTAATTTCTACTAATGTTGCTAATGAATCAAGTGTTTTATAATCAGCAACACTTACATCACCTTGTGCTTCAAGACCACTACTACTATATTCATTACCAGCAATACGATTGATTGATCTAGCGATATCGTGGTTAGATGTGAATTGTCCACCGATCATTGAGAATCCATTAGTTGTATTAGATTTAGAACCACCAGTACGGTATTGGTTATAAGTATCCATAACACTCTTTAAGTTCCAATTTCCACCATATGCCATTTGTTTTGCACCAGATAGATTTGCATCTCCATCTGCTGTATATTTGTCATTTGAACTTTCATCATATGCACCTAAGAATGATGCTAACCAACCAGTATATGCACCAGTAGAACCATTTCTATAAGCACTACTTGCAACACTTGTTAAATTGAAATATGAATAGAAATCAAATAATGAATCGAATCCTTCATAATATGGAGCAACATGATATGCATGGCCATCAAAGTTTTCTCCAACGAAGAATGCGTTTGGATAAGCAGATTTAACAGTTGCGTTTAAATCTCTCCAGAAGTTAAGATTCTTAGTTAAGTTAGATGAATAATCTTGTTGTTTTCCAGTTACAGCGTTTGTACTAATATCTAATACTACTGTATCTTTTGAATCGCGAGTTACTTCTTCGTCTAAGAAGATATGTTTAACTGCATCCATTCTGAATCCATCAACACCAAATTCTAGCCAGTTTAATGCAACAGCGCTAACTGCTGCTCTAGTATCAGAATAAGCATAGTTTAATTCAGGCATTGAAGAACCAAATTTAGCATAATAGCTATATACATGGCTTCCATATGGATACCAGAATTTAGTTTCACTAATTGAACTTGATTGAGTTTCGTGATTACCCCATTGATAATATCCACGGAAATCTTCTTTTAATTGAGCAGAATCAATAAACCAGTTATTTGTAGTTGATGTATGGTTGATAACTAAGTCCATAACTACCGCCATACCTCTTTCATGAGCAGCTTCAATTAAAGATTTATAATCAGCTTTTGCAGTATCACTTGTTACTGTTCCACCGTTTGCTTGAGCAGCTGGTGAAGCTTTTGAACCATATTTAGGGTCAACCTTCAAATAATCAGAAATATCATATCCATGATATGAATCAGACATTTGAACTGGTGTTAACCATAAGACGTTAACTCCTAAGTTTTGGATATAATCTAATTTTTGTTCGATACCATAGATATCACCAAATCCATCACCATCACTATCAGAGAATGAAGCGACCATGATTTGATAACCTACACCAGCACCATTTGGTAATACTTTACCTTCACCTTGTCCATCTAAGAATGCTGGTGAAGTCTTTTGTAATGGTTTATTTGTCCAGTCAACGTTATTATATTTATTATCACCGTAAGTTACATTTTTACCATCATCATTTTCAAATGGATCAGTATAACTTCCATCACTTGCAGGTCTATTTGCAGGATTTTGAACAAAGTCTTGAGCGATGAATACGTGATAAGAAGTAGAATTATCTTCATTTAATAAAGCATAGTTTTCTAGATTAATATATAAGTTACCACCATCATTTTTCCAGAATCCACTAGAACTTGTTCTACTTGCACTTTGAACAATTTGAATACCAACTTGACTATCTAAAGTAGTCTTTGCTTCATCAGCATAGAAGTTAGTTGGTTTTCCACCCATTGTCTTTTTAGTAGCATCCCAACCACCATCATATTCTTTAGTTAAGTCGATATCTACTGTTGCATAATTAAATGAGTCTAAAGTAGCAGTTCCAGTTGCAGATAAGTTATCTGCAGAAGATGTTCTTCCATCCCAATCGAACTTATAACCTTCACCTTCTTTAGGTTTGTAAGGCCAAGCCCAAACATCCCAATCATTAAAGTCAGCACCACTCTTGCTAAAGCGATAATAGTGGACATACAAATGATCTGCGGAAGATGTTTTTCTTAAATTGTTCATATAATCTTCAACTTCATCTTCAGTATGAACAGGTACACTAGCATCAACTGAAGTAGAACCGCCTCCATTAGAAGTAGATTCACTTGTTGGATTATTACTAGATCCATTTGAAGTTGGGTTTTGATTATTACCACAACTTACTACTGAAGCTGACATTAAAAGCATTATACTCAAAAATAAGTTTTTATTTTTTTTCATAATAAAATCTCCTTTTTTAATGTCTATAATTTATTCTAAATTATGAAAGTGCTTTCTTCAAGGAAAAATCGATAAAAAAAGACTCAATTTCAAAATTGAGCCTTAATACAATTAATTTTCTTGAGTTTTTTGGAATTCTTCGATTACTTTTTCAAGTTCATCGTACTCTTCATCAGATTCGATGTTTTCTAATTGATTACTTTCTTCTTTGTAACTGCAAGCATATAATTCTTCTACATTATTTTCTTCATAGAAAATTACATAATCTTTTTCAAATTCTTCACTATGATATGTAAATAGAATTAAGAATTCTTTTTCTACTCCATTTTCATCAATAATTGTGATTTTTTTATCGTTATTTTCCATATTTAACCTACTTTCTTGTTGGTAAGTATGCTTCTAAAATACATACTGCTGCCATTTTATCAATGACTTTCTTTCTTTTATTTCTACTTAGATCAGCTTCAAGAAGATATCTATTAGCTTGTTTAGTAGTCCATCTTTCATCAACTAAAGCAACTTTAACTCCAGGAATTTCTTTTTCAATTCTTGCTTTAAAATCACGACACATTAATGAGTGATCTGATTCATCCCCAGACATATGAAGAGGTAATCCTAAAGCGATTTCCTTAATGTTATCTCTTTTAACATAGAATTTCACTCTTTCCATAGCTTTATCAAAATCCATTGATTCAAAACGGAAATTTTCAACACCTGTTGCAATAATCCCCATCAAATCACTTATAGCAATCCCTAAAGATTTCTCTCCTAAATCTAAGCCTAAAACCTTACCAATCATATTAGAAATCCTTTCTTAATAAAGCAAATGCTTCATCAACTTTTGAAGGATCTTTTCCTCCACCTTGAGCGACATCTTTTCTTCCGCCTCCAGAGCCTAAGCAAACTGATGTTACTTTCTTAATGATATCACCTGCAGCATAATTATTTCTTAATGGTTCACCAACATAAGCGATAAATGAAACTTTATCTTCAAACATATTAGCTAAAACGATAATTGAGTTTTCATATACTACTTTTAAACTATCAAATAGTTTATTTAGCATATCTCTATCATAACCATTTAATTTTTTTAATAAGACTTGTTTACCATTAACTTCAACAAATTCATTAACGATTGCTTTTGATTCGTAGTTAGAAACTTTTTGATTTAATTCGCTATTTTGTTTTCTTAATAATGCTAATTCTTCCATTAATGATTTTACTTTAATGCTTACTTCACTTACTGAACCAGCTTTTACAGTTTTAGCGACATTTTCTAAAGTAATTTCTTTTTGTTTTAATAATTCATAAGCATCAATACTAGTTCTTGCTTCAATTCTTCTTACTCCAGAAGCAATTGATTCTTCATAACAAATAGCAAATGTTCCAATATCTTTAGTGTTATTAACATGAGTTCCACCACAGAATTCAATTGAGACTCCACCCATATCAATTACACGTACATAGTCACCATATTTATCATCAAATAGTGCCATTGCTGTCAATTTTTTAGCTTCTTCAAGAGGTAAAACTTTTGTTTCAACTACATAACTATTTGCAATGTATTCATTAACTAATTTTTCAACTTGTCTTAATTGAACAGCAGTCATCTTTTCAAAATGAGCAAAGTCAAATCTTACCATTGTATCAGAAACAAATGAACCTTCTTGATGAACGTGGCTACCTAATACTTCTTGTAATGCTTTTTGTAATAAGTGAGCAGAAGAGTGATTTCTTTCAATCTTTCTTCTTCTATTTGCATCGATTTTTAAAGTAAATACATCTCCAACTTTGACTTCACCAAATTGAACTTTAACCGAATGCATGTGTTGTTTATGGACAGACTTATTTACATCAACTACTTCCATCGAACAATTCTCGTTTTCAATAATACCAGTATCTGCAACTTGACCACCACTTGTAGCGTAGAAGTGAGTTCTATCAAAGACTACTTCACCTTCATCATCAATAACATCAACTTTTTCACCATTTTTAAATAGCCCAATTACTTTAGCTTCTAAATCTTGATGGTTGAAATAAACAAATTCACTTGGTGTATCAAATTCCATTAAATCTTTAGATTGTTTATTAAATGATTGAACATCACCACGAGCATTTCTTGCTCTTTCTTTTTGTTTTTCCATTTCAACTTTGAATCCAACTAAATCAACACCTTTACCTTGTTCTTGGCAAATTTCTTCGGTTAATTCAATTGGGAATCCATATGTATCATATAATTTGAAAGCATCTTCACCACTTAATGATTCAACACTTTCAATCATCTTTCTTAAAATTTGTTCTCCTGAATTTAATGTAGAAGCAAATTTTTCTTCTTCAGTTTTAATCATTTTCATGACTTTTTCTTGTTTTTCATAAAGGTAAGGATAATATCCCTTCATTACTTCACAAACAGTAGGGACAAGTTCAAATAAGAATGGTTTTTCAATTCCTAATTTCTTTGAATATCTAACTGCTCTACGAAGAATTCTTCTTAGTACATATCCTCTTCCTTCATTAGAGAACATCGCCCCATCCGCTAAAGCGAAAGTACAAGTTCTAATGTGGTCAGCAATAACTCTATATGCCATTTTAAATTCACCAGCATATTTTTCTTTTGCAATTTTAGAAACTTGTTCAATATAAGGATAGAATAAGTCTGTTTCAAAGTTTGTTTCTGTTTCTTGTAGGACGCAAGCAAATCTTTCTAAACCAGCACCTGTATCAATATTTTTCGATGGTAATTCTTTATAGTCTTTTCTATCTACACCTGCTTCAGCATTATATTGAGAGAATACGATATTCCAAATTTCAATATAACGATCATTAGGTAAATCCTGTCTTAATAATTCAATACCTAAATTTTCTGGATCATATTTTTCTCCTCTATCAAAGAAGATTTCTGTATCTGGTCCACAAGGTCCTTCACCAATTTCCCAGAAATTACCTTCCATTGGAATCAAATGAGTTGGATCAATTCCGCATTTAACCCAAAGATTATAGCTATCCACATCACTAGGATGATATGTAATATATAATTTTTCTTTATCAAAACCAAAATATTCTTCACTTGTTAGTAATTCATAAGCCCAAGGAAGAACTTCGTTTCTAAAATAATCACCAATTGAGAAGTTTCCTAGCATTTCAAAGAATGTATGATGTCTAGCGGTTCTACCTACATTTTCAATATCATTTGTTCTAATTGCCTTTTGAGCGTTTGTAATTCTATTGTGAGAAGAAATTTCACTTCCGTCAAAATATTTTTTTAACGCAGCAACACCAGCGTTAATCCAAAGTAAAGTCGGATCATTGTTTGGAATTAAACTTGCACTAGGTTCAATATAGTGGCCTTTTGATTCGAAGAATTTCAACCAAGTATTTCTTATTTCAGTTGATGTCATGTATTTCATGTTTATACTACCTCCATTTAAGCATAAAAAAAGTACCAACAGGAACGATTTCTCGCGGTACCATCCTGATTCAATTTTTAGTAAATTGCTCTTAATTACAACTTTAACGCAGTCAACGTTGGGATTAACCAAAATCTAAAAAGTAGCTCGTTAATCTCTTTCGAGTTTTTTCACCAACCAAACCCTCTCTATAGAAATCCAATTAACTTCTCTTTTATCATCGATTACGAATTTATTATATACATATATTTTTATTTTTCAAATAAAAAGTTATTAAAGTAGATCAAAAGTGTTACTAATTGAGTTAATTTTAGTCAAAGGAAGCAACAAATTCATTGATTTATAGCCTTTTTTACTTAATAAATACTTAATTCCAATTGGATTTGTATATTGGAATATCACCTCACATACTAGTTTTAAATAACTAATATTTATTTGATTTACAAAACCAATTTGATAATCTTCAATTATTTCCTTCATCAATTTTCCATAGTAAATAGAAATCACCGAAATGAATCCATCAACTTTTTCTTCTAATCCTTGATAAAAATAACTATCGTCTCCAATATAAACTTTAAATTTTGGATAATTTGCTTTTATTAATTTTATCAAATTAAAATCGCAAGAACACTCCTTTATACCGATAATATTTTTACTAGATTTAATTAGTTTTCTAATTAAAAAGTAATTAATATTTACCCCTGTTCTACTTGGAACATTATATAAAATAATCTTTTTAGGAAAAACATATTTAGCTAGTTCCTTATAGTATAAAAATAAACCTTCTTGATTTGGTTTAACATAAAAAGGAGTAACAACTAAATAGGTATCAAAATTTAAATCTTTAACTAAATTAATTTCTTTTTTTGCATCATTTAATGAAATTTGAGAGATTGGATAAATACATGGTAAAGAAGTATTTTCCAAACAAAATTTAAAACAACTTATTTTATCTTCTAAACTCAAAAGGGGACCTTCACCGGTAGTCGAACATATAACTAATTCATCATTACAATTTTCTTTAGCTAGATCTAAAAGTCTCTTTAATTCCAAGTAATCAATTTGATTATTTTCATCTATAGGAGTTACTAAGGCATTAATAATTTTACTCATCTAAATCACCTAATTTAATATATGTTTTAAGCCTAAATAAGTGATTATTTTATTTTTTTACTAGTTATTTTTAATGTCTCAATTATAATAGATCCAATAATAATCCCAATAAAGAAATATCCCAATTGGAAAGTATTAATTGCACTAATCATTTCTTGAAAAAAACTATGAATTACAAGCAAATAAATTAATCCACCTAATATCCAATATAATGAGTATAAAGGACAAATTATGCCTTTATAATTAAACTTTCTAGAAGAATAATCCCATAATTTCAAATGAAATTTCTTTTGTAAAATTAAACCAGAAAACAATTCTAAAAGAATTACAAATAATGAAAAAGAAATTGTTTTAATTATCAATGACAAATAAAAATTAAAAGGCAATTTTATATTTGAAACTATATATAAAATACTAAAACCAAAACCATATAAAGGTAAATATGGTCCTTTTAAAAATCCAGGGTTTCCCCATTTTTTTTGAGAGACTATTCTTCTATAAAAAAATTCTATAATCCATCCCAATAATGATCCTATAACAAAAACGACGACAATTTCATAAATTAACATATATTTAACCTAAAAAAATATAGTAGAGATCTACTATATTTATTTTTTAACTAAATATCAAATTTATTAATTATTTCGTATAAAGTCTTTTCGCATATGTTACTGGTTCTTCAGTAACTTCAATTCCAAGTTTCTTAAAAGTGTTAAAATCTGCTTCTGGAAGAATTGCAGAAGAGTGTGCTTGACATCCTTTTAATTTAGACAATTGTTTTAAAGCAATATCACTTAATGGATTAGTATGTGCTTGAATTGCTAAAGCAATTAAAACTTCTTCAGCGTGTAATCTAGGATTACGATTATTTAGTGAATCAACTTTTAATTTTTGAATTGGCTCAATAACACCAGGAGATATCAAAGGAATTGAATCATCAATTTTTGCAAGAGTTTTTAATGTATTTAATAATAATGAAGCTGGCGCACCAAAAAGAGTAGTTCTTTTACCTGTAATTATTTTACCATTACCTAATTCAATACTCATACAAGGAGTATTTTCTCTTTTACTCTTTTCCAAGCATTTTGCAACGCATTTTCTATTACTTGGTGAAATATTTAGATGATTCATTAACATTTCTTCTTTTGTTACTGATTCATCAGAGAATTTTCCAAGGAAATTGTTTTTTCTTGCTTGGAAGTATCGTCTAATAATTTCATCTTGACTTGCTTTTATTGCAACTTTTTCATCTTTAATAGCAAATCCAACCATATTAACTCCCATATCAGTTGGAGAAAAATAAGGACTTGTTCCATAAATCTTTTCAAAAATAGCCTTTAGCAATGGGAATACTTCAACATCTCGATTATAGTTTGTAGCTAAAACTCCATATTTTTCTAAGTGGAATGGATCAATCATATTAACATCATTTAAATCAACAGTTGCAGCTTCATAAGCTAAATTAACTGGATGTTTTAATGATAAATTCCAAATTGGGAATGTTTCATATTTAGCATAACCGGCTCTAATTCCTCTTTTATTATCATGATATAATTGTGAAAGGCAAGTTGCCATTTTTCCACTTCCAGGACCTGGAGCGGTTATAACAACTAAAGGTTTAGTTGTTTCAATATATTCATTTTTTCCTAAACCTTCTTCACTAACGATTAGAGGAATGTTTTGAGGATAACCTTTAATTTCATAATGTCTATAAACACGAATATTGTTTTTTTCTAATTTAACTTTAAAAGCATCAGTTAAAGGAGTTTCATGATAAAAAGATAGAACGACACTACTAACATATAAACCAACTTCATTATAAGCATCGATTAATCTTTCTACTTCTGATTGATAAGTAATACCCATATCGTTTCTTAATTTATTAGAATTAATATCCGCAGAATTAACAACAATTACAATTTCAACTTTATCTTTTAATCCTAATAACATTTTTAATTTACTATCAGGTTTAAATCCGGGTAAAACTCTAGAAGCATGATAATCGTCAAATAATTTACCGCCAAATTCTAGATATAATTTGTCACCAAAAGTTTTAATTCTTTTATTAATCTCTTCTCTTTGAATTTTTAAGTAATGATCATTATCAAAAGCAGTTTTCTTCATTTTTATCACTCCCTTTACTAAACAATGAATATTATAACAAAGTAATAATATTGTTTCCATCAAAAAAAGATTTATTAAAAACAAAAAAGGAGTAGTTAGCCCTACTCCTTAATTCTCAAATGGTGCCTCAGGCCGGAATCGAACCGGCGACACAAGGATTTTCAGTCCTTTGCTCTACCAACTGAGCTACCGAGGCAAATGGCGGACCAGACGGGAATCGAACCCGCGATCTTCTCCGTGACAGGGAGACATGTTAACCGCTACACCACTGGTC
>SVBD01000033.1 GCA_015059045.1 Erysipelotrichaceae bacterium
AGGTCTGTAGGAAATACGAAAATCAAATTTAGATAAGAAGAGACTCCATCGTATTTGTCGTTGATTTAAATGTTGTGGTTTCTTTAAGTACAACAAGTTTTTGTGGTCCGTTATAACTTGAATTGGATACTTCGCACCTTCTAAATGGTGCCTCCATACGTCAAAGGCTGTTATAACGGCAAGGAGTTCCTTATCATAAATTGTATAGTTCTTTTCATTCGAGTTAAGAGACCTTGAGTAGAACGCAATAGGATGAAGTAGCTGATCATTTTCTGAGATTTGAGATAAGACACAGCCAATAGCATAGTTGCTTGCGTCTGTTTCGACAATAAATTCTTTGTTATAGTCTGGAAAGATAAGGATTTCATTGGATAAAAAAGATTTTTTGAGATTTTTGAAAGCATTTTCGGCTTGATCATTCCAGATATATTCACTATTTTTCTTCAAAAGTATGCGGAGAGGTTCCATAATTTCGGCAAAATTTTTTATAAATCTTCGATAGAAATTACAAAGTCCAAGGAAACTTTGTAATTCCTTAACATTCTTAGGAGTTGGCCATTCAATTATCGATTTTACTTTATTTTGATCCATTGTGAGGCCGTTAACCGAAATTGTAAATCCAAGGAAAGTTGTTTCTTTAACATGGAATTCGCATTTTTCTTTCTTAACATATAGGCCATTTTTTATTAATAACGAAAGCACATTTTTAACATGAACGATATGATCTTCAAGATTATTTGAGTAAATAATTATATCATCCAAGTAAACTTGGACGTGATCACCAATAAGTTCACCAAGGACATCTTGAATAAAATGCTGGAATACGGACGGAGCATTTCTTAATCCGAAGGGCATCACCAAGTATTCGAAATGGCCGATGGGAGTTCTGAATGCTGTGAGATATTCATGGCCTTCTTTAACCCTAACAAGATTGTAGGCCGATCTTAGGTCTAACTTTGAAAATATTTTGGATCCCTTAAAGGCTTCAATCAAGTCATTAATTCTTGGTAGAGGATAGCTATTTCTAATAGTTACTGCGTTTAGCCTCCGATAATCAACACAAAGTCTGAGGGTTCCATCTGGTTTTCTTACAAATAAAATTGGAGCACCAGCGGGTGATCTGGATTTTCTTATGAATCCTTTAATAATATTTTCTTTGATATAATCTTTAAGTGCACTCATTTCGACTTGTGACAATGAGTAAATTGGACCAAAATAGAGTTGACTTCCAGGGATAAGATCAATGGATATGTCGTATGGCCTATGTGGAGGCAATTTGTCAGCCTCCTGTTTTTTAAACACAAGAGTTAGATATTTGTAATATTTGTTAATTATTTTTTCTGTCCTTGAAACTTCTTTTTTAATTTCGGGCATAGCTCCGCATATATCATTTTCGTAAAGTTCATCTTCTGAAATGGAAGAAGGAATTATTGAATCAGTAGTATCGTCAACCATTGGCGCGGCTACTTCAGAGGAATGAAAAACAAATTTGTTTCCTTTTGCTGAAGGACAATGATTACTACAGAAACGTTCTAAGAAATATATCTTGTTATTTTTAAAATCGATATAAGGATTGTGCTTAGAAAGCCAATCTCTTCCGAGGATTCCACTAATTCCATTAAGCTGTAAGTTTCCCACAAGAAATTCATATTTCTCTTCGTGATCTAAGAATTTAATTTTTACTGGTTTTGTTACTTGCTTAATAGTCATACTCTTACTATTAGGCAATTGGATGTTTATGGGAGAAGTAAGTCCTGAAGTCGGGATCCTATTAGCAATTATGAAGTTCTTACACATAAAGCTTTTGGCTGATCCAGAATCAATAAGAAAGTTTATTTTTTGTTTTCGTTCGTTTAAAAGAATTACAAACGTAGTAACCATAGTAGTTGACTTGTCCGGAGTGTAGTTTGCAGAGAGGACTTCTTTCTTCTGTTTATTGTTAAATTTTGATTTAAAGAAGTTTTTATTACTTGTCTTATTTAACTCATATTTCTTTCTTCCAAAAGTTTTACTTTTTCTTCTAGGATCTTCAGAGCTACAACCTCTTAAACTATTTTCGATGTAGCATTTCTTATCAATGTTTATTATTATATTGGTTGCCTCAAATAAAGTCTTTGGGTTTTTTACTTTATCAAATTCATCTCTGACTTGATCTATTAGTCCCTTTCCAATAATATCTATAAAGACACTATCTGGCCATCCCAGTCTTGAAGCAATTTTTCTAAATTCGATGGTATATTCTGCGGCTTTCCCCAACTTTTGTTGTTGTAAGTTTATAAGTTTATTTATAAGAATATATTTTTGTTTCTTTTCGTTTCCGGAGTCAAAATTTTCAAGTAAGAGATTTTTGAATTCTTCATACTTTAAAGTGCTCAGGGTACCATCCACAAGCAAAGATAACCCCCATTTCTTTGCAAGTCCTCCTAACTTATTAATTACATAAGTATTTTTGGTTTCATCTGACAGGAAAGAATTTGGATGGTCGGCAAAGAAATTTTCGCTCTGTATAATTGTTTCTAAAACACTTCCATTGTTCTTCTTCTCACTTTCCTTTAGTAGCATCCCTCCAGGTGAGAAAAAGGTAGGAACGAACTCTGTTATAGCCTCAATGAACTTAGAAGCATCCACATTTTTATTTATTTTGCTTATTTCTTCCTTTTGGTTCTCAGTAGTTTCCATATCTTATAATTATATATTTTTTTTTTTTTTGAAATTAATTATTTATTAATTTATTTATCTAGATTCAAAATTATCTAAAATATATTGTTAGAGCAGTATATTATATAAAATTTTTTTTTTATTATTATTATTATAATTATTACTATTTTATCTATTATTATTACTATTATTATTATTATTTCTATTATTATTATTACTATTTCTATTATTATTATTACTATTTCTATTATTATTATTA
>SVBD01000013.1 GCA_015059045.1 Erysipelotrichaceae bacterium
GAATATACGTATCATTCCTCTTGTAATTATATTTATTTTTAATTTTTTATACTGTCTACTTGACAGGTATCAGTTCAGAAAAGTAGGTCTTTTTAAATTTTATTAATTTTTAATTTCGCAAGAATAAGAATTGTTTGAATTTGCGAAACAGAATACGTTATAATTATTATAGATAGTTCGGAAAACCGAACAAATAAAACTATGTTTTGTTCGGAAGAACGAATAGGGAGTTATTATGATTACAAATTTAATTACAGTAAAGCAAGCCGCTGAAAAATGGAATGTATCTGAAAGAAGAGTTCAAAAATTATGTAACGACAGGAGAATTAAAGGGGCAACCAGATTTGGTAGAGCGTGGATGATTCCTTCTACTGCGGTTTTACCAACACATAATAAAAACGAACTACCTCATTTAGCTATGCCAAAACGAACTCCTTTTTTAGATATGACAAATATTTATAATCAAAAAGGTAATGCTGATGCATGTGGAGAAATGTTAATTAATAATCCAGAAGCATATGCGTTATTTGTTGCGCAAATAGATTATAGAAGAGGAGAAATAGATAGAGTATATGATAAGGCTAGATATTTCTTGAATGCACATTCTGGTTTCTATGCTATTTTAGGTGGAGGTATGTTGCTTGCTCAATGTGCAATTTGGAGAGGGGATATTGCTTTATGGCATGAAGCTAAAAAGCACTTATTTGAAGCTCCTTGGAAAAGTAAAGCTGAAAGAGAAATTATTTCTTTGGCTTTAGCGATTATTGATAGTTCTATCTACGATAATAAAGATTACCCTGAATGGTTTAAAATAGGAAATTTTGAAGCTTTACCAGCGGATGCTCATCCTTCCGCTAAGGTTTTTTATGTAAAATACCTTTATATGACAGCTTATGGAATTGCTTCAAAGCAAATGAATATCAAGGGGTTAGAAGGTTTATCTTTAATGAGTTTCCTTCCTAATATTATTGAACCATTAATAACTCAAGCTGTAGTCGATAAGACTATAATACCTGAAATATTTTTAAGAATGTCTTGTGCTGTTGCATATCATAATTCGGGATTAAAAGAAGCTGCAATAAATCATTTGGATAAAGCAATAGATCTAGCGCTTGCTGATAATCTTTATGGAATTCTTACAGAATATATAAGACATTTTGACGGATTACTTGAAGAAAGAATTGCTTTAAAAGATGAAAATGCAGTTATTATTGTTAATGAATTAAACCAAAAATATAAAATAGGTTGGGCTAAACTTAGTGGACAAGTTAGAAATAGATATATCGTTACAAATTTAACACCTAGAGAACATGAAATTGCAAAGCTTACAGTTTTTGGCTTTAACGCAAAAGAAATATCTAATGTGTTATTTGTATCAGAATCAACCGTAAAGCAAGCAATTGCTAGAATTATGAATAAGACAGGTGCTGAGAATAAAAGTGAATTTGTTAACTTTATTTAATGTCTAAAAGATTACTAATATGGTCAAAAATTATTGTCTAAATTAGTAAGTTTTAGATGTCATTTATATATACATACAATAGCTATAATTACTTTAGAGAAAGTGTTATAGCTTTTTTGTTGTTAGGAGTGATTATATGGATGCAATCAAAGAAGGAAGTCTTTATAAATCTATAGATTTACATGGCACTAAATTCGAAATTAAATATGGTTATTATGATGATAAAGATAGATATTCTAAATATAGTGAGTTAATTCCTATATTTCCAGACTTTATAAAGAATCCTATATATACAAGTAAGGGTCAACCATTTGTTACACATATGCAAGATAAATGTATCCATTATATAGGCGATGAAAACTTTGATAGTTGTTATAAATGTAAACACTTTGTTAAAGGGATAGATTTAATCGGAATATGTTCTTGTATATTAAAACAAAAAAAGGAGGATAAATAATATGAAAAAAAGAATTAAAATTGCTTCGTTATTTATTATATTAACGTGTGGAATATTTGCAGGGAAATTAATTAGTAATATATCTTTAGATGCTATTAAAGAAAAGCCGGTTTTAGTTGATTCAAAATTGAATAATTCAAGAATTAAAGATAATATGGCATCAAAAGATTTAACCACCATTATTAATGGGAAAACTTCATCTATAGATACGGAGAAGGATGGAATTGGTGATAACATAACTATCATTGATGATATTAGTGATTTTGCTTTAATGAATGGTAGTAGCGGACATTTTAAATTGAGCAAAAACATAAGTGTTCCTAACTCTATAACTTCATTAGGTATTGAGACATTTGATGGTGTGTTTAATGGTGGTGGATATACAATTTCTAACTTAAACGGGCCATTTGTTAATAATTTAACAGGAACCATTTGTAATTTGATTATTGATAGCCCTAGAGAGTTTACTGCGGTATTAGATGCATCAGCAACCGTTAAACATACAATTTATGATACATTATATGGATTTACAACAGATAATTCTTATACGCAAGTAGCACCTCAATATTTTGGCTTTGCTTGTGGTATAGCAACTGGAGGAACTATTGATAATGTAAAAGTAAATAACGCTAAGATTAATACAAATGGTTCAACAGAAGGCGAATTTGATACTTCAATTAATACAACAGGATATATGGGTTTTATTGCTGGTCAAATAAATCAAATTACATATCTTACTAATTGTAGTGTAACTAATTCGACATTAGTTCATAGTTCTGCTTATGCGGTTGGTGGAATTGTTGGTCATTCAAACTTCTCATATGTTAAAGGATGTTTGGTTAATAATTTATCTGTTACTGGAAAAAATGGTCTTGCAATTAATACAATGCCAAAAGCGTTTACCGGACTACTAGTGGGTGCTAATTATCGTGGTACTATAGATGAAAGTATTGTTACTAATATTACTCAAACATCTACTCCTTATTTATCTTTTTTAGGAGCGGCCTTATATATTAAAAATACTGGAACTACAAATATACGCAATATATATTATGACAATACTGTCGCAGATTTTTCAAAGGCAGGAATGGATGAAGGATATGAACAAATAATTCAAATAACAAATGATCCAATAAATTCTTCAAATGCTACAGTAGACAATTATGGCCATGTTTATGATATAGATGCATCTTCTGTGGGTTATTATAGAACGTTAGTTATTAAAGATATACATCGTTATTCTTCAACATCATTATCCTCGATAATTTCAGAATATAACTCTAATCTAAAATTGGGCGGATATTCTTTAAAACGTAATCCTTCTACTTATAATATTGATAATTATGTTGCAGAAGACGAAAAAGTAATCGCTGTTAACTTTTCTATCAGTGATGATTTGACATATGGTGATTATTTTAAAGATAAAGTAACATTACAATTAGATACTAGTAAAACAAATTTTGAAACTGAAGTTTTCTTTCAATATAAATATGAAGGTAGTAATTATTTTTTAGATTTAACCGATGAATCTATAGTTACTAAATTAACAGGAGAATATCGAATCCTTTATACTAAAAATGGTTCTAGTTATGTATTAGAAGGAGCAAGTGGTACATTTAACGCTAAACCATTCGACCTTAAAGATGCAGTAATTAATGTAAGCTCACATAAATATAATGGAAAAGAGCAAGATGTTTTTATTGTTGTAAGAACTCCTAGCGGTCTTAGTATAACACCTTCGCTTTCAGGCACAACTTCAGCAACAGAAGTTGGAGTATATGATGTAGTTATAACTGGAAATTCTAATGCAACAGGATCAGTAACTACGCAATGGGAAATTAAACCAGGAACAATGTCATTGTATGCTAATAACATAGAAACAACATATGATGATAATTATCATAGTATTAAAGTAAGCGCGCCAGATAATACAATTTTGACTTATAGTACAGATGGAGTCGAATACACTTCAACTAATCCATCATTTAAAGATGTTGGAACGTATACAGTTTATTATAAAGCGAGTAACCCTAACTATGAAGATGTGTCCGGATTTGCAACCATTACAATAAAACCGCGTGTGGTCAAATTGATTTGGGGAGAAACATCACTAGTATATAATGGAGAAGAGCAAGTACCATCTGTAACTCTTGGTAATATTCAAGGTGATGATGTAGTTAATATTACCGCTATTAGCGGATACGCAATTGAAAAAGGCGATAGCTATACAGCGACTGTTTTAGGAATTGATAATCCTAACTATATTCTTCCAAGCGAAGTTTCAACCAACTTTAAAATTACCCCTATTATTCTTGAAGTTCCTTCTATTTCTTCAAAAGAATATACTGGAGAAATATTATATGCTGATGTAGATGAAAATGACGGATATGTTATTGATGGCATCTATTATGGAACGACGGTAGGTCAATACAAATTCACTTTAAGTCCTAAATATAATTATGCTTGGCCAGGTGGTAGTACATATAAACTTTCTTACACATTTGAAATTACTAAAGGTACGAACGAATGGGTAATCGCTCCAAGTATTGAAGATTGGACATATGGTCAACAAGCTAGCGAGCTTATTTATCAAAGTAAATTTGGAACCTCAACTATTCGTTATTATGCCGAGGGAAGTGAGGAAGTATTAAGTGGTGTTCCTACTGAAGCTGGCAATTATAAAGTCGAAATAATTAACTATGATACTTATAATTATGATGGAGAACTTCATGAGATATTATCATTTACAATCCATAAAGCTAATTCAACTAGTGAAGCACCAACTCATTTAACAACACCGCTTGGTAGTACATTAAATGATATCGCTTTGCCTATTGATGAAAATGGAATTTGGTCATTTGTAGAAGATGGTAAAACCTTATTAGATGAAGCAAAAGAATATACGTTCACTTTAATTTTTACCCCTAATGATCCTAAAAATTATAATATTATTGAAAAAGAAGTAACTATTAATGTGCCAAAAATAGATGTGGTGTATACCGCTCCTACTATAGTTTCACAATTATCTTATAATGGAAACAAGCAAGCACTTATTAATGCGGGTATTACTAATGATGGAATATTTGAATATAAATTAGATGATGGAGAATATTCTACTAATATTCCAACTGCTACAGACGCTAAAACATATACTGTTTATTATAGAATTATTGGTGATAAAAATCATAACGATGTAGATCAACAAAGCCTACAAGTTAGCATTTCTCCTTTAAAAGTAAATATCCTTAACGTAAATATAAGTGATGTTCATATCAATGAAACAGGCTATGACCTCATCGCTTCTAATGTCGTATTTGATACGGAATTAACTGTTGATGATTATGAGATTGCTTCTATGACATTAACTGGAAACAATGAAGGTGGAATTCAAGAAGTTGAAGTAGTTATTAATGTTAAAAATGATAATTATGAATTAGTATCCAACACATTAACTACTACAGTTAATATTATTAATCACGAAGCAAATTTAGATGATGGCGATTGTACAACACCAGTTACTTGTAAGGATTGCGATTATGTATTTGTGGATGGACATTTAGAACATGAAGGTCACGAAGATGATAATGATTGTACAACACCAGTTAAGTGTAGACATTGCGATTATGTATTTGTTGAAGCGCACTTAGAACACGAAAGCGAAGAAGATGATAATGATTGTACAACACCAGTTACTTGTAAGCATTGTAATTATGTGTTTGTTGAAGCACACTTAGAACATGAAGGCCACGAAGATGATAACGATTGTACAACATCAGTTAACTGTAAACGTTGTAATCATATAGTTATTGAGGCCCATCTAACTCATGAAAGTAGAAAAGATGATAACAATTGTGAAACTGAAGTTACTTGCAAGAATTGTACAACTATTGTTGTTGAGGCTAAAACACATAATTTGTCTTCTTCATATACAAAGGATGTTGAAGGGCATTATAAACATTGTGAAAATGAAACATGTGAATATGTAACAATTAAAGAAAATCATACTTCTAATGTAAAAGCAAGCGAAGAAAATGCCGAGGTATGCACTACATGTGATTATGTTATTGCTCAAGCTATAGTTCATACTCATTCTAATTCAGATTCATTATCGTATGATGAAACTCATCACTTCTATATTTGTGATGGTTGTGATGAACAATTAGAAAAAATCAAGCACTCATATACTATAGTAAAAAAGATAGATGAGACTTCACATAAAGAAATATGTGTATGTGGTAAAGAACAAGTAGTAACCCATACATATGGCGATTGGGTGGTTGAGAAAAATCCTAGTGAAACCGAAAAAGGAAGTAAAACAAAAACATGTTCTTGCGGACATGTAATTATAGAAGATATCCCAGCTACTTATCTAACTAATCCTTCTGTTGAACCTACAAAAGGATTACCTGTTGGAGCTATTATTTGTATTGTTATTGGTTCTGTTATATTATTAGGATTAGGAATTTTTGCAATCTTATGGTTTGTTGTTAAAAAAAGAAATTTTTCTGATTTAGTAAAATTATTTAAAAACAATAATAATACAAGATAAAATTGTAAAATTAATACAAAGTCCCTAAAGTAGGCGCGAAAAGTCTACAAAGGGGACTTTTTGTGTTAGATAAGGAAATGAGTTTCAAAAATAATTTTTCCAAAACCTTTATAGAAGCAAATATACATATCTAAATTAGGTGAGTATGGGTGATTAACCCAATATTTTCCATCATCTTTTAATCCAATATAGATAAATTCTTCGTTAGTAGAATATAGTTCTATTAGGTAATTAATTAGTTCGTCTTGTTGATATGTAAAGAATGATATTTGACTATATTTCATAGAAGAATTATTGACTGTCTCAAAGGCAGAATTAGTCATATAATTATATGTAAATTCATTTGACATATCAAGAAATTCTATATAATCTTTTGAATATGTTTTTAATAAAAAATCATTAACAGGATCATAAGAAGAATAAACATTTTTATGAACATAAGGTATGTTATATGTATTTGATTTTAATATATCATAAGGCAAGAGAATCATTTTTTGGTTGTCATAATAGATTTGCAAATTGATATATATTCCATCCCCTTTATTAAATTTGTTGAACCAAGTAGAAACATAATCTGCTTCTTCTATTGTTAAAGAAGGAATTCTTGCTTCAATTAAGAATGGATTGTTATTTGTTATTTCAATATCTTCTCCTGGGAAAACAAGATAAAAAGAAATATCTTTTCCTGAAACCACCTCAGGAATATTAGCGATAGTCATATATGAGTAATAAAGATTTCCAGATTCCTTTTTGGTTATTTTTTCTTCCCAATATTCACGATTATTCATTTTAACCGTTCCAATATACGCAGCATTATCCGCGGAGTATTGATCATCGTTATATCCCCAACTAACAAAAGCATTATCAATAAAAGGTCTGCCATTTACCATATTTAGAGTTCCAGAAATTGAAACTACATCCCTGGATGTGTAAATTCCTTTGATAGGTGAATTTGCTTTTACCTCAATGGAGAAATTGTCTAAAGGGTTATGAATTGAGGTTACACAAAAAGTATTGTTTGAATAAACACATACGATTCCAACATCATCTAAAAATACTTCTTTTCCATAATGAATAGGATAGTCCCCTTCAAAAGTTAATAAGTCACTAATTGTATAGTAGATTTCTTCTTCGATGAATGTTGCAACATATGTGGTATCTTCATAGATTTCTTCTAAATAAATATCCCAACCATCAAAAATGTAGTTTATTTTGCTAGTTCCTTCTTTTACAGGGGTGTCACCTTTATATTCTGGAATTGCTCCTTCCTTAACGTTGGAGTCAACGTATAAAATTGTTCCATCGTAATTTAAGAATGTCGCGGTATAGTATTTTTCATTAGTCGTTGATATTTCACTAGATTGAGTTATAGAACTAATGATTTCGCTTGTTTCCTTTTCGCTAGTAGTTGTAATAAAAGAACTATCTTCAGAAGTAATAGAAGTAATAGAAGTAATAGAAGTATTAGAACTATTAGAAGATACAAAAGAAATGGATGTAGAATTTTCTGTTGCTTCAGAAGAAGTATAGCCACTATCAAAGGAAGAGGAAGAGTTATTATTAGACTCCTTTTGTCCACACGCGGTTAATAAAAAACAGAATAACGCTAAATATAATACTTTTTTCATATCTAAATACTACAATATTAAAAGATAATAATCAAAACAAATAGGTTTAATAGAAAAATAATTGATATGATTTTGAAATTTATTTAACTATTATTTTACATTTAGAATTTATATCATCAACAATTACTTCGCCTACAGAAGAAACTTTAATTTGTCCTGAAGTAGGGTTTTTAATACTTACTACATGTGAGTTAATTGAGGCTTCTACTGATGATTTTTCAAAAGCTAAATCGCAATTTTCTAATTCGCAATCAATTAAGATTAAATTTTTGCAATAGCACAAAGGTTGAGTTCCTTCTATTTTGCAGTTAATTAAAGTTAAATTTTCTGAATACCAACCAAGATATTCCCCTTTAATAATTGAATCTTTAACCACGATGTCTTTGCCATGCCAAAACGCATCTTTTGTATCAAAGTGACAATTAGTAAAAGTGGCATTATTAACATATTGAAATGAATATTTTCCATTTAAAGTTACTCTGTCAAAATTTAAGTTTTTGGATTTTAGCATAAAATATTCGCCGGTAACAATAGAGTTTAACATCTTAACATTGTTATTAAACCAACCAAATTCAGGTGAATCTATAGTGGAATTTTCAATTTTGATATTTTTACACTCTCTTAATGCTTTAATACCATTTAAGACAGAAGAGGAAATGATAATGTTTTTTGTATACCATAAAGCCGCGCGAGTATTTATAGTAAGAGTAGTTTTATTAATATTGATTTTATTTACATGCCAAAAAGGATATCTTAAATCCCAAAAACAGGATTCTATTTCGATATTTTTAGATTCTTTGAACGCACTTTCTCCATCTTCTTTTCCTTGGAATTTACAATTAATAAGTTTTATATTTTCACTAGCGTAAAATTCTCTTTCTTTAGAAAAAGTTTGGTTTGCTATCGTTTTCAAAATCCTCACCTACTTTTAAACACTTTATATAAATATAAGATAATTTTTCTAAAAATTCATCTTTTCTTTTTCATTTTATTAATATATAATAATTTCACTCATATATTTGCTTACCAAGCGAATCGATGAAAAAGATAACCAGGAAGGTTATTAAACCAATTTTTAATTAAATAGTTAATTTGATCAATTAAAAGGAGGTAAGCATATGAGTAAAAAATTAATTGATTCGCAAATGATTGGTAAAACAATCAAATCCTTAAGAGAGGCTAATAACTTGACACAAGTTGCTTTAGCGGAAAAGATTGGCTACAGCGTTAGAAATCTACGCCGAATTGAAAAAGACGGAACGACTAAAATCGATGTGGTAAATACTTTTGCTTGTGCTTTCGAGGTATCGGCTCTAGACATCCTTGACGGGGATGTTTTCTTTTTGTCTAAAAATAAAAAAAACATTGTTGACCTTCGCCATACAACGCTTACTCTAATTTGTTATTCATACACATGCACGCTAGGCTGAGCTATAAGTTGCGATCTTTTAGCTTCTAGAATGGACTTACGTCGGACCATGGAAGGAACTTGATTATCCTTCAACGTTCAGAGAGCTTCAGCAAATAAAAATAACATTCCTTATATTTATTGGCTTTCTCCTACTTGTGCCTATCAAACTAGTTATAGGTGATTGCTCACCATCAAGCCACACACTTCCTTTGAGAACGTAGTTATTAGTTTCTCAGGCTAATAACTGATCGCGAGATGCATTGCTGCAGAGCTTCTTGTCGTGCCTAGTCGGATAGCTATTTACATCGAAGAGCGCGGTGCGCCATTAACCAAAGCGGCATTTTAATTCCGGGAACCATATAGGTCTTGTCAATAATGCAGTATCCCACAATATCTTCTTTCTTGGTTAAGCCTCAGCCATCATGCAAGATGTCTTCACCGAGTTACAATGTATCTTTATTATAGAATATATATTTTAAATGTGTGAGGACATCGTTTGTCCTTATTTATAAATATTTTCTTTAAACCAACACTTTTTGTCTTTTTTGATGTGTTGGTTTTTGATTAGGAATACTAAAATTATCATTGATGGATAATGAATATTTTATTCATTTAGATAAAGGAGAAAAACATGGAACGATTAAAGAAAATTGTTAATAAGTTATTATTTCCACATATGGCTTTAGTATTAGTATTATTTCCTGTATCAATGGCTTTGTTAATTTGTTCAATGGTTTTTTTGGGAACGGAGTCAGTTCTTAGTTATGTTTCGTATATGTTTTCTTTTTATTCTTTAACAATTGTGTGTTTAAGAATCCCTCAAATAATTGAGTTTATAAAGAAATATAAAAATTCAAATAAGTTATTAGTTAGATATCAAAACGACATTAATTTTAGAATAAACTTATCATTATATTTATCGTTAGTATTAAATGTTGCATATAGTATTTTCCAATTATGTTTAGGACTATATCACAAGTCATTTTGGTTTATTTCGATGTCAGTTTATTATGTATTGTTATCACTAATGAGGTTCTATTTAGTTAATCATACAAAGAAAAATAAACCAGGCGAAGATTTATTAATCGAATATAAAAGATACAATATTTGTGGCTGGGTAATGCTATTAATGAACTTGACAATTACAGCGATAATTTTCTTCATTATCTATTTTGATAGAACATTCTATCATCATCAAATTACAACAATTGCTCTAGCAGCATATACCTTCCTTACATTTAGTTTATCAATCTATAACTTTATCAAATATCGTAAATTTAATAGTCCGGTATATTCTGCAGCAAAATCTATTAACCTTGTTGCCGCTTGTGTATCAATGATGACTTTAACAACAACCATGTTAACTACATTTGGTGGAGAGGATGTTGTTGAATACAAGAAACTTTTATTAACGATGGTGGGAGTAGTCGTTTCGTTATTTATACTTGCTATTTCTATTCAAATTATAATTTTTACATCTAAAAATTTAAAAAAATTAAAAGAACCAAATAATACCGAATTAATAGATGAAATAAAGGAGAATTAAGATGGAAACAATAAATGCAATTGAAATTAGAGGCTTAACAAAATCATTTAAAGGAATGTATGCGTTAAATGGATTAAATATGAATGTTCCAGTAGGTTCAATCTATGGTTTTATTGGAGAAAATGGTAGTGGTAAATCAACAACTGAGAAACTTATTTGTGGATTACTAGTTCCTGATAGTGGAACGATTAAACTTTTTGGAAGAGATTATCAAGATCCGGGCGTAAGAGTAAGAGTTGGAGCTTTAATTGAAAATGCTGGTTGTTTTCCAGGGTCAAGCGTATATATGAATTTAAAGATGCAAGCTTTAAATTTGAACATTGAAAATATCGAAGAAGAAATCTCTAGAGTTTTAAAGATTGTTAGAATGGAAGATTCTAGAAACATAAAATTTAAAAGTTGTTCTTTAGGTATGAAACAAAGAATTGGAATTGCTATGGCTTTATTAAAAGATCCAGCATTATTAATTTTAGATGAACCAATTAATGGGCTTGATACTGATGGAATGAGAATTATGAGAGAGATTCTTGTTGATATTACTAAAAATTATGGTTGTACAGTTTTAATTTCTTCACATATCTTAGGAGAACTTGAAAAAATTGCTACTCATTATGGGGTAATTAGACAAGGAAGACTAATTATGGAGTTAAGCGCGAAAGAAATGGATTCTAGAAGTAAAATGTTTATCTCTTTAAAGACAAAGGATATGAAAAATACTTTAGACGTTTTAAAAAGAAGATATCCAAAAGTAAAAGAGGAAGAAGGATATCTAAGAGTTTATGATGAAGAAAACGTTGAAGAAATTGTTGAATATTTATTAAAAAATAATCATGTTGTAAGTGAAATTAAGAAAAACAAAGTAGGTTTGGAAGAATATTATATCGAACTTATGTCACAAAAGGAGGAAGAATAAAATGAATAAAACTTTAGAATTTAAGAATCCTTCTTTAATCGATAGAATTAAAGGAATGTTAAGTGTTGATTTTTATCGTTTATTTCACACACCTCTTTTCTATATTTTCTTAGGTATTGCTGCGATAATTCCCGCTCTTGTTTCAATGGGGATGTCAACAACAGATCCGACTACTGGACAAATTACTGGTTCAAGTTTAGAAAATATTTGGATTATGGTTGCAGTAGAAAAACCATTATACGTAGTAAATAATATTGCTGAATATGCAAATATGAACATGGTATTTATCTTTGGTGGTATAATGGTATCCATTTTTATCGGACACGATTATAAAAGCGGATATGTAAAACAATTATTTACAACACACGCTAAAAAGCAAGACTATATGATTAGCAAATCTTTAACTTGTGCTTTTGCTATGGCTTCTATGTGTTTGACTTATTTGCTTGGAACTATTGTTTCTGGAATTGTTAATCAAATTTCATTTAGCGTTAATGTAGGTTCTCTTATCATTGCAATTCTAGGGAAGATGGTTATGAGTCTAGGTTGGGCTAGTTTATATACTTTTTTAAATATTATCTTTAGAAGATATTTTGGTGTTTCGATTGCGTCTAGTTTCTTTTTTGGAACAGGAATATTAATTATTGGAGTGGGTGCAATTATCGATAGCTTGTCACTTAATTCCTCAATATTGAATTTGTTCTTATATGGCTCAAGTGTAAATGCATGTTTAAGTAGTAATATACTAACTTTACTTACGTGTATTGGAGTATCGCTATTATGGGCTATTATTTATAACGTAGTAGGAACTTATATTCTTAATAGAAGTGATGTATATTAGGAGGAAAAAATGATGAACGCAATAGAAATTAGAAATTTGTGTAAAAACTTTGGTGATAAACAAGTAATATCATCATTAAATATGAATGTTCCAGTAGGTTCAATTTATGGTTTTATCGGAGAAAATGGTAGTGGTAAATCAACAACTGAAAAAATGATTTGCGGATTAATTCCTTTAACAAGTGGAACTATTAAATTGTTTGGTAAAGACTATTTAGATATTGATATTCACTCAAAGATGAGTTGTTTAATTGAAAGTCCAGGATGTTTTCCTTCTTTAAGTGTATGGAATAATTTGATGTTACATGCAACAAATTTAAATTTAGTTAATAAAGAAGATGAAGTAAGAGAAGTATTAAAACTTGTCAGAATGGAAGGTGCTGCGGGTAATAAATATAAAAATTGTTCTTTAGGTATGAAGCAAAGAATTGGTATCGCTCTAGCACTTTTAGGAAATCCAGAATTATTAGTTCTTGACGAACCTATTAATGGTTTAGATGTCGATGGAATGAGAATTATGAGGGAAATCCTTGTTGATTTAGCTTCTAAAGGAAAAACGATATTGATTTCTTCACATATCCTAGGAGAACTTGAAAAGATTGCCACTCATTATGGAATTATTAGACATGGAAAAATGATTAAAGAAATCACTGCAGAAGAGTTTGAAAAAGAATGTAGAACTTTCATCGGTTTAAAAACTAAGGATTTAAACTTAACAAAAGAAATTTTAAAAAATAAATATGATAGAGTAGATCAAGATGAAGAAGAATACATTAGAATCTATGACAATGTAACTCCAGAAGAAGTTGTTCAATATCTATATCAAAAAAATATTATTATTAATGAAATAAAAGTTGATAGAGTTGGCTTAGAAGAATATTATATCGATTTAATGAAAGAAGGAGGAAAATACTAATGGATAAAAAGTTTGAAAAATACGAATTGAAAAAAAGTTTATCTAGTATGATTTCTTTCGATTTTAAAAGATTAGTTGTTTCCAAATTTTTTTATATCATCATCGCTTGTTGCCTAGTTGCTCCAATATTAATTTTGGTAATGACAAAGATGATGGAAGGAAGTCCGATGACTGATCAAAATGGAAATCCAATTTTAGACCAATTTGGTAATCCTGTTTTGATGGAAGGCTTTAAAAGCGTATGGCAAATGTTAGGATCTACTAGTACTTCTAATAGTGGTATGACAATGGATTTAGTTGGAATGTGTAATATCAATATGGTGTTCTTTGCAATATCTGTGCTAGTTGGAATTTTTATTGCTTCAGAATTTAGAAGTGGATATGTTAAGAATCTTTTTACTCTTCGTTCTAGTAAAAAGGAATATGTAATTTCTAAGACCTTAGTTTGCTTTGTAGGTGGAGCGGGGATGATTATTTCTTTCTTCGTTGGATCATTAATTGGAGGAGCGATTACTAGTTTGTCTTTTGAATTAGTTGATATTAGTTTAGTAAATGTTATTATGTGTTTATTATCTAAACTAGGTATTGTTCTAGTATTTACTTCAATCTTTGTATTGGCAAGTGTTATTAGTAAAGAAAGACTTTGGATGTCGCTAGTAGCTGGACTTGGTATTGGAATGCTTTTATTTATGATGATACCTATAATTAGTCCATTAGATGCGACTATGAAGAATGTAGTATTAAGTTTTGTTGGCGGAATACTGTTTGCTATAGGACTTGGTGTAATTAGTAATTTGATTCTTAAAAAGGTTAGATTGATTTAATAAATATAATGAAACGCTAAGAAAAATTAGCGTTTTTTATTTAATGGTAGATAAAATAAAAATAAGTTTTATATAATGGATTCAAGGTGATTTATTATGATATATAAAAATTTTAAAGATTTAAAGCTATCTGCTTTAGGTATGGGGTGCATGCGTTTCCCAATTAAAGAAAATTATGGCGACATCGATAAAGAAAAAACAAAAGAGATGGTTGCTTACGCTTTTGAAAAAGGTATTAATTATTTTGATACTGCGTGGGGATATCATAATGGAAACTCCGAAATAGTAATGGGCGAAATATTAAAAGAATATCCTAGAGATAGTTTTTATCTTGCAACAAAGTTTCCAGGATACGATATTAATAATTTAAAAAAAGCGAAAGAAATATTTGAAGAACAACTTCGTAAATGCCAAGTTGAATATTTTGATTTTTATTTATTTCATAATGTGTGTGAATCAAACATCGATAACTATTTAAATGAAGATTTAGGCTTATTAGAATATCTATTAGAGCAAAAAAGAAATGGTAGAATCCGTCACTTAGGTTTTTCTTGCCATGGTGCTTTAGATAATATGAAACAATTTTTAGATGCTTATGGGGAACATATGGAGTTTTGTCAAATTCAATTAAATTGGTTAGATTGGAAATTACAAAATGCAAAAGCAAAAGTCGAATTATTAAATCAATATAACATTCCTATTTGGGTTATGGAACCTGTTCGTGGCGGCAAACTTGCAAGTTTAGAAAAAGAATATGAAGATATTTTAAAAGAAGTTCGCCCTCAAGCAAGTGTTGTTGAATGGGCATTTCGTTTTTTACAAACGATACCAAGTGTAGTGGTTACTCTTTCTGGTATGTCTAATTTCGATCAATTAAAAGAAAATATTAACACCTTCGAAAAAGAAGAAGCATTAGATGAAAGTGAGTTGCAAACGCTATTTGGTGTTTGTGAAAAGATGACATCTAAAAACACATTACCTTGTACAGGATGTCGTTATTGCACGGCATATTGTCCAATGGGATTGAGTATCCCTGAAATGATAGAATTATATAATGACCATGTTTATTCTGGGGGAAGCTTTGTTGCCGCAACAGTAATTAAAAGTTTAAAAGATGATAAGAAGCCATCTGCTTGTATTGGTTGTAGGGCGTGTGAAAGTGTATGTCCACAAAACATTAAAATTAGTGAAATGATGAAGGATTTCGTGGAAAAACTAAAGAGATGAGTACATTAAATAGAGCAAAAGAAAAGTTGTTAAAAGAAAATTACACCTGTGTTCTTATTAAAGAAGATAGTATTTTTTGTTCGCGTGAACGAGGAGTAAAACCTTTGGTTCAATTTGTTTTATCTAAAGAAGATTTTAAAGATTATTTTGCTGCAGATAAAGTAATAGGAAAAGCAACAGCGTTTTTATATTGTATATTACAAGTTAAGAAAATATATGTTTCAATAATTAGTAAGGTAGCTTTAGATATACTAGTTAGAAATAGTATTGAAGTAGAATACGATTTACTTGTTGATAACATTAGGAATAGAAAAAATGATGGATTGTGTCCTTTTGAAGAGGCGGTACTTGACGTTGAAGATTCTAAATTGGCACTTGAAATAATTCTCTCTAAAATGAAAGAAATGAATATATCAATATAGAGAAGAGGTAGTTATGAAAAAGAAGTTTTTGTTATGTATTTTATTTACATTATTAGTTAGTTGCTCCAATTCAACTAAAACAACTAGTGAAATGATCTCTCTAGAACAAAGTAGCGAACAAGAAACTACAAGTTTAATAGTTTCAACCGAAACAATTACAAGTGAAGAAAGTTCTTTGAAAGAAGATACATCTAATGAGAGTTTAGTAACTAGTGGCGAAGAACAAATAACAAGTGAAAATTTTTCTTCTTCAAGCATAGAGGAGACATCAAGTGTTTTTTCAACTGAAGAGAGTTTGTCTTCGTTTATTTCTAGTGAAATAGTTACAAGTGAGCAAGATTCAACAAATAACACTAGTAGCGGTAAATCATCTTCAAACGATTCAACTTCAGAATCAAATGAAAATGCTGTAACTATTAAAAAGATTAAAGAACAAGCACAATCTTTTTTAGGAAAAGAAAATTCAGTTGGTGTTTATGAATCTAATATTATAGTAGAGATAGAATTAAAATTAATTTCTTGTCTAGACGCAATCACTACCAAACAAGGTTATGGAGATAGATATAAGATACTAATGAGCGATGGAGAAGATTATATCTATGTTAAGACTACAGATAAAAATTATGAGTATCTAAAGCAATATGTTAATGATCAAGGTGTATATTTAGTGAAAGGAAACATTTCTTTATATAATAAAGAAGTGGAAATTACAACGAAAGAAAAACCTACATACTTAAGTTCAAAAAATATAGAAATAAATTATGAAAAAATAGCAAAACTTAAAACCTTGGAAGAAACTTATGACTTAATGGAATCACTAAAATTGAATTGCAAAGGAATTGCATTCTCACAAATAGTAAAAGTAGAGGTAAAATGTCTAGCTAAAGATATTAATAATACGAACGTATATTTTGGTAATGGAAATAAAATTGTAAATGTTCATGGAAATGACAAAGTGACAAATAAATTTGTTGTGGGTAATTCTTATTTATTATACGGAGCGTTGAATGTTCATAATTTTAGACCGGGATTAGAATATGTTTATTCTTCATCTTTAGATAAAGATATTGAATTTTTTATAGATAATTTAGAAGTGAAAAAGGCAAGTGAATTTTATAATTATACATATGAAACAGATAAATATGATTCATATCCAAATTACTCTAGGTTGTTTGAAACACCATATGTGATAGAAGGATATGTTAATTCATATATTAAAGATGGGAAAGAATATATCGTTTTAGAAGATAAATACAATGAGAATTATTATAGTACTTATCAAAATGCAAGAAGTGCAAAATCGGTTTTCTTCGTCAATGAAAATTATATTAAATTAACTGCAAGCAATTCTAAATATTGTCCTATTTATGAGCATTTGGAAAAGGGAACAAAATTAAAGGTTGTAGTATTTCCATATCTTTGGAATAGCCAAAAATATCCACAAGTATATTGCTATTATTTCGAAGAATTATAAAAATTAAAATGCAGATATTTAATATCTGCTTTTTAAATAAATGGATTATTAGATCTAATAGTTTGACTTATTTTGGTGGGTTACTCCTTATTGCGTTAATTTTGGTATTATAAAAAGCGAGTTTGAAAGCTTGCTTTTCTTTTGCTATAATTTGTGTAGGTGATAAATAATGAAAAAAACATTTAAAAAAGTAGGATTAATTATTTTAATTATTTTATTAGTTATTGTTGGCGCTGTAGCCGGTTATGCTGGAACTATTTTGTTAAGCTATAAACGAATAGGTGATACTACTTTAGAAGTTAAAAGAAATACAAACAACAATAAGGTTGAAGTAGGCGAAACTTATAGTGTGTCAACATACAATATTGGTTTTGGTGCTTATTCGCAAGATTTTACTTTCTTCTTAGATACTGGATTTGACGAAGAGGGAAATGAAACTTGTGGATATAATTCGAAAGCAAAAAATAAAGAAGAAGTAATAAAGAATGTCAATGGTTCAATTAAAACGATGAAGGATTTAAATTTAGACTTTATTCTTCTTCAAGAAGTTGATGTTAAAGCTACTAGATCTCATAAAGTAAATCAAGATGAAATGTTTAAAAAAGAGTTTACTAATTATGATTCAGTTTTATGTATTAATTTTGATTCAATGTTCTTACCTTACCCTCTATATGATATGCACGGAAAGAGTAAAGCGGGCTTATCTACTTTATCCAAATACTCTATTAAAGAAGCAGAAAGAAAAGAATACACAATTAGTGATAGTTTATCAAAATTATTTGATTTAGATCGTTGCTTTAGCGTGTCTACAATTGAGGTTTCCAATGGAAAAACCCTATATCTTATTAATTCTCATATGTCCGCGTATGATAAAGGTGGAGTAATTAGACAAAAGCAAATTGATGAATTAAATACATTTATCGAAGCAAAAAGAAGTGAAGGAAATTATGTTATTGTTGGAGGAGATTTTAATCACGACCTATTAACTTATAATCCAGAATATAATTACACAAAAGATATTAGACCATTTAATATGACATTAAAAGATCCTACTTGGGTTGCTTCATATTTTGATGAAAACGGGAAATCGCCATTATCAAATAATTTCAAAGTTGTTGCATCTGATAATGTTCCAACATGTAGAAACAACGATGTTGAATGGGATCCTTCTTATACTTATAGATGTGTTGTTGATGGCTTTATAGTTTCGGATAATGTCGAAGTAGTTACTCATTATAATATTGAAACTAAAGGTGGAAATTTAGGATATGATGGATTTGCATATTCTGATCATCAACCAGCTTATTTAGAATTTAAATTAAAATAAAGGAGTTTCGTTATGAAACTCTTTTTTTGTGAAAAGTAGTTGAGTTTTAAAAAGTGGATTATTAAAAAGTAGAGTGATATAATTGGCATGTGCTTTTAAATAAAAAGTGAAAAAGGAGATAGATATGTTTAAATATACAAGAACCGCGATAGATATTATTATCAGCGATATTAAAAAGTTTTCAACCATCTTTAATTATGGTTCGTTAATTTTTACATCAGCATACTTTATTTATGCTTTAGTTACTAAAACAGGAAACTTTATAGCAAACATTATTCTTGCGTCTTTGTTTGTTGGATATACAATTTTCTATTTTATTACTAAGTCCATGGAAATGAAGACCGCTAAGAAGATTGTTAAAAGAAGTTATAAATGGATAAAGATTGTTATTAAAACTTTTACTTTAGGAGCAATGATTTATGGAATTTATACAGCAACCACTAATGTAACTCCAATTTCTATTATCCTTGCAACATTAATGATTATTTTGTATGTCCTTCAAATTTTATTAGAATTGGCATGTGAAATTGTTGAAGACAAAAAAGATTTATTAGTTGAAGCTGTCGCTAAAGATATGGAGATAGTAACTAGACCTGTTTCTGCTGTAGGTAATTTTGTAAAAAGGATTAAAGGCGAAGAAGTGGTCATAGAAGAAAAAGAACCATCTAGAGAATTAAAAATTTTAGAAAAAAGAATGGCTAAAAATAAACTTAAAAAAGAAAATATGCAAAAGTAAGAAGTAAAATCACTTGAAAAAGTGATTTTTTTATTAAATATAATCAAAAAGTAAACTCCATCTTGTCACATTATTATTTTTTGATAAAATAATAAGTAAGATTATGTTATTTAATCATAATAGGAGGAAATCAAGATGAAGTTAAGTCTTGCAAACCGTACTTTTGAAGGTGAAGTGCCAAAACTTACTAAGTGGCTATACACTTCAAGTGGTATGTTTAGAGATGCGGCATATCAGTTCGTATCAATGTTTTTATTAACTTTCGTTCAATTCTGCGCATTAGGTGGAAACTCTTTTGAAGAGTATCTAGCAATGTATGGGGTAATTTCAATTATTGTTATTATTCTAAGAATTTGGGATGGAATTAATGACCCAGTAATGGGGTTTATTATTGAAAAGTGCCATTTTAAATCAGGTAAATATCGACCATGGATATTAATTGGTGCGCTATCTAACTCAATTGTTAGTATTTGTATGTTCTGGGTTTTACCTACAGGATGGGCATATGTTGCTTGTTTTGCATTATTCTATTTCTTATGGGATTTTACATATACGATGAATGATATTGCTTTCTGGAGCGTGCTTCCTTCGTTAAGCCAAAAAGAAAAAGTTAGAGCTAATTTAACTACCACATTATCAATCTTTGTATCTATTGGTACATTTGCAGTTGGTGGTCTTGTTCCAATGCTAGCAAGTGGTAATCAAGAAATGACATATAAGATTACTGCGATAGTAACATCGGTGTTATTCTTTTTATCTCAATTAATTCTTGTCATCTTTATGAAAGAAAAGAAAGTAGACGAAGAAGAAAAGAAAAATAATGAAAATATGAAATTAAGAGATGTTTTCTCAGTTTTGTTAAAAAATGATCAATTAAGAGTTTCAATTATTGCAATTTTACTATTCTATACTGGATCAGGTATTTTAGTTGCCGCGGGATTAAACTATTTCTATTTCTCATTTGGTTATGCCAAAGGTGGAGATTATCAATTAATTTTCACAATAGTGTTTGCTTTAGCAACTTTTGCAGCACAAGGATTATACCAGGTATTTATTAATAAACTGAAGATGACGAAAATGAAATTATTTACCTTGTGTTCGCTTTTGGCGATAGGTGCATATGTCTTATTATTCCTATTTGTCTTTGTGCCTGATTATAAAGCATTATTCCCTCTTCTTTGCGTATTTGCTTTTGTGGCTTTCTTTGGACAAAGTATTATGTCATTAATTTTATATATTATGATCCAAGATACAATTGACTATAATATGTATCATCGTGGAGAAAGAAGAGAATCAGCAATTTTCTCATTAAGAGCGTTTACTGCAAAATTAGCGGGCAGTGTTCAACAAGGCATTCTTTACATATTCTTAGCAGCATCCTCATTGTTGGTTGTATCTAATAAAATTGCTAACCTAGAAAGAGAATATGTTGGTCAAAAAGATTTTATTATTCAACAAGCAGGATTACTTACTGGAGCAGAAAACATTGACTTATGGCAAAGAGTAGTATTCCACGTTGGATTTACAGTTGTGCCATTAATTCTATTTATTATTACCTTTGTTCTAATTAGAACAAAATATAAGATTACAGAAGAATCTCACAAAGAAATGTTACAAGCAATTGAAGAAAGAAAATTACAAAATGAAAGATAATAGAAGATTTAAAAATAAAATTATATATCAAATTTATCCAATGTCTTTTTGCGATTCAAATAATGATGGTTATGGAGATATTAATGGTATTATTTCTAAACTTGATTATTTGAAAGATTTAGGTGTAGGTATTTTATGGTTATCTCCAATTTATTTATCTGATTTCAAAGATAATGGGTATGATATTATCGATTATTATAAAATCCATCCAATCTTTGGCACGATGGAGGATTTTGAAAATTTGATAAAAGAAGCAGATAAAAGAGATATCAAAATTGTAATGGATTTAGTTATTAATCATACTTCCACAAATCATATTTGGTTTAAAGAAGCGTTAAAGGATAAGAATTCAAAATATAGAAATTATTATTATTTTAGAGAAGGAAAGGGAAAGAATCCGCCTAATAACTGGAATTCATCTTTCAGTGGATCGTGCTGGGAAAAGGTTCCAGGAGAAGATAATATGTATTATCTTCACCTATATACAATTGAACAAGCAGATTTAAATTATCATAACGAAGAAGTTATTGAAGAAGTAAAAAATATTCTTAAATTTTATTTAGATAAAGGTGTATATGGATTTAGATGTGATGTAATCAATCAAATATATAAAACATCTTTAGAAAATGGAAAATTTAGATTCTTTAATTGTGGTAAGGAACATTATGAATCTCAACCAATGAATCATGTAATATTAAAGAGATTCCAAGATGAAGTTTTAAGTAAATACGATGCCTTTTTAGTAGGAGAAACATCAAATATTACACCTGAAATAGGCAATGAATTTTTAAAAAATGGCGAATTAGATATGTTCTTTGAATTTGACCATTCAATGTGTGACATGAATAGTTTTGTTCCAATATTCAAAAAGAAATTCAAAGCTAAAAACTTGATTAATCCAATTTTTAAATGGCAAAATGCCGTCCCTTGGATTGGTGTCTATTTAGAAAATCACGACCAAAGAAGAAGCGTCACAAGATATGGAAACGAAGATAAATATTATAAGGAAAGTGCGAAGGCGTTATGTATATTCCTCCTATCATTAAAAGGGACGATTTTTATCTATCAAGGCGAAGAAATAGGAATGCTAGATTTAAAAGGAAATACAATTGAAGACCTTGATGATTGCCTAGCAAAATCTGCGATTGATAGCGCCCATAAATTGCTTAAGATTTCAAGAAAAAGGGCGTTTAATCTTGTTAATAAAACGGTAAATAGAGATCATGCCAGAACTCCTTTCCAATGGAATTCAAAAGAAAATGCAGGATTTAATCGCGGACATAAAACTTGGCTTATGATGAATTCGAATTATACTCAAGGAGTAAACGTTGAAGATGAATTAAATGATCCAAATTCAATTTTAAATTTCTATAAGGAAATGATTAAGTTAAGAAACGAAAATGATACTTTGAAATTTGGAAAGTTCATTAAAGTAAAATCAAACAAAAATGTCGCAAAATTTATTAGAGAAAGTGAAGATGAGACTTTATTAATCGTAGTTAATTTAACCGCTAAGGGGGTAAAAGATAATCGAGAAGAAAAAGAAGTACTTCTAGCAAATGATTATGAAATTAATACAAAAACTTTAAAACCTTATCAAGGAATTATTTACAAAATCAAATAATTAATTACTATTTATATAAAAATTAGAGCGCCAAAGAATCGTAGCGCTCTTTTTCTTTTTAGCGTTTTTTGATAAAAAAGTGGGTTCTTTTTACAATGCTTTAAAACAAATCACGTAAGAAAAGGTGATAAAAACGACTCATTTTTTATTATAAAAAATGCAATAATTGTTATAAAATAAGAAAAGAAGCGATAGAGAAATATTTACTATATATTCAGTGAAATATATAGTATAATATCAAATATAGAGGTGATTAAAATGCAAAAAACACTTAAGAAATATATGTTGATATCTTTCTGGATGTTCTTTTTTCAATTAGCAATTCTTACTTCTTTATTTATTCTTTACATTATCGAAAAAAAAGAAATTATGGTAACCTCTCTAATAGTTTCATTAGGGGCATTTTTATTTATTGATTTAATTTTTATTTGGATAATGTTGTCAAATATATCAAAGTCTAGAATTAAAAATGATGTTAAAGCGGTTGATATTATCGGTGATGATGTTCAAGATGTTTATAACTTTGCTAAAATTGGATTAGTATTAATCGATGATAAAGGAAGTGTAATCTGGGTTAATGACTGGTTTGAAGATGAACAAATCGACCTTGTTGATAGTAATGTTTTTGAATGGAAGAGTGAGTTAAACGATCTTGTTTCAGGGGAAGAAAACGTAACCGTAGAACATAATAATAGAACTTATGAGGTTAAATTCTTAAAAGACGCAAACTTATTTATTTTTAAAGATATTACAGAATTTAATGCAATTACTATTTTCTCTAAAGCGCACGCTCCAGTAATTGGATTAATTACAATTGATAATTATCAAGACATGGCTACTCTTGTTGATGATGTTAAGGCAAATGACGTTTTAACATCCATTCAAAAGATTATTGTTAACTATGCTAAGAAATTTAACCTATTAATTAGAAAATATCGTTCTGATAGTTATTTAATTTATGGCAGTTATGAGCAATATGAAAAAATGTTAGAAGATAAATTCTCACTTATTAACGAAGTTCGTGAGGAAAATGAAGATGAAGATTATGAACTAACACTATCTATTGGTATCGCTGTTGGATTAAGTGATGTAGTTAAACTTAATGATTTAGCAACTTCTGCTTTAGATGTAGCGTTATCTCGTGGTGGAGACCAAGTAGTTATTTCTCCATATGGTGAAAATTTAATCTTTATTGGCGGAAGAAGCGAGGCTAAAGTTAAGAGAAATAGAGTTAAGATTAGAGTATTATCTAGATCCATTGAAACTTTGATTAAAGATTCTTCAAACGTTTTAATTATGGGACACAAGGACATGGATTTTGATGCTATTGGTGCTGCTCTTGGTGTTTATTATTTTGCAAAAGAGTGCGGAAAAAAAGTTCAAATTGTTTATGATGAAAAATTAGTTGAATCAAAAACTAGAAAAGCATTTAAAAATACTTTCGACACTAGCGAAATTAAAGAAATGACTATCTCATCTAAGGTGGCTTTAGAAGAGCAAAAATATACAACATTATTAATTTTAGTTGATGTTCATAGACCTTCGCTTACGATGAATCCTAAAATTGTAGAGAATGCCGTAAAAGTTGCTATTATTGACCATCATAGACGTGGGGAAGAATTTGTTGAAAAACCAGCGTTTGCTCATATTGAGCCATCTGCTTCAAGTGCTTCAGAATTAGTGGCAGAATTAATTAGATATAATGAAAAGCGTATTGTAATTCCACATAAGATTGCAACAATGATGCTAAGTGGTATATTGCTAGATACCAACTACTATCGCATTCGTACAGGACCAAGAACCTATGATGCTTCTTTAATTTTAAAAGAGTTTGGTGCTGATAATGTTCTTGCTGATTCATTCTTAAAAGAAGAATTTGAAGAATATGCTTTAAAAATGAAAATCATGTCTACTGCAAAAACACCTCATTTTGGTGTTGTTGTATGTAAGAGTGATGAAGATGATATTATCGATAGAACAATGTTAGCGGTATGTGCGCAAGATGTATTACAAATTAATGGTATCAATGCGTGTTTTGTTATCGGTAGATGCGAATCTAAAAAGATTGGTATTTCCGCTAGAAGTGATGGAACGATCAACGTTCAATTATTAATGGAAAAATTAGGTGGTGGAGGACACTTTACAAGTGCTGCTACTCAATTTGAAAATAAGACAATTGAAGATGTAGAAAAGCAATTATTAAATGCTCTTGAATTGTATTTGAATGATGCAAGAGCTCAATAAGGAGGATTGTTATGCAAGTTATTTTATTGCAAGATGTAAAATCTGTTGGAAAGAAAAATCAAGTTGTAGAAGTATCGGATGGATACGCTCAAAACTTTTTAATTCCTCGTCGCTTGGCGGTTAAATCTACTTCTAAAGGTATTGAAGTAAGAGATCGCCAAATTCAAGATGAAAAAGACGAAATTGAAAGAAAGAAAAAACTAGCTCAAGAAGAAGCTAATAAATTACAAGAACTAGTATTAGAATTTACAGCGCCATCAAGTAAGGATGGAAGAATGATGGGAACAATCTCTCAAAAACAAGTTGTCGAATTATTAAAAGAAAAACACAACATTACTGTAGATAAAAGAAAGTTTATTGATAAATACCCAATTAATGCTTTTGGATATACTAATTTAAAAGTTGAATTATTTAAAGGCGTAACTGGAACAATTAGAGTTCACGTAAGTGAAAAGAAGTAGGTGTTTTTATGGAAGAAAAAGAAATTTTTACCGGAGCGATAGAGGCTGAAAAATCCGTTTTAGGCGCTATATTGCAATCAGACGATATTCGTGATGAATTGATTTCTAGTTTAGAAATTGATGATTTTTCTGACGCTAGAAATAAAAACGTTTTCCAAGCTATTAATAATTTAATGACGCTTGGTAATAATATTGACGTTCCAAATTTAGTATCTCAATTAGATACAGCCATGAAGGTTCTTGACAAGATTGGCGGAGTTAATTATTTATTTGAAATAGTTGAAACATATATCGGTGATACTAATGCTTATCACCATTTAAGAATTGTTAAAGATGCTTCTCTTGCAAGAAGGTTAATTAAAACAATGCAAGGATGTATTGATGGATTTAAGAAAGAAAAAATCAAAGATGTTTCTCAATATGTTGCCGAATGTGAAAATAAAATTTTACAAGTTACTCAAGCTAGGCGTGTTGCCGAATTTGTAACTGCTTCTGAAACGGTTGGAAAAGTTATTGGCAAATTAAAAATCACTAAAAACAATGAACAAGAAGGGCCAAGAGCAAATAAATATTGCGTTGGATTAACTTCTGGTTATGAATCTTTAGATAGATTAACTCAAGGTTGGCAAAAAGGAAACTTTATTATTGTTGGAGCAAGACCTAGTGTTGGTAAAACAGCTCTTTCTCTAAACTTAATTTTAAATGCCGCTTTACAAAGTAGAAAAACTGTTGCTTTTTTCTCTTTAGAAATGGATGCGGAATCAATTTGTAGACGTTTAGTTTCTACAGCAGCAAAAATTAACTCAACTGCTTTGGCTACCGGTAATCTATCTGCAGATGATTGGTTAGCGTTAGAAGTTGCTAGTAAAGATTTAAGAGCAACTAAGATTTATATTGATGATACTAGTTCACAAAAATTAAACGATATTAGAACTAAGTGCAAAAAATTAAAGGCTTCACATCCTGATTTAAGCGCAGTATTTATCGACTATCTTGGTTTAATTACTACAAATGTTAAATTAGGCGAAGTATCTAAATCGGTAGAAGTTGGCGAAATTTCTCGTTCATTAAAAGCTTTAGCAAGAGAATTAGAAGTACCAATTATTTGCTTATGTCAATTATCTAGATCAAATGAAAAAGGATCTCGTTTACCAATTCTTTCTGACTTAAGAGATTCTGGTTCTATTGAACAAGACGCTGACCAAGTATTATTCATCCATAGAGATGACTATCAAAAACAAGTTAAAACAGGTGAAGGACAACCTCAACAACCTGCAGTTCAAGAAAGTGAAGGTCCTTTTGATGTTGCAAAACCAACAAAGATTATTGTCGCTAAGAACCGTAATGGTAAAACAGGACAAGTTGATTTGCACTTCTTAATGAATATTGGTAAATTCGTTGAGATAGAAACTAGAGGCGAAGAATATTAATATGAAATATCATATTTTTGAATCTGGCTCTAAAGGGAATTGTACGTTAATTACTTCTAATGAAGGAAAGCACCTTTTAATTGATATGGGTATTTCCGCTAAAAAATTAAGAAA
Source organism: Erysipelotrichaceae bacterium (assembly GCA_015059045.1). Taxonomy (GTDB): domain Bacteria; phylum Bacillota_I; class Bacilli_A; order RFN20; family CAG-449; genus UBA3210. The sequence continues at coordinate 27,259 of SVBD01000013.1, forward strand.
CAAATTATTAGAGGTAAACGTTAATATTGACGAAATTAATCACGTATTAGTAACTCACGGACATACTGATCATATAGGTGGTATTGATATATTTCCAAAAGAAGAAATTTATTCTACTTATGAAACATTTCAAGATATTCCATTAAAGAATCAATTAATTCCTTATCAAACATATATGATTAATGGCTTTGAAGTTACAGTAGTTCCAACGTCTCACGATATTGATGGTTCTATTGGATTTATTATTAAAGACGAAAAAGAAACATTAGTATATATTACTGATACTGGTTATCTTTATGAGAAAGTTGTTGGTATGATTCAAGGCGCGGATTATTACATTTTTGAATCTAATCATAATGTGAAGATGCTAATTGAAACGAATCGTCCTCAAAGTTTGAAAAAGAGAATTATGGGTGATTATGGACACATGTCTAATGAAGATAGTGCAAACTATTTATGTGATGTGATTTCTTCGAACACTAAAGAAATTGTTCTTGCTCACTTATCAGAAGAAGCAAATAGTCACGAACAAGCTATTATAGATTTAATGAAAGTGTTTAAGAAAAGAGGCTTCAATGTTGATGATTACTGTATAAGATGCGCAAGTCAAAAAGATACAGTTTCATCATTAAATATAGAGGTAAAAGCTTAATGGTTAACGTTAAAATTGTTGCTGTTGGCAAAATTAAAGAATCCTTTCATAGAGAAGAGATTAATGAATTAGTTAAAAGATTAAGTCGATATTGTAAGTTATCTATTATTGAGGTTGATGAATATAAACTCAAAGATGATAGCGATAAGATGATCGAGTTAACTTTAATGAAAGAAGGGGAAGCCCTTCTAAAACAAATTAAATCCGATGAATATGTATTTTTATTAGATTTGCATGGTAGTGAAATGTCTAGTGAAAAATTATCACTTGAGATGGATAAACTAATTTCTAGTGGTAGAAATATTACTTTCGTTATTGGAGGATCGTATGGATTATCTTCTAGTGTTAGAGAAAGAAGTAATGTTAGACTCAAAATTTCTCCGATGACATTTACTCATCAAATGTGCAGAATTATTATTTTAGAACAAATATATCGCTCATTTAAAATTATTAATAAAGAATCTTACCATAAATAGAAAGGCGAGTATGAAACAAGTAATCCAAGAAATTAAAGAAAACAAAATTTACAAAAAAATAACCGAATCAAAAGTATTTAAAGCATTAGTTAAATTTTATAACTATGGAAATGTTAAATATGTTCTTTTCTTATACCTTGTTGCTTTTTTACTTTGTTTCTATACATTAGCTACTAATAGCTTTACTTTGCCATTAAGTGGTGACTTTGTTCTTCAAGAAATTCCTTTTTATTATAACGGCTATGATGATTGGTGGACTTACATTACTACTGGTGAGTTTGTAATGTGGGATCAAAACACTAATCTTGGTGTAAATAATATTGGGGCAAATAGCTTTTATTATTTATTAAACATCTTCTTTCTTCCAACAATTTTAGTTCCTCGTTCATTAGTTCCTCAAATGCAAGCGTTCTTAATGATTAGTAAGATGGTTCTTGCTGGATATGTAATGAAGAGATTACTTGATTATTTCAAAGTAAGCGATGGAACATCAAAAATGATTGGTGTAGCTTACGCTTTCTGTGGATGGACATTATATTATTTATGGTTTAACCATTTTATCGAAATCACTATTGTCTTCCCATTAGTAATTTGGGGATTAGAAAAATTATTAAAAGAAGAAAAACCAACTCATTTAATTTTGTCATTATTCTTATCGGCAATGACTAACTATTTCTTCTTTATTATGATTTGTTTTACTACTGTAATTTATGCAGTATTTAGATATTTCCAATTATTTAATACATATACAAATAAGCAAAAAAGAAATGTTATTTTACTTGGTTTCTTCTCCTATGTAATTGCTTTAATTATGTCTTGTATTATTTTATTACCTTGTTTTGCAGTTGCTTTGCAAAGTTCTAGAGCGGAAGATTCTTCTTACTTAGAAGCGGTTAAAAATTCAATTAAAGCGATTCTTACTTCAATTCAAAATAGAGATTTTGATGTATTAGGCCAAAACATTAATGCATTTATTAGTAATACATTCTACTTTGGAAGTGGTTCTGGAAGTAACACTTCAAATGTAAGTAACTTAGCAAGAGTTTATTTATATCCATTAATGACATTCTTCTATCCAACAGTTTCTTGTAATGATCATATTTTAATTAACAATAACGGATATGATAATGCGTTAAGTAGTTTATTTATTTATACTCCGTTAATGTTGATGCTTATTCCTTCTATTTTATTAAGCATTAAGAAAAAGAAAGTATCACATTTAATTGGTGTGGTAGGAATGGCTATTTTAGTCTTTACACCTTTTGCCTACTATTGTTTCTCAGGATTCACTAATGTATGTTATGGGCGTTGGCAATTATTTGCCGTTGTAGCAATGTTGATTTATATTGGATTAAGTTTTGAAGAAAGAAAAGAAATGAAAATGTGGTATTTTGACGTATCCATTTTCGTAGTTCTTGCTTTTGAAATTTTCCTATTAGAAATGGGAAGAAAACTTCAAGGAACAACAAGTGTTAATAACTTAGATGTTGATGCAACTAATGTAGTATTTGTTCAAATGGCGTATTCGTTTATTATGTATTTATATCTAAGAAACAAATATAAAACAAAAGGATTATCTAATAATTTAAAATGGGTAATTGCAACTGAAGCTTTTGTTTCATTTAACTTATTATTAGGATTCACTGTATCAATTAATGGAAAAGATACATATGTAGGTTTCTTTGGCACATCTTCTTATGAAGACTTATATGGCGGACAAGATAGCGTTAAATTAGAAACAGAGATTATTAAATTAATTGAAGATAAATTAGAAGATAACTCTTTCTATCGTGTTTACAACGCGAATATGTCTAGAAATAGTAACAATATTGCCATGGTAGAAGGATTTAATGGTATGGGTACATTCCACTCCATCTATGGCTATGAAATTGATGATTTCGCTAACTGGACTCATTATAAATATAATGGCAGCTGGTCAATGGGTGAACATGAAAAGAAAGCTAATATGGATACTTTCTTAAATGTTAAATATTATATTTCTAATAGCGATGATAAAAACATTCCATTTGGTTACTCAAGGGTAGAATTACCAGAAAAATATGATAGTAAGGTTTTATATGTTAATGATAACTATATTCCTTTAGGGTTTAACTTTGACACAATTATCAGTGCGGATGATATGAATTCAACAATGTCTAAAACTCTTCAAAATAGTTACTATTTAAATGGTACATATTCTGGTTATGTACCAAAAGCAGAATACTTATTAACAAGTAGAGCTATTATGTATGAAAATGATATTAGTGAAATTTTAGAAGATTATCCAGAGTTTAAATATGATCAAGATATTTCATTTAGTAACTATACACAAGGTAATGTCTATGTTAGAGCTTTAGCAAATAATGAAGTTAAAATTAGACAAGCTCAATGGGATGATGGTCCTGGTGGAACAGGTAACTTCTTAAATAAATGGAATGAAATTGATACATATTCATCTAGTAAAGCAACAGGTTTAAAATGGAATTCTGAATTAGTTGCTACACTTGATTCTCCACTTGCTCCAAACGCTAAAGAAAGAGGTGGAGCGTATGTTACAATTACTGCAAGAATGGGTGAAAACTTAATTATCTATTTATATGATCAAGATGGAAAAGAAATTTGTTCTGATAAACACATGAAACATGGCTACGATAAGAGCGCAGATAAAAAATACGAAAGAGGATTCTATGTAGATAGACCGGTTTATAAAATTAAAGTAGTGGTTAAAGATACATTTAAAACATCGGCAACTCTTTGTAAACCAAATGCGACATATCAATACTACGATTCATATAAAGCAAACTTAGACAATCAAAAACAATATCAATTTACTAATGTTAAAGTTGGTACAAATAAATATACATTCTCTAGTAATCTAAATAAAGATATGATTTCTGTATTAAGTATTCCTTATGATACAGGATGGAATTTATATCGTTATGATGAAGATAATAACAAAGAAGAAATTAAAATTTATAAAGGACAAGGTGGATTTGTTAGCTTTGTTAATGAAAAAGGAGCTTATTCTTATAAATTAGTATATACAACTCCTCACTTAGATATTGGCTGTCTTGGCTTTATTGCAGGCAGTATGATTTGTGCAACACTTTATTATTCTTTAGAAATAATAAGTGAAGAAAAACGAAAACTTAAGGAATTAAGTGAGTTTGTAAAATAGCGTGATTGAATCACGCTTTTTATATGCTTTCTAAAATTATCATAATGCAAAACCCGATCATAAATGACCATACTAAAAGTCGATTAGATTTGTTTTCATAGTTTGAAATTAAGATTTCATCTAAAGTGATATATATCATCGCTCCAGAGGCAAAACTTAATAATATCGGCATTAATGAATTTATATTTAAAGTAAGGTAAAAGGAAAAGATAGCAAATAGAGGTTCTACCATACAAGAAATAACCCCAAGAATAAAACCTTTAAATTTTGATGATGTAGTTTCTAATATAGTTAATGATAAAGAAAGGTTTTCAGGAATGTTTTGTAACGAAATACCAAGAGTTAAACTAAGTGCGCTTAATAAATATGCATCACTTTTAGTTTGTAAAGCTAAGGCAAAGGATAATCCAACTGCCAATCCTTCGGGGATATTATGTAGCGTTAAAGCGGAAAATAGTTTAATGCAAGATACATTTTGAATTTCAATTTTTCTTAAGAATAAATCAAGTAGATAGATAAAAATAGATCCTAAGATAATTCCAATAATTACAGGGAGAAATTTAATATTAAATGAATTATTTAAAGAAGGAATAATTAAGCCTAGTATAGCTGCGCCAATCATAACTCCTGAAGTAAATCCGTTAATAATTTGAGAATTAAATTCTTTCTTTTTATTAAAGAAAAAAACCATACCAGAACCAATAATAGAGGTTAAGAATATGGTTAAAAATGAAATATAAGCAATTGTAGTAATATTCATAAGTAACCTCATAAATATACTATGTAAAATAAAATAATAGGTTAATCTTTTAAAGATGTTGCAATTGAGTAAACTCGATTTTTCTTTAATGAATAATTTTCGCTGATGTTTTTAACCGCATCTTTAATTGATTTACCTTCATTAATTTCTTCTTTTAGAAGAGTTTTAATATCTTCATCGGTTAATAGTTTGATTTCTTTGTTTCCTTCAACTACAACGACCATTTCGCCTTTTAAAGAAGAGAAATCAAAGTCTTTAAATTCGCTTAATGATCCACGGACATACTCTTCATGAATCTTCGTTAATTCTCTAGCAATAGAAATCTTTCTATCTCCTAATATTAAAAATAAATCATTAATTGTTTCTTCGATTCTATGAGGAGATTCGTAGAAAATCATTGTTTCTTTTTTTGAAGCGAGTTCCATTAATTCTTTTTTCTTTTCACTTTCTTTGCTACTTAAAAAACCATGGAAATAGAAATGAGTTGTATCTAATCCAGATCCTACTAAAGCAGGAATAAAGGCGTTAGCCCCATTAATCACTGATACGGCAATGTCGTTTTCAATACAATGTCTAATTAGTATTGATCCTGGATCAGAAATGCCAGGATAACCAGCATCGCTAGTAAGGGCGATTTTTTTATTCTCCTTTAATAGGGCAATAATTTTTTCGCTAGCTTCTTGTTCATTGTGCATATGATAAGAAATAAAAGGCTTAGAGATATTAAAGTTACTTAATAAAGAAGAGGTTGTTCGTGTATCCTCGCTACAAATTAAATCAACTTCTTTAAATATTTCAATCGCTCTAGGACTTAATTCTTTTAAGTTTCCAATTGGTGTTGAAACAACATAAAGAACTGAGTCTATAAAATTACTTTTAATACGCTTCATGTTAATTATCGTTCTTTCCGCCACTTACTGGAGTTTCTCTTGGTAATAAGTGGTCTTTAATGTCATTATAATCTACATTAACTATACCATCGTGATTTTCTAAACGACATACTTTGGTAATAATATTAATTGATGTAATTTTATATACTTGTCCATTGTATTTTGCTTTAGATCCTACTCGAGGTAAGTCTTTTTGTATTTCAGTATATGTATCATTTTCATATTTTAAACAACACATAAGTTTTCCGCATTGTCCGGATAATTTAGGAATGTTTAAAGCAAGCATTTGATTTTTAGCCATGGTAATAGAAATACCATCAAATTCATTTAAGAAAGTTGTACAGCAAAGTTTAAGACCGCAGATACCAATTCCACCAATCATTTTCGCTTTATCTCTAGCGCCAATTTGTCTTAATTCAATACGACAATGTAAATCGTTTGCTAATTCCTTTAATAAATCTCTAAAGTCGACTCTAGTTTCTGCTAAGTAATAAATAATTACTTTAGTTCTATCAAACATATATTCGCAAGCGACAACATTCATTTCAAGCTTTAATAAATCAGATTTTGCTTGTGTTAATGCAATTGCTTCATTAGCTAACACTAAGTTTGCTTCATGGATTAAATAGTCTTCTTCATTACCTTTTCTTATAATAACTGGATATTGATCTTCTTCAGATATTTCTCTAGTAATGAATTCACCACTAATTTTGCCTAGTTCAATACCTCTAGTTGTTTCACAAATAACTAAATCATCTATAAGTAATGATTCGTCTTCACTTTTAAAATAAAATGTTTTACCCATTGAAAGAAGAGTAACTAGTACTAATTTACTTTCCATTAACATTTCCTCCTTGTATCATTTTTATAAATATGTGTTCAAGTAATAAACTAATTGAAATATTAGATTCAATTTTGCCTCTTGATAACATAATTTCAGAATAAATTTTATCTACACCTTTAACATTTTTTGCGATGTTACTAATAGTGCTTTTATATACTTCTAAAGTAATATCTTGTTCCATTTGATAGAGTAGAACATCTTTAAAAGCAATCGCAAGTAAGTCTAGATATAATCTAGCTTGTTCTTTAGTCTTGATTTTACTTACTAATTCGCTTTGAACATAAAATAATCCTTTATAAGTGGATTGTTCTAATGCGTCTAATGTATCGAACAAACAGTCCTTGCATAGTTTATATGTTTCATCTTCAAGATTGTTCATTATTGCTTCTACATTAGTAAATAGTGTAGACAAAATTTCGCAATCATCAATTGAAACACCTTTTTCTAATACTTCTTCTTTTACGCTTTCTCTATCACTTGGTAATAGATTTAATATTTGACAACGAGAAAGAATAGTTGGTAATAATTTATTCTCATTTTTAGTTGTAATAAATGCGTACACATTTTCGTGTGGTTCTTCTAATGTTTTAAGTAGGGCGTTTAAAGTTTCTTTGTTTGAGTTTTCTAAACAATTGATCACATAAATCTTTTTACCCTTCTTTTCCATAGAGGAAGAAGATAAGAATTCTTGTAATAATTCAATATCGCCAACTTTTAATGTTTGCTTATTTCCATCTAATAACATAAAGTCAGCATAGTTATTATCTTCAAAACGAATACAATTTAAACAGTTGGAGCAAGCAAGATAATCTTCGCTTTCACAAACTAATGACTTGGCTAAAAACAAGGCTACTTCTAAAATGGGAGCCCCGTCATTTCCTTTCACTAAATAAGTTTGCGCAAGTTTGTTATTCTTTCTTGCGTTAGTAAAAGTTTTATATACAAATGGTTGATAATTTTGTAAATAAACTTTAAAATCCATACTATTTTCCTAATCTATTTAAAATTTCCTTTAATACATTAGAAGATACTTCTTCTAATGGTTTACTAGCATCAATAACGATATATCTATCAGGGAATCTCTTACTTAAAATTAAGTAACCTTCTCTTACTTTTTGGTGGAATGATAATTTTTCCACATCTAATCTATTAACTTCACGATCCTTATTTTTGTTAATTCTTTCTAGGCCTAATTCTGGATCAATATCAAAAAGGAAAGTTATGTCAGGATAAGTTCTTTCGGTTGCATATTCATTAACTTTTAAGATATCATCAATACCTAAACCTCTAGCGTGGCCTTGATAAGATAAAGAAGAGTCTAAATAACGGTCGCAGAAAACAATTTTGCCTTCTTTTAAAGCTGGCCAAATTTTTTCTACTAAGTGTTGTCTTCTACTTGCAGCATATAATAATGCTTCGGTTCTAGAATCCATAGCGGTGTTGCTTTTGTCTAAAATAACATTTCTTATTTGTTCGCTAATTGGAGTTCCGCCTGGTTCTCTAGTCATAATAATTTCATGACCCATTTGTTCTAAAGCTTCTCTAACTAATTTAATTGCAGAAGTTTTTCCGCTTCCTTCAGGTCCTTCTAATGTAATAAATAGTGACATATTAATCTCTCCTTATAATATTTCTTCCTTCTAAGGCTTTATTTAATGTAAGTTCATCCGCATAATCAAGTTGTCCACCCATTGGTAAACCATAAGCTAGACGAGATATTGTTACTTGATATTTATCAAGTAGTTTAGATAAGAATAAAGCGGTAGTTTCTCCTTCTAAAGTTGGGTTAGTGGCAAGAATTACCTCTTTAATGTTTCCGTCTAATAATCTTTTGACTAATGATTCAATGTTAATATCATTAATTCCAATTCCTTTCGCCGGATTTAATGAACCATTTAGAATATGGTATAAGCCATGATATGATTTTAATTTTTCAAACGCTAAAGCGTCTTTGAAATGACTAACAACTACCAAAGTATCTTGTTCTCTTTGCGAATCAGAACAGAAAGGACATACATCATTTTCCATATAGGAACCACAGATAGGGCAAATAGAAATTGTATTTACACTTTCAAAAGCATCAATCATTTCCATAATTGATTCTTTTTTCATATCAAGAATTTGATATGCCATTCTTTCTGCAGATTTAACCCCTACTCCAGGAAGTTTTCTTAAACTATTAACTAGTTTTTCGATTGTTTGAAATTGTTCCATAATTAAAAAGGCATTCTCATTCCACTAGTTAATTTTGCTTGGATTTTTTCATTTTCTTCATCGATGCGTTCAATCGCTTCGTTGATTGCTAATTTGATCATATCTTCAAGCATTTCTTTATCATCTGGATCGATAGCGTCTCTATCGATTTCAATTTTTTCAATTTTTCTATTTCCATAGATAGATAAATGAATAGCGCCACCTGCAGAATCGAATTCAAATAAAGTCTTTTCTAATTCTCTTTGAGCTTTAGTCATATCACTTTGCATTTTTTGCGCTTGTTTCATTAATGCATTAATATTCATAAACTTTCCTCCTATAATTGAATGTTTACTGGGTATGGTTCTGGTAATTTATTTGCTTGTCTTAAATTAGAGAACTTTTGAACTCTTTCGATACTTTCTTGTGAAGTTAATACAAGAATGATAAATTCTTTACCAGTAATTTTCTCTACTAAAGTAGAGAATCCTTTTTGATTTTCTTTAATTCTTACTTTGTTTGCAACAGATACAAAACTCGTATCAACAACTAATACGTTTTTGCTTACAATACGTGGATAACACTTTTTAAGTGTTGTTGCATATTTTCCTAAGTCTTCACTAGCGAAGAAATCATCTAGTTTAGACCAAGATTCGATAATGCGATTTTTCTCGATTTTATCGCCTTGTAACATTAAATTGATTGTATCTTGTTCGCTTAATAAGTATGAGTCACCTTCATCTTTAAATTCTGGAACATTACTTGCTACTTTTTTGACTTCCACAGGTTTTTCTTGAACAGCTACTTTAGGTGCTTCTTTTACCACTTTAGTTGGTTCTTCAACTACTTCAACTAGCTTTTTAACAACTTTTTTAACTACAACTTCTTGTTCTTCGACGTTTTCGGTATTTGTGCAGAAGCTAGCTAGTTTAATAAAGGCGATTTCTAATAATGATTTGATATTTGTAACAAATCTATATTGAGAATATGTTTCAACAAACACATCAATCATTTTAGTAACATTAACTTTATGAATTTTTAATGATGTAGCTTGTTCATCATTAATCATCTTTAAAATAGATGCGTCCTTTGTTGTTTTATAAATTAATAAATCTTTTAAGATTTCAATTAAATCACTAGTTAATCTTTTAATATCGACACCATGTTCCACTAATTGGTTAAGTTTAGAAGTACAACCGATGATATCTCCTTTATTGATTTGAGAGATAATATTTAATTTTTCTTCAGTTGTTGATAATCCGAATAGTTCTTGAACAACGCTTGTAGTTAATTCATTTCCCGAATAAGCAATAGCTTGATCAAGTAGAGAAAGAGAGTCTCTAACACCACCATCAGATAAAGTAGTAATTAGTTTTAAGGCTTCTTCTTCAAAGGTTACGCCTTCTTTTTCACAAACTCTCTTTAGGTTTGCAAGTAAGTTAGAATCGCTAACTTTAGAGAAATCGTATCTTTGAACACGAGAAAGAATAGTAGGCATCAACTTAAATGGTTCGGTAGTAGCTAGAATGAATACTACATTTGCAGGTGGTTCTTCTAAAGTTTTTAAAAGAGCATTAAAAGCTTCAGAAGTCATCATGTGAACTTCGTCGATAATGTATACTTTATATTTTCCTCTAATTGGAGCGTATTTTACTTTGTTAATTAAATCACGAATATCGTCAATACCACGATTACTAGCAGCATCTATTTCGATAACATCAGGATGAGTTCCATCAGTAATAGATGTACAGTTTGTACAATGGTTACATTGTTTTCCAAAACCTTCTTCGCAGTTTAAAGCCTTAGCAAAAAGTCTCGCCATTGAAGTTTTTCCTGTACCACGAGGTCCACAGAAAAGATAAGCGTGAGCTATTTTATTTTCTTTAATCGCGTTAGATAATGTTTTAACGATGTGTTGTTGTCCATAGACTTCTTCGAAAGTGCTTGGACGGTATGTTCTATATAAAGCTTTGTAAGACATTTTAAATCACCTTTAATAATTATACACTTAAAAAGTGTATTTTTAAAGAATAAGTATAAATATTAAAAGTGTTATAAAATTAATGATTAATTTTATTGGTTAATAATTGAAATATTAATTAATGATTCTTCTTCTAAGCCACCTGCGTGAGCGCCGATAAAAGGGTCTTCTTCAAAGTCATTAAAGCCATATTCACTAGTGGAGATTGCTAAAAAATCACCTAGGAAATCCTCAAAAAGAGGATGATTTTCTCCTTCTCCAAATATCTTTTCTTTAATGACTTCTTCCTTTGTTTTCAAAACGAAGTATTTCCCATAGTATTTGTTAAAAATGGTCGAAAAATCGTTAATTTTGTCTTGTTTCACACGGAAAAAACACGAACGAGATTCAAGGGAGGTAATGCTTATAAGGCAGTCTTTAAAGTCTTGATGCTCATTAATGTGAAAGAATTTTGTATCAACTAGAGCATGGTCTGCTAAAACTAGGATTAAGTTGTCTTTATTTTCTTTTGCTAAATGGCAAACCTTTTTGTTTATTATTTTAATATTTTCTTTTACTAATCGACTATTTATTCCATAATCGTGCATTTGATGATCTGGTTCTGGCCAATACATATAGATAAAATGTGACTCATCTTGTTTCATATACTTATCTGCTTTAACGAAGAAATCGTTTAAATCTTCGGCGCCTTCAGGATTAATATTTTTTGGATATAAAGAGTAGGCTTTGGTATTACTATTTTGATTTATTAAATCAATAATACTTTCATATCCACAATACATATATGATAGATGAGGCCCATTTAATTTTTCATCAGTATCAACTCGTTTGTTAGTAAACATTTCTACGATAACATCGTGTTGTTTGAAATATTGTCTCCATCCTAGCCATCCAGATTGATTTGGGTATAGACCTGTCAAGAAAGCGGTTGTGGCCGCAACTGTAGTAGGTGGAAACACAGAAGAGATAGTAATTTTTTCTTTTTTTCTTAAAAAATCATTAGGACTTAAATGCTTTTCTCTTATTGATTTTCCTAAACCATCAAAAATCATTACAACGATCTTTTTATACTTTTTAGTAGCTAAAATATCATCTAATTCTTTACATGTTTTGTTTAAACTATTACCAGTAAAATATTTTAATATGGAATTAGAAACAGTTACTAAATTATTATCTTTATTATACATAAACATATAAATCCACCTCTAAAAATAGAATAACACAGAAATACAATAATTAGAATTTATCTTTTTGCTAATCATTATTTTTTCTTGAATCACATATTATATTAATGTAAAATAAAACCATCTAAGGGAGTAGTCGCCGATTTTCGGAGTTAGATCAACAACCGATGAATATATCTGGTTTAACTTTAAATGACAAGACTTATACAAATTGATGTATGAGTCTTTTATTTTATATCAATTTGGTAAAAATAATATTGTTTTATAGGAGGACTAAAAATGAAAGAACAAGAGAGGCTAATAGAAAAGTTTCAAGTTAATCCTAAAAGCGGATTAACCAATGAACAAGTTAAAAATAATCAAGAAAAGTATGGCCTTAACAAATTAAAAGAAAAAAAGAAGAAAGGAATGTTTAGAAAATTCCTTGATCAATTTAAAGATGTAATGATATTAATTCTTATTGTCGCTGCAATAATTTCTTTTGTCATTGCTTGTGTTGAAAAGAATCCTAAAGAATTCTTTGAACCCGCTTTAATTTTATTAATTGTAATATTGAACGCGGTTATGGGAGTTTTTCAAGAAGCAAAAGCGGAAAAAGCTTTGGATGCTTTAAAAAATATGTCTGCACCACATGCAAGGGTAATAAGAGATGGTCAAGAACAAATAATTGATGCGTCTTTACTTGTTCCAGGTGACATAATTAAATTAGAAGCTGGAGATTTTGTTCCAGCAGATGCTATATTACTTGAGAGTACAAGTCTAAAAAGTGAGGAATCAGCATTAACTGGAGAATCTGTTCCTTCAGAAAAATCTGCATACGAAGAAGTAAAAGAAAATGCACCAATTGGAGATAGAACAAATATGGTATTCTCTGGATGTAGCATTACTTATGGAACAGCATTAGCTCTTGTAGTCCACACTGGAATGGATACAGAAATGGGTAAAATTGCAAACTTATTAAATGATGAAGGGGATACTCAAACTCCTCTTCAAAAGAAATTGGCTCAACTTGGGAAATACTTAGGTATTATTGCTTTATTAGCGTGTGCGATTGTGTTTGTCGTTGGGTTAACTAATGGGCTAGAAGTAATGGATATCTTTATGGTATCGGTTTCTCTAGCGGTTTCTGCAATTCCAGAAGGACTACCAGTAATTGTCACTATCGTTCTTTCAATTGGCGTTCAAAGAATGGTTAAGAAAAATGCTCTTATTAGAAGATTGCCTGCCGTTGAAACTTTAGGTAGCGCTTCGGTTATTTGTTCGGATAAAACAGGAACATTAACTCAAAATAGGATGACACTTGTAAAAGCATATTTAGATGAAACAAAAAATATCAGCGATATTGATTCTAATGTATCTTCAGAGGTGAAAAAACTATTAGAATATGGAACATTATGTTCTGATGGTTCTATTGTAATTAATGAAGAACAAGTTCAACATATTGGAGATCCAACAGAAACAGCAATTGTATATGCTGCATATAAAAACGGAATTGAAAAAGAAGAATTGAATTCTAAATATAATCGTCTTGCTTCTATCCCGTTTGATTCTGATAGAAAGCTAATGACAAGTATTAATAAAATAGATGATAAGATTGTAGTTATCGTTAAAGGTGCTTTTGATGTTATGGCTTCAAAGTGTATTAAAGGAGACATTGAAAAAGCAAGACAAGTAACAGAGGAAATGAGTGAAACAGCATTACGTGTTTTAGCTATTGGATATAAGGTAATTAGTAAGATTCCACAGGAAATCCTGCCTGAAACGATTGAAAAAGACTTAATCTTTATGGGCTTAGTTGGAATGATTGATCCTCCTAGAGAAGAAGCAAAACAAGCAGTTAGTTTATGTATACGTGCTGGCATTAAACCAGTTATGATTACGGGTGATCATGTAGTTACCGCTAGAGCGATTGCTTCTCAAATTGGTATATATAAAGATGGCGATAAAGCAATAACAGGAAGCGAACTTGATAAGATGACCGATTCAGAATTAGATCAAGAAATCGAACACATTTCTGTATACGCTAGAGTATCTCCTGAAAACAAAATTAGAATTGTTAGAGCATGGCAAAGAAAAGGTCAAGTCGTTTCTATGACAGGAGATGGAGTAAACGATGCTCCAGCATTAAAAGCGGCTGATATTGGTTGTGCTATGGGTATTACTGGAACTGATGTGGCTAAGGGTGCAAGTGATATGACTTTAACTGATGATAACTTTGCAACAATCGTCGATGCTGTTAGAGAGGGTAGAGGTATCTACTCTAATATTAAGAAAGTTGTTGGCTTCTTATTAGGCACAAATATTGGTGAAGTCATCGCAGTATTTGCGGCTATGTTACTTTGGCAAAAGACTCCATTCTTATCTATGCAATTATTATGGATTAATTTAGTAACTGATAGTTTACCTGCTATTGCTCTTGGTATGGAACCTGTTGAAGATGATGTTATGGACAAAAAACCTAAACCAAAGAATGAAGGTATCTTTGCAAATGGATTAGGTATTAAAGTTGTATTACAAGGATTAATGTTTGCTATTCTTTCTTTAGTGGCGTTTAAAGTTGGAGAAAATGTTACAGGTACATTAGAAGGTGGACAAACTCTTGCGTTTATGGTGCTTGCTTTATCTCAAGTTGTTCATTCATTTAATATGCGTTCAGATCATTCATTATTTAAGATTGGCCCATTTAAAAACAAGATGCTTAATTTAGCTAATCTTGCTTCATTATTATTAATGTCATTAGTTTTATTCACTCCAATTAGAATTGCTTTTGGTTTAGTTATTCTACCTTGGGAATTATATTTATTAGGATTAGGATTAATTGTTGTTCCATTTATTGTCATGGAATTAGGGAAATTAATAATTAGGTTGATTAAGAGAAAATAATAAAAAGAGGAGTTTCAAACTCCTCTTTTTCTATTCACTACAGTATTTTTCAAATTCCATTAATTCTTCAAAAGAATCGGTTTTAATGAAATACGCATCATTTCCCATAGCGCCCGCTAGAACTTCTGGCATTTGTTCATGCATTACAATTTTTCCATTAAATCTATTCATAATATCTTCTGAAGAATGATTATAATGGTTTTGATAACGTCTTGCATAATATCCACAATAATATTTTGGATGAGACATATCTTCGTTTGTTACTCCCCACGCAAGTGTTTCAGCCCAAACTCTATAAGTATTCGCACTTCTTGCAAAGTTAATCATATCTGGAGTATATCCACCTGGACATCTCATATTAACTTCTAAACCAAGAATATCTCCTTTTTTACCTAAACCAACTTTATCTTCCTTTAATCTAAAGAATTCTAAGTGGAAGTATCGATTTTTTGCGTTGAAACCTTTTAATACTTTTCTTCCTGCTTTTTCCAAATCTTTTGGGCATTCCTTGTTTGAATAATAGAAGACATCGCCTTGTGAATGAACTAATTCCATAACTGGAGTAGGGAATACTTCGTTTGAGAAAAGAACTGGTTCACAATTGTTATCACTAATACCATCAAAACTAATTAATTCGCCATTGATATATTCTTCCATAATATATTTAATTGGTGGAAAATCATATTTGTAGAATCTTTCTAATTCTTCATAGTTATTAATTTTATATGTGTTATAAGCGCCAACTCCATTATCTGGTTTAACAATTACTGGATAACCAACTTCTTCAATAAATTTAATACCTTCTTCTAAAGTTGTAGGGATAATAAATCTTGCTACTGGAACTCTTGCTTTTTTATAGCAAACTTTCATTGCTTCTTTTGATTTGAAGAACTTAATATCGTTATCTTTCTTTCCGCTTGTAACATTGAAATCTGTTCTTAATTTTGCTTCAAGTTCTAACCAATATTCGTTGTTTGATTCGATATAATCAATCTTGCCATACTTACTAGCGAAATATGCAACTGCACGATAGACATCATCGTACCATTCCATATTGTTTACTTGATAGAAATCAGTTAAGCTTTCTTTAAGTTCGTTTGATAAACTATAATAAGAATTTTGAGAAATACCTAATACGTTAACTCCAATTTTCTTTAATTCTCTACAGAAGTTAAAATAACTCTTAGGAAAATCTGGTGAAATAAAAATAAAATTCATAATTTTACCTCCTGTTCGGCTAATATTCTAATGGTGTTTTATTTAAAAATAAATAATTTTTTAAAATTATTTCAATGTAAGTGTTTTCTTTAAAGAAAAATAGTCCGAAGACTATTTGTTTCTCTTATAGTAGATGATGGTGAATTGCTCTCTTTCATCTTTTTTATATGGAGTAAATAGATGTTTATAATCTGGAAAGAATACATTTCCTTCGTAATCGCCTTTAACTTCAGAGATAATTAGTTCCTTGCAATATGGAAGAAATAAGTTATAGATAGTAGAACCTCCACAGATATAAACTACCTCGTTAGAATCTTTATAACGATTAACTAATTCCATATAGTCGGTAACTACTTCACATCCTTGAGCATCATAGTTTTTATCATAATTTAAAACAATAGTTGTTCTATTTGGAAGTGGTTTTCCAATTGATTCAAAAGTAACACTCCCCATAATACAAATATGCCCAGTAGTAGTTTCTTTATAATGTTTAAAATCTTCCTTGATGTGCCAAGGAATTTGAGTTCCATTTCCAATAACTTGATTTTTATCGTGAGCGACAATAGCAATAAACATAATTATACTGATACCTTTCCTTCGATTTTTGGATATGGATCGTATCCAACTAGTTCGAAATCTTCGTATTTAAAATCTAAAATAGATTCAACTTTTCTCTTAATAATTAATTTTGGTAATGGGCGAGGAGTTCTAGTAATTTGAGTACGAACTTGTTCCTCTAAGTTAGTATAGATATGGACATCTCCAAATGTATGAACAAAATCTCCTGGCTCTAAATTGCATACGTGAGCCATCATAATTAATAAAGTTGCATAGGAAGCAATATTGAAAGGAACGCCTAAGAATAAATCTGCACTTCTTTGATATAGTTGACATGATAATCTTTTACCATCACCAGAAACATAGAATTGGACAAATGCATGACAAGGAGGTAAAGCCATCTTATCAATTTGAGAAGGATTCCAAGCACAGATGATATGGCGTCTAGAAAATGGATTTTCTTTAATTGATTTTTCGACTTCTAAAAGTTGATCAACTCCATATGAATCTCTCCATTGCTTGCCATAAACTGGGCCTAAATCACCATGCTTTAAAGCAAATTCTTCGGAGTTTTTAATTTTTTCAACAAATTCTTCAATAGTCTCTCCTTGGTAATCTTTAGATTTTTTATAATTTTCATAAGGCCATTCGTTCCAAATTCTAATGTTTTGTAAAACTAAAGGACGAATGTTTGTCTCTCCGGAAATAATCCAAAGAAGTTCTCCTAAAACTGCTTTATAATATACCTTTTTAGTAGTTAATAAAGGAAAACCATCATCCAAATTACATCTAATTTGATATCCAAAAGTAGAGATAGTCCCTGTTCCAGTTCTATCTTCTTTTCTTGTTCCATTTTCGAGTACGTGTTTACAAAGTTCTAGGTAATTCTTCATAATAAGGCTCCTTTAATTTTTTATATTCTATCATATTTTAAAATACGATTTCATTAATATTAATATTATTTCTTACTCTTGCATAAATTAATTGATAGTGATATATTAATATCACTCGAAAGAGTAATTACTGGGGATGTTCCGGTTTCGACGGGGCAGATTTGGTATAAGGCGCAGTCGGTTGGTCGCGTTAAAGACCACAAAAAAATATCTGGCAACAGAACATCTTATTCCTACGCAGCTGCTTAATTTAGCATAGCCACTACGAGTGTCCCTATGTTTGGGATGGTAGGTGCTGCTCTAAGTTTGGTCTCTTGATTTAGAAGCGGTATAATACCTAGAGAATAAGACTTATCGATTCCTATAAGGTAAGTACGAAAATTTATAGGATAGTCAAAAGTTGATTCGTTAACTAATCTTACTTTTGATGAAAATTACTAGTTAACTAAACTGTAGGGGCTTATATGGGGTTTGTTTCGGACAGGAGTTCAATTCTCCTCATCTCCACCAT
>SVBD01000014.1 GCA_015059045.1 Erysipelotrichaceae bacterium
GAATATACGTATCATTCCTCTTGTAATTATATTTATTTTTAATTTTTTATACTGTCTACTTGACAGGTATCAGTTCACTAAGTAGGTCTTTTTTACTAAAAATTTATTAATAGATTATTTATTAAGATAATGTTATAATTATTTAAAGTCCCTAATAAAGGAGAAAAAATGGAAAATAATCAAAAGAAAGTATTAATGAATAAGATATTTATTACATTAACTATCGTTTTAGCCTTAGTTATTGTTTTTCTTGCGTTATTTATTCTTTTAGATACTTGGAATGATTTTTCCGATTATTTTCTTTTATTAATTGGAGCATTAATGATTGCTATTGGACTTGTTACTATAAAAAATAGAAGGATATTAAGCATAATATATTTAGCATCTGGAATAATAGTAATAATCGGATTTTTTATTGCATTATTTATCAATCCATCATTTATAATTGGTTAAGAAGTACGTAATGTACTTTTTTATTTGACAATAAGTAATAATTTACTTATTATATAAGTGAACAAGGCAACTTGTTCTTCAGGGTCAGGTGAAATTCCTTCCCGGCGGTATACCCCGCGAGCGAAAGCAGAACTTGTGAGATTCAAGTGGCGACAGTAAAGGCTGGATGAAAGAAGAACAATTATTTTTAATAATAATTTTTCTACCTGAACTTCAGGATTTTTTTATTTATAAGGAGGATTTTATATGGAAAATTCTAAGTTAGGTAAATACCAAGCAATTATAATTTCAAGTCTTTTATTATTACTAGGACTTACTTCAGTAGTTTTAGTAATTTTAGAATCACTTCTAAAGTGGGAATGGCAAAGTGTATGGGTATTTATTATCGCTATTGCTGGAGCGATAGCGTTATTTGTTGGCATTAATATGCTTTATACAACACTTTCAAAGAAAGTGAGAAAATTATCAGTTAAAGAAATGACTATGATTGCTTTGCAATCTTCAATTACTGTAATTCTTTACTATTTTGTCAAATTCAATCTACCATTTTTCCCACCGTGGTTAGACATTCAAATTTCAGAAGTACCTGCATTAATTACTGGATTTGCATATGGACCATATGCTGGATTCTTAGTAATTTTAATTCGCTTCATTATCAAATTACCAGCGACAATTACTGCTGGAGTTGGTGAATTAGCAGATCTTATTTTAAGCGGTTGTTTAGTCATCGTTTCATCATTAATTTATCGTAAAAATAGAACATTAAAGGGAGCATTATTAGGTACAATTTTCGGTATTGCAATTAGTACTGTTTTATCCGTTTTTGTTAACTGGTTAATTTTAATTCCAGCATATATTAATATTGCTCACTTCCCATTAAGTGCATTAGTTGGAATGATGAACTATATTCCTTCTTTAACAGTTACGGAAGATAATTTCATGTTAGTATATATTTTAGTTGGTGTAATTCCATTTAATTTATTTAGATATTTTATCGTAGCCCTTGTTACTTTCTTGCTATATAAAAAGACACATATTTTACTAAAACGATTAACTAAATAATAATTTATCTATTAATTTATCCAATAAACATTGTATAATGTTTACAGGTGATTGATATGAAAACTGCAAAAGAAATTTTATTAGCGTTAACACTAGAAAAAAAAGCTAAGTTATTCGCAGGTAAAAATTATTGGGAAATAGAAGAAATAGATGGAAAAAACGTCTTTATGAGCGATGGTCCTCATGGCTTAAGAAAAGAAGTTTTTGATGCAAAAAATAAAAAATCAATTGTTAAAGCTATTTGTTATCCTGCTGCGTGTTTAAGCGCATGTTCTTTTGATGTGAATTTATTAAATCAACTTGGAAAAGAATTAGCAAGTGAATGCATTCATCACAATGTAGATATTTTACTAGGCCCAGGGATTAATATTAAAAGAAATCCATTATGTGGAAGAAACTTTGAATATTTTTCAGAGGATCCTTTATTAAGTGGAAAACTTTCTAGTGCTTATATCAATGGAGTTCAAAGTAAAAATGTTGGAGTATCATTAAAACATTATGCTTTAAATTCTCAAGAACTAGGACGTTTTGTAAATGATTCAATTTGCGATGAAAGAGCAATGAGGGAAATTTATTTAAAAGCTTTTGAAATTGCAATTAAAGAAAGTTCTCCTTGGACAATTATGGCTAGCTATAATGTAGTAAATGGAGTTCACGCAACAGAAAATAGACATTTACTTACTGAAATTGGAAGAAATGAATTTGGTTTTAAAGGTGTTTATATTTCTGACTGGGGAGCTTTATATCATCAAGTAGATAGTTTAAAAGCTGGCTTAGATTTAGAAATGCCGGGTACTAGTAAAGGTAGTACTTATAGAATTTTAGAAGCAATTAAAAATAAAGAATTAGATGTAAAAGTTCTAGATGAACAAGTTTTAAGATTAATTGAATTAAGCTTAAAAACTAGACAAGAAAAGAAAGATGACTTCTCAATAGAAAGAAGTTTAGAACTCGCTAAAAGGATTAATGATGAAAGTATTGTTTTATTGAAAAATGAAAATAATATTCTTCCTTTAAGAGAAAATAGTAAATTAGCGTTAATTGGTAGTTTTGCAAAAACTCCTAGATATCAAGGTGGTGGATCAAGTAATATTAATCCGTTATACGTTGATAATCTTTACGACGAATTTAAAAAAGCTAATTTAAATTTTGAATACGCTGAAGGTTATGGAGTTGACTCAATTAAGGCAAATAAAAAGAAAATTAAAGAAGCATGTAAAATTGCTAAAGATAAAGATGTAGTAGTTATTATGTGTGGATTACCTAAGGTAATTGAAAGTGAAGGCTATGATCGTCTTGATTTAAAAATGCCTGAATCACATATAAAATTAATTGAAGAAGTTAGTAAAGTTAATTCTAATGTAGTTGTTGTATTACAAAATGGTTCACCTATTGAAATGCCTTTTATTGATGATGTAAAAGCAATATTAGAAGCTTACTTAGGTGGAAGTAAACACGCAAGTTCAATATGTGATATTTTACTTGGAAAAGTAAATCCTTCGGGTAGATTGTCTGAATCGTTCCCAATTAAATATGAAGATGTTGTTTCTTCTAGATACTATTTAGAAGATGGGTTATATAGTCACTATAAAGAATCTATTTATGTTGGATATCGTTACTATACAAGTGCGAATAAAAAATTATTGTTCCCATTTGGATATGGATTAAGCTATTCGAATGTATCTTATCATGAATTCATTTTAGATAAAGAAGATGATGAAAAATTATATTTCAAATGTAAGGTAACTAATAATAGTGATTTATCATGTAAAGAAGTTATTCAAATTTATGTAAGTCATTTAGATAATAAAGTCTTTAAAGCAAAAAAAGAATTAAAAGCATTTACTAAAATTAATTTATTACCAAAAGAAACTAAAGAAGTGGAATTAATTATTAGTAAAGAAGATTTAAGATATTATTCATTAAGTCAAAATAAATGGTTATTAGAACAAGGTGCTTATCGTTTCTATTTAGCAAAACATTGTGAAGATGATTCTTCATATATCGATGTATTTGTAAGTTCAAATGATGTTTGTAATGAAGAAAGAATTGAATCTTATTACAATATTGAAAATGAAATTACTATTGAAGATTTTGAAAAGTTAATTGATAGAAAAATTGAATATAACAAGAAAATAAAACCATTTACTGTTGAATCTCCAATAGCGCATTACTATCGTTCGGTATTAGGATTTATTGTCTTTAAAACTGCAGCGTTCTTTATGGTTTTATTTACAAGAGATAAGATGCAAAAGAAAATGCTTAAAAAAGTTATCCCTTACCAACCGCTGAGATCACTTCAAACCACGACAAAATTAACTAAAGAAAATTTAGAAGGTATTGTAGATATAATGAATTTCCATCCAATGCGTGGATTAAGAAAATTAATGTCTAGAAAGGAAAAATAATATGATTGATTTATTTGAAATTGATGTAAATAATTTGGAGCAAAGTAGATATAAAAGATTTGTATCTAAAGTAATTGATAATTCTAAATTCCAAGAGAAAATAGAAAAGGCAGATAAGGATTTCCAAGAAACAGTCAATAAATATATTGCGCCAAAACAAAAGAAAGTAAATTTATTTTACTATCTTTCAATGATTTCCATTTTTTTAACTTTGATTTTTGTTTTATTATTTGTTCAAGAATTAGATAAGGAACAATTTCCTACTTTACAATTAGTATTACTAATTGTATCTGTTATCGCTGCTGTTGTTGCGTCTATCTTACAATATCGCTTCAAGAAGGCGTTAGATAAAGCAATGAAATCTGATGAAGTTAAAAAGGCTACCGAAAAGAATCGCGAAGTAGAAGCTCTTTTAGTTAAAGAACTTGGTATTCCTGAAGGAACAACAAAAGTTGATGTGTTTGTTCGTCAAGTTTATCAAAAAGGTGAAAATTACTATAACGCAATAAAACAAAGTTATGCAAATTATGCTTTGTATGCTTATTCTAAAAATGAAAAAGTTTATTTTTCTGATACTTACGAAGTAATTGAATTTAAATTATCTGAAGTTAAGGCTGTAAGATTGTTTAAACAAAAGATCACTTTTGATCATTGGAACAAAAAAGAACATATTAGAGATCCAAAATTTAATGAATATGGAATTAGAATCAGCGCTAGAAGTGGTCTTTTAGTTAATTGTTTCTATCAAATTGAAGTTGAAAGAAATAATGTCATGTATAGATTGTGTCTTCCAGGATATGAAAAAGAATTTGTTGAATCTTTATTTAATAAAGAAGAAATAATTATTGAGGATAAGAAAAATGAAAATAAACAATAATGAAATCAAAATGATCATCTTTGATTTAGATGGGACATTATTAGATTCTTTAAAAATTTGGAAGGATGTTGATATTAATTTCTTCGCTAAAAGAAATCTAGAAATGCCTAGTGACTATGGTCAAAAGATTGCTCATATGGGTTTGGAAAAAGCTAGTCAATACACTAAAGAAAGATTTAATTTGCCTGAATCTCCAGAAGACATTTTGAAGGAATGGGAAGATGCTGTTTATTTTGAATATGCAAATAATGTAGTTCTAAAAGATTACGCTAAAGAATTTTTAGAAATTTGCAAGGCAAATAAATTAATTTGTTCAATTGCAACAGCTAGTCAAGAAAGTTGTTACGTTCCTTGTTTAAAAAGAAATTTGATTTATGATTACTTTGATAACATTATTAATGTTTTAAATTATCCTGAAGGAAAGAATAGTCCTCAAATTTATTTGGACATCGCCCAAAAAAATGCAATCGCACCAAATCAAATCTTAGTAATTGAAGATATTGTTACAGCTTTAAATAGCGCTAAAAAAGGCGGATTTAATGTTTGTGCAATCTATGATGAAACTTCTAGTGAAGAAGACGCTAAAAGAATGATTTGCGATGTTTATATTAGATCATTTAAAGATTTAGTCAAATATATGGATTAGAGGTGTAAATATGAAAGTATTAATTTATGAACAAAACGCTAATATGCAAAAGCGTTCAGGAATTGGTAGAGCTCTTCGTCATCAAAAAAGAGCGTTAGAATCAAATGGTATTGAAACTACATTCGATAAGAAAGACACATATGATTTAGTTCATATTAATTCTAGTTTTAAGAAGTCATATAAGTTTATGAGACAACTACAAAAGAAGAAAATTCCAGTTGTAGTTCATGGACATTCTACATATGAAGATTTTAGAGATTCTTTTAGAGCGTGGAAGTTAATCGAACCTTGGTTTGATAATAATTTGACTAGATTATATAAAGATGCTGATTATATTATTACTCCAACTAATTATTCAAAGCATTTAATTGAAAATTATCCATGTACTAAATGTCCAGTTGAAGCAATTAGCAATGGAATTATGATTGAAGATTATGCTTTTGATCAAGAAAAAGTAAATAAATATCGTAAACACTTTAATCTTAAAGAAGGTGAAAAAGTAGTTATTGGAATTGGCCTTCTTTTCAAAAGAAAAGGTCTTCATGATTTTATGGAAATAGCTAGAAGTTTTCCAGATATTAAATTTATTTGGTTTGGATCATTACAAAAAATTCTATGTACGCCATTTATCAATAAGGCAATTAGAAATAAGCCAAGTAATGTCATAATGCCAGGATATATTGATGGAGATGTTATTAAAGGGGCTTTACAAGGAGCGGATTTATTCCTTTTCCCAAGTTATGAAGAAACAGAAGGAATTGTTGTATTAGAATCTTTAGCGTCTAAAACCCCATTAATTGTAAGAGATATTCCTGTATATGAGGATTGGCTTACAGATGGAGTAAATTGTTATAAAGCAAAAGATAATAACGAATTTATCGAAAAAATTAAATTTGTTTTAAATAATGATAACTCAAAAGTAATTGAAAATGGATATAAGATTGCTCTGGCAAGAGATACTAAAATTATTGGAAAACAATTAATTGAAGCATATGGTAGAGTAATTGAAATTACCAAAAATAAAAAATAGTGAACATTATCTTATAATGTTATATATCGTTTGATATAATAATTGAGGAATAAAGGAGAATATAAAAATGAAAAAACCAATTTTATTAGTAATTATGGATGGTGTAGGTTTCTCTAAGACAGGACTTGGAGATGCAGTTACACTTGCAAACACTCCAACATTAGATCGTTTCTTAAAGAATTATCCTAATGCTCGTATTAAAGCTCATGGACCTGCTGTAGGTTTACCAAGTGATGATGATATGGGTAATAGCGAAGTAGGACATAACGCTTTAGGTTGTGGACAAATTTATTCACAAGGTGCCAAATTAGTAAACGAATCAATTTTAAGTGGTAAGATCTATACTTCTACTTCTTGGAAAGAAGTAGTTAGTAATGTTAAAGATAACAACTCAACATTACACTTCTTAGGATTATTATCTGATGGTAATGTTCATAGTAACATCTCTCATTTAATCGCTATGATTAAAGAAGCAAAAAATGAAGGTGTTAACAAAGTAAGAATTCATATTCTTTTAGACGGAAGAGATGTTCCTGCTACTAGCGCTCTTCAATATGTTGAAGAATTAGAAAATGTATTAAACGAATTAAATGATTCTACATTTGATGCATGTATTGCTTCAGGTGGTGGAAGAATGAAAATTACAATGGACCGTTATCAAGCTAACTGGAAGATGGTTGAAGAAGGTTGGCACACTCATGTACTTGGTGAAGGAAGAATGTTTGAAGATAGTAAAACCGCTATTGAAACATATCGTAATGAGTTAGGAGTAATCGACCAAGATTTACCAGCATTTGTCATCGCAAAAGATAATAAACCAGTCGGTAAAATTGTTGATAACGATTCAGTAGTATTATTTAACTTCCGTGGAGATCGCGCTATTGAAATTTCTATGGCGTTCGATATGGAAGATTTTGACAAATTTGATCGTGTAGTATATCCAAAAGTTGTTTATGCTGGATTACTTCAATATGATGGAGATTTAAAATTACCAAGACGTTTCTTAGTTAATCCACCAGAAATTAAAGATACTTTAACTGAAGTATTAGTTAATAATGGAATCAACGAATATGCAATTAGTGAAACTCAAAAATATGGTCACGTTACTTATTTCTGGAATGGTAATAGATCAGCAAAAGTATCTGAAGAATTAGAGACATGGGTTGAAATTCCTTCTGATAATGTTAGTTTCGATCAAAGACCATGGATGAAATCTGCAGAAATTACTGATTTAGTAATCGAAGCATTAAAATCTAAGAAATATCAATTCTTAAGATTAAATTATCCAAATGGAGATATGGTTGGACATACTGGTTCATTAGATGCAACAATATGCGCTATGGAAGGCGTTGATCTTGCTTTAGCTAGACTTGAAAAAGTTTGTAAAGAAGAAGGTTATACAATGTTAGTCACTGCAGATCATGGTAACGCTGATGAAATGTTAGAGAAAAACAAAAAAGGTGTGGTTCAAATTAGAACTGCTCACTCATTAAACCCAGTTCCATTCATTATTGTTGATGATGAAGTAAAATATGAAATTGCTGAAGGAGAATTTGGTTTAGCTAACGTTGCTCCAACAGTAGTTAAAATGTTAGATTTAGAAGCACCAGCTTCTTGGGAAAAACCAATTATTAAATAAAAAAAGAGGTATTTCCCTCTTTTTTTGGAAGGAATAATTATGAATAAATTTGTTAAATTTTTATTTTTGTTATTGTCATTTTGCTTGTTTGGGTGCCAAACTCCCACTAACGACACCACTACTATTTCTTCGTCAGAAATTCCTAATAGTTCTTATACAGAATCTGAATTACATGTGATGTTAAAAAATGATTTTGAAGAATTTTATGCTAAAACAAATAATGCGACCAATTATATGTATTCACTTGTAGAATTAGATGGTTATAACAGTAGTAAAAAAATGAAGTATTGTGCTGATCCATTTTATTATGAATACAATGATGGAAACAATAGAACTATTTATATTATTGAGGATAATCGTATTTTTTCATATAAGTTTTATCAAAATTATTATTTAAGATTTGAAAAACATTTTTATACTAACAATGTTGAAGAGTTCTTTTCAAAAAATAAGATTAATTATTTCGAAAAATTAAATTCGTTTTACGTCCCTTCTAATTCTACTATTTATATGGAAGAAGATTCTTATATAATTAAAACCAAGTTCAAATACATCCATTCAGAAGAAATTGCTTCTGAAGCAAGAACATTACTAAGACGTGCTTCATATACGAATTTTACTATTGATGATGCGTATGTGTTATTTACTATAAAGTTTTCGGAAAGCGATTGTCAATTTACTATTAAGGTTAACGAAGATCATTATAATACAGAATTATTTACTACTGAGTTTGAGAAAGTTGATGTTTTTAATTATAAATCATCACTTCCAAGTTGTCCTGATGACGTAATTGAGATGACAGACTTAAGCAAACCGATATTTATAGATCATAGAAGAGAATCGCTTCATTATGTCAAAGGATTTATTAAAAAAGGAATATATGCTCCGTATGATGTTGAAACAGATGAAATTTTTAATTTTTCTCCTATCGAAGTTTGTGATGAACAAAAACATAAATTACCTAGTTTAAGTGGATATGCAAATATTGATATTTATTCTATTTTTAATATTCCGGAAGATGGATACTATTATTTAGGGATTCCTCTATCATCGTATGATAAAACTATTGTTATAAAAAATATTGAAGAACTATGTCAATTTGATATATTTAATCCTAAAGATTTATTCGATGATGGATTTAAAGGAAAATTGATAAGTTCAATAGATTTTCATTTTTTTGTATTTGAAAGTGATAAAGAACAAGTGATCAAACTGAATAATAATACCGAGTATGTATTTTCCATTTATTCCAATAAAACAGATAATTCATTTGATTTGAATAATTTAACATATATTCGTCAAGGTATATATTATTTAAGAGTATTAAAGGGGATAAATTACTTTAATCTAGATATTTTAGACCGTCACTTGATAGAAGAATCGGATTATCCGATTGAATATGATTTTAAAGTGGAGTTGTTCGATTATGAATTGTCTTTACAAAAACCTTTTGAGGAACTAGAAAAAATAACAACTGAACCAAGTAAAAAAGTTTATGCATCTGGATACGGATATGAATATCAATATCTAGCGTTCACAGCTGAAAAAGATGGCCATTATCATTTTCATACTGATGTTATTGGAGGAGAAAATATAGGTCATCAATTTCTTTTATTAAAAATGGATGGAAGTTATATTTATCCTTCAATGCATGGTTGTTTTGAAATTGAACAAGGCGATTATTATGTGATTATTTATCAAAATGATCATATTTTTACAACAGGTAATATTTGGTATGAATACATTGATAATTAGAATTAATTAGGAGCAAACTATGGAAAAAGAATTAATCATGGTCCGATATGGAGAATTATCCACTAAAGGAAAAAATCGTAATGATTTTATTAATTTACTCGCGGACAATATTAGAAGAATGCTAAAAAAATTCACTAAACTTACTTATGAAGTTAGAAGAGATCATACTTATATTCATCTTCATGGTGAAGATTATGAAGAAATTAGTAAGGTCTTAAAAGATGTTTCAGGAGCAAGTAGTTTTTCTCTTGTATATAAAGTGAAAAACGACATTGAAGAAATGAAACAAGCTTGCTTAAATTTATGTTTAGAAGAGAATAAAAAGACTTTTAAGGTAAAAGCAAGAAGAGCAGATAAAGTATTCCCTATGGTAAGTGATGAAATTAATAGAGCAATCGCGTCCCATATTTTAAAGAATTCAGATTATAAAGTAGATGTTCATAATCCTGATGTACTAGTTAGTTTAATTGTTAGACAAAATGAAACATACATCTTCACTAGCGAAGTAAAAGGTGCGGGTGGATATCCTTTAGGTATTGCTGGAAAAGGGTTAATGATGATGTCTGGAGGAATTGATTCTCCAGTCGCTTGTCAATTAATGATGAAAAGAGGAATCAAAATGGAATGTATCCACTTTGCTTCTCCTCCATATACTTCTCAAGCTGTTATTACAAAAATTACAGACCTTTTAAAAGTATTAAGTAAATATCAAGGACAAATTAAACTTTACATTGTTCCTTTCACTAAACTACAAGAAGAAATTTATAAGCACGCTAAAGAAAGTTATGCAATTACTATCATGAGAAGAATGATGTATCGTATTGCTACTATTGTAGCTAAAAGAAGTAATTGCCTAGTTATTGCTAATGGTGAATCAATTGGACAAGTTGCTTCTCAAACTTTAAAGAGTATGTTAGAAATTGAAAATGTTACAAATTTACCAGTAATTAGACCTTTAGCAATTTTTGATAAAGTAGATATTATTAAAATTAGTAGAGATATTGGAACATATGATATTTCTATTCGCCCATATGAAGATTGTTGTACAATTTTCGATCCAAAAAATCCAACTACGCAACCTCGTAAAGAAACTATTGATAAAATTGAAGAAAGTTTCAATTATATGGAATTAGTAGAGGAGTGTTGTAACAATTTAGAAGTAATTAAAGTTGATGAAGAATATTCATCTAGTGAAGAAAATTTTGATAATTACTTATAAAATAAATTAATTTGTAAACAATAACCTTGGAAAGAGGTGAGTTTATGAAGAAGGCACAAAATAAAAAACAAAATCAATCTAGTGTAAAAAATCAAAAACAAACTAGAACATCTTCTAAACAAGAAGAATATGGACAAGAAAAAGCAACTAGCACGAATAACAATCATCAACGTTCAAGAGCTGGTTCCGCTAAAAATTGTTCAACAAGAACTAGAAGAACAAGTGACAAATAGTTAAATATAAGAGCCTATTGGCTCTTATTTTTTTATAAAAAAACAAAAAGCAAACATAATAGTATTATGGTATTATATTATATTTTCCTGTTAATTTTATTTTTAGTATATTTCTTCTTCGCGTATGATTTAACTCTTCGTTTAGAAATTGATTTTAATTCGATAAAAGTAAAAGTTTTTTATATAACTATATTCAATAAAAAAGGAGATAAATACTATAAGTTCTTACAAAAATTCATTCCAAAAGATCAAAATCAAATTAAAGAAGAAATTGATATGACTTCTTTAATTACTCTGATTCATATCAAATACCTTTCTATAAATATTGATAAAAAGATAAGTGATTATTTAAATTACGCATATCTAGTTCAAATTACTAGCATTTTAAATTATATTTTCTCTCCATATATAAAAGATTATGTTGAGCATTATAAATTTAAAGTTGATGAAAATGAACAAAATAATTTGAAAGTTAAAAGCATTTTTAAATTTAATGTGGGCATTATATTAATAAATATGTGGATCATTAAAAGGAGATATAAACATGTTTAAAAGACCGATAAATGAAATGCTAACTTCTTCTTTAGATTCTTTATCTAGTTTAGTAGATACAAGTAAAATTATTGGTAAGCCAATAGAAGTAGGAGAAGATAAATTTATTATTCCAATTAGTAAAGTAACACTAGGTTTTGGTGTTGGGGGAAGTGAATTTGAAATTAATAAAAAGGATAGGAAAAATAAAAATGAGTTATCCTTTGAAATAAATGAAGAAATATATCCTTATGGAGGAGGAGAACTTGGAGGGATGAGTTTAAACCCTGAAGCCTTTTTGATAGTTTCAAAAGAAAAGTCGGAAATTATCTATTTTGATAAAAATCCGACTATATTTTCTAAAACATTAGATTTAATTAAAGAAGTTTTAAAGAAATAAAAAAGACCAATTTTTCAATTGGTCTATATTAAGTTAAACTATTTAGCTAATGCTTTTTTTGCTGTAGCAACTAATGAAGCAAATGCGTTTTCATCAGTGATTGCCATTTCAGATAACATTTTTCTGTTAATATTGATTCCAGCAACTTTTAAACCGTGCATTAATGTTGAGTAGTTGATATCGTGATTTCTGCAAGCTGCATTAATTCTTACGATCCATAATTTACGGTAGTCAGATTTTCTATCTCTACGTGATACATAAGCGTAGTGTAATGAGTGTAATACTTGTTCATTAGCAGTTTTAAATAAAGTATGTTTTGAACCAAAGTAACCTTTTGCTCTCTTTAAAATTTTCTTTCTTCTTGCGTGTGTAACTGTTCCGCCTTTAACTCTCATGGTTCTCTACCTCCTTATTTTTGAATAAGAATTCTAACTCTCTTAACGTCAGAATTACTCATTGTATTTGGCATTCTTAAATGTCTTTTTTGTTTTGTTGATTTGTTGTGTGATAAATGGCTAACGTGTGAATGGAAAATTTTGATTTTTCCTGAGCCTGTGACTTTACATCTTTTTAGTAAAGCTCTTTTTGATTTCATTTTTGGCATGATTTTGTCCTCCTATTTTTTATGCTTTGATGCTAAAATGCTAGTTAAGAGTTTTCCATCGAGTTTTGCAGGTTTTTCAACGATGCAATTTTCTTGACATCCTTCGATGAAACGATTCATTACTTCTTCACCAACTTCAACGTGTGAAAGTTGTCTTCCTCTGAATCTTAATGCTACTTTTACTTTGTCTCCTGCAACAAGGAATTTGTTAGCGATTTTGATTTTTGTATCCAAATCGTGTTGACCAATAACTGGTGTTAATTGAATTTCTTTAATTTCAATTTCCTTAGCTTTTTGATTTTTCTTCATTTCTTTTTGTTTCTTTTGTAATTCGAAACGATATTTTCCATAGTTTAGAATTTTACAAACTGGTGGATTAGCATCTTTAGAAACGCATACTAAATCAAGATTGTAAGTTTCAGCTACTTGTAGAGCTCTTAGTCGAGGCATAACTCCTAATGAAGTTCCATCTGGACCGATAACTCTAACTTGAGGGAAGCGAATGCTTTCATTGACCAAATCTTCGTTTTCGTTTTTCTTTGGATAAGGTCTTGGTTCGTTGTAGTAAATAATAATTAATCCTCCTTAAAATAAAATGGGCACAGAATCCTGCGCCCATAAAAAAGTCATAATTTTAATAAGTGACATTGAGTACCAATCTAATAAATCAGATCTGGTGAGAAGCGGGCGCCTCTTCTTTCCACAAATTTATTTGCATTACTATAATACATATTATATGAAACTAAGTCAACAATTATTTTATTAAAATATATATTTTTTTAACAGTAGTTATTCTAGATAATAAATTAATTTATTAATGAACCTAAAAGAGATTTTTGCTATATTGCTTATTTGTTTTATCTTTGATAAAATAAATTTGTCTAGATGGTGTACGCGGATCCTACATTAATATTAAGGGAATTCTTTTCATCTCTATGGTGTTGAAGGCCGGAATTAAGTTTATTCGGAATCCTAAAGTAGAGAAAGAATGCCCACTTGGTCAGGATAGGATGATCCTGAAACCATCTAGATCATATTTTTTTATTTAATATTTATATAAATATTTTTTTATGTCAAAAAATATGAAGGGAGAACTTTATGAATATTGAACAATTATCTGTTGCCGCAATTAGATCATTAGTTATTGATGGAGTTAATAAAGCAAACTCTGGGCATCCTGGTATGGCACTTGGAAGTGCACCAATTCTTTACACACTATATACTAAACATTTAGTAAGTGATCCAACTAATCCTAACTGGATTAATAGAGATAGATTTGTATTATCTGCCGGCCATGTATCAATGTTACTATATACAATGTTACATTTAGGTGGATATAAAGTATCAATGGATGATATTAAACATTTTAGACAATTAGAGTCTATTACTCCTGGACATCCAGAACTTGGAGTAACTCCTGGAGTTGATGCATCAGCTGGTCCATTAGGTCAAGGTATCGCTCAAGCTGTAGGTATGGCTGTAGCAGAACAATCACTTCAAGCATTATATCCACATGGAGATAGAATTATTGACCACTACACATATTGTTTATGTGGTGATGGTTGTTTACAAGAAGGTATTTCTCAAGAAGCAATCTCTTTTGCGGGAAGACAAAAATTAAATAAATTAATTTTAATTTACGATGCAAACGATGTTACTTTAGATGGCGCTTTAGAATTAAGTTTCCACGAAGATGTTAAGAAGAGATTTGAAGCTAGTGAATGGAATGTTTTAGAAGTTAAAGATGGAAATGATATTTCTTCGATAGATAAAGCTATTAAAAAAGCAAAGAAAAGTGAAGAAAAACCTACATTAATCATTGTTCATACAATTATTGGTTATGGTTCAATTAATCAAGGATTAAGCAAAGTTCATGGCGCTCCTTTAGGAAAAGAAGATGGTTTAAGAGCTAAAAAGTCTTATGGATATAACTATGATGAATTTACAATCCCTCAAGAAGTTTACGATCACTTTAAAAAGAAATTTATTAACCGTGGTAAAAAAGCATTTAAAGAATGGAATGGATTATTCAATGCTTATACATTAACATATCCGGAAGAAAGTGCAAAATTTGTTTCGGTTATGAAAAATGATGTTTCAACTTACGTCTATGATAAAGGTCCAGAATTTGAAGAAGGATTTAACGAAGCTACAAGAAAGACAAGTCAAACACTATTAAATATTTTAAATAAATCGGTATTTAATTTAATTGGTGGATCTGCTGATGTAGCAGGAAGTGTTATGACATCAATTAAAGGAGAAGTTGATTTCACTCCAATGACTAGACATGGAAGAAATATTAACTTTGGTATTAGAGAATTCGCTATGGCATCAATTCAAAATGGTATGTTAATTCACGGGGGATTAAGAACATATGCTGGTTGCTTTATGGTTTTCTCTGACTATTTAAAGCCTGCAATTAGAATGGCTTCATTAAGTAATTTACCTGCTATTTATTTATTCTCTCATGACTCTATCGCAGTTGGAGAAGATGGACCAACTCATCAACCTATTGAACAATTTGCAATGTTAAGAAGTATTCCAAATAACTATCTATATAGACCATGTGACGCAAATGAATTAAAAGTTGCTTGGAAACAATCATTATTAAGTGTTGATCATCCAAGTTGTATTATTCTTTCTAGACAAAATCTTCCACTTATTGAAGGATCAAGAAGTGAAGATGTAGAAAAAGGTGGATATATCATTTCTAAAGAAAGACAAGGAGAACCTGCATTAACCTTAATTGCTACCGGTAGTGAAGTAAGTTTATGTATTGAAGTTCAAAAAGAATTATTGATGGAAGGAATTGATATCCGCGTTGTTTCAATGCCTTGTCAAGAATTATTCTTAAAACAAGATGGTGCATATATTAAAAAAGTTTTAGGCAACAATTACGAAAGAAGAATGGCAGTAGAAATGGCATCGACTTTTGGATGGCATAGATTTGCTCCTCACGTAATGGGATTAGATGAATTTGGTAGATCCGCTCCAGCTAAAGATGTAATTAATTTCTTCAAATTTAATAAAGAAGAAGTTATTAGAAGAATTAGAGAAATTATCTAAAAATATAAAAATACTCCTATTATAAATAATAATAGGAGTTTTATTTTGCAAAAATGCAAAAATTTGCTTATTTATTTAATTTTTGATATAATTAAATTGGTGATAAAAATGAACATATTTAACTAT
This sequence comes from Erysipelotrichaceae bacterium, assembly GCA_015059045.1. Classification (GTDB taxonomy): domain Bacteria; phylum Bacillota_I; class Bacilli_A; order RFN20; family CAG-449; genus UBA3210. The sequence continues at coordinate 16,050 of SVBD01000014.1, forward strand.
TTAACATTAAAGGCAGATACATTTTATTTAGATCATAAATGTACCATTCGACAAGCTTTAGAGAAACTAGATTATTATAAATTTACAATCATTCCTTTGATTGATAAAAATGGTCGTTACGTATCTACAATTTCTGTAGGTGATATTTTAAGATTTATCAAAAATAATTGTAATTTTGATCTTTCTTTAGCGGAAAATATTACTTTAAATAAAGTTGAAAAGTATAGACCATATAAACATTTAACTATTAGTTCTAAATTAACTGAAGTTTATAATTTGTCTCTAGAACAAAACTTTATTCCTATTGTTGATGATAGAAATATGTTTATTGGAATTATTAAAAGAAAAGCTGTAATTAAATACATCTATGAAAAATATCAAGTTTTAGATTAAAAAAAGTAAGCATTAAGCTTACTTTTTATTTGACATTAAATGGATATAATTTTTAATACCATTTACTACAGTATAAGCTGGATCAGAAGCCAATCTTACCGTGATATTTAAATGACTTTCTAGATAATCTCTAATACCACCTAGTAGAGAAGAACCTCCACAAATGATAATACCTGATTCGATGATATCTGCCGCTACTTCTGGATTTTTTAATTCTAAGCAATCGGTAATTGATTCAAGTAGAGTAACTGGTGTGGAAGAAATCGCTTGTTTGATTTCCATAGTTGAAATAATAACTGATTTAGGAAGTGCTGTAACAATATCTCTTCCTGATACTTCAATTAGTCTATTTTCAGGGAATTGTTCTAAAGAACCAATCTTCATTTTAATATATTCACTAGTTTTATCACCAATAATTAATTGGTGTTTTTTTCTTAAGTGTCTAGTGATTGCTAAATCAATTTGACGACCTGAGAAACTAGATGATTTTGAAATTAATACTTTATTTCCTGATGCGATTAATATGTCAGAGTATCCTCCTCCAAGGGTAATAATCATATTTCCTCTTGAAGTTGTTTCAATATTTCCGCATCCTAATAAGGCAAGGTATGATTGAGAAACTAACTCAACACCTCTTGCTCCTAAGTTATTAAATATTTTTTTAATAGCTAAAATATTTACTTCGCTTAATTCACTTGGACAAGAAACAACTACTTTAGAGTTTTTAAATAGACCTTTTTTCTTCTTTTCTTTTAATACATGTTTGATTAATAAAGTCTGCTTGCTAATTGAAGTTACAACCCCGTTTGCAATTGGGCGAGTAACTTTAACACCATTTTGTTCTTTACCAAGCATTTTTAATGCTAAATAACCAACAGAAACAACCTTTTTTTCGATTTGGTTATAAGCAACGATATTAGGTTCGTTAAAGATTATTCCTTTATTTGGAACATAAATTAGGATATCAGAAGAACCTAAATCAACACCAATCATTTTGTTTTTCATATTTATCACCTGTAGACATTCTATCAAAAAGAATATTAAAAAACTATATTAATAATCAAAAAAATAGTTATGGAAAGAAAAATAAATCACATAATTAAAGATTTTCTTTAATTTTTGAATAAATTAACTATACATTTGAAAATTTACATTATAAAATGTATTTTGTTGAAAAAGGAGAAAAGAAATGCCAAAGAAAGTTTTTGAATTAGACTTTGAAGGAAAAAAATTGAGCGTTGAAGCTGGCGAAATTGCAAAACAAGCAGATGGTGCTGTTTTAGTTCGCTTGAATGATACCGCGGTTTTATCCACCGTCTGTGCATCGGACGAACCAAAAGATGCAGACTTCTTTCCATTAACAGTAGGATATGAAGAAAAACAATACGCTGTAGGAAAGATTCCAGGAAGCTTCTTAAGAAGAGAAGGTAGACCTGGAGAACACGCAACATTAACTGCTCGTTTAATTGATAGACCAATTAGACCAATGTTCTCAGATGGATTTAGAAATGAAGTCCAAATTGTTAACACAGTTATGTCTGTAGATTTAGATTGTACACCAGAAATGACAGCTATGTTTGGATCATCATTAGCATTAGGAATTAGTGATATTCCATTTGATGGACCAATCGCAGGTGTTTATGTTGGTAGAGTTGATGGAAAATTAATCATTAACCCAACAGTTGAAGAAAAAGCAAAATCAGATTTAAATTTAGCAGTTGCAGGTACAGATACTGCAATTAACATGGTTGAAGCAGGAGCTCAACAATTATCTGAAGAAGAAATGTTAGATGCAATCATGTTTGGTCATGAAGCAATTAAAAAATTATGTCAATTCCAAAAAGAAATTATTGTTGAAATCGGTAAAGATAAAAGACAAGTTTCTTTATATCAAGTATCTGAAGAAATTGAAAACGATGTTCGTTCAAGAGGACAAGATCGCTTAATTAAAGCTGTATCTATCGTTGATAAATTAGAAAGATATGCTGCAATTGATGCAATTAATAATGAAATTCGTGCTACATACGAAGAAAAACAATACAAAGATGAAAAAGAAAGAAAATCAACAATGATGCAAGTTAACGATATTTTAGAACAAATCGTTGCTGATGAAGTAAGAAGATTAATCACTGTTGATAAAGTACGTCCAGATGGAAGAAAAGTAGATGAAATTCGTCCATTAGACGCTCAAATTGATTTATTCGCTAGAACTCATGGATCTGCTATGTTCACTCGTGGACAAACTCAAGTTATCTCAGTTACAACTTTAGGTCCTTTAGCAGATGAACAAATTATTGATAACTTAACTGATGAAGATTCAAAACGCTTCATGCACCATTATAACTTCCCACCATATTCAGTTGGTGAAATTGGAAGAATGGGTTCACCAGGAAGAAGAGAAATCGGACACGGTGCTTTAGGTGAAAGAGCATTAAGCTATGTTATCCCATCTGAAGAAGAATTCCCATACACAATTAGATGTGTAAGTGAAGTTGTTGAATCAAATGGTTCATCTTCACAAGCTTCTATTTGTGCTTCTACTATGTCATTAATGGCAGCAGGTGTCCCAATTAAAGCTCCAGTAGCAGGTATTGCAATGGGATTAATTACATCTGGACCAATTGATGAAGATCATCCATATACAATCTTAACTGATATTCAAGGTATGGAAGACCACTATGGAGATATGGACTTTAAAGTAGCAGGTACTGATAATGGTATTACTGCTTTACAAATGGATATTAAGATTAAAGGTATCACTAAAGATATCTTAAGAGAAGCTCTTGCTCAAGCTCACAAAGCTAGAGAAGAAATTATGAAAGTCTTAAAAGGCGCAATTAGTAAACCAAGAGAAGATGTTGGTAAATACGCTCCAAAATTAGCACAAACAAGAATTCCAGTTGATAGAATTAAAGATGTCATCGGTTCTCAAGGTAAAGTCATTAATGATATCATCGAAAGATGTGACAATGTTAAGATTGATATTGAGGACGATGGAAGAGTTATTATCTACCATATGGATAGAGAACCAATTAATAAAGCTTTAGCAATCATTGAAGAAATAGTTAGAGAAGCTAAAGTTGGCGAAGTATTCGAAGGTAAAGTTGTTAGAATCGAATCATTTGGTTGCTTCGTAAATCTATTTGGTAACGTTGATGGAATGTGTCACGTTTCTCAACTTGCTCATGAAAGAGTAAATCATCCAAAAGATGTCGTTAAATTAGGTCAAACATTAAAAGTAAGAGTTACTGAAATTGATGAAAAAGGAAGAGTTAACTTAACACATAAAGAATTTGCTCCTAAGGTTGAAAAGAAAGTTGAACCAAAGAAGACTAAAGAAGTAAAAGAAGAAAAAGTTGAAGAAACTAAGGAAGTTGCTGAATAAGCAACTTCTTTTTTTATTAATAAAAAAAGTTGCATATTACCTATGCAACTTTTATCTTATTCAATTGGTTTATTTTCTTCATCGATTACGATAACTTCTTCGCTTTGATTTAACTCTTCGATCGAATCTCTTTCTTCATCGTATTCGTCTTCGATTTCCCCAACTAATTCTTCAAGGATATCTTCCATTGTGATGATACCGGCAACTTTGTTATTTTTGTTTTTAACAATTGCCATGTGAATTTTTTCTTTTTGTAAAGTTTTTAATAATCTTGAAATTTTAATTTTCGTTTTTGTAAATAATGGTTCCATGACAATTGATAGAATATCATTAGAGTCATTTAATAACATTTCATAGAATTCTTTTTGGTAAACAACTCCAAAGATACCATTGACATTTTCAGTTTTAGAAATTGGTAATCTAGAGTAATTGTAAGTTTCAAATAATTCTTGTATATGTTCAAGAGTATCAGATTTTTTAATAAAGATTACATCTTTATTCTTAGTCATAATGTCTCCGACTAATAAATCACCATATTCTAAGGTGTTTAATATAATACTTTTTTCAATTCCGTTTAGAGTTCCTTCTTCATGAATTTCATCGACTAGAATTTCAAATTCTTCTTCAGTCATTGTACCTTGATCTTCAAATTTAAATAGTCTCATTAGACCTTGCTTGATTTTTTCAAAAAACCAAGAAACTGGTAAGAAGATAAAATAAAGTAGATATAAAGGATAAACAGCAATTTTGGCAAAAGTTTCAGGCATCATTTTAGCGAATGTTTTTGGAAATATTTCACCAAAAATTAATACCGCTACAGTGACAATAATTGTACCGATGCTTGTTGAAAAACTTATCGCAATAAAAAGAATTGTCGCAAGAGTTGTTCCGACAATATTAACGATATTATTTCCTATTAAAACTGTGGATAAAAATCTATCGTAATTCCCTTTGAGTTTAAGGGCTAATCTTGCAGAATTGCTGGTTTTAGCTAGTTTTTTCATTCTTATATCAGAGAATGAAGTAAACGCAGTCTCACTAGCTGAGAAGAACGCGGACATTAGTAATAAAGCTACTAGACAGATAATCAGAATACTGGGGTGATCCATTTTAGATAATTTCCTCCTATAAATATAATGTAATATGCATATTATCATAAAATTTATCTAATTTCAAATTAATAGACACAATTTTGAAAAAGTATATTATCTTGCCGTTTTTTTTAAAGCGCTTTCAAATTTTACTTTAATATTATTAATATCTATGATATTATAACTTTAATTGGAGGTATTTATGAAAAAGAGAACTTTATTATTAGTCCTATTTGCTGCTGTATTATCTTCATGTAGTGCTGCAGATTTAGGAAATACTAGTGGAGTTGGAAACAAAGGTGATTTAGATTCGCCAGTAACTGAAACACCTAAAAAAGATGCTGACGGTGAGACAGGAGAAATGTCTGCTGTTGAAACATTAAGAATCCACTACGCTAGAAGTGCTCAAGATTATACAAACTGGGGCGCTTGGGTATGGCAAAAATTACCTAAACCAACTGATGGTAAAATGTTTATGTTTACTCAATCTGATGGAGGGGTATATGGAAACTATACTGACATTACTTTAGCTAATGAACCATCTTTAGCAGGAGCTGAAGAAATCGGGTTCTTGCTAAAACAACATACTGGTAGTGATCCAACTGCATGGACAGATGGAAATAGAGACGTATCTCAAGACCGTTTCATTACAGTTCCAGCAGAAGCACCAAATGGTATGCTTGAAATTTGGTTATATGAAGGTGTTGCTGATGTAATGACTTCATTAGAACAAGCATTAAAAGATAAGATCGTATCTAGTGATTTCTTGACAAAGAAAACAATTACTACAAATGTTATTTTATCTGCAGATGTAAGTGAAATTACCCAAGATATGTTCCACTTATATGAAAACGGTGTAAAAGTTGATAACAAAATCGCTCAATTTAGTTACAACAATAAAAAGATCGATATCACATTAAGCGAAGAAGCTGATATTACAAAGACATATCACGTTGAAGTTGATTTCCCATCTGGAAAATTAACAATGGATTGTGGAATTTCATGTTTCTACAGCGATCAAGCATTTATTGATAACTTTACATATTATGGTGATGATTTAGGTGTTACATTCAATAAAGAAAAAACAACTACAACATTTAAATTATGGGCTCCTATTTCTTCAAAAGTAGTCTTAAATTTATATGACTCAGGTACACCAAGTGCTTACCAAGATGCACCATCTCTTCCAGAAGATGAAAAAATCCAAGACTTCCCAACTCGTAAATTAGAAATGAGAAAAGGAATTCAAGGTGTTTGGGAAATTACAATTCCTGCATACTTACATGGACGTTACTATACATATTCAGTAACTAATGGCGCTACAACTAAAGAAGTAGTTGACCCATATGCAAAAGCTTGTGGTATCGACGGATTAAGAGGACAAGCAGTTGACTTCGATGTCATTAATGAAGAAATGAATTGGAGCGAAGTTAAACGTCCAAATAGAATCGTTGATGCAACAGACGCTACAATTTATGAAGTTCACGTTAGAGACGTTACAATTGATCCTTCTTCAGGAGTAAGCGATAAGAATAGAGGTAACTTCTTAGGCTTAACTGAAAAAGGAACAAAATTTACAAAGAACAATGTTACAGTTTCAACAGGTTTAGATAGTATTAAAGAATTAGGTGTTACTCACGTACAATTACAACCACTTTATGACTATAGAACAGTTGATGAAGCTTACGATGATTTAAAATATAACTGGGGTTATGACCCATTAAACTACAACTGTTTAGAAGGTTCTTATTCTACAAATCCATATGATGGATTAGTTAGAATTAGAGAATTCAAAGAAATGATGGCTACTTTCTGCGAAGAAGGTATCAACGTTAACTTAGACGTAGTTTATAACCATACAGCAGTTACTGCTGACTCAAACTTTGAATATATTATTCCAGGTTACTATCACCGTATGACACCTACTGGAGAATTCTCTGATGGTTCAGGTTGTGGTAATGAAATGGCTACAGAAAACTATATGTATCGTAAATTTGTTGTTGATTCATGTAAATTCTGGCTTGGTGAATATAACGTATCAGGTTTCAGATTTGACTTAATGCAATTATTAGATACAACAACAATGGAAACTGTTTACTTACAATGTAAAGATATTTATAACGAAGTAATGGTTTATGGTGAACCATGGAAATCATTCTCGCCATCTACAGATACTTACATTGGTACAACTCAAGAAACAATGCAAGGTATCCAAGGTGTTGGTGGATTCAACGATAAATTCAGAGATGCAGTTAAAGGTGGAAACGACTTATCAAAAGGTTGGGTTCAAGGTAATGCATCTGATGAAATTGTTTGTAAAATTGGACAAGGTATCTATGGTCAATTTACAGAACACTTAAAGAACCCATCTAAGACTGTTAACTATGTAACATGTCACGATAACTATGCGTTATTTGATTTAATCGATAAATCTCAACCAGGTGTTGCAATGAGCCGTAAGATTGAACAAGTTGAACAAGCTCAAGCAATGGTATTCTTCGCAAACGGTATTGCATTTATGCACGGTGGTGAAGAAATGTTAAGAACAAAACAAGCTGGTACTGAACAACAAATTCATAACTCATACAATGCTGGTGATCATGTTAATAGATATGATTATTCTAGAAAAGTTGATTACTTATCAACATATAACTTCATGAAAGATGCAATTAAGATTAGAAATGAATTCAAAGGATTTAGATTAGCAACAAATGGTGAAGTAGAACAAGCATTAAAGATGAATTCACCATGGTCTTCAACATTATTAATCGATTATGAAATTACATATAATGGACAAACATATAGAGTAGTTTCTAATGCTGGTAATTCTGCAAATGTTTCTGGTCTTTCTGGTTATACACTAGCTGTAGCTAACTGGAATGCTAATTTCTCAGGAAGCTCTATCACAGTTCCACAAAATGGTATCTGTGTATTAAAGAAATAAGGAGGTAAATAAAAATGAAAAAATTATTAGTTTTAAGTTTATCTCTATTTACAGTTCTTGCTCTAGCTAACTGTGGTCAAGGAAATAATCCTACATCACAACCAAGTAGTGAACAACCTTCTACTAGTGAAAATGTTAGTAGTGAAGACAAATCAAGCGAAGAAGTTTCTTCTGAAGCTAAAAAACCTTATACTCATAAAGTTGTAGGTGAAAAAACTGCAACATCTCATACAGTATTATTCTATGTTAACTTACCAGATGATAATGGTTTATATAGAACATATTATGTAGAAGATGGACAAAAAATCGAAGCATTTAGATGTGTTATCTCTGGATACTACGGATCAGATTGGTATTATGATCAATATGGTGCTCACGCATTTGACTTCGAAAACACTCCAATTACTGAAGATTTAGAACTTTATGGTTATCCTCAATCAAGAAAGAATAATCCGGGAGTTACTGAATACGAAGAAGAAGCAAAAGAATACACAATTTCTTGGAAACCTGGAAACAACACTTCATTTGTACACGAAGATGCAGGAATTCTTCCTTTATCAGCAAACGCAAATGAAAAAGTTTCATTCAGAGTTGCATATGCATTAAACACAAAGAAAGATGCAGAAGTAAAAGTTAATGATGAAATCATTACTGCTGATGCAAATGGTGTATATTCATTCGTCGTTACTGAAAATGTTACAGTAACAACAAGTGATGTAAAAGTATATAATCCAAATGATAAATATGATTACTACTTATACATCAATTCAACAAAACACGACATGGTAATTAATCCAAACAACCAAAGTGAATATATGGTTGAAGGCGTTATGTTAAATGTTGGAGACACATTCTATGTTGAAAAAACTGATGGAACAACAACATTAAAATATGATGACAGATTAACTGGAAACGGAACAGAAAAATTCGTTTGTAGCGAAGCTGGTGAATATGGATTCTACTTCAATTACAATATCGGTGGTACATGGATTGCTGGACCATTAAAGACATTTACATTTACAGATGTTCCATCTGATATGATTGCAAATGGTAATAGAGTATTTGCATGGGCATGGCCAACTGGCGGAGAAGGTAGCTGGATTGAAGCAAATGTTGATGTAACAAATAGCACATTAACATTAAAAATGGATGCTACATTAACTAACATCTTATTCACAGTTTACAGTGCTTCAGATAATACTGCTCCAAACTGGGATAGCAAATTATCTCAAACAGCTGACTTAGCTTTACCAAGTGGTTCAACAACTATTTCATTCAATGATTTAGGTGCTGGTGGAAATGGTGGAGGATCAACAACTCCAAGTCCAGATGCTCCAACAACTGGTTATGCATTAGTAATCAATGGAACAACTTACGTACCATTAACTCATAATCCAAATTATACTGGAGAAGGTGAAGAATGGTTTGCAAAAGGTGTTACAATCAACGCTGGTGATGTTGTTACTATGTATAATGGTGATGCAGGTGAAGGTTGGGTAATTCAAACACCAGATAGCTGGTCTACAGGTTCGTGGACTGGTGGACCAAATGGTATCACATGTAATCAATCAGGTACATTTGATGTCTATTGTAAAATGATTTATCAAAACGATAACATCTACTTTGGCGCAGCTGCATAAAAAATAAATAAATCAGAGGTTTGCATTTGCAAGCCTCTTTTTTTGCATTCTTTTGTTTATTGTCTAATTTCTTTTTTTGTTTAATTTTAGAAGATATATTTAATTGTTTTTAATTATAAAATATTTTATAATAAAAAAAGTTTTTAGAAGGAGGGATTTTATGAAGCAAATTATTAAGTCTATTAGATGTTGCTTGAAAGAAACTATTTTAACTCCTATTATGATGGTTTGTGAAGTTTTAATGGAAGTATTAATTCCTTATATAGTCAGTTTGATTTTAGGTTTTTTATATATTCTTAATGGAAATCCTGCGCAAGCAAATGAATTAACACTTAATCTATATGATAAATATATTGATGTTTTAGGACCAATTGGATTAATTTCAATCGCAGGATTGTTAATTGTTATTTGTTCTGCTGTTTCGTTAGTTTTTGGAGTTTTAGGAGCAAGATTTGGAGCAAGGGCAGGTGCAAAATTCGCGGAAAATTTAAGAGAGAGAATTTATTACAATGTTCAAACATTCTCTTTTGAGAATATTGACAAATTCCAAACTGCTAGTTTGATTACTAGATTAACAACTGATGTTACTAATGTTCAAAATGCTTTTGTAATGATTATTAGAATGTTTGTTCGTTCTCCAATTATGTTTGTGCTTTCATTAATTATGTGTTTGAATACAAATGTTGAACTATCAATCATATTAGTTATTGCTATTCCTTTATTGATAGTCAGTTTACTTCTTATCGTTACACATGTTCATCCATATTTTGTAAAAATGTTTGAAAGATATGATGCAATGAATAAGAGATTACAAGAAAATTTAATTGGCATTCGTGTAGTTAAATCTTTCAACCGTGAAGATTATGAAATTGAAAAATTTAAAACTGCAACTAAAAATTTAAAAGATATTGGCGTTCATGCTGAAAAAATTATGGCTTTTAATGGCCCAATTATGAATCTTATTATGTATGGAGTTACTATTGCGGTAATCTATTTTGGAACTACATTTTATATTTTAGATGGTAAAATGGTAATTCCTGATTTGAACTTATATATCTCATATTGTACTCAAATTCTTGGTTCATTGATGACTGTATCAATGATGTTTGTTATGGTTGTAATGTCAAGAGCTAGTATTAGAAGAATTAGTGAAGTTATTTCGGAAAAAACTACTTTAACAAATAAAGAAAATCCTGCTTTCGAAGTAAAAAATGGTGATATTGATTTTGAAAATGTTTCATTTTCATACGCTAATGATAGTAATAATTTAAATTTAGAAAGTATTAATCTACATATTAAATCAGGAGATATGATTGGTATTATTGGAGGAACTGGATCTAGTAAAACTACTTTGGTTAACTTAATTCCTCGTCTTTATGATGTTACAAGTGGAACAGTTAAAGTTGGAGATATCGATGTAAGAGACTATGATTTAGAAACATTAAGAAATAATGTTGCGGTAGTATTACAAAAGAATGTTCTTTTCTCTGGAACAATTAGAGATAATTTAAAATGGGGAAAAGAAGACGCTACTGATGAAGAAATTCTAGCGGCTTGTAAGAATGCGCAAGCATATGATTTCGTTATGAATTCATTAAATGGATTAGATACTGATTTAGGTCAAGGTGGATGTAATGTTTCAGGTGGACAAAAACAAAGACTTTGTATTGCTAGAGCTCTATTAAAAGATCCTAAAGTGTTAATTCTAGATGACTCAACTAGTGCTGTTGACACTAAAACTGATGCTTTAATTAGACAAGCTTTAAGAGAAAATGTTCCTCATATTACTAAAATTATCATTGCTCAAAGAGTAAATTCTATTCAAGATGCTGATAAGATCATTGTATTAGATGAAGGTAAGATTAATGGAATAGGAACTCATGATGAATTATTAAAAACAAATAAAATTTACCAAGAAGTTTATTCTTCTCAAATGAAAGGAGATGAATAATTATGCCACCACATGGATTAAGAGGTGTAGGTAAACCTAAAGATGCGAAGAAAACTTTCGCTCGTATTATGAAGTATTTCTCAAAATATATGTTGTTATTTGCAATTGTTGTAATAACTATTTTACTTCAATCGGCGGCAACACTTGTATCAGTTGAGTTTACTCAACAATTATTTGATAAAGGTATTCCTAATTTAGTTGAAGCACATATGATTGGTCTTAGTGGACCAATTAAAGAAGCAACAACTCAATTTGCTGGATTGATCTTTACTTTAATTGGAATTTATCTATTAGTTATATTATGTATATATATACATAATATTTCGATGGTATTTATTTCTCGTGGTATTTTAAAAGATATTAGAGATGATTTATTCATTCATATGGAAAAACTACCAATTAAATATTTTGATTCTAGAACTCATGGTGAATTAATGTCTCACTATACTAATGATGTTGATGCGATTAGACAAATGTTATCTCAATCAATTCCGCAAATTATTTCAAGTGTAATTACAATTGGTTCAACATTTATTTTTATGATTATTAAATCGATAGAGTTGACTTTAATCTGCGTAGTTATGGTTGTTGTCATTATGATGAGTTCAAGTTTAGTTGCAAAACGTTCTGGAAAATATTTCGTCAAGCAACAAATCAACTTAGGACAACTAAATGGTTATATTGAAGAAATGATTGAAGGACAAAAAGTAGTTAAAGTATTTAATTACGAAGAAAAAGCAAAAGAAAGATTTAGTAAAATCAATCATGATTTAGCTAATAGTTATGCAAAAGCTAATGGTATGGCATTTAGTTTTGGTCCGATGACTAATAACTTAAATCACATTCACTATGCATTGACTGCTTTAGTTGGCGCAATTATGATTGCTACAGGATTTAGTATTATTCCATCTCAAACTATGTCAGCAGGTTTATTAATCGCATTCCTTATTTTAACTAAACAATTTGGTATGCCATTAAGTCAAATCGCTCAACAATTTAACTCAATTATTATTGCTCTTGCTGCATCAGAAAGAGTATTCTCAGTTATTGATATGGAACCAGAAAAAGATGAAGGTTACGTAACAATGACTTATGGTGAAAAAGATGAAAATGGAAATGTTGTTGAAGTTGATCACAAGACAAGCTTGTTCTTATGGAAACATCCTCATAGCGATGGAACTATTACTTTAGAAGAAGTAAAAGGTGATGTAAGATTCTTTGATGTTGACTTTGGCTATAATGATGAAAAGATGGTTCTTCATGATGTAAGTTTATTTGCTAAACCTGGTCAAAAGATTGCTTTTGTTGGTTCAACCGGCGCAGGTAAAACAACTATTACTAACTTAATTAATCGTTTCTATGATGTTCAAGATGGAAAGATTAGAGTCGATGGAATTAATATTAATAAGATTAAAAAAGCTGATTTAAGAAGAACGCAATCAATCGTATTACAAGATACTCATTTATTCACTGATACTGTTATTGAAAATATTCGTTACGGTAGATTAGACGCTACAGATGAAGAATGTATTAAAGCGGCAAAACTTGCTAATGCACATTACTTTATATCTCACTTACCTGAAGGATATAATACGATGTTAGTTAATGATGGAACTAACCTTTCTCAAGGACAAAGACAATTAATTGCAATTGCTCGTGCCGCAGTAGCGGATCCTGCTATTTTAATTCTTGATGAAGCAACTTCTTCGATTGATACACGTACAGAAATGTTAATTGAAAAAGGTATGGATGAATTAATGAAGGGTAGAACCGTATTTGTTATTGCTCATAGATTATCAACAGTAAGAAACTCTCAAGCAATTATGGTATTAGAAAATGGTCGAATTATCGAAAGAGGAGACCACGAAGAATTAATTAAGCAAAAGGGTAAATATTATCAACTTTACACTGGTGCATTCGAATTAGACTAGGAGGTAAATTATGCTAGTTAAAATATCTCAAGAAGTTCAAGAAGCATTAAAAAATAATATTCCAGTAGTAGCCTTAGAATCGACTATTATCTCTCATGGAATGCCATATCCTAAAAATGTTGAAACAGCATTAAATGTTGAAAAGATTATTAGAGAACAAGGTGCAGTTCCTGCAACAATTGGTATTATTGAAGGAGTTCCAGTAGTTGGAATGAGTGAAGAAGAAATTGAATTGTTTGGTAAAAAACAAGGTATATTAAAAGCCTCAAGAAGAGATCTTCCAGTAATTATGAGTAAAGGTTTATGGGGAGCAACAACTGTTGCTACTACAATGATTTTTGCTCAATATGCTGGAATTGAAGTATTTGTTACAGGAGGAATCGGAGGAGTTCATAAAGAAGCTCAACAAACATTTGATATCTCTGCTGATTTACAAGAACTTGCAAATACAAATGTAACAGTTGTCTGCGCTGGAGCTAAGGCAATTTTAGACTTACCTTTAACTTTAGAATATTTAGAAACCTTTGGAGTCCCAGTTTTAGGATATAAATCTAAAAACTTAGGTGCTTTCTATTCAAGTGATTCTTCTTTACCACTAGATTATGAGATGGATAGTGAAGAAGAAATTGCTAAAGCAATTTATTATAAACGTAAGTTAAACTTAAAAGGTGGAATTCTAGTTTCTAATCCAATTCCAAAAGAGTATGAAATTCCTAATGAAGAGATTAATGTTTATATTAATAAAGCTATTGAAGACGCTAAAAAGGAAGGAATTAAAGGAAAAGATACAACTCCTTTCTTATTAAAACATATTAAAGAACATACTGAAGGTAGATCGCTAGAAGCAAATATTAAATTAGTTTATAACAATGCTTTAGTTGGAGCAAAGATTGCTAAAGAATATGCAAAATTAAAATAGTTCGGGTTTTCCGAACTATTTTTGTTTTATAAATGCTTTTCTAAATATTCTTTTATAAATTTAAATTCTTCTTTTGATGATTTGTTTCTTAAGTCCTCTAAGGAAGAAGAACTCATTCCTTCGATTTTATCTTTATAGAAACTCTCAGTAATTACATATTTACCATTTTGTTCTTCAATTACATCGTTTACAAATACACACATGTCAATTTTTTTACCATTTTCGTATGTTACAAATGAAGGGACTCTTCCTTCTCTATATGAATCAAATTCAAACTCCTTTTTAAAATTATCCCATTCTTGATCATTTTCTCTTAAAGAAGAAACTTCAAATACATATAGATTATTTTTATTATTTTCCATATATGGATCTAAATAATCATTTAGTAATATGCAATCAGGGCATTCAAACCAAGAGTAAAGAATAGTTACTTTACTTTTGCTATTTACTAATTCTTTTAAATTATTCTTACTACTTAAATTCTTTTTATACATTACATCTTCCTCATTCATATATTTGATTTTTTCAAAATCATTAATCATAGTATAACCAGATATACTAACACCACGCTTAGTTAATTCTTTAGTAAAATTGCTAACTATAGAATATAACTTATCATTATAGTTAATGTGGTGAATATCTTTTCCTTCATCAAATAAAACTAATGTCGCGGAGTAATTTACTGGCTTTAATGAATAGTCTTTATCATCTTGAAGTAAAGAAACGCATTTTTTATATTCACTAGTTTCAATCCAATAGAATGGGGTATTATTATCTTTAATATATTCTTTGATAATCGGTTTGACTCTTTCACAAGATTCACAACCTTTTAGCCCTAACATTAAAGCAAAATCTTTTTTAGAAGAAATTACATCTAATAACTCATTGGAATCAATATAGATAAAACTATCTACTTTATAACTTTGTTCTAAATGAATAGAACTTTTATTTGAACATGATGAAAAAGTTAATAAAGAAAATAGTAATGGTATAATTAATAATCCTTTTTTCATCATCTTCACCTCAAAGAAATTATAACATAATTTATTTATTAATAAAGAAAAAGGAGTTACATAGCGTAACTCCATTAATTTTAATTTAAATTAATTGTCAAAGTTTAATGTATTAACAATTGTAGTTGTTCCATCAGTTGCAGAAACTATACATCCACGATAATAGTTTTTATCATTCCAGTTACATAGCATAATTTCTAAAGTAACTTCTTTGTTTGCTAGGTCGAAGAATTGAGAGAATTGACCAGCACCAGAACAATAAAGATTTAATTCTGCTTCTCCATCTACGCTTGAAATTTTAATATTTGTGTAGTAAGGAGTTTCTACTAATTCAATAATACCTTGAACTACAAATACTTTTGTTGTCCAATCTTCTGCAGGATCAGTATTATATAAATCTGCGATAGACATATTTGTTACGTAGTGATTTTCTGGGATTTCATGTTCGCCATAATTGTTGACAACTAATGTAGCGTCGCTAATACATGTTTGACCATTGATTGCAGTACTTGTTTCTTTCTTCCAGTGTGTTTTTGTACCTTTAATTACAACGTGATTACCTGGAGCTAAATCTTTTAATGCATCAGCATCCATTAATACTGCAACAACACCAGTTTCATCAATGATATAGAAGCCAGATCTGTTGACTAATGAAGAAAGAACGATACCTTCAACTTGAACTTCACTTCCATCTTCTGAATCAATTGCTTCTTTAACAGAAATACCATTTGCTACAATTTTTGGCTCAACTAAAACTTTAACTTCTTTAGTTGTATCTGTTCCTTTATAAGTTGCTTTAATTGTAATTGTAACTTCTGTTTTTGAAGAAACTTCATTTACTTTTAAGACTACTTTACCTTCAGTTTCTTGGAAATAGATTACATCTGTATTGTTAGATGTGTAATTTAATGTAACATTATCAATTCCTAATAATTCGTTAGATACTGTTGTAACTAATTCAGTATCAGGGCTAGCATTATATGAAGGTTTAAATTGATCTTTTGCATGATATTCAATAGCGTATTCACCAGATTTTGTTAAATCAAATTTATATGAATCATCTTGAACATATACAGGAACAAATCTATAGAAAGCACTTGAAGCAGTTGATTTAGCATTATGTGCTGCTAGATAAACAGTGCAGATTTTACCATCGAATTCATCTAACCAAGAGAAGTCATTTCCACTTGCTTGAGAGTATGAATATTGTCCTGTAACACCATCGATATCGTTGATGTAATAGTTAGTAAATCCAGATCCTTCTACTTTATTGATAAGTGCGTTAACTTTATAAATCTTTGTTGTGATGTCATCACTAAAAGGAGTATTAAGAATTTCTTTAACTGTTGATTCTTCAATCCAAGATTTATTGAAATCTGTAGTCCCCTTATCATTTTCTAATAAAATAGGATTAGAAATTTGATTACATCCTCCATAACCAAACTTTTTAGCGTTTCCTTGTTCACTTTCTAAAATCCAATAATCTTTTTCACCAGCGACAGTAATAGTGTTGCCTTTTTTTACTTGTCCGGCTAAATCTTGTCCATAAACATAGATTGAACTTGTTTCATCAACTAAGTAAACGCCATTAGGAATCATTCCATCAGCATATGTGATAGTAGCAACTACACCAGTTAGTTTAACTTTAGTTCCTTTTGCTGCGCTTCTTGCATTTAAAATAGTAGTTTCTTGATAATCTTCAATATTGATTTCTGGTTCATTATGGACAAATTCCATAATCCAACCAGATTTAACTTGAGGACTATCGTTATATGTACTTAATAGGGCATAGATAACTACATCATCACCTGCAACAGGCTTTTCATCTAATTCAGAATATCTAGCTTCTCCATCGCTTCCATATGTTCCATATACATAGATTGAATGAGTTCCATCTGTAATTGTCATTTCGCCATATGTAGGATTAGATACTGTTTCAATTCTTCCATAGATATAGTATCTTTCACTTGTTCCACTACTTCCAGCTTGAGTAGCAAGAGATAAAGCTTCTTCAATAGAAATACATTCGTATTTATCTTTTAAAGAAGATGAAGTAACTTCACTAGATTCTTCTGAAGTAACTTCTTCACTAGTAGGTGCTTGTTCACTAGTTGTAGGTGTTTCACTACTTGGATTAGAAGTAGGTGTGTTGTCATTTCCACAGCTAGAAAGACAAGGTAAAAGTAAGCTTAATGATAATACGCTTAGTGCAATTAATTTCTTATTTTTCATATTTACTCCTTTATTTGCGTCTTTATTGTAATATATTTTATATATTAAATAGAATCAAAATTTTCATATTCACAAAAATAATTTTTTATTTTATTATTAAGTAAGAGGATTATAATATGTCAAAGTTAAATAATGAACAAAAAATGTATAAAAGAAAAATTAAAAGACCAGGTATTGTCTATCTTCTTTTAGGTGGTATTTGGAAACTTTTAATGTTTAAAAAATATCATGTAAAAGTCACTTTTAAAAAAGATTTTAGAAAGGAAAAAGGGCCATATCTACTAGTAAGTAACCACGCATCTAGAATGGATTATATTTTTATGGGTGTTCCCGTTTATCCTAATAGATTTAATTTCGTGGCAGGATATAATGAATTTTATCGTTCGCATTTACAACTTGTTTTTAAAATGCTTAAAGTAATTCCAAAGAAAAATTTTGTTCCTGATGTATATACTATTAAAGAAATGAAAAGAATTGTTAGAGAGAAAGGCAAAGTAGTTATATTCCCAGAAGGAATGAATTCAATTTCTGGAGCTAATCAACCAGTTGCTATTGGAACAGGCAAATTAATTAAACACTTAAATATTCCAGTTTATTATTCTCTTATTCAAGGTGGTTATTTGACATCACCAAAATATGCTCTTGATGAAAGAAGAGGAAGAGTTGACGTTACTTATGATCAATTATTCACTTTAGATGAAATTAAAGAATTATCAGTTGAAGAAATCGAAGATAAAATGAATAAAGCATTATATAATGATGATTTCGAATGGAATAAGATTCACAAATATAAATATAACATTAAGGATAAAGGAGCAGAGAATTTACATCACTTATTATTCTATTGTCCAAAATGTCATAAGCAATTCACTATGAAAGGCGAAGGAAATAAGATTTATTGCTCTAATTGTGGTAATGGGGCTAATATGGATCAAACTTATACTTTAACTCCTTTTGATGAAACTTGTGTAATTCCAGATACTCAAACTAAATGGTTTAATATGCAAAGAGAAGTAATCAAAGAAGAAATTAAAGATCCTAATTTTACTTTTAGTGCGAAAGTTAAACTAGGAATGTTACCTAAATATAAATATTTAAAAGATTTAAAAACTTCGGAAATTGTAGGTGAAGGAGAAGTTATTATCTCTCATCAAGGTTTGACTTATAAAGGCACTAAAGGTAATGAAGAATTCAATTTTAGTATCAAGTCTGAAGATTTACCAACATATGGAATGTGTACTGATATGACAAGATTTTATACTTTCTATAAAGGGGAATTTGTTGAATTTTATCCAGAAGAACCAGTTGTTGAAAAAATCTTCTTAGCAACCGAAGAAATCCATCGCCTTAATGGTGGTAGATGGCAAGATTTTAAAAAAGATTAGTCTATAGTTTATTTATGAAAGGAAATTAATAATTAGTATTTGTAATTTGTATGAGTAGAAAAAGTAGAAATGTAATCGTTATAGGTGCAATGTTTCTTTTTGGTGTGTGTTCTTGTTCTAAAGATCAACCTATTATTGAAAAGATTGGAACACCATTAAAGATTTTTGTTGCAACAGATACTCATTTACTTTCAAATAATCTTGTTTCAAAAGAAGGTAAATATACCAAAGATAAATTAACTAGTGATGGTAGGGTTCAAGAATATGATTATCAAATATTAGAATCATTAATTAATGTAATAAACGAAGAAAAACCATCCTTCTTTATTATCACTGGTGATTTGACATTTAATGGGGAAAAGTATTCTCATTATGAATTAGTTTCATTATTAAGTAAAATAGATAGTCAAACGAAAGTTTTGGTTATTCCTGGTAATCATGATGTGTATAATACAAAAGCATTTACATATGTAAATGAAAATATTATTTATACCGATTCAATTACTGATGAAGAGTTTAAAGATATTTATAAGGATTATGGATATCAAAATGCAATAAGTTACGATTTGAATTCATTAAGTTATATTTATGAATTAGATGATAAAACTCTTGCACTTATGCTTGATACAAATTTATTTGAATTTAATTATGAATTTGGTGATAATTTTATATCCGGTTATCTTGATGAAGAAACATTAGTGTGGATTGAAAATAATTTAAAAAAAGCACAAGAGGAAAATAAAAAAGTAATTAGTTTTTCACATCACAACCTTATTACACATAATGAATTATTCGATTCTATGTATACTCTTCAAAATAATCAAGAACTATTATCGTTATTTTCTAAATATGATGTGAAATTAAATTTTTCTGGTCATTTACATATTAAAAACAATCAAAAAATAGAAGTAGATAATAAAACAATTTATGATATTTCTAATGGTTCTTTACTTGATTATGGTAATCGATATACTGAATTGAAAGTGTATAATAATTGTTATGAAATTAGTAGTAAAAAATATCAAATAATTGTCGAGGGAATAGAAGATTTTAATAAATATTCATTTGATGTTTTCCATTCAAAATTCTATGATAAACAAAAACTGTATTTTGAAAAAAAGTATGAAAGTAAAGGACTAGATTTGTTAGATATTAGTTCTAAAATTAATTGTTATTATTTTGATGGGGATTATTTAAAAATCAAATCATTATTAAAAGAGAATAGATCATTAAAAAGATTTATGAATAGCAAAAAGTTTGAAGAAAAATACATTAAATCATTAATAGATGTTGATTATGTTGATCAAAATAAAATAGATATTTATTTTTAAAAAGGAGGAAATAATATGAAATATACATTAATTACTGGAAGCGCAAATGGGTTAGGAAAAGAATTTGCAAAATTATATGCAAGAGATAACAACAATCTTCTTTTAGTGGATGTTGATGAAAAAGCATTATTACAAGTTAAAGAAGAACTAATTAAAGAGTGTCCTAATATTGAAGTAAAGACTTTAGTTTGTGATTTGTCTTTAAAAGAAGAGTTATATAAAGTTAAAAAATATGTAGATGAAAATGGTTTATTTATAAATAATTTAGTTAACTCTGCAGGGTTTGGAGATAGAAAAGATTTTTTAGATATGGATATAGATTTCCAAATGAAAATGACTGATGTAGATTGTAATGCGTTATTATATTTTACAAGAGTATTTGTAGAAGATATGGTTAAAAATAATGAAGGTCATATTATTAATGTGGCTTCTATTGCAGGATTCTATCCTGGACCATATATGTGCACATATCATGCGTGTAAAGGATATGTACTTCTTTTAGGAGAAGCGATTTCTTATGAATTAAGAAAAACTAATGTAAAATTATTAACTTTATGTCCAGGACCATTCATGTCTAAGTTTGTAGAAAAAGCTCATAATGATTATACTTTCTCAAAAATTAAACCAATAAGCGCGAAGGAAGTTGCAGAGTTTGGATATAAAAAATCATTAAAAGGAAAAACTCTTGCAGTAGTTGGTTTTAAAAATAAAATGACGATTTTCGCTTCTAGATTTGCCCCAAGAAAATTTGTTGCAAAGACATCTGCAAAGATGATGAAAAAAGGTGGATAGAATTTCCAGTTTTTGGAAGTTTTATTTACTAATATTTCCATAATATAATCTTGAGTTAAATCTCAAGAAAGGAACAATTATGGAATATAGAAGAAAAGTAACTTGTAGACCATGTAAAGAAAAAGGCGATTGGGAAATTGAAACACCAAATGGTGAAGTATTAACAAGACACTATCAAAATAAATACGAATGTGTTAGTGAAGGTCGTCGTTTAGCTGAAGAATATGGTTGTGAGTTAGACGTTCAAGATTATTTTGAAGGTAAATAACAATCTAAGCCTCTAAAGAAATTTAGAGGTTTTTTAATGATTAAAAAATATACAATTTTATAGTTTTTATAAAGTTATCTCTATTTTTTTATAAATAAATAAAAAAAATAATCGTATTTTAAAAATTCATAAAGTAAGATATAAAGATAAAGGAGGAATTAGTATGCTTAAACTCGTTAATATTAAAAAAGATTATTACGTAGGTGATGGTGTTGTTAATGCTTTAAAAGGTATTAACCTTACTTTTAGAAATAGTGAATTTGTATCAATTTTAGGCCCTTCAGGATGTGGTAAAACAACATTATTAAATTTAATTGGTGGATTAGATCATTATACTGATGGTGATTTAATTATAGATAATATAAGTACAAAGAAATATGGTGATAGAGATTGGGATACATATCGTAATCATCGCATTGGATTTATCTTTCAAAGCTATAATTTAATTCCTCATCAAACTATTTTAGAAAACGTTGAATTAGCATTAAATATTTCTGGAATTGAAAAATCAGAAAGAATTAGAAGAGCTAAAGAAGCTTTAGATGAAGTAGGATTAATAAATCAATACAACAAAAAACCAAACCAATTATCTGGTGGACAATGTCAAAGAGTAGCTATTGCTCGTGCTCTTGTTAATGAACCAGATATTCTTTTGGCGGACGAACCAACTGGCGCTTTGGATACAGTTACTTCGGTTCAAATTATGGATTTAATTAAGAAAATTGCTGAAAAACGTTTAGTAATCATGGTTACTCATAACCCTGAATTAGCAGAAAGTTATTCTACTAGAATTATTAAATTATTAGATGGTGAAGTAATTTCTGATTCAAATCCTGTTAAAGATAATGAAAAGGTTAAAGTTATTGAAGAAGGTAAAACTAAAAAATCTAAATTAGGATTTTGGTCTGCATTTAAATTATCTGCAAGAAATTTAAAATCAAAGTTTAAGAGAACTTCAATGGTCTGTTTTGCAGGATCGATTGGTATCATTGGCGTATCAATGGTTCTAGCGGTATCAAACGGTATTCAAGGTTATATCACGAAGATGCAAGATGATATGTTATCAGGGAATCCAATTACTATTTCTGAAGAAACATATGATTTATCTAAGTTAATGGATATGGCTGATTCTTCGCAAAAAAATGAGATCATTGAAGAAACGTTGAAGGAAGGTTATGTTAACGTAGATAAAATTGTAGAAACATTAGTAAAAACTGGTGATGCTATGGAAAGCATTATGGTAAGAAATGAAATTACTCAAGAATACATTGATTATGTCTATTCAATGCCGCAAGAATATTATTCAGCAATCATTTCTTATTATGGAATTGATGTTTCAAATAACATCTATACAAATGCTGATTTTAATGATAGTGATGAAGAACAAATGATATCACTAAGTGCAATTTTGACAAAGTATTATACAATGCTTCAAATGACCCAATATAAAGACTTGTCTCAATATTTATCTATTTTAGGTGATACATTTAGACAAGCTCCAGATAGTGAAGAATTTATTTTATCTCAATATGATATTATGTCAAATCCTGAAACTAGTAGAGTGGCAAAAAACAAAAATGAAATTATGATTGTTATAGATAGAGAAGATAAATTAACTGATTTACTTCTTGCACAACTTGGTTATTATTCTCAAGATGAATTCTTCAATGTTGTTTATAAAGCAACAGAAGATCCAGAATATAATGTGTCAAAAGATAAGTATAGTTTCTCATATGATGAATTGCTTGGTAAAAAGTTTGTTTGGTATCCAAATAATACAATTTATACAAAAACAAGTGAATTAAATCCTCTTGCTAAATTAAATCCGTTCACTTACACTCCAATTGCTTCTAGTGAGTGGAAAGATGGAGTAGAACTTGAGATTACTGCAATTTTAAAACCAAAAGAAAATATTCAATATGGTTGTTTGACTAGTGGATTCTACTATACAAAAGAATTTACAAATATGGTTATTGAATCAAGCGTTAATTCAGAAATTGCTAATTTTATTCGTGAAAAAGACGATCAAGTAATAAAATCTTGTGAATATAATGGAATACCAACTGGTATTACTTACAAATATGATATCGAATATACTTATCAAGGTAATGTTACTTCATTAAAAGATCAAGTTGGTTATGTAGGAAAAGTTAATCAAATGACTTCTTTCATGGCTGCTTTATTAGGAGTGCCATCAACATATGATTTGTCATTAAGAGATGTTGGAGGAAAAGATTTACCAAATTCAATTTCAGTTTATCCAGTCGATTTTGAACTAAAAGACAATGTTACAAAATATTTAGATGTCTGGAATGATGAGAAAAGTGATGTAACAGTTAATGAAATCATTATCAAAGGCGAAGATAGAAAAGAGATTTCTTATTCAGATAATCTATCTATTATTATTGGATTAATTAAAACTATGATTGATATCATCACATATGCATTAGTTGCATTTACATCATTATCACTAGTTGTATCAACTGTAATGATTGCAATTATTACTTATGTTTCTGTTATTGAAAGAGTAAAAGAAATTGGTGTTATTAGAGCTCTTGGTGGTAGAAAGAAAGACGTATCAAGATTATTCAATGCTGAAACATTTATCATTGGATTAATTTCTGGATTAATTGGTATTGGTATTACTTATTTATTATCTGCAATTATTAATTTAATTATCGGATCGTTATCAGGAATTTACACAATCGCATCTCTTCCAATTAGTAGTGCAATTGTAATGATTGTTATTAGTATATTGTTAACTCTTGTTTCTGGATTAGTGCCTGCTAAAATAGCGGCTAAAAAGGATCCTGTTGACGCTTTAAGAAGTGAATAATTTAAAAAAATAAGGCTATACTTTGAACTGATACCTGTCAAGTAGACAGTATAAAAAATTAAAAATAAATATAATTACAAGAGGAATGATACGTATATTC
>SVBD01000015.1 GCA_015059045.1 Erysipelotrichaceae bacterium
CTGTTAATTTCATAATAAAAACCCCTTAAGTCTTTCTAACATTTTAGTTAGTCCAACTTTTGGGGTTAAGTACATTTACCCGTTTTTTTCTTTGTGTAATTTATATATTTCTTCGACTCCAAGACGAATCTTACAAACAATATCCTTATTTTCTTTAGGAACTAAATAATATAATTCTTTTTCGCCAATACAAACGACATCACCAATTTCATACCAGTTAAAATCAGAATTAATGCAATAAGAGAATAATGGATTTTGATGATAGTCTAAAGAAGAATTAATACCTTTTAAATGGAATCCATCTTTTGTATGAGTTAGGTGTGCGTCTTCCACTTTATATACGGCTTTATAATTTTTGATTAAATAAACTTCAACATCGCTTTCAATTTTATATTCGCCAGATTCAATTTCTTTTCTTACGCATTCTCTTTCGTATTGATACCACGAAGGAATGTGAGTAATAGTTTCTTTTCCATCAAGCGCTTTAAGATGTCCATGAGGAGTAAGTTCGTGAACTTTACCGCATTTATGACAAGTAAGGGTAATTCCTTTTCCTTCCATAAATCCTTCACTTCCGCATGAAGAACAACGATATAAAATACGGTTTAACTTATCAGCGCGGAATGGTTCATTAATTTCAATTTTGTTTTCTTGTTGATATTTTAATTCGTCAAAAGTAAATTGCTTATAGACAATATTATTAATTTCATCAACACTTAATTTTTCTATTTCTTCTTTTGAAAGTAAACATTCCATTTTTGTATGTATTTTTACTTTTCTAATTTGAAGATTATTATATAAAGGATCACGTAGGAAAGCTCCGGTTGTTTTAATAAATACTACCGGGATTTTTAATAACTTAATGAGTTTTCCTAACGAATCAGGTAGAGTAGTAGAGGTTCCATCATATGTGTATCCGGCTTCTGGATACATAACTATTGGGTTTTTAAATTTCTTAGCGATGTAAATCATGTCTCTAACTAAACTTGGATCAGTAGTAAATTTTTTAGTTGCAAAACAACCTAAATGTCTTAGTAGTCCTTCTTGATTAACAAATGCATCTTCGCTAGCGACGATATTAAATCTTCTTGGATATAATAATTTAAAGATAATTTTTAAATCAGTAAAACTAGAATGGTTCATTAAAGCTAAATAGGATTCTTTTTTATTTAATTTATTCATATTTACTTTTTCTACTTTTAATTTTGTGCTTAAAAAAGTAGGAATAGATATTAGCCTTACTAAAGTTGAAAGAATGAAAGATTGTTTAATTGGTTTCTTTCTTTTAATAGGAGGAAGATTTTTAACTTCGTCATATTTTTTATTTATTACTTTTATTTTCATTGGGGATTACCTCATTATTTTTTATTTTACAATGTTTTTAACTTTTAGAAAAGATAATTTTCATAATGGAAGTTATATAGAAGATATAGTATTAAAAATAAGTTTAATTTTTAAAATTTTATGTTAATATTAATATAGGTTATTGTTTGACTGTGGTAATTATGAAAAAGATAAACTATTTAAAAGAAAATGAAACAATATCATTAATTGCTCCAAGTTTTGGTTGTACATTTGAACCATATTTTACTAGATTACAAGTGGCAATTAATAATTTAGAAGAAGATGGATTTGTTATTTCTAAAGG
Organism: Erysipelotrichaceae bacterium; assembly: GCA_015059045.1. Taxonomy (GTDB): domain Bacteria; phylum Bacillota_I; class Bacilli_A; order RFN20; family CAG-449; genus UBA3210. Next base: position 1,649 of record SVBD01000015.1, read on the forward strand.
GGATAATATCTTTTTAGCTAATCACAAAATTAGAAGTAATACAGCAAGAAGATGCGCGAAAGAATTTATGGATGCTTATGAAAGTGAGTCTTCCGCGATTATTTCTGTTGGTGGAGGAGAAATCATGTGCGAGATTTTACCTTACATCGATTTTGATAAAATAGCTAAATTACCACATAAATTCTTTATGGGTTTTTCTGATAATACTAATTTAACTTATACTTTAGCGACTATTAGTGAAGTTCCAACTATTTATGGACCATGCGCTCCAGCATTTGCTTTTAAGCCATACGAACTTAATGCAAAAGATAGTTTAGATTTATTGATGGGTAAAGTTGATAAAACGAAAGGATATCCATTTTGGGAAAGAAATAAAGTCAAAAGCGAAGATCCTTTATTAGATCATGTCTACGATGAAATTAAAACATTACGCCTTTATCCAAATAAAGAAGTAAATGTTGAAGGAAGACTTCTAGGTGGATGCTTAGATTGTTTAATTACTTTATGTGGGACTAAATTTGATAAAACAAGTGAGTATTTAGAAAAATATAAAGAAGATGGATTTATTTGGTTTTTAGAGGCTTGTGATTTATCCCCAGTTGGTATCCAAAGAGCCTTGTTTCAATTAAGGCAAGCAGGTTGGTTTAAATATTGTAAAGGATTTATTATGGGTAGACCACTTTGCTATCGTAAAAGAATGTTTGGAATTACCCATTACACTGCGATTAAAGAAGCTTTAAAAGGAATTAATGTCCCATTAATTATGGATGCTGATTTAGGTCATTTTGCTCCATCGATGCCTATTATTACTGGAGTAAAAGCTAAAGTGCTTGCTAAAGATAATCAATTCGAAATTGAATATGTTGATTTATAGGAGGATAATTTATGAGTAATATTTCTTCAAATACAAAAAATAGACTACCTTTTTATTTAGAATATCTAAATAAGATTTATAGTGAAGGTCAAGTTAACGTATCTAGTAGTGGAATTGCTAGTGCATTAAACCTAGGGGAAGTTCAAGTAAGAAAGGACATCGCTAGTGTTAGTAGTAGTGGTAGACCAAAGGTGGGATATGACGTCGCTAAATTAATTAAGGATTTAGAAGAGTTTTTAGGTTATGGTGATTTAGATGATGCGGTTATTTTTGGCGCTGGAAAATTAGGTAGAGCATTACTTGATTATCCTGGATTTAATGATTGTGGATTAAATATTGTTTCAGCGTTTGATACTGATGTATCTAAACAAGGTATTTCAGAATCGGGAAAAATTGTTTCTGATATTTCTACATTTGAAGAATTTAATAAGAAACACCAAGTTAAAATAGGTATTCTTTGCGTACCTGATGAGTACGCTCAAGAAGTATGTAATCTTATGATTAAAAATGGTATTAAAGCAATTCTAACTTTCTCTCAAGCTCATTTAGAATTACCAGAAGATATTATTGTTAAAAATGAAAACTTAGCGTACTCTTTAGCCCTTCTTTCAATTGAATTAAAGAGTAAACACCGCTAGAAAATAAAAAAAGACTTAGAAATACAATTTCTACGCCCAATTATTATTATACAACAAGTAGACTAAAATTACTAGTCTACTTTTTTTGTTAGTTTTTATCTATAATTAAAGTGTAGATAAAGATATCTACACACTCTAATAATTAACGAAAGGAGACTAACTATTATGAGATGTCAAATCGTTGGAAAAAACATTGCTATTACTGATGCAATGAAAAGAAAGGTTGAAGAAAAACTTTCAAAAATGGATAAGTACTTTGTAATTAATGAGGATGTAGTTGCTAAAGTACTCGCAAGAACTTACAAAACTATGCAGAAAGTTGAAATTACAATCAACACAAAAATGATGGATTTTAGAGTAGAAGTTACCGCGAAAGATTTCTACGAAGCAGTAGACTTAGCCCTAGATAAATTAGAAGGGCAAATGAGAAAATTAAAAACAAAGTTATGTAGAAGACATAAAGAAAGTTTAGGTGAATCAATCGCATTTGAAAATATTATTAATGAAGAAGATGATGAAAATGATGAAATGGTAAGAGTAAAAGAAGTTTACTTAAAACCAATGGATATTGAAGAAGCAATTACAAGAATGGAGGCTTTAGGACATAGTTTCTTCTTATATCGAGATGTAGATGATGATCTAATTTCAGTTGTATATAAACGTTTCGATGGAGGATATGGAGTAATCCAAGGTCGTGAATAAAAAACAAATTATTTGTTAATATTGAGTTGGGATTTAGTTTCCCAACTCTTTTGCTATATAAATAAAAAATGGTAATTTATGCATAGAATATGTATATATTTTTTTTATAAGAGAAGAAAAACTATAACAAAATCAAAAGTTTTTAGTGTCCGAAAAGAAAAAGTATTGAAAAAAATGTGTTTTTTTGATAATATATAGCTACATAAAATATATAGGAGGGACTATTATGATTTTTAGACAAGAATATATAAATAAGATAAAACCATATATTAATATAAAATTGGTTAAAATTCTTTCTGGTATTAGAAGATCGGGTAAGTCTACAATTCTAGAAATGATAAGACAAGAACTACTTAGTAAGGGGGTCGATGAAAGTCATATAATTTTTAGAAAATACACTAATGAAGAATACGATAGTAGTTTTACATCTAAGATGATGTATGATGAATTGAAATCATCTATTTTAGATGATAAGAAATATTATTTTTTCCTTGATGAATTACAAGAAGTAATTGGGTGGGAAAAAGTTGTAAATAATCTATTAGAAAATCATAATTCGGATATATATGTTACTGGTTCTAATTCTAAACTTATGAGTAGCGAAATATCTACTTATCTAACTGGAAGATATGTTTCTATACCTATTTATACTCTTTCATTTGGTGAGTATTTGTTATTTAGAAATAACATAAACAAATCTAATAAAGAGCATTTACAGGATTATATTAAATTAGGTGGATTCCCATTAATTGCTAGTATTAATGTAGATGCGGATACTACTTATTCTATTGTTGAGGATATATATAATTCAGTAGTTGTTAACGATATTACTAATAAACATCAAATCACTAACATAGATTTGTTTAATCGTGTTATAAAATTTGTTATTGAAAATGTTGGTAAAACTTTTTCTGGAAACTCAATTGTGAATTTTCTTAAGTCAGAAAATAGATCAATATCTATTGAAACTATATATAATTATTTAGAATGGCTAGAAAAAGCATTTGTAATTTATAGATGTAAAAGATATGATTTGCAAGGAAAAAAGATACTAAAAACACAAGAAAAATTTTATTTAGCTGATCAATCAATAAAATATGCCTTATATGGATTTAATCCAACCAGTATTGCTTCTATGATTGAAAATCTTGTTTATTTAGAACTTAAACGTCGAGATTATAATGTATATATTGGCAAATATTATGATAAAGAAATAGATTTTGTCGCTACAAAAAGAGATGAGAAAATATATGTTCAAGTATGTCGTGAGCTTCCTAAGGAATCCGATAGAGAAATAAAAAATCTTTTAGATATTAAGGATCATTATCCCAAATTTATTGTTACTTTAGATGATTATGCTGGTGGAAACATAGATGGGGTTAAAATAATTCATTTAGTGGATTTTCTTCTTAATAAATAATTTATAAATTGATAGATTAAGGTGCATCTAATTGCACCTTTTATTTTGTCATTTATTAATTTATTTCTTCATAACATTTAATGGTGAATATTATGAAAATTATTAAATTTGGTGGAACAAGTCTTCAAACTCCTACATTGATTAATAATGCAATAGAAATAATTAAATCATATCAAGATAAGGTAGTTGTTATTATTTCTGCAATTGGAAGAAAAGGATTTCCTTATTCAACAGATACTTTAATAGATTTATTAAAAGGTTCTTATTTAAGCAATAAAGAAATGGATCGATATTTATCTATTGGAGAAACCTATGCTAGTTTAATTTTATCTAACGAACTTAACAAAAGGCATATTAATTCTTACAGCGCTTCTTATAGGGAAGTAGGTTTTACTTGTGATAAGAGTTATCAAAAGGGCGAAATTGTTTCTTATCAAAAAGATAAAATTAAGCAGTTAATAAACAAATATCAAGTGTTAGTAATACCAGGCTTTATTTCTAAAAGTAACGAAGGAGAAGTAATCACATTAGGAAGAGGAACATCGGATTATTCTGTAGTCTTGCTAGGAAAAATATTAGAGCAAAATGAGGTAATTTTATTTAAGGATGTTGATGGAATTTATCCTACTATTCAATATCCTTTAACAAAGTTAAAGAATTATCAAAATTTGTCATATGAAGAATCGTTAGCCTTATGTAATATCTCTTATGAAGTAATAAATAAAAAAGCAATTTTAGAAGCAAGAGAGCAAAATATCAAATTAATAATTAAAAACTTTATTTTAAATGACAAACAAACAATAATAAGTAGTATTTCAAGTGAAAGAAAAGTGTTAGGATTTAATTTAATTAATAACCAATATTTAATTGCAACATTTTTACAAAATGAGGTAAAAAAAGAATTAGATATCATTTTTAAAAAGAATCATATTTTTATCAAAAATTATGAAATTTATGATGATTATTTGGCTTTTTCTTTTAATAAATCGCAAAGTTTATTGATTAGACAAATAATTTTAAGTGTTTATTTTAAAGATATGATTAATTAAGGTTAAATAGTTAAAAACAAAGTTTTTAATATACCAATTTTATAAAAAAACAGTTTCAACATTGAAAAACCTTCGAAAAAAATGAAAAAATTTAATATATTTGAATATATTAATAGATTTATTGAAAACATTTATATATAATTACTTTTGGTGATTATGGAATGGTAAAAGCTATTGCAACCGATTTAGATGGAACATTGTTCTATCCAAAAAGAAAAATAAGACTTATGCGAGGAGTAAATCGACGCTTTTTAAGCGAGTTTGTTTCTCAAGGGAAAAAGCTTATTTTAGTTACTGGAAGAAACAAGCACGTAAGTAGTAAAGTTGGTAAAAGAATCAAATCGAATGAACTAACTATTATCGGATGTAATGGTGCATTGATAGTTCAAAATGGAAAAGTCATTGAGGAACATCCAATTGAACTAAACAAAGCTAAGGAATTAGTAGATTTACTTAGAAAAGATAAAAATGTTAAATCAATTCTGATTTTTACAGATAAGCACAATATCATCGTAGATGACTTAAATGCGAATTTCTTATTTAAAATCATTGGAAGTTTAGGCATGAAACTTCAAGGTGTCTATAATGAACCAACAGTCTTTGGAGCAAAGAAAGTTGATAAAGCATTAAATGATCCTAGTGTGAAGTTTTATAAAATAATGCCTTGGTTTGGAATAAGAAATGGCGAAGAAAAAGCTCGATTAGCATCCTTGAAATATCAAGAATCCGTCGGTGATTCATTTGAAATTTCATGGTCAAGTGATGCAGTCGAATTTGGAGCGAAAGGAGTAAACAAAGCAAACAGTTTGGAAAAAATCATTTCTTCATTTGGAATTGATAAAGAAGAAGTTCTAGTTTCAGGTGATTCTGGAAATGATGTAGTCTTATTTGAAAAATTCCCTAATTCGTTTGTAATGAGCCACGCACCAGTTGAAGTCAAAGCTAAAGCTAAATATGAAATAGAAGTTGTCGCCGATTTAAAAAAATATTGCAATTAGTAAGGAGAACAAAAAAAATGAATGATGCAACAAGATTTATAATGGGAATTTATCAAGTTTCCCTAATGGTTAGAGATACACTTGAATACGTTCAAGGAAGACCAGAACATGATGTTAATTTCTATAACCAAAGAAAACAAATTATCAACCATGGTTTAGTTGAAAACTCACCTTTATCTCACTTTTTAGCTCAAAATGGTGAAATTGGTGAAAAAATTAGAGCAAATATTAACGAATTTATCGAATTTGCTTATTCTGAAGATTCAACATATATTACTTTAGAAAATGGTAAAATTATTGTTGATCACGCTCAAGATTTAAAGGCATTAGACTATGTAATTGGTTTAAGAGAAACTTTAATGGACATCGTTAAGAAATTTGCTGAAAAAACAAATTCTGAAGGAAATCTAGAACCACAATTAGCGAATTTAATTGCTTTAGATGAATCTTTCTACAGAGTTTTAGGATCATTAATCGTATTTGATTTAACACATAAAGCATTCTTAGAATTCAATAAAGCAATGCATGAAAATGGTGGAAAACCATCTCCACAATCTAACTTTGTCATCAACGACTTAAAGAGATTAGTTGGATTTACAAAATTCATCCACGAACATAAAGCAAATGCTGATGAAAAATATGAAAAAGCTTATGAATCAAACTTCACATGCTTAAATTACATGGAAGGTTCAAAACCATTACCAGAAGGAAGCAATATGAAGGCTGAAATTGAAGCTGTACATAATACTTATGTTACATTACTTCAAGAAAGAGAAGCACCTTGGAGAAGCGTTTATTCTTCAGTATGGAATGAATTAGTCGGCTACGAACAAGGTTTAAGACAAGCAAGAAAAGAACAAAGCAATTAATTGACCTTTCATAAATAAAGTGTTATGATATTTGCTATCATTTAAGAGGTGAAAATATGGCAAGAAAATTTAAAACTGCTAGAGAAAGAAAAGAATTCAATAGTAAAATCGCAGAAATTATCTGGTTATCAATCGCAGGACTTATTATTTTTGTAGGTCTTTTAGGCGCAGTTGCTGGATTATTAATTAATAGTATGAGTGGAAACTTTAAGTCTAGTCCTCTTTACTTCTTAATTGAAGCACAAGAAGGATTCTTCACTTGGGTTAAAACTTGGTGGGATGCTTACGCATTAACTACATTTGATAAAACAGGTCTAGTATTAATGGGTATTGGTTTAGTTCTTCTATTAATTGTTTTACTAGTTTATTCTAACAAAGAAGAAGCTCGCGAAAAGAAAGAAAAAGCTAGAAAATTAAGAGAATCAAATGTTAAGAGATTTGAAGCTCAATTAGAAAACTTAGACGCAAATAAGCAATAATTTTTAATTAATTATCCCTTCTTAAAAGAAGGGATTTTTTTATTGTTCAAAATAAATAAAATTTTTTAGACAAATTTTCCAAAAAACCCCGAATTAATTAATAGAAGAAAGTAAGTTATAACAAACATGGCTAGGGTTTACCTAGATTTTTTATTTTTTAAATGTTTAATGTGAAAATTATTAATGATATAATAATCGCGTAAGGGGATTTTATGAATATTAAAATATATTTTAAATCAAATATGATTTGGAGGGCTAATTAACATGAGTATGTTATTGTCTTTGTTTTTTATATTCTTTAAAATCGGTGTATTCACCTTTGGTGGAGGATATGCAATGATTGCTAATATTAAGGAAGTAATCGTTGAAAAGAAAAAATGGATCACTGAAGAAGAGTTTATGCAAATCGTTACTATTAGTGAATCTACTCCAGGACCAATTGCTATTAATATGGCAACCTTTATTGGCTATAAGAAAAAAGGTGTACTAGGAAGTGCTTTATCAACACTTGGAGTTGTGTTACCTTCGTTTATTATTATTTTTGTAATCTCATTGTTTTTAGAACAATTCATGAATAATCAATATGTTAAATATGCTTTCTATGGAATTAACGCTGCAGTTAGTTTCCTTATTTTGAAAGCGGGTATTAATCTATTTATTAAATTAGAAAAGAAAGTGTTACCAATTTTAACATTTATTATCGTTTGTATTATCTTATTAGTTTTTGAAGTTTTAGCTATTAATTTATCATCTATTATCTTTATAGTAATTGGTGGATTAATAGGTATTGTTTATTATGGGGTTATCCAAAATAAAAAGAAAGAAGGTGATGTAGAATGATTCTACTAGAATTATTCTATGAATTCTTTCTAATTGGCTTATTCACCTTTGGTGGAGGTTATGCCATGATCCCACTTGTAAAGGAAGTTACATTAAGAAGAGAATGGTTAAGTATTGAACAATTTACTTCTTTCCTTGGAGTTTGTGAATCCACACCAGGGCCAATTGCTATTAATATGGCAACCTTTATTGGTTCTTCTCAATATGGTATTTTAGGCGCTATAGTCGCAACTATTGGTGTTGTTTTACCTTCATTTATCATAATTTTATTAATTGCATCTTTATTAAAGAATTTTACAGATAATAAATTTTTTAAAGCGTTTATAAAAGGTGTTAAGCCAGTTGTTATTGGCTTAATTATTACTACGGGATTTATTCTTCTTGTTGAATGTTTTGGTTATGTATCATTAAATGAATTTAATCCAAATTACATATCAATGATATGTTTTGGTTTAATTACATTAATTTACTTTTTATCTAAAAAAATATTTAAAAAGAAATTATCTGCAGTTATGATTATCTTAATATCAATTGTTTTAGGTATTGGAGTATCTTTAATATTTAATTTGTTATAGGAGTTCTATGGATAAGAAAATAATTTCATTAGTATTAATGTCATTAGGATTAGTTATTACTTCTTGTGGAATTAATAATGATAATTCAAGTGAAAATAATTCTAGTTTAGAAAGTATTTTACCAAGTGTTAATACTTCTTCTTTTTTATCGTCAGATTCATCTATTTTGGTGACTTCAAATACTTCTATAACATCGATTACAAGTGAAGAGTTAAGTGAAATTATTTCATCTACAATTATTAGTGAAATAACTAGTGATTTTTCTATAGAAGAATCTTCTAGTAGTGAAGAAGATTCAAGTTCTTTAAGCGAAAGTTCTTCTATCTCCAATTCAAGTGAAGAATCTTCAGAAACAACAACTATTCCAAATACAAGTGAGACTACATCAACAACAGAAATATCTACAACAAGTGAAGTACCATCTACATCGGAAGAAATATCATTAGAAGTAACAAGTGAAGTAATTTCATCTATTATTAGTTCTTTAGTCACTAGTGAAGTAAGTTCTTTATTATCAACTAGTGAAATAATTAGTAGTGAAGAAATTTCTAGTATTATTTCTAGTGTCGTTACAAGTGAAGAAGTATCTTCTTTAATTAGTAGTGAAGAAATATTCACTAGCGAAGAAATATCTTCAATTACTTCAGAAATTATTTCTTCTATTGAAGAATCAACTTCAGAAAGTTTTAGTAGTGAAAGTATTACTTCATCAGAAGTTATTAGTAGTGAAGAAAGTATTGAATCTATTATTACTTCATCAGAAATAACTACTGAAATTAGTAGTGAATCCACAAGTATTTATGAAGAAATTACTTCTTCTTTTGAAGAGTTAGAATCGACTTTAAATTCGTCTATAATTACTTCTAATGAAGTAACTAGTGAAATTTCTAGCGAAGAAACATCAAGTATTATTTCTTCAAACGAAGAAAGTTTTACTTCTTCAAATGATAGTTTTGAAGAAATTAGTAGTGAATCTTCTTCAGAAGAAATAACAAGTGAAATTGTTTCTAATGAATCTTCAGAAATTGTAAGTAGTGAAGAAATTTCTTCCGAGTTATCAAGTGAAGAAATTAGTTCAGAAGAAATTAGTTCAGAAGAAATAATTGAAATATATATTCCTGAAGGAGCTAGTGAGATTATTGAATTACCTTCTTTAAGTAATGCAGAAGGAGTTTGTTATAAAGGTAATGTTTATTTATATGGTGGATATGATGGATCAAAGAGATTGAGTAATATTCATATCTATAATGTATATAATAAAAAGACATATGTTTTAGATGTTTCTTTACCAGATGTTTGTACTTCTTGTAGAGTTGTTTTAGTTGATTCTAAAGCATATATCTTTGGTGGATTAAATAGTAATACATATTTTGATTATATTTTAGAGCATAATCTAGAAACTAATGAACTAACAATGTTAGAAACAAGAATGCCAGTAGGTATGAGTTGCTTCTCTATTGGTTATTATCAAAATAATATCTTCCTTTTTGGAGGTAATGGTAGTGATGGAGGTTCATCTATTTATAAATTTGATTTAGAAACAAAAGAATTTGAAACATTAGAAACTACAATTCCTCATAAAATCTTTAAAACAGGTTGGTGTTATGTTGATAAGTATTTATATGTTTTTGGAGGAACAAAAGGTCCTAGATTAACTTCTATCTATAGATTTAATATGGAGACATATGAATTAGATTTAATGAGCGCTAGTATGCCATATCAAATTTCTCAATCTAGATGTCTATATGATGAAGATGGTCACATCTACATTTTTGGTGGAACAAATGAAAGTAATAAGTTATTAAAGGATGTATTTGTATATGATATTGAAGAAGATACATTAACTTTATTAGATTCAAAATTAGAGTATGAAACCGCGAATGCGATGGTAGCAAAACACATTGATAAAGATGGTAATGTCCTCCTCCTTATTCTAGCGGGTAATAATGATTATAGTAATATGATATATTATTTAGACAATAATCAGATTTTTAACTATCAAAATTAATCGACAATTTTCAATATATATCTATTAATTTCTATGAAAGTGGTTACATTCCAATTATTGCCTATTATTGGCTTGTAAACACTTTTTTTATATGTGATAATAAAATTGAACTTACAAATATAAAATAAAAATTTATGTAGTTTTTTAAGGAGGAAAAAATAATATGAAATTAAGAAAAACCTTAGCGGGTATTCTTGGTGCTGTTGTCATGCTATTAGGCGTCGGTACTTTTGAGCATGTCAATAAAGAAACAGGGGTACATGCGGCGGATGGTACATATGAAAAAGCAACTTCTATTGCTGTAGGTGATACTGTCTTATTAGTATGTGACTCAAAAAATATGGAATTAAGTGGTATTTCTACTAGTAGTACAAAATATGGTCTAGGAACAGCGTATACAGGAGTTCCTGCTGGTGCTTATCAATTGACAGTTGAGGCTGGTTCAACTTCTGGAACCTATGCGTTTAAAAATAGTGATGATAAATATTTATATTGGACATCAGGGAATTCTTTAAATGTTAATGGAACATTAGACGCTAAAACTTCATGGAATGTAACTTTTAGTGATGGAAATGCTACAATTAAAAACTCTAATGATAATACAAGAATTATTAGATGGAATGCTAGTAGCCCTAGATTTGCTTGTTATACATCAGGCCAAACAGATGTTCAATTATATAAATATGTATTAAATGATTGTACACATCCAACTACAACTACAACTACTAAGGATCCAACGTGTACAGAAAATGGTAGTGTGATTGAAACTTGTACAAATTGTGGTGCTGTTGTTTCTGCAAGTGATATTGATGCAACAGGTCATAATTTTGAAAATGGTGTTTGTAAAAATGATTGTGGACTTGATGCTATTTCTAATGTAAAAAAACTTTTTGACAAATATTATAATGATAATCAATATTTAAAAGAAACTATTTTAAATACAACCGATATGGCAGATGAAGAAGTAGAAACATATTTTCATGCAAGTGCTTCTGTTAAAGAAAGAGAAACATGGTATTATGGTGATACAGAAAATGGAACATCAAGTTTAACAATGTATACAAATGAAGATACAAATGGTGATGGAACTGAAGAAAATGTTGTATCAACTTATGAAAACAAAGATGGAAAAGTTTATCATACCGGAAAAGGCGGAAATTGGTCAGTAAATTGGAATTCTGTTGAAGAAAAATTTGTAACATTGAAAGACTTTAAGGATTCAACAGATACAGATAAAAACTGGATTTGTGATGATGATAAAAAAGTTTTTACATATAATCTTACACCAGCTACGGCAAATAGCGAACACGAAATGACAAGAATGGCTAGAGAATTCATTGCTCCGATGTGGTTAGCTCCTAATGCTGATAATTACAATTATGTTAGATTTTCTAAATTAACAGTAGAGGATAAGAGTGGTGTGGGTCTAGTAATGAAATTATATGTTCATAGTGGTGATATAGATGGAAAAGTTACTGATGAAAATGGCGTTTTTGCACAAGCAACAATTAATAGTGTATACAATGTTGAAATTAATATTGAAGGAAATGGCACTGTAGTTGAAGAAAATAGATTAATTGCAGGAAATCACACAGCAGAATACACATTGAATATTCCTGAAGGATATAGAGTGTCTTCCGCAGCTGCTGAAAAAGCAACTATTGGAACAACTACTGAAGGCTTTGCTTTGTCAGAAGCAAATGGTAATGTTGAAGTTAATATTGTAGTTGAAGAAAAAACAAATGATCCAATTACAGAAACGCTATCTTTCGAAACAACTGCTAGTAGACAATCGTTAACTGAAGAAAAACAAGTTTGGGTTAATGGTGGAATTACTTTTACTAATAATAAAGCAAATTCATCAAGTGTTGTGGCTGATTATTCAAATCCTATTCGTTTGTATAAAAATTCAGAAATTGTAATTGAAGCAAATCAAATGACAAAAATTGTTATTAATTCTAATGGCACTAGTTCTTATAAAACTGCTTTGGGAACTTCACTAGATAATGCTGGTGTTTCATATACAAATGATGGAAGTGCTTATACAATTGAATTTAAAACCGCTGTAGATTCATTTACATTAGTATTGTCTGGCGGACAAGCAAGATTTGTGTCTATTGATGTAACATATGTTGCTGCTTAACATAATTATTGATTCTAAATTAAGTAAGTAGATAGTTTATTTTATTTAAGTATTTAGTAGTATAATAAATGTTGGTCCTTTAAAAATTTATAAGGTTTTGTAGGGCAGGGCAATAAAATATATATTGGCATTGTAGGGTGGGGAGTCAAAACGACTACTCATCCTTTTTATGTACAATCAATACAACTCTATTATAAAATCTAATCCTATATTTATAACTACAATATATTTTTTCAAGTGTTTTTATTCTAGAATTGATACCTTCAATTTGCCCATTAGATAATTTATCACTATTATATTCAACAAAAGAATTAGTAATATATATTGTTGGTGGTTAAGTTTAGTAATTATATATTACTATAGTTTGTAATATTAAAAAAAACTAAGGGTATATATAATTTTTCTTTAAACATAAGTGCGGCATTAAAGAGGAGTACTATATATTAGCACTGTAGGGACTACCCTAAATATTTTTATAGCGGTTTTCAAAACCCTAAAAATTTTTAAAGGACTTAATTTTTTTAATTTCTATAACTATAGTAAATTATTAAGAGTTATTGTTGATACATAAAAATAATGATAAATAACTTGAAATAACTAATAGTCAAAATTATAATTAATAATATATTAATTAATAGAAGTAATTTATGAAAAAAGTATTTGATAAAATTAAAAATTATATATTCCCAAGTATTTTATTAATTGTTTCAATTGTTTTTATATGGGTTTCTTTTTTAGATAGAGTACATGAAAATTTTAATGGATTATTCATGAGTTTGGGGGCAGGTTTTATTAGTTCTGGAATTATTAGTTTTTTTATTGAGTTTAAATCAATTTCAAATTTAAGAAAAGATGATTATAAATTGTTTTCTATGCAAAAAAGTAAAACAGAAGAATTTTTGGCGACTAATTATTTATTTTTTTATAAAAACATTGGTTTGGATTCTAAAAAGCAAATTAATAATCATGAATTAGATTCTATTTTAGATTCGTTATTTAGTTCTGGTAAAATTAATAGTAATTTATTTAATTCTTACAAAAAAGAATTTGATGTTTATTTAAAGCAATTAGATAATTACTTGTTAAAGTCAAAAAATATAGTTGATATTAAAGCAAAAATTCAACCATTAAGAGATAGTATTTTAATTTTAATTAGAGCTTTTGATAATACCAGCAATATTGTTTTAGATAGAAATGAAACTTTAAAATTGACAAAGCGTGTTTATTCGGTTATTAATGATATGTTTAGGGCTTTTAAAATTAATAAAGAAGCATTTATGGTGAAATAATTATGAAGATGTATATTGGATATTCTATAGGGGATTTTGATTTTGATGGTAAAGCAGATTTTGTAATGTCTGCGATAATTGTTAGATCTAATGAAAAAATAGATACTTTTTATAAATTTATTGAAAACGAAATTGATAAATTAAATATATCTCAAAATAAGAAGAATGAGATAAAAACAACTTTGTCTTTTAATAGTTTAGAGGAGAATTCAAAAAAAATAATAACCACTATTTTTAAAGAAAACGTAAAAAAAAGATTTAGAGGCATAAAATATGTTTCATTAAAAAAAGAATTTACTAAAGAGAATTTTAATGAAATAATGTTTGATAGTCTTATTGCATTGTATAACAATTCTTATGATATTTTAGATATATATGTATATTTCCCAAATGAAATAGAATATTCTTTATTTGAAGAAAAATTTACTAAATCTAATTTTGTAAATTTAAATCAAGTTATTAAAAATTATTCTAAAGGCAATAAAATCGCTAGTACTTTAAGTTTTTGTTTAAGAAAAGATCAAAGTGGTAGCTATTTAAAGGAAAATAAGGTCTCTTTGCCATTAAAAGTTTAAATTTAGTTGACTAAATGTTAGTTCTTTAATAAAATATAAGTGTGATAATTAAATGTTTTATTATCACTTGTAATCAACATCTTACCTAATATTGGGTAAATGTAAATTTAATTATTTCATTTCAGAAAAAACATATGAAATAATAAAGAGAATGAACAATAAGTATGTTGAGTGTCTTAAAAAGAATCTGTGGGTAGATTCTTTTTTATTTTACTTTATAGATATTTCTATCTGATTTTATCTTTAAATATATTTTTTTTATAAAAACTATTTTATTTTATAAAATAATCATATATAATCACTCCCAGTGCTTTGAAAAGAAATAGTACTTATATAAGCTTTCTAGCGAGTCATCAATTTGGTGGAAGGATGATATTGACAAGTATAAGGAACGCCTCTTGGAGCTACAGCCTGAACTAATAGTAGGGTGTGTCGGGTTCGCCCGTTATCGCGTCTGAGTTTAGTATGAACTCATAGAGTTTCATTATTGCGAGATAATGATTAACTAAGGTGGTACCGCGTATTTATGTAAGATTATATACGTCCTTAGACTTATTTTTAGTATAAGTTTAAGGACGTTTTTATTTTTGTGGAAGGAGATTTATATATGAAACAATTAAAGAAATGTTATCAAATAATAATTATTTGTTTCTTAACGTTATTAACTAGTTGTTCTACTTCCTTTTATTATGTAGAACAAATTATTAGTAATAATAAGTTATATGTAGTTACTAATGCTGAATTTGCTCCATTTGAATATAAAGAAGGAAAAGTATTAAAGGGTATTGATATAGATATTATTAAAGAATATGGAAAATATTTAGGAGTAGATGTAATTGTTACTGATACTGACTTTGATTCCACTTTAGTAAGTGTATCGACTAATAAAGCTGATTTAGCAATTGCGGCAATTACTAGAAACGAGAAAAGAGAAAAGAATTTCTTATTTAGTGATAGTTATTACTCAGCTAGTCAAGTAATGATTGTTAGAGATGATAGTAAGTATCTAACTTGTTCTAGTGTAGAAGAATTACTTGATGAAGTAAGTAATGATAAAATCAAGATTGGTTGTCAAAGAGGAACCACTGGTCAATATTATATTGAAGGTAGTAGTGATTGGGATTTTGAAGGAATTAGTAATTCTACTTGTGTAATGTTTGATAATGGATCAGTTGCCGTAAAAGCTTTAGCTAATGGTCAAATTGATGGAGTAATAATAGATTTATTACCGGCTCAAATGTATTGTAAGAAATTTAGTAATGTTAAGATTGTTGATTTAGTTTTAGTAGAAGAAGAATATGCAATTGCAGTTAATAAAAAGAATACTTCACTAAAAGAATCTTTAAATAATTTTATTAACAAAATAAAAACGGATGGAACATTAGAATCCATCGTGGAGGTGTATTATGAATAAAGTAATAGATAAGAATAAATTAGTTACTTTAATAATATTATTAGTGGTAGGAATAACTTTATTAACATTAGGAATAATTTTCTTTGATCCTATTATTGAAGGAATTAAAGAAAACTTTGTTTCTAATAATAATTTTATTGAAGTATTAAAAGGATTATTAAATACGATAATTATTACTATAGTATCTTTTATTATAGGTATAATAGTTGGAATGATTATTTGCTTAATTCAAGGTTTAGAAGGAGATCATCCTTTAATACTAGTATTAAAGAATATTGCTAAATTCTATGTTTCTATCTTTAGAGGAACTCCATTAATGGTTCAACTATTAATTATTTATTTTGTCATCTTTGCTTCTTTTAGAGGAGATTCAATTTATATTGCAATTATTGCTTTTGGTCTTAATTCTGGAGCCTATGTTTCTGAAATATTAAGAGGAGGTATTTTATCTCTTCCAAAAGGACAAATGGAAGCAGGAAGAAGTTTAGGATTAACTTATCCTACAACTATGAGAAAGATTATCTTGCCTCAAGCAATTAGAAATGCTTTACCAAGTTTAGGTAATGAATTTATTTCATTAATTAAAGAAACATCAATTGTTGGTTTTATTGGAGCCTTTGATTTAACTCTAGCATTTAGAAAAATCGCTAATGATACATTTGATTTTGAAATGGTATATATAGTTATGGGTATTGTATATTTTGTAATAATTTATATTATTACAGTGTTATTAAATAAATTAGAAAGGAGATTATTAAAAAATGTTAAAACTAAATAATGTCAGCGTTAATTTTGATAATGATTATATTTTAGAAAATATTAATTTAGAAATCTCCAAAGGAGAAATTGTTTGTATTATTGGCCCTTCTGGAAGTGGTAAATCAACTTTAATTAGAACGATGAATCATATGGTAGTTCCTAGTGTTGGAGAAGTTATCTATAAAGAAGAAGTATTAACTAAAAAGAATATTAATTCTATTAGAGAAAAGATTGGAATGGTCTTTCAATCATTTGAATTATTTCCTCATTTAAATGTGTTAGAGAATATTATTCTTGCTCCAGTTCACTTAAAAAAGATGAATAAAGAAGAAGCAATAGAGAAGGCTAAAGAATTATTAGAAAAGGTCAATTTGTTAGACAAAATTGATGCTTCGGTTAATTCTTTATCGGGTGGACAAAAGCAAAGAATTGCCATTGTAAGAAGTTTAATTATGTCTCCTGAAGTAATGTTATTTGATGAACCTACTAGTGCGTTAGATCCAGAAATGGTAAAAGAAGTCTTAAATGTAATTAAAGATTTATCAAAAACAGGAATGACTATTTGTATTGTTACTCATGAAATGAACTTTGTTAAGGAAATAGCAACTAGAGTTTTATTTGTTGATCAAAAAAGGATTGTTGAACAAGGAACTGTAGAAGATATATTTGTTAATCCTAAAAGTGATAGATTAAAAGAATTTTTACAAAAGATTTAATGAATTATATGTGTTTTATAGATGTTATAAAACACTTTTTATTTATCGTTGTCAAAATAGAAAAATAAGTCTATTGACAATAAATTTAGATTTTTTTGCGAATATTATACCTTATGGGTTGTAAAAATAATATATATATGCTATATTTATAACATAAAGGGTATAAAAGATATATTTATTAATTAAAATATACCTTAAAGGGTGCAAATATGAAAAAAGAAAAGAATGAAATAGCAATTTTTGTTAAAAGAAAAAGAAGAGAATATGGACTAACTCAAGAAGATTTCGCAATTAGATCTGGATTAGGTTTAAGATTTGTTCGTGAATTAGAACAAGGTAAAACTACCTGTAGAATGGATAAAGTTAATCAAGCGTTAGAATTTTTAGGCTATAAATTGAAAGTAATAAGAATGGATGGGGTAGAAGATGAATAGGAAAGGTGAAGTTTATTTTAACGATTGTTTATGTGGAATTATTGAAGAAAATGATCAAGGATATTCATTTCAATATTTAGAAGAATGGATTATTTCTAAAGATGCACAACCTATTTCTAAAACCTTGCCACTTAGTAAAGATCAATATTTTTCTAATAGCTTATTTCCTTTTTTTGATGGATTAATTCCTGAAGGATGGTTACTTGAAATTGCAATATCTAAATGGAAATTAAAAAGAAATGATAGATTTGGTTTACTACTTACTGTTTGTGAAGATGTCATTGGCGCCGTCAGTGTGAAAGGAGTAAACTAATATGAGATGTTTATGTTGTAATAAAGAATTAAAAAATCATAATAATTATTGGCATAAATCTTGTATTAAAAAATTTTTTAATACAGAAGAATTCCCTAAAATTGACTTAACATCATCAAATCAATTGTTAAATGAATATGCGGAAAATTTAGTTATAAATAAAGATAGTATTACAGGTGTACAAAAGAAATTATCGTTAC
Organism: Erysipelotrichaceae bacterium; assembly: GCA_015059045.1. GTDB lineage: Bacteria > Bacillota_I > Bacilli_A > RFN20 > CAG-449 > UBA3210. Next base: position 19,944 of record SVBD01000015.1, read on the forward strand.
ATTTAAGTAAGGAAAACGATGAATATCGTTTAACTTTAGTCGGTTATCCTTCTGGTTATATATTTAAGCCGGAAAGTGAAGATTACCCTTTTATTGCAAGAAGTGAACATTTGGTAATGAGTATGGCTAATGAATGTGGTATAAAAACTCCACTTCATGGGTTAATTTTATTAAATGATAATAGTTATGCATATATAACTAAGAGAATGGATAGAACTGAGAATGGCAAAATTCATATGGAAGATTTTTGTCAGTTATTAGAAAGACCAACTGAATATAAATATAATTCTTCACATGAAAGAATAGGTAAAGCGATAGATAAGTATTCTACTTTAAAAAAATTAGATAAAATTGAATTTGTTTATAGGACAATTTTTAATTTTATCGTAGGTAATTCTGATATGCACTTAAAGAATTTTTCTTTAATAGAAGAAAAAAATAAATCGTATTTATCTCCCGCTTACGATTTATTACCGGTCAACATAATTGTTAATGATGAAGAAGAAGTGGCGTTATCCTTAAATGGGAAAAAGAAAAATATCACTAAAAATGATTTTATAAAATTTGGTGAAAATATTGGTGTAGAAAAAGAAATCATCAATAAATTGTTTTTAAGATTTATCGCTAAAAAGGAAAAGTTAATTTCTTGTGTTAATGATTCATTATTGGATGAAGAAGTTAAAATAAATTTTATTGATTTAATAAATAAACGTATAAATAGATTAATTTAATATAAAAATCACTCTAAATTAATGTTCCAAATTAAAGTTGGTAATAGTTAATTTAGAGTTTTTATTAAAATGTAATAATATATTGATTATTTGTTTTATTTTTACATAAAAAATATCTTTGTGTTAATTTTTATATGTTTTTTTAACGTTTTTAAATTATAAATAATTTATATCTTATTTGAAATAATACCTTTGACTTTTAATTGTTTTATCTCATTGTCAAATGTATTATAAATATGTTATTATCTTTTTGGAAAAGAGGATAATGTATGGTTTATCAAAATAATATTCCTTTATATATACAAGTTAAAAATGATATTTATAGAAAAATAGAAAATAGAGAATATGATAATATGCTTCCTTCAGAGAAGGAATTAATTTCTGTTTATGATGTTTCAAGAGTGACATTAAGAAAAGCCCTTGAAGAATTAGAAAAAGAAGATATCATTATTAGAAAAGCAGGATTTGGGACATCTATTAATAGAAATAGAAGTGAACTTAAAAACTTTACTTTAGTTCAAAGTTTTACTAACGAAATGAAAGAAACAGGTGCGAAGAATACAATTACTTTTTCTTCAACAATTTCCATTGTTTTTGCTGATAAAGAAATGATGAAAGTTTTTTCTTGTAGTAATGATAGAAGATTATATAATTTAAAAAGATTAAGAGGATCAAAAGAGAAGGCAATTGTTTATTCAGATACTTGGTTGAATATAGACATAGATCTACCAACTACAAGAGATTTCTTATTTGGTTCTTTATATGATTATTTAATTAGTAATAATATTTTATTTTCTAGATTTGAAGAAGAACTAGAGGCTATAATGCCTTCAAAAGAATTAAGAGAATTACTTCAACTTGAAAAAGATGGGGCAATTTTAAAAAGAATTAGAAAAGGTTATGATGTAAATAATAATTTAATTGAATATACAATTAACTATTATGACGCGAAGCTTTATCGTTACAGCGTAGAAGTCGCATCAATTGAAAGGTAATTAGGTTATGTTTAATGAGAAAGTACTATTATTAAGCGCTCCATTAAAAGAAAGAATATGGGGAGGAAGTTATTTTAAAGATGTATTAAAAGTTACAGATAATGAAAATCCATTAGGTGAAATGTGGTCATGTTCCGCTCATAAGGAAGGTGAATCACTAATTACAAAAGGAAAATTTATCGGTAAAACATTATCTGAAGTTTTTAATTCAAATAGAGAATTATTTAATAATTCTACTCTAGATGAATTTCCAATCTTAATTAAGTTAATTGCTACTTCAGATAAATTATCAGTTCAAGTCCATCCTGATGATGAATATGCAAAAAAATATGAAAATCAATATGGCAAGACTGAAGGTTGGTTGATTTTAGATACTAAAGAAGATTCTTCTATTATTGTTGGACATAATGCAAAAGATAGAGAAGATTTAGTTAGATACATTGAAAATGATGATTATGATCATCTTCTTAATGAAATCAAAGTAAAGGTTGGAGAATTTTATCCAATCCCTTCAAAAACTATTCATGCATTAGGAAAAAATTTACTTTTACTTGAAGTACAACAATCTAGTGATGTAACTTATCGTTTCTATGATTATCATAGAAAAGATAAAGAAGGAAAAGAAAGACCTTTACATGTAAATAAAGCTCTTGAAGTCACTTCATTTGATAAATATGATTATCAAATTAAAAACGTATTAAAAGAAAATGAATGTTTAGTTTGGAAGAATAATTATTTTGAAGTATATTCTCAAAAAGTTGATAATGAATTTATTTTAAAAAACAGCAATAAAGACTATCTTATTGTCAGTGTTATAGAAGGAAATATCAAAATTGATGAAGAAAAATTGACTCTAGGAGATAGCTTTATAATCACTTCACTATGTGAAAATCTAAATATTGAAGGTAATGGAAGAATAATTATTACAAAAAGTTTAATTTAATGTTTATAAATAAATAGTAGCTATGCTACTATTTTTTTTAAAAAATATGTAAGCGATTTCAAATGTATTATAAAAGTATTATAAATGTGTTGCAAATGTAAGATAATTAATGATACAATCTCATTAGAAGTGAGGTTTTTATTATGGCTTTTTTAGAATTTAAAAATATTGGTAAAATCTACCCTAACGGATTTGAAGCTGTTAAAGATTTTAATTTAGAAGTTGAAAAAGGTGAATTTATTGTTTTTGTTGGCCCATCTGGATGTGGTAAGACAACAACATTAAGAATGTTTGCAGGTCTTGAAGATATTACTTCAGGAACAATTTCTATCAACGGTAACGTTATTAATGAACTAGAACCAAAGGATAGAGATATTGCAATGGTTTTCCAAAACTATGCATTATATCCACATATGACTGTTTATGACAACATGGTTTATGGTTTGAAATTTAGAAAGGTACCAAAAGAAGAAATTCAAGAACGTGTAAGTGAAGTTATGAAGATTCTTGGTTTTGATGATATGTATCTAAAAAGAAGACCTGGACAACTTTCTGGTGGACAAAAACAACGTGTTGCTTTAGGAAGAGCAATTGTTAGAAAACCACAAGTATTTTTAATGGATGAACCTTTATCAAACTTAGATGCTAAATTAAGAATTCAAATGCGTGCTGAAATTACTAAGATTCATAGAAATGTAAATGCAACTACAATTTATGTAACTCACGACCAAACTGTAGAGTTAGTGAACCAAATGAAGAATTGACTGGTAAATTTTCTTCTTATCAAGGTTGGTCTGGAGCGGATGGTATTTTTAATGTAAGATTAAATGGTAATCAAGCTATTGGAGAAGAAGGAGATTTATTCTTTAATTTCTCAGATACTTATATTGGCGAAGTTAATCCGGTTACCAAAAGAAGAAGTAATTATATTTTTAAAAATAATACTTTTGCTTATTATCAAGATGGGGAAATAGATTTTATTATTGATAAAGATCATATTAGTCCAGAAAAGATAGAATCGCGTTCGCCTAATGATGCATTTAACTGGCTAGGAGATAGTTTAGTTATTGGTGATAAATATTACGCAACAAGTTTATATATAGCAAAGCAAGGAGTATTAGGATTTGAACAAAGGGGTGAGGATCTAGTTAGATTTAATATTATTGATAAAAAAATCGACTTTGATTCAAGAACTCCAATAATTGATTTAGAAACAAATAAGTTATCTTATTTTTCTAGTGATGATAAATTACAAATTATCTTTGGCGCGGCTTATTTTGAAAATACGATTCAGGCGGGAGCATTAAATCCTGATGGATATATTTATAATTATGGATATCGAGATGATAAAAATGCTTCATATTCACGAGGATTAGTTGTTTCAAGATTTAAAGAAGAAGATATTGAAGATTTCTCTAAATATCAATATTTATCTTCTTCAGGATGGGTAAATGATATTACTCAAACAATTCCACTTTGTGAAAGAGTATCTTGTGAAATGAGCGTTACAGAAATTAATGATATAAATAGTCCTTATTATGGTAAGTATTTATTAACGTATCAAAAAGATACTATTGGAGCTGAAATTTATATCGCTATTAGTGATAGTCCATATGGCAAGTTTGAAAACAATCAAGTTATCTATTCAACTCCAGAATTTTTATACATTGATGGAATAAGTCAATATAACGCGAAAATGCATCCAACTTTATCAAGTAAAGATAAGTATGTTATTTCGTATAATTTAAATGAAAGTAGTTTTGGTGGAAATGATAATAATGGGGATATTTATCATCCTAGATTCATTGATTTATATCAAATTTAATTATTATAAAGAGCAATTAATTTGCTCTTTTTTAATAAATTAAAAAAACCATATTTAGCATTAGTTATTTGTAAGATTAATTATTTTATTATGAATTTCTATTTTTTGTGTGGAAAGATATGGGGCAATAGAAAGTTAATAAATAAATCAAAAAAATGAAGTTTCTTGTTAAAATTTGCTTTTTCGTGAAAAATATAAATAAAAAAATTTGCTTTTTCGTGTTAAATATGAATAAAAAAGTTTGCTTTTTCGTGCATAGTGGTTATATAATATATTTATAATAGATATGAGGTGAAGTTATTATGTTAAAAAGAAAAATATATAGTAAACTTATTGAATGGAAAAATAATTCAAATGGAACAACTGCATTATTAATTGATGGAGCTAGACGTGTAGGAAAAAGTTTTATTGCAAAAGAGTTTGCTATTAATGAATATAAAAGTCATATTGTTATAGATTTTGGTATTGCATCAAAAGATGTTTTAGATTTATTTATATATGATAGTTCGAATTTAGATTTGTTTTTCGCAAAGTTGTCAGCATACTACTCAATACCATTATATAGAAGAGAATCATTAATAATTTTTGATGAGATTCAACAATTTCCTAGAGCAAGACAACTTATTAAGTATTTAGTTGAGGATGGTAGATATGATTATTTAGAAACCGGTTCTTTAATTAGATTGAAAAAAAATGTTGAGAATATAATTCTTCCTTCTGAAGAAGAACATATAGAGATGTATCCATTAGATTTTGAAGAATTTTTGTGGGCACTAGGAGATGAAACGACTATTCCTTTGATAAGAAACTGTTTTGATAAGAAAATATCTTTGGGTGATAGTGTTCATAGAAAGATTATGAATGAATTTAGACAATATGTTTTAGTAGGTGGCATGCCTCAATCTGTTAATGCGTATTTAAATGAAAAGAACTTTGAAGCGAGTGATATTGTAAAAAGAAGGATTTTAAAATTATACAGAGATGATGTTAGCAAGTTTGCAAGTGGATATGAAAATAAAGTGTTTTCAGTATTTGATGGTATTCCTTCTCAACTTTCTAAAAAAGAAAAAAAATATTCATTATCTTCTATTAATAAAAATGCAAGATATAGAACATATGAAGATTCTTTTATATGGTTACATGAAGCTATGATAGTCAATAATTGCTTTAATTCGACTGATCCGAATATAGGTTTAGCTTTAAGTGAAGATCATACTACACAAAAATGTTATATGGCTGATACAGGATTATTAGTTACACATACTTTTATGGATACAAATTTTACTGAAAATAAAATATATAAAGCTATTTTGTTTGATAAATTAGGTATTAATGAAGGAATGATTATGGAAAATGCTGTAGCTCAAATACTCCGTTCAAATGGTCACAAATTATATTTTTATTCAAGGCATGATAATTTAAATAGAGAAAATAATATAGAAATCGATTTTCTTATTAAAGAAGGAACGAAGATTTGTCCAATAGAAGTTAAATCAGGCAACTATAATTCACATTCTTCTTTGGATAAATTTAGAATGAAATTTTCATCTAAAATTGGAAACAGTTATATTTTATATTCGAAGGATGTCATGATAAAAAATGGTATAATCCATTTACCATTTTATATGGCTATGTTTTTATAGAACTAATGAGAAATCAAGATAAGAAATTTAATAATTAAGTTATTATATATATTATCGTTAATTATTATTGGGGGTTCTTTATCTTTGCTTGGAATATCAATAATAATTTGGAGTATATGTGCGAAACGATATGAATCAACAGGTAGTAAAAAAGTGACGATTAATTTTCGTCACTTTTAATTTGTTTTTTTCTTGCAATTAAGAAATATATTACATAAATTACAAATGATAATAAAATTATAAATCCGGAAATGATAAATACAAATGGATTTCCTTTTGAATATATAGCGCTTCCTATTAATGGTCCAACCACATTACCAATTGATAGCATTGTTTGTCTTGCGCCCATTATTTTACCATTGTCTTCTATTGAAGAATATTTTGATAATTCATTTTGTTCAAGTGGAGTAATTATTGATTTAAAGATACAATAAATTAAATGAGTTGATAGTAAGAAAATCATAATATTTTCTCCAGAAGAGAAAGTGATAAATGTCAACACTGAAGAAAGTAATACAAAACTTAATAGAATATAACTAAAGTATTTGTTTTTAATCTTTTTAACAAGTGGAATCAATATTAAATTTGAAGCAGCTCCAACTAAACCGGTCAATAATACGTAATGTCCAAGTGTTGCAGGTTCATATCCAATATGAATAATATAAGTATCTAAGTATTTGCTAATTAAAACTTGTCCAATTGTTAAAGTAATTAATCCAATTAATAATATATAAATTAATGGACTTAGTGAAACTAAACTTTTAATTGAAAATTTAGAATTAGATTTATTAAGATTTTTTTCGATGTTTACATCATTTATGAAGAAGATGAATGTTAATGAAGTTAATAAGCATAAAATAAATTGGAAAAGGAAAATTTGAGAAATTGTAAGATTTAAATAGTTATATAAAGATCCTCCAATTTCATAACCAAATGATGCTCCTAAAATGGAAAAGCAACTTAGTAATGAAAGATATTTGACTTTCTTTTCAGGAGTAGAAATATCTAAACACATAGAGACAAATAAAGTATTTGGAGCGGAAACAAATATTCCCGCGATTACTCTAAAGAATAATATTAATAAAGGATAAGTATTGATAAAACCAAATCCTAATTGGGCTAATGCATAACCTAGAATTCCTAAAGCAATTAACCATTTTCTTCCGATTTTATCAGATAGGAAACCAAAGATAAATGCACCAATCACTTGTCCTAATGACATTAAAGAGAAAAAGAAGCCAAAATAGTAATCAGGTAGATTTAAACTATTGACGTAAGTTGTAGTTACTGGGTGGACTAAATTGATACAAATAGAATGAAGAAAGAATAAAATAAAGAAAATATATATTTGATATTTTTTCATAAATAACTCCTTTCTTAAAACAGATGTTATTATATCATTTAAAATAATTAATAACATAATATTTAAAAAATATTTTTAATATTATGAACAATTAGAAAATCTTGTGCTAAAATCAAATTATAGAAAGCAAGGTGGCTTACATGATTAATTTTAATAAAAAAGATTTTGAATTTTATTCTAAAGAATTATTTTTATGTGATTCTCCAACAGGTTTTACTCATAAAGCAATTGAGTTAGTAAAAGGATTTGTTGGTGAATTAGGATATGAATCTAAGGTTTTAAATAACGGAGCTTTAGAAATTTCTATTAAAGGAAAAGATAGCTCTAAAGTCGTTGCAACTAGCGCGCATATTGATACTTTAGGTTTAATGGTTCGTTCTATTAAAGGTAATGGTAATTTAGCTTTAACTACTTTAGGTGGACCAAGTACTCCAACTTTAGATGGAGAATATTGTAAAGTGTATACTCGTGATGGAAGAGTATATCAAGGAACTATTATTTCTACTTCTCCTGCAGTTCATGTTTATAAGGATGCAAATAGTAAATCAAGAGATATTGATTCACTAGAAGTTAGATTAGATGAAGTAGTTAAATCTAAAACTGATGTTGAAAAACTTGGAATTCAAAATGGTGATATTGTTTGTTATGATACCAAGTTTACTATTACTGAATCTGGTTTCTTAAAAACTAGATTTATCGATGATAAAGCAAGTGCAGTCATTCTATTAATGTTATTAAAGTATGTTAAAGAAAATAACTTAGAATTTAAATATGATACGAAAATTTACTTCATTGTTTATGAAGAAGTAGGACATGGAGCAAGTACAGTTTCTAGTAGTATTGATGAATTTGTTACTTTAGATATGGGTTGTGTTGGACTTGATTTAGCAGGTAATGAATTTGCTGTTTCAATCTGCGCAAAAGATTCTCATGGACCATATGATTATGAATTAACTACTAGATTAATTAATTTGGCAAAAGAAAATAATCTTGATTACACAGTAGATATCTTCCCATTCTATGGAAGTGATGTTGGCGCGGCTAGAAGTGCAGGTGTTGATTTTAAAGGTGCACTTATTGGTACTGGTGTAGCAGCATCTCATGGCATGGAAAGAACTCATATTAAAGGAATTGAAAATACATTAAAATTGATTTATTTATATTTAATTAAGTAGGAGGGTAAACTTTATGCAAAATATGACAAATGTACAAAAGAAAAGTTTAGTTAATAACATTTTTGTTGCTATTTTGTTATTATTAATTAATTTTTCAATTTCATTAGAACTTGGAAATGTTAGTTATTCTTTTTCTGCCACAGGTATTGCTGCATCAATAATTTTAATGGTTGTATTAAATAAATATCGTAAGGAAAATAGTAAATTAAATATTCTATTTTATATGGCGTTAATTTATCTATTTGTTTTAATTGTAAGTCCATTTGTTATGATGTTAGTTTTAAATAAACACATGCCAAATATGGAATATTTAGTTAACTTGATGATGAATTTAGAAGCAGCTGGAGACTTAAATTTTGATCAATTAAATGAAATAGTGGAATTTTTAGTAAGTTTAAAAGAACCGATAGCTATTTCATTAATTCTTTCATTAGTATTTAGTGAAATACCTTTATGTGCGATGATTTATTTTTCAGGAAAAACTTTATTAGTTATTGGTCAAGACGTTTCTTCTAGTTATGGCGAAGAAGCACATAGATACGCGAAAAAGACAATAATTAGCGCATTAGTAACTTCTATTGTTTCATTAGTTGTTGTCCTATTAGCGTTTGAAGGACTCGGCGGTATTTTATTTACATACGTTGGAGATGTAATGATTGAAGATAACGCTCAAAGTTTATTAACTATTTCTGGAGCTTTATCTATTGCTTTAATGGTAGTTTCTATTATGTATTTAGTTTTCTTTATTAAATTCTTAGTTAGAATTAATAAATTAGCAAGCGATATTAATGTCAATCAAGACAATAATCCAAATGATTATCAAGGGTAAGATTATGAAAAAATTATTAATTGTAGTAGATTATCAAAATGATTTTGTTTCAGGTAGTCTTGGTTTTGAAAAAGCAAAAGAATTAGATAAGTTAATTTATAATAGAATTAAAGAATATAAAGAAAATAATGATCAAGTAATTTTCACTTTTGATACACATTATGAAAATTACATGGATACAGTAGAAGGTAAGCATTTACCAGTTAAACATTGCTTAAAAGGAAGTGATGGACATAAACTATATGGTAAAGTAGCAACTTTATTTGATGAACACGATATTAGTTTTGAAAAAACTACTTTTCCTTCTTTAGAGTTAGCTAAATATTTAGAAAATAAAGAATATCAAAGTGTAGAACTTTGTGGCTTAGTATCTAACATTTGCGTTCTTTCAAATGTCATTATGGTAAGAAGTGCTTTACCTAATGTAGAAATTTATGTTGATAAAAACTTAACTATGAGTTTTGATGAACAAATGAATGAATATTTTCTAAAGATATTAGAAGGATTACATATTAATGTAATAGGATAATTATGAAAAAGTAATTAATATTATTCATGCAAAAAAATTATTATTAGAAAGGGAAGTTTTAGTTTATAAGCCTTTTAATGAACAAGTTACTTATTTGGCTTTAAAGGACGAAAAAAGAATTACTAAATTTAATAATAATGTAAGATATAATATTTCATTTGAAGAATTAGAAGAAATATTAGATAATAACAATGTATATATCTTTGAAAAAGATAATAACGTAGAAATTAATCAGGAATTTAAAAAGTTAATTCAATAGGAGGTAAAAATATGTTAACTGTTTGTAAACACCCATTAATTAGTGTAAAACTTTCTATTCTTAGAGATGAAAGAACTAAATCCAAAGAATTCAGAGAAAGTTTAGATGAAATTGCTTCTTTAATGACTTATGAAGTATTTAAAGATGTTGAAGCAATTGAATCTGAAGAAACTATTCATACTCCAACTGGCGTTACATTACCTAAAGTAAAATTAAGTCACAAAATTATTCTTGCTCCAATTTTACGTGCAGGTATTGGAATGGTTGATGGAGTAAGAAATATGATCCCAACTTGTAGAATTGGTCATATTGGTATGTATCGTAACGAAGAAACATTAGAACCTGTTGAATATTACTTTAAATTACCAGTTGTTGAAAATCCTTTAGTAGTAGTTGTTGATCCAATGCTTGCTACTGGTGGAAGTGCAATTGCTGCAATCTCTGCAATTAAGAAAAGAGGATACAAAAATATTCGTTTAATGTGTTTAGTAGGCGCTCCAGAAGGTGTTAAAGCAGTTAACGAAGCTTATCCAGATGTACCTATCTTCTTAGCAGCTCTAGATGAAAAATTAAATGAAAAAGGATATATTCTTCCTGGCTTAGGTGATGCTGGAGATAGAATTTTCGGTACAAAATAAAAATTAATTAATATCATATTACATAGGAGATATCTATGGAATTTAATATTCTTCAATATGTTAAATGGCGTGGAGACTTATCTTTTGATGTATCACCTTTCAATGAAGTTGATGCATTAGTTTTAAATATGGTTTCCTTCCTTGATTATTCTGAGGAGCTAGATAGATTTCCTTCGACCAAAGTGAAGACTATTGAAGAATTTGTTAATGATCATTTTTCAAAAAGGGATATTGATAAAATTAACTTAGGGCTAATTATTCCTAAGGAAGTTGTAAAATTAACTCATGAAGTATCTTTATCTAATCGATATAAGGATCTTCTTGCGGGAAACTTTATCAATGTAATTGATTTTTCTAAAGCAGAGCAATTTTCTGCGATGACTTATCTACTACCAAATAATCAAATTTACGTATCTTTTAGAGGTACTGATGATACTCTTGTTGGCTGGGGAGAAGATATTAATATGATTGCTTCCTTTCCAGTTCCAGCGCAAAGAGATGCTTGTAAATATTTAAATAAAATTGCTTCAATATATCCAAATTATAAAATTATTATTGGGGGACATTCTAAAGGAGCAAACCTAGCAATTTATGCAGCGACTTACTGTCGAGATGATATTAATAATCGTATTATTAAAGTCTATGCTTTTGATGGTCCTGGATTTTATCAAAATAGAGTCAATCAAAAGAAATTTGTCTTAATTAAAGAAAAGATTGATAGAATAGTTCCTTCTTCTTCAATTGTTGGAAGAATCTTTGATATTGATGTAGAACCTCACATTATTAAAAGTAATACGACAGGTCTTGATCAACATAATCCATTTTCATGGCAAATAACATATGAGAAATTTATCGTTGTTAGTTCTTTTAGCGAAACATCTGATAAAATTAAAAAAGAATTCGTCGCTTTAGTTTCTAAAATGAGCGAAGAGGAAAAGAAACATTTTGCAGAAGACATTAATAAATATATTTATGCATTAAATCAAAATCATTTAATTGAGTTTGTTAATTTGAAAAATATTATTTCTTTATTTACTAATAAATATAAGATGAAGCATAAAAATATTAGATATTTGTTAAAACTATATCTCGTATTACAAAAGAATAAGGCAATTAAAGCAAAAATTAATAAATAATATTGACCACATTAATAAAATGTGGTTTTATATTATTATAATATATGCGTATATACACATATATTTAAATAGAGGTAAAAGTATGAGACAATATGAAAATGAAGAAATACTATTGCATACATCAGAATTTTTTAAAGCATTATCTGATTATTCGCGTTTAAAAATAGTTTCATCACTATTAAATAATGAATTATGTGTAAGTGATATTTGTAAGAAAGTTGAAATGAGTCAAACAGCTGTATCATATCAATTAAAGTTATTAAGACAAATGCATTTAGTCAAATATAGAAGAAGTGGTCAAAATGTATTTTATTCAATAGATGATCAACATGTTTATGATATTATCACTAAAGCAATTGATCATATTAAGGAGTAATTATGGATAAACTTATTTATACTACTTATTATTTTGAAGGTATTGATTGTCCTAATTGCGCGAGTAAAATTGAAAGAGCGTTAAATAAGGAAGATAGAATCATTTCAGTAAATATTAATTTTATCAATCAAAAAATTGTTGTAGAGCACGCTCAAAAAGACGATGTTTTTGAACTTGTTCTATCAATATGTCAAAAGGTTGAACAAGATGTTAATTTATATAAAAATAAACCAAAAAAAATGTATATAAATCACCATCATAGTCATCGATATGATGATATTTGTATTGACAATAATTGCGTTAGAGAAAATTTGGCTAAAAAATATTTTCCATTATTAGGCATTGTATTAGCAATAGCGGCTTTAACATTGCAAATATTTGATCGATTCTTTGTTATTCGAACAGTATTTTTTGTTGGTAGTTACCTTATTCTAGCTAGAAAATTACTATTAAAATGTTTAAATGCGTTTAAACATAAAGATATTTTTAATGAAAATACATTAATGGTTATTGCTTCTGTTGGTGCTCTTTGTATTGGTGAATCAATTGAAGCAATTATGATAGTTATTTTAAATAGTATTGGCGAACATTATCAAAATAAAGCTATTAAACATACAAAAAGTTCAATTGAAGATATGATTGAGGATGATAATTCTAAAGTTACATTATCTTCTTTAAAGGAAGTTTTTCCAGATCAAGTTAAAGTTGGTGATGTAATTATTATTAAACCTGGGGGAAAAGTTCTTTTAGATGGGATATTACTATCTTCTTCAGCTGTTTTAGATATGAAAAGTTTGACTGGTGAATCTTTACCAGTGAATAGAAATAAAGATGAAGAAATTCTTTCTGGATCAATTAATTTTGATAAAGTAATTGAAATCAAAGTAACTAAAGAATATCAAGAATCTACTATTTCAAAAGTTAAAAAATTGATCGAAGAAGCAAATGATAAAAAGGCTAAATCTCAAATATTTATTACTAAATTTGCAAGAATTTATACACCTATTATCATTTTAGCGGCACTTTGCGTGTTCTTTATTAAGTATTTTGCTTTTGAAGATTTACTTATAAATGCATTAAATAGTATGTTTTCTATTTTAGTAATTGCATGTCCTTGTGCACTAGTTATTTCTATTCCACTTTGCTATTTTTCTAGTATTGGTGCTTGCTCTAAAAAAGGTGTTTTAGTTAAAGGTGGAAATTATTTGGAAACTTTAACTAATGTGGATACATTTATTTTTGATAAAACAGGAACCTTAACAAAAGGCAATTTTGTTGTCAAAAAAATAATATCTAATAACGAAGAAGAATTGTTAGATATTATAAATAAAGTGGAACTTCATTCATCTCATCCAATTGCTTTGGCAATTAGAAATTATTATAAAAAAGAGATTAATGTTTCTAATGAAAGCGAATATATTGAATATTCGGGAAAAGGAATTGTATTGAAAGAGAATACTCATACTTATTGTGCGGGTAATTCTTCTTTATTAAAAGAATTTAATATTGCTTTTGAAGAAGTAAATGAAAGTGGAACATTAGTTTATGTGTCAAAAGATAATGAATGTCTAGGTTATGTAATTTTAGATGATGAAATTAAAGAGGAATCAAAAGCATTATTGGAATATTTGAAAAAGAATAATTACACTACTTATCTATTATCAGGTGATAGAAAGAAAAGCGTCGATAATGTTGGTGATTATCTTCAAATTGATAATTTGTATCATTCATTATTACCACATGAAAAATATAGCATTGTTGAAAAAATTAAAAAAGAAGGAAATAAAATTGTTTATGTCGGTGATGGAATTAATGATTCCCCTTCTTTAAAAATTAGCGATGTAGGTATTTCAATGGGTTCGATGGGAGCGGATATCTCTAAAGAATGTGCGGATATTATTATTGTTAATGATGATATTAGTAAAATTATTGATGTAATTAAAATAAGTAAGTTTACTAAAAAGGTTGTAATAGAAAATATAATAATGATTTTATTTGTTAAATTAATTGCTATAATTATAGGTGCCAGCGGAATACTTGGTTCTTTAGCGATGTTCTTATCGATTTTTGCCGATGTAGGTGTATGTTTATTAAGTATACTTAATACTTTGAGAATTTTAAAAAGCAAAAAATGTCGAAATAAGTAGTACGATTTTTCCTAATAACCTTTGATTTAATATTTGCTAGTTTATTATAATAAAGCCCAGAAGGGATTATTTTATGCATAATAGATTATCAAATGTTATACAAGAGTTAAGAAAACAATATAATTTTACTCAAGAGGAACTAGGACAAAAATTAGGAGTAACAAATAAAACCGTTTCTAAATGGGAAATTGGTGTAATCTCCCCAGATGTAACATCACTTGTTTTATTAAGTGAATTATTTAATATAACATTAGATGAATTAATAAAAGGATTTGGGGATGAAGATTTTGAAGAAGATTTTTATGGAAGTAAAAGAATGAAAAGCAAGACAAAAAGTAAATTAGCAACTATTGCCTTTATATTTGGATGTGCTGTAATGATTGTTACAAATGTGATAATCATTAGGTATTTCTTTGTTATTGGAATGATTAATATTGGCATTACATCATTATTACTTTTAACGCGTTTTATAAAATGTCATTTAGTTAAAGCTAAAAAAAATAGAAAAACAAGAACCGAATAATTTATTTATCAAGAATATTTAATATGTTATTTAGTTGATTTGGTAGATCAATGTTTTAATTTTACTTTTAAAATCAAATATAATATTATTAAATAGAGGTGACCAAATGGAAAAAGAGAAGAAATATTCTCCAAATAATAAAGGCTATAGTATAGTTTGTTCTTTTTTGTTAATCGTGGCTAATATAATTTTTTTATTTTGGACTATAGTTTTAATTGAAGAACAAATTAGAACTGGCTTGGGATTTGGTACGAATTTAGAATTACTTGTTTTAATTCCAATTATACTTTTTATATTAACAATCCCAATTATAATTATGGAACTAGTTTTTCTTTCGCTATCTTATTTTTTTAGGGTCACTAAAAAACAATTTGTAGTTAATATAATTTCGTTTTTAATTTTGATTTTACAAATTGCTTTGATTTTTTTGTTTATATATATTTAAGTGGGGAATAAAACTATGATTAATGTATTTATATATGATTCAAGAAAAAACAAGGAATATGATGAAAAGTTGTTTCCAGAATCATTACGTTTTTATTTAAAAAACAACAAAAAAGATGAAATTTCTTATATTGCATATAGTTTGTTAATTGACATTTTAAAGGACTATTATAAAGTAGAAAAGATAGACTTTGATTTTACAAATAAACCAATATTAACTACAGATGAAGTTAATTTTAATATTTCTCATAGTGGTAATTTTATTGCAATTGGTGTATCTTGTCAAAATGAAGTTGGTATTGATATTGAGTCTTTGGAAAGAGATATATCAGATAACTTATATAATAGAGCATTACATCCGCAAGAAATAATAAGTAAACCAGAAACATGTGATAAGAAAACTCATTTTTTAATGTGCCATACTAGAAAAGAGGCATTTTTAAAGTGGCGTGGAACAGGATTTAATGTTCACCCTAATAGTTTAAATACATATTATTTAGATCATTTACCAATATATAATTTAGAAAAAGAAAAACTTATTCTTTGTGTAGCGGGTGCGAGTGATGGAAGGGTTTCAATTCATAAGGATTTATATTAATTTTGACATTTATTTATAAAATATATAATATTTTTTAATAATATTTAAAAAAAGTAAGAAAACGCTTACATTTTTGGTTGACATAGTGATATTTAAGTAATATAATCTTAATGAATATATTAAATAATATTTTATTATTAGGAGGAAAATATTATGAAAAAGAAAATTATTTTAAGCAGCATT
>SVBD01000002.1 GCA_015059045.1 Erysipelotrichaceae bacterium
GGCGGACCAGACGGGAATCGAACCCGCGATCTTCTCCGTGACAGGGAGACATGTTAACCGCTACACCACTGGTCCAAAAATCAATTGCTTATTTATTATCTATAAATACTAGATAAAAAGCAAGTGTTTTTTGAAAAAAATTTATTTATCTTAATTATTTCAATAATATGCTAAAAAAAAATTAATATAGGATCCAAAAGAATTTTTCAAATAAAAAAACAAAGTAAGAGATAAATCCACTAGAGGGCGATATCTATCGCCTTTTAATTTTGACAATTAAAACAAAAGAGACCAATTGGTCTCTTGAATAATCTTGGTTGCAGAGAATGGATTTGAACCAATGACCTCCGGGTTATGAGCCCGACGAGCTACCAGACTGCTCTACTCTGCGATATTACTGATTGCTTATTTATATTAACACTAAGAATTAGTTAATGCAAGTGTTAATTTAACTTTTTTTAAGCTATCTATTAATATTATATTTATATATATTTATATTATTACAATAAAATTGACATATAATAATTTATACTTTAAAATGTAAGCGATTACATTTTTTGCTATTGCAATTAGTAATTAATTCGGTTATTATTAATTTCCACGAAAAGGAGGCTATTATGAATTATCAATTTAAAGTCACTATTAATGGTGTAACCAAAGAATACACTAATAAGATTAAAGTCCTAGATTTAATCGAAGGTGATCCTCATCAATATATTAACGCATTAGTAAATAATCATTTAAGAGATTTAAACTATGAAGTTTTTTATGATTGTGAAGTTGAGTTATTAACTCAAAAAGATTACTTAGCAATTAAAATTTATGAGACAAGTTTAAGATATATAATCGCTATGGCAGCTTCGCGTGCTTTCCCTGGATATAAAATTAAATTCTCATACAATATTTCTCGTTCCATTTTTATTTCTCTACTTGAAAAGAATCGTCCTTTTACAAGTGAAGAATGTAAAATGTTAAAGGGAAAAATCGATCAAATCATTCAAGCCGACTATCCTATTATCAAAAAAGTTGTTCCAAATGAAGAAGCATTAAAGATTTATGACCAATGGGGATATGATGATAAAATTGAAATTTTAAAATATCGTCCAGAAAAGACTGTTCACTTATGTGAATGCGATGGATATTTAAACTATATGTATGGGCATATGGTTCCTTCAACTGGTCATATTAGAGATTACAGCATTAGATTATTTGGAAAAGGAATTATTATCCAATATCCTCGTAGTGAAGAAAAAGGACAAATTCCTCATTTTGAAGACGCTCCAGTATTTGGTAGAACCCTTACTTCAACATATCATTGGTCTAAACTAGTTAAAGCGGATTCCATTGCTTCCATTAATAAACATGTCGAAAATAGTTCAATTGATTTTATCAATTTATGTGAACAACATCATAATAATATGCTTGCTGATTTAGGTAACCAAATCAAGGCTAATAGCGATGATGTACGATTGATTTGTATTGCAGGACCTTCTAGTTCTGGAAAAACCACATTTGCAAATCGTTTAAGAATTGAACTATTATCATTAGGAATTAAAACATTAAGAATTTCAATTGATGATTACTATTTACCAAAAGATGAAGTACCACTTGATGAAGAAGGAAAGCCAGATTTAGAATGTTTAGAAGCTCTTGATGTAGATTTATTTAATCAAAATATGCTTGATTTAATTAACGGGGCTACTGTTCAACTTCCTAAATACTCTTTCCAATTAGGAAAAAGAATTCCAGGAAGAGTTGTTAAAGTTGAAGAAGATGAAATCATTATTATTGAAGGTATCCACGCATTAAATGAAAAACTAACTTCTCTTATAGCAAAGCATCAAAAATTCAAAATTTTCATTGCTCCGCAAGCTCAAATCAACCTAGACAATCACAACCCTATTTCATTAACCGACTTAAGATTATTAAGAAGAATTGTTAGGGATTTCCAATTTAGAAACTCTTCAGCTGAAGAAACTATGTCTATGTGGCCTGCTGTAAGAAAAGGAGAATTCAAATGGATCTATAAGACCCAAGAAAACGCCGACTTTGTTTTCAATTCACTTCTTTCTTATGAATTATGCGTAATGAAAAAATATGCAATGCCATTATTAAAGAAAATTGATTTGGATTCCGAATTCTTCCCTCTTGCTCAAAGATTAATTAGATTCTTAAAATACTTTGTCGATTTGGAAGATAAATGGGTTCCATGTAATTCAATTCTTCGTGAATTTATTGGAGATTCTTGTTTCCAAGATGTATAAAAAAAAGAGCAAATGCTCTTTTTTTATTTTTCCGACATCATCTTTTTGAAAATCTTTTTAATGCTTTTTTCTGAAAGGAATGGATAAAGTTGATCAATCTTATCGATATCTAATTTACCTTCAATATATAAATCAACTGCAACATCTAAAGTTTCTTCATTTACAAAAGGTGCCATTTTAATTAAGTTACATTTATATGAATTATTATTTAACGCATTGATAAAAATACGATTGCAATCTTTACTTGATAAGAATGGCATTACCGCTTCAAGAGGTAGATCTTTAACTTGCTCATCTTGAGCGATAATTTGCTCTACTAATTCATGAATATCATCTTCTGACATAAATGGCAAAATTGATAGAATTTTATTAACCTTATTTTTCTTATTAAAACTGTTAAACATACTTTTTACTCCTTGAGTAGTTGATTCAACAGCTTTATCTAAAGCAACTTCAATTTTTTCTGAGAATCTTTTGATTTTGTCATCAATTGATTCTTTGAAATCTTCTTTTGGTTTACTTTCTTCTTCCGAAAGAATTTCTACTTCTACATCTTTTTTAATACTATGTAAAAATTCTTCTTTTTCCTTTGGTTCAGTAAACACTAAATCTTCTAGTTTAACATTTTTTGCTTCTTTTTTTGAAAGTGGGACAAAGATTTCTTTCCCATCAATTACTAATTTTTTTAAAATCATATTTTCTCTCCCTATAATAAATATCGCTTCTCCGATTCGGTTAGTTTTAACAATAATTCTTCTTGATTCGTCGTTATATTATTTTCTTTAATTGCTTTTAAAATTTGCATTCTTTCCGAAGGAGAAAATTGATAAAACACATCTGGTAGGTAAATGTTTTCTATTTCATTTTTAATAATCTTATTAATAATATACTCTCGACTATGATTGATAAATATATTATTTACATCAATATCATCATTATCATTTAGCCCTAGAATTTCTTCAAATGAAACATTAAATATTTTAGTTAGTTGATCTAAAACATCTAAAGAAGGATAACTTCCTCCTGTTTCCCATTTTGACAATGCTTGACGAGTTACAAATAATTTATCTGCAAGTTCATCTTGAGTCATATTATGTTTTTTTCTATACGATTGAATTTTCTTACCGATAGTAACAATGTCAATCATAACTACCACCTACCTTACATCTTTATTATATTATTAGAAAAAGAAAATGTAACGCAACTTATCGTTGCATATGATTCCTTAAAAATATTATAAAAAAATTATCATCTTCACTCAACAAAAGTGCTATAATTTTTTAAGTGAGGTGAGAAAATGAATACTAGTGATGCACATTATAAAAAAATGACTAAAACCCCTGTATCAAGATTAGTCATTATTTTAGCGATACCTGCAATTATTTCTATGCTAATTACTAATATCTATAATATCGCTGATACTTATTTCGTTGGAAAATTAGGTATTTCTCAACAAGGTGCTTGTAGTGTTCTATTTACCTTACAGACTATCATCCAAGCTATTGCTTTTATGTTAGGTCATGGTTCAGGTGCATATGTATCTAAACATTTAGCCGATAAAAATATAAATAAAGCATCTAAATACGTATCTACCGCTTTCTTTGTTGGCGTGGGATTAAGCGCATTACTAATGATTTTTGGACTATTATTCTTAGAAGACTTTTTATATTTTCTAGGTTCAACTGATACTATTTTACCTTACGCAAAAGATTATGGTTTCTGGGTATTATTATCATGTCCTTTCTTAGTTGGTTCACTAGTTTTAAATAACAACTTAAGATACGAAGGAAAAGCTTTCTACGCTATGTTTGGTCTTGTCAGTGGTGGTCTATTAAATATTCTAGGTGACTACCTACTAATCAACAAATTTGGCCTAGGAGTTTATGGAGCAGGATTATCAACTGCAATATCTCAATTAATTAGTTTTACCATCCTATTAATCGTTTATATTAATATGGCTCAAAGTAAAATTTCATTAAAATATATTTCCGTTGATGCAAAAGAATATTTAGAAATATTCAAAGTAGGATTACCTTCTCTTTTAAGACAAGGTTTAGCATCAATTAGTAATGGATTATTAATCAACTTAGTTAACCAATATGATGATGTTGCCGTTTCTTCAATTGGTAATATCAATCGTTACTCTTCGTTGGTAATGTGTGTAGGTTTAGGTGTTGGCCAAGGATTCCAACCTGTCGCCTCATTTAACTACCAAGCAAAAGAATATGAAAGAGTTAGAAAGAGTTTATTATTCACTTTAGGATTTGGTTTTATCTTTGTAACTACTCTAGCAATAACTGGATTTGTTTTAGCCGAACCAATTGCTAATTTCTTACAAGAAGATCCTTTAGCAATACCTATTGCAACTAAAGGAATTAGAATCGCATCAATTGGAGTTGTCTTCTTATCAATTTCTGTTCCAGTCAATATGCTTTATCAAAGTATTAGAAAATCAACCATCGCTTCTTTCTTATCATTACTTCGTTCTGGATTAACATTCATTCCAGTATTACTATTACTATCTTACTTCTTCCAATTAAATGGAATACTATGGGCTCAAGCAGTAAGTGATATTCTAAGCGCGATAATTTGCGCGCCATTTATTTTCCATTTTCTTATTTCAACTAAGAAAAAAGAATTAAAATATAAAGAAAAAATAGCTAATTAATTAGCTATTTTTTTTACCATATTTTAGATGATATGACACACTTTCGATTGAAATATTTTTTTTCATTTCAATCAAATAATCTTTTCTCATTGAAAAATAATTAGTGGAATCAATTGAATTATTTCTTTCTAAATATTTATTAAACAAATCTTCTAAACGGAAGAAAGTTTCATAAATACAAATAAGGGCTAAAGATTTAAAATAATCTCGATTTGAATAAATTAATAATGGAGAACTATGAGCTAATTCACTACTTGTCTCATAAAGTTTTGAGTAAGAAGTTAATTCTGCAACCATTTCAATTCCTTTTCTAAAGTTAAGTTTTACTTCTGGGTAAATTTCTTCTACATTTTCAATTCCATAAAGCCAACCATATTCAATATACTTTTTAGTATCTTTACTCTTAAGATTTTTTTCTTTCATCAATAATTTAACTTCTTCAAATAGTTTATCTTGATGAGTCTCATTTCCATTATCGTTTCGATAGTATCTAGCGTACTCTATATGTTTAATATATCTTTCTGAAACATAAGGATATTTAGCAAGAATCAAAGCGATACATTCTACTTCGTGAACTGTTCTCCATGTTGCAAAAGCCTCAGTTTCATAACCTTCTGATAATAAGTTAATAACCCCTCTACACATAACAAATCCCTTTTTTAAAATATCGAGTAAGATTCCATCTTCCTTAATATTTGTTTTAGGTAAATTATTAAATTTATTTAATATGAAATTTAAAACAAATTGGAAAGTCGTAATTAAAGGATGATATTCACTAATTAAAGCTTGATTGTTGTCTGCGATAAATTCATTAATATAAATTTTATCACTTAAAATTGCCACAAGGCGATTAATATAAGATTCATTATTAAATACTTGTTCTCTTTGTTCTTTATTTACTGGTAATAAATTAAATATATGTTCTTGACAAACATAATTTAAAACTACATCTGGATCAATAACATAAGCATCTTTATGATCATTAACTATTCGATTATATAGTGAATTAAAAACACGATCAAAAACAATGAATAATCCTTCTTTTAATTCTTCCGGATATCCATTTAATAAATATAATTGATCAAATGCTTCTTTTCTATTCATATTCCTCACACTCTACTTCTATTGAAGAAGCAATTTCTTTAATTGCTTCAATTTTATCTTTTCCAATATTACTCTTATAATGAATTTTTTCAATTACTGGCAAGTAATATCTATTATTTAATAAAGCTTCATTAGATAAAATTAAAACAAAGCCTTCTTTATTAAACATTGCTAGTTTTAATAAATCTAACATATCTTCTTCATCGTATTTTAACTCTAATTCATTTATTGAATCAAAGCAAGGATAAAAGTTACTTACTAAATCTTTATATACCTTATCATCAATTTTAAAAGGATTAATTTCGACAAAAAAGGTATCTTTATCTTCAAAATTTAAATTTTCATATAAATGTAAATATCTAAATTGTTCATTAAATTTATTTATAATACCTAATACTTTTTGATAATCCACCCCTTCAAATAATTCTCTGTTGTAATACATTTCTTTGAATAAAAATGAAGAATCCATCAATGCATATAATTCCGGATATAAATCTTTTCCATCTTCGACAATTTTAGTAAAACTAACTGGAATAAATAATTTTCTAAAAATCCAATCTTTCTTTTCTAAAATTGCTTGATAACATACTTGATCATCTAAGGAATAAAGATTATAAAAATTTTTAATATACTTGTTCATACATTTCACCTACCTAGTAATTGTATAACAATAAAAAATAAATATCATTAAAAAGTTTATCTATCACCTATTTATTAAACCTTCATAATTTAAATTAGGTGAATTTATGTTACTAAATTTTAAAAATATATCAAAAACATTTTATACAGAAGAAAAGGAAACTAAAGTTCTCGATCATATTTCTTTTACTGTTAATGAAAATGAGATTGTAAGTATTTTAGGTCCTTCTGGTTGTGGTAAATCAACTATATTAAACATAATTAATCAATTAACCTATCCTACTACAGGAGAAATAGAATTAACCGCTAAGCTAGGATATATGTTTCAAAAAGATTGCCTAATGCCTTGGAAATCTGTCTATAAAAACATAATAATTGGATTAGAAATAAATAAAAAAGATAATCAAGAGAATCTAGCTTATGCATGTGATTTAATCAAAAAATATCATCTAGAAGAATTTAAATCATTTTCTAGCAAACAAATAAGTGGTGGTATGAAACAAAGAGTTTCTCTAATTAGAACTCTTGTTCTTAAGCCAGATTTATTATTACTTGATGAACCATTCTCCGCTTTAGATTTTCAAACTAGACTACAAGTACAAAACGATGTATATCAAATTATTAAACAAGAAAAGAAATCAGCATTAATAATTACTCATGACATTCAAGAAGCAATTGCTCTTAGCGATAGAATTATCATATTAAGTAATCGTCCAACAAAAATTATCGATATTGTAAATATTGAAAATAACTTCTCGCCTACTATTAGAAGAAAAGATCCTAGCTTTGTAGAATATTACAACAAAATTAATTTACTTCTTAATATAGATAAATAGATATACGCCCTATTTTTGCTCTTAATTAATCTTTTTTCATAATATATATTAGGTGATTATTTATGAAAAAAATCAATTCAATCAGCGACTTTAAAAAAGTAAAAAGAAATACAAAAATTAAGATTTTACTTCTTCAACTATCATTAGTTGTCGTTATTCTTTTAGGCTGGGAGCTATTAACTAGATTCAATATTATAGATAGCTTCTTTTTGCAATCACCTAGTAAAATTTTTACTCTATTAGTCGAATATATTAAAAGCAATGAAATATTCCACCATATTTATCAAACCACACTAGAAGCAACCTTAGGATTAATCATATCCATAGGAGGTGGTATCTTCTTAGCTACTTTATTATATTTATTTCCTCTATTAAGTAAGGTATTAGATCCCTTTTTAGTGCTTTTAAACGCTCTTCCAAAATCCGCGATTGCCCCAATTATCATCATTTGGCTAGGAACTGGAGTTAAAGGAATAATTGGTGTTTGCGTTTCTTTTGTTTTAATTCTAACAACTATTAATGTATTAAACCATTTTAATAATGTTGATCAAAGTCTAGTTATCATGATGAAAACACTAGGCGCGAATAAATTTCAAATTCTTACAAAAGTTATTTTCCCTTCTAATGTCATAAATATTATATCTACGATAAAAGTAGGAATTGGCTTATCTTGGGTTGGAGTAGTTGTAGGCGAATTCCTTTCCTCTAGAAGTGGACTAGGATATTTAATTATGTATGGTGGTCAAGTATTTAAGCTCGATTTAGTTATGATGGGAATATTTATTCTCTCATCTATTGCATTTTTAATGTATGGTATTGTTGTGATTATTGAAAAAATACTATCTAAAAAATATCTATTTGAATAATTATTTTATCCTTTTTACCATATAATCAAAATTTTTAAAAATAACATTATTAAGGATTAAAGATAATAATGATGGAATAAAAACTATTAATCCAATAAAAACATAAAAAATATTAATATCAAAAATATTGAAAAATAATATTTTCTTAATCATATTCGTATAATACATTAACGCTGTTATCCCACATATTATTACAAAATGGAAAAGGAAGAAAAAAATATGTAAACCACTTGCCATTTTTTTATATTTTTCAACTCTGAATCCAATAGTGAGAAGAAAATTTGAATAATTAATATATAAACAATAAAAACTATATAAATAATAAATCAAAGAAAATAAAAATCCAAAAATAAAAACTATAATAAAAATATTAATAAGTGATTTTAATTCGTTGATCATTTCTAAATATATAAGATAATAATTTTGATAAAAATCATCATTAGAATAAATATTACTATCAACAAAAATTTTCGATAAATCATGTAAATTATCAGATTCAATATATATTCCCATGTTAAACATATAAAAAATAAAGTCATTTTTTATTTTGTTTGATATGATTATCTTGTTATTTATTTTTTCTTTTTTTACCAATATTTCAAATTCCCCATTTGGGCTTCTTATACCATTTGTAAAAGGTATTTGTACATTAGTAACTTGGTTATAAAAAGAAATTTCATCATTAGTGGTATCAATTAAATCACTTATATAAATATTATATCTATCATCATCAAAATCCTTAAATTCAATTAATAAGTTATGCTTTTCCATACTAGCATCCTTATATATTATTGCATCAAATTTAAATTCATCAAAAATATTATCTAATTTACTAATTGGAAAAATCGCCTCATTTTTTAACAATTTATTATTAATTATTTTATTATAATCTGGAAATTCGTTTTCACACTCTTCATTAACCATAATTTGATTATTATTTAATAATGATGAAAAATATATATATTTAATTTTTGATTCGGCAAAGAAGCCAGGAAACAAATAGGTTTCAAATTTAAAATATGATTTTATTCCGTAATCATTATAAAGAAAATTTGAATACGATTTATAAAATCCTTTTCCATCCATTGAAACAGCGCTGTAAAAAGAAGCATTGCTTTGTTTTAAAGACTCTTCTAAATAAAACGAATTTTTTGTACTTGTAATAGAGCCTGAAATTGCTAAACAAAAAGATAAAATAAATAGTATAATTGATGATATAATCAAATTTGCATTTTTAAATATTTTCTTCAATAAAAATGGGATATCTTTATTGTTCTTATTAAAATACATATCCGAGTTAATCATGGTGCTATTATCATTATAATGTTCCATAAAAATATTACAATTATCAATTTTTATAATTCCATCGTAATGATTAAAATAATCATTATCATGTGTTGCAATTATTACTAATTTATTCTTTGAAATTTCTTTAATAATAGATATATATATTTCTCTTGATTCAGCATCCAAAGAAGCTGTAGGTTCATCAATTAAAATAATTTGATTAAAAGAAATAATTGCAAAGAACAATAAAATTCTTTTATACTCACCAACAGATACTTTATCCAATTTCGTATTTAATAAATGTGAAATTTTTAATTTATCTAAATAATATTCAATTTTCTCTTTATCTATACCATTGGGGCACAAACTAATCGCGTCTTTAAATAAAATATTTTTAACTGAAATATCTTCTTGAGGTAAATATATAATTTCACTATTTGTTATAATACTACCTTCATAGTGACTGTCCATTCCACAGATCATTTTTAATAAAGTTGTTTTTCCATGGCCTGATAACCCATTTAATAAATAGCAACCTGTATCAGGCAGTATCAAATTAACATTTTTAAACAAAATGCGATTTTTATACTTTTTTGTACAGTTATTAATTTCTATCATATGAACCTCTATAAATAAGTGATTTTGTTATTAATAAGACTAATAATATTATTATTAAAACGACAACAGAAACTAGTTGAACGCTAATATAATTAATTAAATTTTGTAAAATTAAAATAATAGAAATATATAAAATAACCATAAAAATAGATGTTATAATATATTTTAAAACATTCTTTTTATATATATCTTTAATAGTCAAATTATAATCAAAGAAAAATAATTTTGTAAGAATTCTTATCTTATGATATTCCTCTTTTTTCTTCCTAATGAAAATTGTATAAGCAATTATTAATGCAATTGTTAATACTGCAATAAAAACATAAATTATAACTTTAATAAACTTTCTAATAACAAATTCATTGCCATTTATTAAAGTAAGTTGATCTTCAAACTCTAATTGATAAATGTTCTTTCTTTCTAAATCATCTATAAAACTATCAACATTAAATAAATCGTCAAAATAGACAAATACATTTTGCTTATCTAATTGATCTTCTTGAAAATTATCATTTATTATTGCATATGAGACAAATTTAGTAAAATAAAGTTCAACATAATTTTTTTCCTTATGATAAGAATATGCACCAGTATCGATTATTTTTATAACTTTATATTCTTTATTATTAACTAAAATAATTTTATTAAGTAATGACATATAGTTGTTTGTTTCACTACTCAAATAATCTTTTTTATTTTCAACAAATCTATCATAAATATAAGTTGCAGCAAACATATCAGAAATAATGATTTCATTACTATTTAATAAATTTGAATTATCTAAATTATATATAACAGGATTATTATACATACCTATCGCATCAAATTCCTCTGATAATGGATTATCAATTTTTACTTTATACATTATTGGATATTGATATTGATTAATTGTCTCTATAATTTCTATTATATTATCATCTGTATTTCTACCAACATAAGCAACTTTAGAATTATGTAATTCACATTGTTTTTTTATAAAATCTCCATGTGTTTCAAATACAAATGGAAAAAATAGTGAATAAATAAAAGTAAATATTAAAATAAAAATAATATTAAAATAATTATGCTTATAGTTAAACTTATTTGTATGAATATTGGAAGAAACAATAGTTTCTCCTTCTTCATTATCATCATCTAATTCTAAATGATGAACATTCATTTCTTTATCCACCATAAGATTTTCAATTTTACAATGAGAAGTTAAAATAATAAGATGGTTTTGTTTTAACTTATTTAAATATGTAGTAATTAATGCTCTATTATTTGAATCTAATTCTGCAAAAGGCTCATCTAAGACCATCATAATAGGATTTTTCAATAATAATAAAATAAATAAAAATCTTCTTTTTTCTCCATTAGATAATGTGGAAAATGTATTGGTTTCAATATCTTTTAAAGAAAATTCCATTATTAAATTATCAATATCATATTTAGAATTGTATTGGTTTTTAAAAAAAATCATCCACTCTTTAATGGAAAAATCATTAGAAAATTCCATTTTTTGATGAATATAAAAAACATCTTTTTTCTTATCTATAATATTATAAGTAACTTCTCCTTCAAATTCATTATCAATACATGTAATAATGTTTAAAAAAGTTGTTTTACCAGTACCAGACTCTCCGTTTATTAAATAAATTTTTCCGTAAGAAAAAGAAAAAGGGCCATTGTCTAATATAACATTGTTTTCAATTACTTTTTTTATCTTGCCTGATATTATTTTCATAACTATTAATTATTCCAAAAGAAAAATTCAATTGATGTTGAATATTCAACATCTTTTGTTCTCTCAATAAGCCAATTTTTATATCCTAAAGTATGTGCAGTTTCTATATAAATTTTCCCGCCATAAGTTCCAGAGCTACTAACTTTACAATCAAATAATCCTCCACAAGTATAAATGAAAGATTCATTTTTTACATCACCAGAAAAATCCGAAAAAATATGATTAAAACCAATATTTGTTGCATTTCTTCCAAAGGAAACATTTGGATTCGTACGAGTATATTGCTCAGTAACTGAATAAGCATGAATATATGATCCGCTAATACCTAAATTTACACCTCTTGATGCTTTTGCACCAAATGCATCGTATCCCGCCTCAATTGACTGATCATTTGTAACATCCCTACTCACACCAATAGATAAAGTAGTTGAATGATTTTCGGTAACAACAATTTCTGGGAGATTTAATGATTGCTGAGATGCTGGCCAATAATCAGCCAAACCATAATTATTATAAAATGTTGAACCAGATGAAATATAAACAGATGTGTCGATCTTTTTGTTATAATACTTATTATCAAAAGTAATACTTTCAGATCCAGAAGCAGCAACGCCTGGAGTTACTTGAATTTGTAAATCAAGAGAAAATAAGATATAATCATTATTATCATGTCTATACTTATCGTATATTTTTA
Organism: Erysipelotrichaceae bacterium; assembly: GCA_015059045.1. GTDB lineage: Bacteria > Bacillota_I > Bacilli_A > RFN20 > CAG-449 > UBA3210. The sequence continues at coordinate 12,703 of SVBD01000002.1, forward strand.
ATAAACCAATATAATAAACATACCCTAATCCTACACCATTTTCTGTTGAAATTATCGATCCATCAATAACATTTACATAATCTTGATAATTGTTTTTATTAATTTGTCCCAAATTATTATTATATCCATTTTGCATATTTAAAATTGTACGTGGTTCGATACCCTCTACACTATTTAAATGCATATTAACATTTTTTTCTAATGATAATGTCCATAAAAATGTTAATGAAAAAAGAAAATTCATAATATTCATGAAAAAATCTCCTTATTTATAATTATTATATCATTTTTATAATGGATTTTAAACAATATTGTTTAGCTATTCAATCTCATTAAGATAATGACCAAAGAAATCTTTTTCACTCACTGATTTATTATTTAAATACGCATCCATCACTTTTTGAATTTGTTCATTATCTTCTATGGTGAATTCAATTAAGAAATTATTAATATGCATTTGTTTTAATTCATCTAATTTACTAATTATCGATACTGGTCGATTAGAAAGAACACGAACATTACAATCGCTATTTGTTAATAATGGAAAAGTAACTTGCATGTGATCTTTTAAATAATATCGATCCTTTTTACACATCTGACAATGATCATTATTTAAGTTATAAGCTGATGAAATTGGACATGATCTCATTATCATATAATCAATATGACCATAGATATTTATTCCAACATTAGGATAGAATGAATGTCTTTTGTAAAAACTTTCCATCATTAATTTGATTTGTCTTCTACTGCATTCTAAAGATAAGAAAACTAACATATAACCTTTTTCAAAATATAAATCTAAAGCATATGAATTAGTTACATTACCATAAGAAGATAATAATGTAAATCCTTCTTCACATTCCTTATAATAAGATGTCATTTGATTATTCAATACTTTAGAATTGTCATGATGATTAATTCTCTTATTGAATATATATTCACTTTCAATATTTAATTCTTCATCACATAAAAGTGGAAGATGGTAGTTTTTCAAAATGTCATATTGTTTTTTATACTCTATTTTTAATAAAGTCATGTTTGTTTGATTGTTTGTAATATTAGATTGATATTTATTAGAAACACCTAAATAATGATTAAAATTCTCTCTTTTTTTATTCATCATTTCTAAAGCAATTCTTCTTGCAGAGTTTAATAAAGAAATTGGAACAAATAAATTATCGCTTAATTGATAATCTATTTCCTGATAATAATAAGGGAATTCATCAACTTTTTTTAATTGAGTAATAATTCTTTCTTTAGTGGTTGGATTATTTTTCGCAGACTCTAAAATAAATGATGATTGATATTCAATAACATTATTCCTTTCATCTTCTAAAGTGATTGTTAATGGAGTATTCTCTTTTCCTTGCAATTTTAATTTCAAAGGAATTAATTTATTAATTTTAATCTTGCTTCCAATATCTTCATTTAATAAATAATCGCTAGTTTTATTAACAATTGTGCCTACTTCTATAACTAGATTATTTCGACTAAATGAAATAATATCACCTTTAGAAGCTTGCTTTACAACTTCTTTATCAATACTAAATCTAGTTAGTAGCATTCCATCTAATTTCTTATTTAAAAACTTAATGCCATCTCCTACATGTACATCATCTTCAAGTAACATATAAATGAAATTATTTTTAACTTTAACTACTTTTCCTAATCTAACTCCTATATTAGAAGAAGTATTTTGATTTAATAACTTAGTTCTAGATTCGTTAAAAATATAACCTTTAGTAAAATTTCGATTAAATAATCTTTTAATTCTATCGATTTCTTGTTCGTAATTAATATCAACCAAATCAATAGCTTTACGATATGAAGAAACTACTTGATATACGTATTCTTCTCTTTTCATTCTTCCTTCAATTTTTAAAGAATCAATACCGATTTTTTTATAATCTTCAATCATATTTAGAGTTAATAAATCTTTAGTTGATATAGCGTATTCTTTCAACTCTTTATTCTTTGAAACTAATTTGACTTGATGACGACATGGTTGAGCGCATCTTCCCCGATTTCCACTTCTTCCTCCAATAAATGATGACATTAAGCAATTACCTGAATAAGATACGCAAAGTGCTCCTTGAACAAATACTTCTACTTCAACCCCTAATTCTTTAATTTTTTTTGCTTCTAATAAACTAACTTCCCTTGCTAAAACAATTCTTTTAAATCCTAAATTTATTAAACTTTTAGCTTGAATGATATTATGGCAACTTAGTTGTGTAGATGCATGTAAAATTAAATCTGGATAAACCTTATGTAAATAAGAAGCTAGACCTAAATCTTGAAGTAACAAACCATCAACATCGTTTTGGTATAAAAATGAAGCAAAAGAAACCGCATCAAAAAATTCATCTTCAAAAATCAAAGTATTAATGGTTACATAGACTTTTACATCTCTAACATGAGCGTACTTAATTAATTCTGCAATTTCTTCTTTTTCAAAATTAGATGAATACGCTCTAGCGGAAAAACATTTACCTCCAAGGTAAATAGCATCTGCACCAGCATTAATCGCGGCTATAAATGAGTTATAATTTCCACCAGGTGCTAATAATTCCATATAGATATTTCCTTCTTTCTTTGTTATTATATCATTAATGATAGAAATGAGAAAGCATTATGGAACTAAATGAATTAAGAAAACAAATTGATAAAGTAGATAAACAAATGGCTGAATTATTTGAAGAAAGAATGAATTTAGTCAAAAAAGTTGGTCAATATAAAAAAGAACATAATTTACCAATACTTGATAAAGAAAGAGAAAATTTAGTTAAAGAAAAAAATCATCAATATATTATTAATAAAGACCTATTACCTTTATATGATGAATTTATATCTCATTTAATGGATTTATCTAAACGCAATGAAAAATAATAAAAAGAAATTGAAAATTCAATTTCTTTTTAATCCAAAATTCTTAAATATTCATCTAATCTTTCATTAATATATTCTGCAAAAAGTATTGTCATAACTGACAAATCTTTTTTTATATAATAAGCATCAAATGCTTCATAATAACGTTTTCGATCATTATATTTTATGTCGATTGGAGGATACCCTGCCTTCATCAATTCTAGATTTACTAGTAATCGTCCCGTTCTTCCATTTCCATCAATAAATGGATGTATACCTTCAAATAAAATATGAAATAAAGCAAGTTTCTTTGCTATATTTTCATTATTATTTTTGTATTCAATTAATAATTCATTCATTTTCGATTCAATCAAATATGGTTGAACCGGATCATTAAACGCGCCAATTATTCTAACTGGAATTTTTCTATAAACTCCTCTATCCATTGGCTTATCATTTAGAACTAAAGAATGGATTTGTTTAATAATAAATTCATTAATTTCCTTTTTTTCTTTAACTAAGTCTAGAACATAGTAAAACGCTTCTTTATGACCTATTACTTCTAAGTGATCTTTTAACGGCTTTTGATCGATGGTAAGTCCTCTAAGTACCATATCTGTTTCACGTAATGTAAGAGTATTACCTTCAATAGCATTAGAATTATATGTATATTCAATCATAAATTCTTCATACAATTGACTAAGTTCTCCTTCAGAAAAAGGTCGTTTAGAATCAAGTAGAAGTTTCTTTTCAAATATTAAATCAAGTAAATTATCTTCTTTCTTCATTCTGGAATCACTAGGTTTATTTGCACCTTCAGGAATAAACCAATTTTTACCAATTTTAAATGCACCATTTATTGCACCATCGATACAAAGTTTTCTAACACGTCTATCAGAAATACCCCATTTTTCTGCAGCTTGTTTTGTATTCATTGCCATATTTGTGTCCTCCCACAAAAATAGTATAACCCATTTGCGGAACAATATCAACTCTTACGGAACAATACAAACGGTCTTACGGAACAATACAAAATAAAAAACATCAATTTTTTTCATTGATGTTTTTATTTCATACAAATTTCTAAAACTTTATCAAAATCAGTTGAAAAAGGATATTTATGTAAATCTTCTTTATTAATAAAGAAAACTTCACCTTCACTAGAAGAAGATAATTCTCCAACAAAGGAAGAACTTCTATATAATAAACAAAGATCTCTTACTTGAGTTTTTTCATCAAACCATTCAATAAAGCCAACTTGTTCTACTTCAAGTAAAGTTAGACCTGTTTCTTCTTTTACTTCTCTAATGATCGATTTAATATGGTCTTCTTCTTTTTCTACATGACCTCCTGGAAAAGTAAGTCCAGGCCAAGTTTTCTTTACTCGATTTTGAACTAAAATCTGGTCACCTTTATACACCATACACATATTTGTTAATACTACTTCCATAATATACCTACTTATTAAATTCTTGTCTTTTAATTCGACTTTCTTTTAATATTTCTTTTACTTCTAATTTATTACCACTTTCAATTGCCTTTTTTAAAGAAGATAAACTTTCTTCATAAGCTTCAATTAGTTTAACTAATTCAACCTTATTTTCCAAAAATAGTTCACTCCAAATATCTTCATTAATATTTGCAATTCTTGTGATATCTTTAAAAGATGTTCCTGCAACTTCTTTTAACGAGTCGCTTTCAAAAGAATTCATCAAACAAACAGAGATAACGTGTGATAAATGCGATACATAACCTACTAGTGTATCATGTTCTTCAATAGAAATTATTTTAATATTTTTGACTTTTAAAACATCCGAAAGAGATTTAGCAAATTCTATTCCTCTTTCTGTATTTTTAGAGGTAGGAACAATTAACATGTTTGAAGAGTTAAAAATATTCTCTGAAGCAAATAAAACACCACTAACTTCTTTACCTGTCATTGGATGCATAGAAATAAATTCTTGAGGAGATGTTAACTCGTTTTGTATATCGCTAACAAAATGAGATTTTACCCCCATCATATCAGTAATAATTACATCTTTTTTGAATAAAGATTTATGCTCTTTAACCCAATTATGACAAAGAGTAGGAAGTAGACCTAAAATAATAAAATCACTTTGCCTAATTAGAGTTTCTTCACTTTCATCAGTATTTAAAATTAATTTCCTTTTCTTTCCAATTCTAATAGCTTCTTCATCTATATCAAGTGCGAATACTCTATGTCCTTGAAGAGATAATCTTTCAGCATACGAACCACCCATTAAGCCTAATCCAACAATTAAAATATTACTATTCTTATTTAGTTTCATATACTTCACCTTCAATTCCTAAATTAAATAAATCTTGATAGAAATTTGGATAAGATTTATTTACCGCTTCAACATTACTAAAAGTTGTTTCTTCTACTAAAGTAGAAAGAATGCTTAAACTCATTAAAATACGATGATCATTACAAGAAGAAACTTCTTCATTTGGAGTTTCTATTTTACTAGAATAAATCTCCACATGATTTTCATAATCAATTAAATCTACATGATATTTTTTTAATTCTTTTTTCATTGATTCAATTCGATCTGATTCTTTAATTCTTAATCTTCTAGTATTAAGAATGGTAGTTTTACCTTTGCTTAATGCTCCTAAAACAAATAAAATTGGACCTAAATCCGGATTATCTTTAATATCAACAGTCGTACCAATTAAATCGCTTTTACTAAAAATATATCCATCACTAGTTTCTTCAACTTTACCATTAAATTCTTTAATAAATTTAATAATGTTTCTATCTCCTTGAATGGAATCTTTATTTACATTTACTACTTCAATTTTTGAATTTATTACTCCTAACACTCCAAAGAAAGCAAGTTGAGAATAATCCCCTTCAACTTGAGTATTAGTTGCTTTGTATTTTTGATTACCTTTAATTAGATATTTATTATCTATTTCTTTAATTTCAATACCAAATAATTTTAATACTTCAATAGTCAAATTAACATATGATTTAGATTCATATTCACTAACAATTTCAATCGTGGTATCTTGATTTAAAAGTGGTAAAACAAATAACAAACCAGATATAAATTGAGAAGAAATATTTCCTTTTATTTGATAATAATTATTTAACGAATGTTTAAAAATAATTAAAGAAGCTTCTTCCTTAACTAAATCTTTTTGATATATATCATGATATATATCTAATGGGCGAGATAATAATCTTTTGGATCCAATTACTGTTGTTTTTTCAAAGAAAAAAGAAAACAAAGGAATTAAAAATCTTAATGTAGATCCAGATTCATAAGCATTAAAAAGAGCTTCTTTTTCTTTAATTTCTCTTCCGGTAATTATTAATTTATCTTCATCTATTACAATGTCAGCAAAATGTTTCATTGCTTCAATAGTCGCATTGATATCATTAGAAAAATCAACATTAGAAATAACACTAGTTTGATTTACGCACAAACTAGCGCAGATGATTTTTCGATGTGCATCACTTTTACTAGAAGGAATTCGTACTACTCCTTTAGGTGATGATTTAAATATCTTTGCTTTACTCATTTTAAATATCTCTACCAATTACTTGAGCAATTTTCTTACCTTTAACAATTAATTCTTCAAAATGATCATATTTTAAAGATTGTTGACCATCACTTAGTGCATGTTCTGGATCATTATGAACTTCAATAATTAGTCCATCGCAACCACATGCAATAGCTGCTAAAGCCATACTTTCTACTAGTTCCCAACGACCTGTAGCGTGGCTTGGATCAATAATAATTGGTAAGTGTGTCAATTGTTTTACAATTGGGACAACACTTAAATCTAATGTATTTCTAGTGTATTTTTCAAAAGTTCTAATTCCTCTTTCACAAAGAATAACATTAGGATTACCATTAGCCACAATATATTCTGCAGACATTAGCCATTCTTCAATTGTATTAGCTAAACCTCTTTTTAACAAGATAGGTTTAGTTGTTCTTTTTCCTACTTCTTTTAATAATTCAAAGTTTTGCATATTTCTTGCTCCAATTTGAATCACATCGACATATTTTTCGAATTCATCAATCTTATCACTACTCATAAGTTCACTAACAATTGGAAGTCCTGTTTCTTCTTTCGCTTTAACAAGAGCCAAAATCCCTTCGGTTTTCATTCCTTGGAATGCATAAGGAGAAGTTCTTGGCTTATAAGCACCACCTCTTAACATATGTCCACCAGCTTTCTTAACATTCTTTGCAATATCAACTACTGAACATTCACTTTCTACTGAACAAGGTCCTCCAATAATTACTATTGGATTATTTCCACCAACTTTAATTCCACATACATCAATAATAGTATCTTCCTTTTTAAAATCTCGAGAAACTTGTTTAAAAGGAGAAGCAATTCTTTTTACCCCTTTTACTCCAGGAAGAATACTAACATTGTTTTCATCAATTTTAGATGTATCTCCTAAAACTGACATTGTTGAAAATACTTCACCATATACAATTGAAGTTTTACAATTATATTTTTCAAAAAAGCTTTCTAATCTTTCAACTTGTTCTTTATTTATATCTTGTTTTAATGTAAGTATCATTTTAATTTTCTCCTTCTAATAAGTAATCAATGGCTTCTAAATATCCATTTAGACCATGACCGATAATTCGTTTTTGACAATATAAACTAACGTAAGAAATTTTTCTAAATTCTTCTCTTTCTTCAACATTAGAAATATGAACTTCAACTGTTTTAATATTAACTGCCTTTAATGCATCAAGTAGAGCAATTGAAGTATGAGTATAAGCACCTGGATTAATAACAATACCATCAACTTTATCAAAATAAGCTTGTTGAATTAAAGTTACTAATTTACCTTCGCAATTAGATTGTTTAATCTCTACTTCAATATTTTTACTTCCAGCATAATTTTTTATTAAATTTACTAAATAGTTATAGTCTTGTGAACCATAAATATCTTTTTCTCTAATACCAAGCATATTGATATTAGGACCATTAAGCACTAAAATTTTCATAATTCAGCAAGTATCCTTTCTAATGTATCATTAATTTTACCATTGTTATCAATAAATATATTTGCATATTTATTATATAAAGGTTCCCTTCTTTCTTTTAAAAGAAGATAATCTTTTTTATTTTTTAATTTTGGTCTTCTTCCATCAAATAATTTTTCATATGAATCTCTTTTTAAATAAATTACGTGACAGTTATGTTTTAAATATTTCATGATAAGAGGATTTTCTATCATTCCCCCGCCAGTAGAAATAACTACATTCCTTTTAAAAGCAATCTTTTTAATTAATTCTTCTTCTTTTTCTCTAAAATACTCTTCTCCATATTTTTTAAATATTTCAGAAACTGTCATTTGCTCCATCTTTTCAATTTTTTTATCAGTATCAATAAATTCATAATTTAGTTTTTTGGCAAGTGCCTTACCAATTCTACTTTTTCCAGAACCTGGCATACCTATTAAAGCAATAGAAGAAAGAGCTTTTTCCATTAAATAATAGACATAATAATATGAATGAAAATTCATTTCTTTATCAAAGAATAATTCTTGAGCTTTACCCGCTTGATATACTAATGGGGCTAATCCATTAATACACTTAATCTTTCGATATTCACCTTGAACTAACAATTCTGTTTTAAAAGGATTATAAATCATATCCAAAATACATTTTAAATTTTTAAATGAATCGATATTTATTATCAATTTATCAAAATCCGGATATGTTCCAACTGGTGTAGTATTAATTAAAATATCGATATCTTCATTTATAGCTTCTTCATAAGTTATAAATCCTTCTTTTTTTGTTCTAGAAACACCTATAATTTTTTTTGCTTGTAAGTAAGAACATACGTGCTTACACGTTTTATATGTTCCTCCACTTCCTAGAATCATAACAACTTTATCTTTAATGTTAACGTTATTAATTTCAAAGGTTTTAAGCACGCCATAAAAATCGGTATTATAACCGATTAATTTACCATTTCTATTAACTACCGTATTTACCGCACCAATTAACTTACTTAATTCGTCGATTTCATCTAAATACTTAATTACTTTTTCTTTGTAAGGAATAGTAATATTAAGTCCAGAAAAATCTTTTTCTTTCATAAATAAATCAAACTCTTCTTCGTTTAATTTTTTTGTAGAATAATCTATTTCAAAATTAAATAATTTATGAATCTGTGGCGAATACGAATATCCTAAAGGATAACCAATCAAATAATGTTTCATCTATTTCTCCATAAAATATCTCTTGCCATATTCTTCCATAAGCATATCTAATATTGCTAAAGCCACTAAAGAATTTATAACATATAAAGCTCTAGGAGCAATACAAGGATCATGACGTCCTTTAATGTTTAATTTAACATTTTCTTTAGTAACTAAATTAACGCTATCTTGTTCTTTTCCAATTGAAGGAGTTGGTTTAATTACCGAATTAATAATTAAAGGTTCTAGTGAAGTAATTCCTCCATTAATTCCTCCATTATTATTACTTTTAGTAATAACTTTGCCATTTTCAATTTTATAACTATCATTTGCTTCACTTCCTTTTAAAGAAGCAAAATCAAATCCTTTACCAAAACTTACGCCTTTTAATCCACCTACACTAAAAAGGTAAGAAGAAATTTTAGCTTCAACTGAATCAAAAATAGGATCTCCAAAGACGTGATTATTAACATCGACAAATGTTTCAATTATTCCACCTAAAGAATCCATTTCTTTTCTAGTTTCGATAATTTTATTAATCATCATTTGTTTTCTTTCACTAGAAATAGTTGGAAATTCTTGTAAGTTAAATTCATCAATTAATGAAGAAACTTTTCTATAATCAATATCTTCATCAAATACATCATAAATTTGTTTAATTCTTGAACCCACTTTAATTCCTTTAGTTTCAAGTAATTGCAAAGCAATAGAACCAGCAATAACTAATGGTGTAGTTAATCTACCAGAAAAATGTCCACCACCACGATAATCTTGATTGCCTTGGTATTTCAAATAAGAAACATAATCAGCATGACCTGGTCTTACAATATCTTTAATATCATCGTATACTTTATCATCGACATCTTTATTTTCAATGATGAAAGTTAATGGAGTTCCAGTTGTCTTGTTATTAAAATATCCTGAAACAATTTGATATTCATCTTTTTCTTGTCTAGAAGTAGATAATTCTTTAATTCCTCTTCTTCTTGATAGATTTAAATCAATTCTTTCAAAATCCAAAGTTACTCCACTTGGTAATCCTTCAATAGTAAGGCCAATAGCTTTACCATGAGATTCTCCAAAAACATTAATTTGAATCATTTTACCTATTCTTGAACTCATTACTTTTCACCACCCATTCTTTTTATTACTTCTTCTTTTGTTACTTTTATAATTTCATTAGACCCACATTTATTAACGACGATAATATTAATTTTATCTTCGTCCATTTTCTTATCTTTAGATAAGTATTTATTTACTTCTTTTACATCTAAATTTTCAATTAATGGAATATTCATCTTTTGTAATATTTGCTTAACTTCCTCTTTTAAAGATGGATTATCAATCATATATAACATTCCATTAGCCACGGCTTCTCCATGATATATATCTTTCAAGTTATAAATGCTTTCTATTGTATGACCAATTGTGTGTCCAAAATTTAAAATCATACGGTAATGATTTTCCTTCTCATCTTTTTGAACTACTTCTACTTTTCTTTGAATTGACCTAGTAATAATTTCTTCTAAAGAAGAAAGATAATCACCTTTAAATAATTCAAATAAGTCTTCATCAAGAATTAACCCCATCTTTAAAGCTTCCACTAAGCCATTATTTAAATGTCTAGTAGATAATGTTTTTAAAGTATCAAAATCAATTAATACAATTTCTGGTTGATAAAATGTTCCAATAACATTTTTTACACCCATAAAATTAATTGCAGTCTTTCCACCAACAGAAGAATCAATTTGACTTAAAGAAGTAGTTGGAATATTTACAAATTTAATTCCTCGTTTATATGTAGAAGAAGCAAAGGCAGATAAATCACCAATAACTCCTCCACCTAAAGCGACAATATAATCATGACGATCAAAATCTAATGAAATTAACTTTTGATGAATTAAAGAGAAATTTTCTAATGACTTTGTTTTTTCACCTTGCTCTAAAACTAATAAATGTCCATTACTTAATTGATTAAGAAGAATTTCACTATAAAAAGATGGAACTCCATTATCAGTAATTACTAAAACTTTTGAATTTCCAAAATCATAAAAATCTTTTATGTGAGTTAAAAGTCCTCTTTCTAAAACCACATCATATTTTTTACTTGGCAAATTAACATTTATTAGCATACTTTTCTCCTTGTGCTTTTATTTTAAACATAAAATAAAAAAAATTATACAAAAAAAAGACGATATTATTAAAATATCGTCACTTATAGAGAAAATTATTATAATTCTATTAATAAATAAAACAAAAAGTAGTCCAAACGGACTACTTTTTTTGTTATTAGTTAATCGAAATTAATTGCGATTTCCTTGATGTAAAGAGTCTTATTAACATTAGTAAATTCAATTTTTAATTTACCTTCTAACGAAGGATCAATAGCAAATGCTAGTAAAGTTGAACTTGTCGCATCACAATATTCTGACCCTATTAATGTATCGCCAACATAGAGTGAAACAGTAAATGAACCAGCATTTGCGTTACATGCATTTACATATACCGCATTCATATATGTTGAAGAATTGTAATTTACATTTGTACTACTTTCAATTGTTAATGTTCCAACAGGAGTTGTTCCAGAACCAAATCCAACTCCTTTTGTTTGACTGCCAGTTCCTCTTTTTCCATTTGCAACAGTATAAACAAAATCAATTCCTGAACAACTAACAGTTAATGGTCCTTTTGATGAATCCACATCTTTATATGTAGTAGAGTCCGCACTTCCATCACTCTTTAAGAACGAGTGAATGTACTCGCAATTAGCAAGTGGATTTTTCGATGTAACTTCAATTTGATATTGAACTTGAGTTTGGCCATCGCTTACTGTAATCACTTTTGTTCCAATATCGCTATCTTTAAATGTATAATCACTAATTGTGAAATCTAATGCATTAACATCAACAGCACTAGTTGATAAATCTGTATATACGATATATGCATTTCCAACATCGCTCTTAGTAAACTTTTCTCCAACTTCATAGGTATATTTAACATTCGCTAAAGCTAAGTTTTTATAATTATGTTCTCCTAATGAAAGTTCTACATAACTAGATGTATTATATACATCTAATAATGTACCTGATTGATTTTGTTTATCACCATAAACATAATCAATTAATCCTGGGAAATCGATATATGGATTTCTATTTCCTTGATAATCTTGAACTACAACATTATGTTGATATTCATGATAATCTACTAGATACTCTTGAGCCCAAGAAACTATGATATCTCTATTACCATGCATTCCTTGATTATAGAATAAAGTTTGATCTTCTGTGAATAATCCATCTAATAAAGAAACATCATCATAACAAGTATCCATGTAAAGAATTGCTCTAGCTAATTTACCTTTATCAGAATCATTTGGTTCAAACAAAGTATCCGTCGCCTTATAATCATATGATGCTGTGCCATCTTCTACAACACCTAGTTGTTTATTGCTTCTAGCAGAATTTCCTGATGAATTTGAAGCGAATAAGTTATGATAATCACTTGCAACTCCGCCGTGAGATCCTTCACCTTCTTTATAGATATAAAGACGATTGATAGTTTCTAAATTCTTAAATGTTCCATCATTTAATTCAACTTTTAAATTAACAAAATTAATTGAATTTGCACTATCAGAAACAAACTTCTTAATATCAGAAACTTGACATATTTCAACTTCATCACCATCTGCAACATATTGATTACTTAGCATGTAATCTTTAATGATTTTTCCATTTTCAACATAATAAACAGTCATTGCTGTTTTGTTTTCTTCATTTTTATATGCGTTTGCAAGACGACGAACAATAATTTGCTTTCCATCACTATGAGTAAGAATAAATTCATCTCCAACAACTTCAATAGAACTTACTTCAAATCCTTCTTGAATTTCACATATCTTTTGTGCACCTGAAACATAGTGATTCATTAGTGATTGACAGAATGCGTGTTCTTTTTGCCATCCTTTTGTATTAGATGAAGAATATGTGCTTGTTTTAAATATTTCATCAGTAGAATAAACTTGTTCTACCATATCAAAATTAGTTTGAGATTGGTCTGCTGAAGCGTTAACTTCCCAGTTAGAATTATATTTAACTGGTGTAATGTTACTACTAATTAATTCTTGCAATTGATTTTTCAAATCTTCACCATTTGTCCAAGATGAAATTGAAGCATAGTAGCCTCCATAAATAGTATTTAAATTGACATTCACATTAGATGAACTACTTTCTTCACTTGTAGGTGTATTAGAACTTATTTCTTCACTACTAATTTCTTCAGAAGATGTAGTTTCTTGAGAAATACTACTGTATTCACTTGAAGAAATATCACTAGAGAAAATAGAACTAATCATGGATGAAATAGATTCAATAATCGATTCACTAGATTCTTCTTCACTGCTTATTTCTTCACTACTTACTTCTTCTGAAGTTGTTGGTGTTTCACTTGTACTTGGAGTTACTAAAGAACTAGATGTAACTGGTGTTTCACTTGTTGGACTTTCACTACTTGGTTCTTCAACACTTGGTATTGTTGTTACTTCACTTGTTGTTTCTGAAGTAGATGGCGTTTCACTTGTTACTTCTGAAGTTGGTTCACTAGTTTTATTACTTGTAGCTTCACTTGTTGCTTCTGAAGTTACAACGCTACTAGGTTTATCAGATGAAACACTTGAACTATTACCGTTTCCTGGTCTACATCCTCCTAATACTCCTAAAGTTAAAAGAAGTGCAGGAATTATTATTTTAGCTTTTTTCATAAATAAATACCTCTTAACTTAATCATACATTGTTTGATTTAATTATCAATTAAATTTCATATTTGTTTTGGATTTTTATCACTAAAATATCATCAAACAAGATAATTTCTTTAATTATCTTAATCGTTTTTAAGGTAAAATCGATATTTGATACCATTCCTTCTAATTCGATATACTCTTGATTTTTATAAAAAATCACCTTAACAATATCTCTTTTGTTAACATTTTTTAAAGTTTTGGAGATTTCATTGATCTCTTCTTCAGTTAATTCTTTCTTTTCAGATTTAATTTTTTCTTTAGCCCTTAAAGCTTCTTTAAATCCTTTCAACGCATCAAAAGGAATAAACTGTTTGGCCCTATCAGCTTTTCTATTATCTTTAATCACCATTATGACCTCCTACTAGTTTATTTCTTTTTTTCGTTGTTGCGCCTTCTAATAAATTCATCCCACGAATAATAGAATTTTTACCAAATTTATTCTTAATATCAACAATTGCTTTTTGCAATTTTACATCTTTTCTCGCTTCATCAGAATCAGTAAAAAGATCATAATATTCATACATTTCATCTACTACATTATTACATGAAATATTTATCTTCCTGATTTTTAAATTCTTATTGGTAGTATTATCAAAAATGCTCAAAAAATATGGTAAAAGCAATCTAAAACTATTTGTTGTATTAGTCAAATTTACACTTCCACCAGTTGATTTATTCGTATCTTTTGAATAACCAATACTCAAAGAAACATTATTACAAACCAAATGTTTACTAGTTAATTCTAAAGCAATTAATTCCGCCATTTCTTTAACTACTAACCGAGCTTTATCAAAATTGTAATCTTCAAATAATACTTGACCAGAAGAGATAGAGTTTGATTTAGACTTATAAGACTTAATTTGTTTTATTGTACAAGGTTCTTTCCCCCAAGCATGATCAATAATATATTCAGCATTTACACCAAATAATTTATATAATAATTTTTCATCTTGCTTAGCCACATCTTCTAAATAATACATGCCATTAGCTTCTAATCTTTTAGAAATTCCTCTTCCTATTTGCCAAAAATCAGTTAAAGGACGATGTCTCCAAAGTTTTTCTTTAAAAGTTTCCTCGTTTAAAATACCAATTCCTTCTTCACTTTTCTTTGCTTCAATGTCTAAGGCAACTTTAGCTAAATATAGATTTGTTCCTATTCCACATTTTGCGGTAATTCCTGTTTCATCATAGACCGCTTTAATGATTTTTTTAGCCAAATCTACTTTACTTAAACCATACATTTTTAAATAATGAGTTACATCTAAAAATGCTTCATCAATTGAATAAACATGAATATCTTCCTTAGCGACAAACTTTAAATATATCCCATAAATATCCGCGGAATACTTAATATACAAATTCATTCTTGGTAGGGCGGTAATATATTCAATATCCTTGGGTATATCAAAAACTCGACATCTATTTTTAACCCCTTGCTCTTTTAAGCAAGGAGATACAGCAAGACAAATTGCTCCTTTGCCTCGGCTTGGATCAGCCACGACTAAATTAGTAGAAAAAGGATTTAAACCTCTTACTACACATTCAACTGATGCATAAAATGTCTTTAAATCAATACAAAAATATGTTCTTTCCATAATTTTTCTTATAAAAGTCTCATTTTTATCTAATAAAAATCTTATTTATTTACCTTTAAAATATCTAATAAGTGCGAATTTGCTCCCAATAATTCATATCTTTCGCAAGTTGCTAAATGATAAGAAACAAATTCATCAAATTCTTCTTTAGATAAACTATTTAATGGAGTTCTAATATAGTTGCTTGGCCCGTCTTGACCAACAATCTTAATTCTTTGTAAGTCCACTTCTTTATTGAATCTATCAATATCATCAATTCTAACCATTGAATATAAATCACCTGGGATATTTTTCATATGATATGTTTCATCTATTTGATGATTCTTTTTCGCATCTAATATATTCTTCTTAATAAAACCATAAGTGATAATTGCATATTCATTCATATAATAACTAACTAGAATAATACCATTATTTTTTGTAACTCTTTTTGCTTCTTTTAAAGCCTTTATTTTATCATTATCATCTAAAAGATGATACATTGGTCCAAATAATAAAGTAACATCAAATGAATCATCTTCAAACATATGTAAATCTAATGCGTTACCTTGATGAATATCAACCTTACTATTTTTCTTTTTAAATACTTCAATATTATGATTAACTAATTCAACTGCAGTGACATTATATCCTAATGTATCAAAAAAACAACTATAGGCACCAGTTCCCGCTCCTATATCTAAAATCTTCTTAGATAAATCATCATTTAAAACTTCTTTAATATATTTAATCGCAGTAATAAATTCAACTTGTCCATGTCTTGTTTTTAAACGATGGTCTTCATCAAAATGAGAATAATAATCTTCAAGTAAACTTATTTTAGTATTAGTTCTTTGAAAGTTCATAATATTTTTTCCTTTCTAATTCATAAGAATAGTTTCTCTTTCCTCTTCTTCATTTAATTCTAAAGAATGAAGACCGGAAATAATTTCTTTCATCATTTCACTTGGTTCTTCTATTTCAAGATCTAAATCACATCCTACACCTTCTTTAACAAGTTGATAAGAGAAAAAATCAGATACACTAACTTTAGAAGCAAAGCCATTTTCTAAAGCAAATTTATTTAAATTTTCTTTTAAAAGCGCAAAGGCTTTATTTTCTTCACTATACATTTGTTGATCATGATGAACTATCAATTCGCTATCAGAATCAATAACAATTAAAACATATATCCAATATTTAGTATTTCCATCAATATATGGAGCGTATAAACAATCCACTTTAACTTCATAGCAAGAATCATCATTTAATAAGCATAACGCTTTATTTTCTTCATAATCGAATCCATATGTAGAAATATTTTTACTATCTTCTTGCTTATATGGGGATAATTTTAATTTATTATCACTACCAACTTCAATTAAAAGCGATTCTCTAGAAGTAAAATCAATCGCTAAAGGTTCATGTATATAGATATACATTGCATCAAAAAGAACTTGATTGATATTTTCTAAATATCTAAATTCATCTATATTTATATTATTTGAAGGAAATCTACCTTCATTAAACATTAAAATTGATGGGTATTCTCCTTCTTCAAATTCTAATCTAGATTTTTTAATAATCACTAACTCTTCATCGTTTAAATCTTGATATTTATTAAAATACACTGTTAAACAATTTTGTAAAGACATAACAACAGAGGAATTTTCTTTATTAACAAATTCCTTTAAAGATTGATAATCGCATAATCCATCTTCTCCATGATAAATACTATATCCATAACACTTACCTTCACTACCAAGAATATCTATATAGATACTAACATCACCAACACTGATTTTAATTAAGTCTTCATCAGTAAAATAGTTCCACATTTTTAAAAGATACATGCATTTTAAAGATTTCAATGCGTAAGTATATTTTGGTAAATAATCAAAAATATTATCAGTATTATTTAACAAATAGCGATATACTGAACATTTAACTTCATCTTGAAGAACTTGTTCCCATTTATCAAATAAATCTAGTTCATTTACTCTACTTAAGAAATCTTTTTCTGATTTACTATCATCTAAAAAATCTTCAAATGGATTATTTGATTTAGAAAAATATTTTAAAATAAATATTCTTTTAGCTCTGACAAATTCATTGATACTTAAAGTAGGAAATAAAATATAATCATGATTATTTACTACTTCTTTAATATCATCAAATTTAGAATCATCAGATTCTTTGTTTTCTTCATATTCATCTAATAAATCTCTAGAGATAATTAATACATTCCATGTTTTGACATTAAAAAAATAGACTTGGGAGTCTTGAATATCAACAAATAAATTACATAAGCTAACAAAGTCCATTTTTATCACCAAAATTATTATAGCAAATCTAATCTTATTACTCTATTTAATAATATTAAAAAGAAAAATTAAAATAATTTATCTAGGTACCTTGATTTTTAAATATTTATCATTAAAATATATAACTATAAAAAGGAAATAACTAAAATGGAAGATAATTTAAAACTCATGAAAACCATGAGGATGTGCGGCCACATTCTCTATCATAATTTTTCATTAATTGAAAGTAGGAAAAGGATTATTTTTACTTTGTATAAATTTGGTCCAATGAGTCAAAATGAACTAATGAAATATATTAATATCAAATCCGGTTCATTAAGCGAATTGATATCAAAAGTTGAAAAATGCGGATTTGTTACAAAACAAACTAGTGCTGAAGATAAAAGAAAAAAAGTTCTAATTCTTACTCCTCTAGGAGTAACTGAAGCAAAAAAATATGAGGATAACCGTGAGAAAAATGCCGATTTACTTTTTGCCTCATTAACTAAAGAAGAAAAGGAAACTTTACAAAAAATACTAGATAAATCTTTAATTTCTTGGAAAGAATTATTAGAAAAAATGAAGGAGGAAAATAAAAATGTTTAAACGATTTTGTTCATACTATAAACCTCATATAAAGATGTTTAGTCTTGATATGCTTGCATCTTTATTAATTTCTTTAATTGGAATATGCTATCCAATTCTTACTAGAAAGGTATTTAATGTCTATGTTCCTGAAGAAAACATTAAAATGATTATTCTTTTTGGAGGAATATTATTAGTCATTTACATAATCAGAATGCTATTAAGATTCTTTGTCCAATATTATGGACATGTCATTGGAGTAAGGATGCAAGCTCAAATGAGAAGAGATATGTTTGCTCATTTAGAAGAATTACCATATTCTTATTATGATGAACACGAAACTGGAAAAATAATGTCTAGAATGACTAACGACCTTCAAAGTGTTAGCGAATTAGCTCACCATGGTCCTGAAAATATCTTCATATGTGGAGTAACAGTAATTGGTTCATTTATCTACTTATGTACAATTAACTGGATCCTTTCACTAATTATTTTCTCTTGCGTACCAATTTTAGTAACCATCACATTAATCATGAGAAAAAGAATGAGAAACGCATTTACTGAAACAAGAAAAAGCGTCGCGGAAATCAACGCTAGTTTAAGTAGTAGTATTTCTGGAATTAGAGTTACTAAAGCTTTTACTAATAACGATAAAGAATTAGAAAAATTTGAAGTTGGAAATAAGCATTATGTAGCAAGTAGATCAGTAGCGTATAAAGCAATGGGTGCTTTCTCAAGTTCTACAAGTTTTATCACCGATTTATTTAATGTCGCTTGTATTGTAGGTGGAGGAATTATCGCTATTACTACCGATGTCTTCAATACTGGAGATTACTTAGCCTTTGTTTTATCAATTAGCTTATTTATTTCTCCATTAATGACATTAATTAACTTTGTCGAACAATATCAAGATGGAGTTACTGGATTTAAAAGATTTTTAGAGATTCTTGATGAAAAGAAGGAAGAAGAAAAAATAGATGCAATTAAAGATATTTCTTTAGATGGTCAAATCGAATTTAAGAATGTTTCTTTCTCATACGAAACTAAAGCTAATATATTAAATAATGTCTCTTTTAAAATTAAAAAAGGAGAAACTATCGCACTTGTTGGAGAATCAGGTGGGGGTAAAACAACCATTTGCCACTTAATTCCTAACTTTTATAAAGTTAGTGATGGCGAAATATTAATTGACGATATCAATATTAACGATTTAAGTTTTAAAACATTGCGTCAATCAATAGGAATTGTTCAACAAGATGTATTCCTCTTTAATGGAACTATTAAAGAAAACATTCTTTATGGTCGATTGGACGCTAGTGAAGAAGAAGTAATCGAAGCCAGTAAAAGGGCTAATATTTATGATTATATCATGACTTTACCTGATGGATTTGATACTCAAATTGGTGAAAGAGGAGTTAAGTTGTCAGGAGGTCAAAAGCAAAGATTATCAATTGCTAGAGTCTTCTTGAAGAATCCTCCAATTCTAATTCTTGATGAAGCTACAAGCGCTTTAGATAATACAACAGAAATCTTAATTCAAGGAGCGTTAAACGACCTTGCTAAAGGAAGAACAACGATTGTAGTTGCTCATAGATTATCCACTATTAAAAACGCGAATAGAATTCTTGTAGTTACTTCAGGAAAAATCGAAGAAGAAGGAACTCATGAAGAACTTTTAAATAAAAAAGGAATCTATGAAAAATTATATCATCTACAATTTAGAGATGGACTTCTTGATTAATTAGTTCATTTACATTTATAATAAAACTAGTTAGGAGTAACTTATGAATTACATATTATATAATCCCCTTTCAAGCACTGGCAAAGGCGAAGAAAGCATTAAAAAAATCAAAAAGATAATGAAAAAGAAAGATGATGAATTTGAATCATTAAATATTATTGAAGTATCAAAGGATATTGAATCTTTTACTTCTAAATTAAATGAAGAAGATCAAATAATCGTCGTTGGAGGAGATGGAACTCTTCACCACTTTGCTAATTCAATTAGATATCTTACTAATAAGAATAAACTCTTCCTTTATAAAGGTGGAACTGGAAATGACTTTGGTCGTGAATTTAAAAAGAAGAAATTAATTGAAATTACTGAATATGTAAGAAATCTACCAGTATGTAAAATCAATAATAAACACGACTTTGTCTTCCTTAACTGTTCAGGTTTTGGTTTTGATGGAGCAGTATGTGCAGGAGTTAATGAAAATAATGGTAAGAAAAGTGGCTTTGCCTACATTAAAAATGTCTTATCTTTATTAAAGAACTCTCCTAGATACGATTTAGAACTTGAAGTAGATGGCGTTAAGAAAAAATATGAAAAAGTATTATTCACCGAAATTTGTAATGGTAAATATTTCGGTGGAGGTATGAAATTATCTCCTACATCAGATAGAAAAGATGATGTATTAGAACTATATTTAGTTTATAAAATGAAATTTGCTAAAATTCTATGCGTGTTCCCTTTCATCTTCCTAGGTAAACATATGTGGTTTAAACGTTGGGGAATTGAACGTTTACAAGGTAAACACTTCCATCTAAAAGCAAGTTTTGAACAACCATTCCAAAGTGATGGCGAAGTAGTTCTTGGCATAGATGAAATTGAAGTAACTAGATAATAACTGATGGATTTTTATCCATCTTTTTTTTAATAACAAATTGGTGTGAAACATTTTTTTAATTTTGTTGCACACCAAATGAAATAAGGATATAATATAATTGAAATAAAGATAAAAGGAGATTTTATGTCAAAGATAACAGAATTACTTCACGAGCAAGAAATATTAACATCCAGAATTAACCAAATGATTTATGGTTCCGTTGAATTAAGAGATAAAAATGGCAAAAAATACATATACGTTCATTTTAGAGATAATGGCAGATCTATATCAAAGTATGTTGGAGAATATTCTAATGAATTATACAATTTAATTCTTGAAAACAATATTATTGTTAAACAATATAAAAACAAACTAAAAAATGTAAAAAAAGAGTTAGGTGCAATTCAATATCAGTCTTTTGAGTTGTCAGAAAAAGTAAAAATTAATATTGATTTAGCAAAAAGAAGTCTAGTTGACTCAATATATAAACAAGCAATGCTTGAAGGTGTCGCGACAACATATTCGGATACAGAAACAATTGTTAATGGTGGGAAAGTTAACAATATGAATACTTCCGATATTTCTAAAGTAATCAATCTTAAACACTCTTGGGAATATATATTATCCGAAGGAGTTATATCTTACCCAACTAATTATCATATTCTATGTCAAATCAACAGCATTGTAGAGGAAGGATTCTCTTATACCGCAGGTAAAATTAGGAGCATTCCTGTAAAAATAGGTGGATCAACATACATTCCCCCATTACCATACGAATTAAAAATAAAGGAAGATTTAACTTCTTTACTATCTAATGAACCATCATACGAAATAGCTATTGAATTATTGCTATATGTGATGAAAAAACAATTATTTTTAGATGGAAACAAAAGAACTGCAGTTATTTTTGCAAATCATTACTTAATTAGTAAAGGATTAGGATTAATTGTAATCCCTTCAGAATTAGTAAACGAATTTAAAGTTCATTTAATAAACTATTATGAAGAAAAAGATAATAACATAAAAGAATTTTTATATAAGAAATGTTTAACAAAGATTTAACTTACTTTTTGGTAAGTTTTCTTTTTGTTTTTAAAGTTAAACAAATATAAAATGCTTTTTAAATATATTTAATAAATATAAATATTTATGATATACTACATTAGTCAAGAGGAGTAATTATGAAAGAAGAATTAAGTAGAACAAGTCTATTAATCGGCGAAGAAAATATTAATAAACTTTCTTCTTTTCACGTTGCTATTTTTGGTATTGGTGGAGTTGGTGGTTATGTAGTTGAAGCTCTTGCTCGTCTTGGAATCAATAACTTTACTCTAGTAGATAATGATGTCATTAGCCTCTCAAATATCAATCGTCAAATAATTGCAACCCATAATACAATTGGAAGAAAAAAAGTTGAAGTGGCCAAAGAAAGAATTCTTTCAATTAATCCAAATGCAAGTGTAAATACTTATGATATCTTCTTCTTAAAAAACGAAGATAATCTAATTGATTTTTCTTCCTTTGATTACGTAGTTGATTGTATAGATACAATCACTAGTAAAATTACTCTAGTCGAAATCTGTAATAAATTAAATGTTCCTTTAATTTCTTCAATGGGAACTGGCAATAAATTAAACGTTCATTTTGAAGTTACCGACATATATAAAACTAGTGTTTGCCCTCTTTGTAAAGTAATGAGAAAAGAATTAAAAAATCGAAATATAAAAAAATTAAAAGTAGTCTACTCTAAAGAACAACCTATCGAAGTAGAAAAAATAAAAGTTAATGAAAATTCTAATAAAGTAATTCCTGGAAGTATTAGTTTTGTTCCTCCAAGTGCAGGACTAACTATCGCTAGTGAAGTATTTAAAGATTTATTAAATCTAGAAAGGAGATAATCATGGCAGATGTAAATTTAAGAAGTGATGAATTTGAACAATCCATTACTAGAAGATATCGTGCAAGATTATGGTCCAGATTTATTAAAGCGATAAGAGAATTTGATTTAATCAAACCAAACGATAAAATTTGTGTTTGTATTTCTGGTGGTAAGGATTCAATGGTTCTTGCTAAATTATTTCAACAACTAAAAAAACATAGCGAATTTGAATTTGATTGTGAATTTGTTGTTATGAATCCTGGATATAATCAAGCAAATTTAGATTTAATCAAATTTAATTTAGACAAATTAAAAATTCCGGCAAAGATCTATGAAACTAATATTTTTGAAGTTGCTTATTCTCAAACTAGAAGCCCATGTTTTTTATGCGCGAAAATGAGAAGAGGCGCTTTATATGATATCGCGAAGAAATTAGGATGTAATAAGATTGCTCTTGGTCATCATTTTGACGATGTCATTGAAACAACATTAATGAATATGTTAAATGTTGGCTCTTTCCAAACAATGATGCCAAAACTTCATTCAACAAACTTTGAAGGTATGGAATTAATTAGACCTTTATATTTTATTAGAGAAAGAGATATTATCGCTTGGAAAAAATATCATGATCTACAATTCTTACAATGCGCGTGTCGCTTAACTGAAGAAAGTAAAGTTGATGAATCCGCTTCACAAAGATTACAAACTAAAAAATTAATTAAAAGTTTACTATCTTACAATAAACAAGTAGAAATGAATATTTATAGGGCTACTGAAAATGTTAATATTGAAGCTTTACTAGGATATAAAGATAAAAACGGAAAGCATTATTTCTTAGATGATTATGAAGAAAAAGATATCACAAAATAAATGTGATATCTTTTTTTTATAAATCTAAACTATTTTGATTAAGTAGAAAATCCAAAATATTAATAATCAAATAACCTTTATCATTTTTCCAAGGTTTACCTAAATCTTGAGTCACAATAATTTTTTTAAACGAATCATCAATTTTATCTAGTGATAAAGTTTCTTGACTCATTTTTATTTCATTAGGTATAGAAAATGCAGATTGAATATAATATCTATTATTACCTCTATTACAAATAAAGTCCACTTCTAACTGAACTTGTTGTTGCTTACCTTCACTATTTTTAATTACATGTTCGATAACTCCAACATCAACATTGTATCCTCTTATCAATAATTCATTATAAATAATATTTTCCATAATATGTGTTTGTTCTTGTTGTCTATAATTTAATCTGCAATTTCGAATACCTATATCTGTAAAATAAAATTTAAATGGCGAATTAATATATTTTTTCCCTTTAATATTATATCTTTGAACTTTATTAATCATAAACGCATCAATTAAATAATCAATGTAATTAGAAATTGTTATATCACTAGTCTTAATATTATTAGATGTAAAAGTATTTGCTAGCTTAGTAGGATTAGTTAGCGAACCAACTGAAGAAGCTAAAATATCTACTAGATTATCAATAACTACATCTCCTTTTAGATTGTTTCTTTCAACAACATCACTAATATATGTTTTATTTAATAAATCTCTTAAATACTTGGTTTTTTCTTCATCATTCTTTCTAGTCAATATCATTGGTAATCCACCATAAGTGCTATATTCATTCCATGCTTCATATTTATCTTCGAACAAATTAGACGAGTAGAATTCTTTAAATGAAAGTGGATATACTTTTACTTCATCTCCTCTTCCTCTAAATTCAGTCATAATGTCTGAAGATAAAAATTTAGAATTTGAACCAGTTATATAAATATCAACATTTCCTAAACTTAATAATCCATTTAAAATCCCATAGATACGTAATGGTTCTTTACCCCTTAGTTCATTTTCTGAAATTGCAAATTGTACTTCATCTAATAAAATATAAAACATTTCTTCTTTATTACTAATTTGAGAATATAAATAATTTGATAATTTAACAGGATTTCGATATTCTCTAAATCTATCATCATCTAAAGCAAGAGTAATAATGTTTTTTGAATCAACACCATTGTCTAAAAGATAATTATAATAAATATTAAATAAAAGATAGCTTTTACCACATCGTCTAATTCCAGTAAGAATCTTTATTAATCCATTATCTTTTTTATCAATTAGTTGACCTAAATAGCGATCTCTATTAATTGAAAGCATAAGAACCTCCTTGATTTGGAAAATTATATTTTATTGACCTTTTCCAAAGTAAGTATATATTATATTTATTTTTTTGTCAATTCAAAAAAAACGTTTTAATTTGGAAAATTATATTTTATTGACCTTTTCCAAAGTGAAACACAAATATTTTTCGACTTTTTAGGAATGCTATTGTATTTTAGTCAAACTTTTATAAGTTCTTATTATCTTCATTACTATTTCTAAACATAAATCTAAATAGCTTTTTAAAATCAAAAGGTACAAGTGGATACAAATAAGGAACATTAAATGTTTTTATTGATACTAAATATAAAAATAATAAGATAAATCCTATTAATAATCCTTCCATTTGGAAAAAGGCTACTAGAAGTAATAATATTAATGAAACTAATTTGTTTGATAAAGATAATTCATAACTAGGTGTGGCAAATCCACAGATTGAAGAAATACAAACTACAAGTAGAACTTCACTAGAAAAGATTCCTAAATCAATACTAACTTGGCCTAATACTAAAGCGGAGACTAAACTTATCGCTCCACCAAGAGGAGTTGGAGTATGAACAATAGCAATTCTAAATATTTCTAAAATAATAGTCGATACAATCATTTCAAAGGCTAAAACGCTATTACCACTATCTAAAGAAATACTAAAAATATTCGTATAATCATGATCTGTTAATAAAGCTAAAACAACTGGTGAAAGAAATAAAGAAACAATTACCGAAATGATTCTTAAAACTTTAGTAAAAGAACCAATTAATGGGGTTTGTCTAAACTCTTCAACATGTTTAATATGATCAAGTAAACAAATAGGAGTAATAATAACACTAGGTGAAGTATCAACAACTATTACTACTTTCCCATTCATAATATGAATGCTAGCTACATCAGGTCTTTCTGTATATCTAACTAAAGGATAAATTATTTTACCTTGAGAAAATAATCTTTCTTCCAAGCTTCGATCACTCATAATTAAAGAATTAATATCAAGTTTTGATATCCTTCTTTTTAATTCTTCCACTATCTTTAAATCCGCTTTATCCTCTAGATAAACTAAACTAATATAGGTTCTTCCATATTTAGAAACTTCTAATATTTCCGTTTTTAATTTATTTGATTTAATTCTTAATCTAATTAAACCAATGTTTGTATTAATACTTTCATTAAATCCATCTCTAGAACCTCGAATTGACTTTTCTGAATGAGGTTCATCAATTCCTCTTAATGGATGTTTTCTACAATCGACAATATAACAATTATTATTAGTAAAAATAATAACTTCACCACTGTAAAAGGAAGTTAAAACTTTATTTAAATCACTTTCTTTTCTAATTTGAGGGGTAACTAGATCTTCTTGAATTATTTTATCATTTCTAATTTCTTTAATTGATCTAATCGTTTCAAGTAATATCATACTATCTATTAAAGGAGTAATGAAAAATACTTCAACTATCTTTAGTTTTACTTTAACTTTTCTTCTAAAGATATCAAAGTTTAATGAACTATCAATATGTTCAATAAAATCTTTTTTAATACCCATTAACGATCTCTTGGTTTAAATATTAAACCACATAGTAAAGAAATAAAAATAGTAAATGATAAGGTCAAAGAACAATATTTAAATAGATTCAAAAATAGCCCTAAAATTCCTTGTTCTTTAATTCCTTCAACTCCTCCTTTAACAAGTAAATATCCAAAGTTTGTAATAAGTACATTACTACCTCCAGGAGCAATTTCTAAAAGTACTTCATACAAGCCAAATATACCTAAAATAGCCCCAAAAACCACTAAAAATGATGTAATATGACCTGGAGATAATTTAGTTTTTTCATAGACTAATTGACCAACAAAACAAACACTTCCAACAAGAAGAAAACTTAATAAATAACTCATTCTACCACCTCTATTTCAATGGCGTGAGCAACTACTGGTATGACATTATTTTGTTGAACGCTAGTCTTAGAATGAAGTGCTCCTGTACCTACTAATAATACCTTTTTATACTCTTTATTAATCATCTTTTTAAAGATATATCCAAAGCTAGTTAGCCCAATACATGCACTACCAGATCCGCCCATAAATTTAGATTTATCTTCTCCATATATTAAATTTCCAGCATCTTGATGATTATATAAATTTATTGAATCTTCTAAAAATAATTCCTTTAGTATTTTACTTCCTAAAGTAGATAAATCACCTGTTAATATCAAGTCAAAATCTTCTATTTTACTTGAAGTATTTTTCAAGTGATGCTTAATAGTTTCATATGCCCCATATGCCATAGGAGAACCCATATCACTTACATTATCCCACATCACATCTTCTACCTTTCCAAATGTAGAGTGATTGACTCTTATACGTGATTTTTCATTTGAAATAATACAAGATGCAGCACCAGAAACTGTTATTGTAGTCGTGTCTTTTTTAAATATTCCATATTCTAAAGGATATCTAAACTGCCTTTCACTAGTTCCATAATTACTACTTGAGAAACAAAGTACATTATCTAAATATGACGAAGATACAAAAACGCTAGCTAAATTCATGCTTAAAATAAGAGTAGAACAAGCAGAATATACTCCAATAAAACTTAAAGGCAAATCTTTAGCGATTAAATTTGAAAGAGCGATTTGATTTGATAAATCTCCTCCAATACATAATGATATTTTATCAATAGGTAATTTTGCTTTCTTTAGTAATATTTCCAAACTCGTTTTTAGCATTTCTACTTCACCTTTTTCAAAAGTTTTTTGATTAGCTCTTTCGTTTTCAAAAGAATAATCAAAAAAATTACCTAAAGGTCCACTTTTCTCCTTTGGTCCAGAAACAGAAGAGCAAGCACGAATAAAAACATTATTAAAACTAAGAGTTAGATAATTCATATTCTAACCCCCATAAGTAACAAAACATAATAAATTAAAGATACAATCACACTTGTACCTATTCCATAACAAATTACAGATCCGGCTAAAGAAAAAAGATTTGTCCCAATTCCATAAATTAATCCTTCACTTTTTCCCTCAATACTTGCACTCACCATCGAATTGCTAAAACCAGTAATTGGAATAAAAAGGCCTGCCCCAAAAATTTGCCCTAAATCATTATAAAAAGAAAGAGAAGTTAATATTGCCGCAAGAAGAACTAAAGTAATACTACTTAAAGAAAAGGATAAAAGATAATCCACCTCAAAAACAAGATGATATAAATCAATTAATCCTTGTGATAATAGGCCTAGTAACCCTCCACCTAAAAAAGCAATTAAACAATCCTTTAGTAAATTTTTATTTCTTTTTTCTTTTTTACTAATTTCTATAAACTTTGCTTTTTTCATCTAATCACCTCAAATATATCTTGAGATGATTTATGTTCAATTATTCTTTAGACTAATAATTCTTTTAATTTTAATAATGTTTTTGCTTCAATTCTACTAATTTGCACTTGTGATAAATTTAATCTTTTACTAACTTCACTTTGAGTTAATCCATCAAAGTATCTCATTTCAATAATTAACCTTTCTTTTTTATCTAGTTCCTCTAAAGCTAGTTTTAAATCTAACTTATCAACTAATGATAATCCATTTTCACTTATCAAATCGATCTTTCTAGTATCTTCTGATATTTCTTCATCTAAATAATCAACTTTCATTAATGATCCAAGTGATTCAATTACATCTTCTTTTGATTCATTAGTTAACAAACATATTTCTTCTATTGTCGCAGAACGATTATATTTTTCTTGAATAGTTTTATTCGCTTCTTCAATCTTCTTACTTATATCAGCGTATTTTCTTGGAATCTTTAATAAATGAAGTCCTTTAAAATAACTTCTTATCTCACCAAGAATTAGTGGAAAAGCATAAGTAGAGAATTCAACATCTTGTTCTATATCAAAGAAGTAAATTGCTTTTACTAATCCATATCTAGCGCTCATTAATAGGTCTTCATAATCACTAGTTTTATGAGAATATCTTTTTAATATTGAATATACTAATGGTTCATTTTTTTTATAAAACTCATCAAATGCTTCTTTATCAAAAGCTTTTATTCTTTTTAAAAGCTTGTAATCATTAGACTCTTTGTTCATCGTTTTCTTTTGAAAGAGAATATTTCTTTCTAATAATGAGTTTTACTCCTAATCCTTCAACTGAAGAAATTGAAAATGAATCGCTTAATGTTTCTATAATTGTTAATCCCATACCCGCTCGTTCTAAATCTGGACGAGATGAAAAATGAGGGGTTTTAGCTTCCTCTAAATTTTTAATACCTACTCCATAATCTCTAACGATAATTTCTACTTCATCCTCAAAGATAGTAGCTTTAATAAAAACATCTTTTGATGCATCAAATCGATATCCATGTATAATTGCATTTGATACCGCTTCAGAAATAATAGTTTTATATTCACCTATTTCATCTACTGTTGGATTAAGTGGACTAATAAATGCAATTAATGCTTGTCTTGCTAGTAATTCATTACTAATCGATGCTTTAAATTTTAATTCCATTGAATTACTCATTGATTGATCTTCTCCTCCTTCATAAATGATTTTAAGGAATTATATTCCTTAATAATTTGAAATAATCCTGATATTGCAATAATTTTACGAGAATAAGTATTTAATCCAATTAGTCCCATTATTCCTCGTATCTTTTCAATTTCATTGTATCTACCTAAAATTAATCCAATACCAGCAGAATCTAAAAAAGTAAGATCCTTCATGTCCCAAATAATATAGCGAGGGCCATACGCTCTCATACTTTGATGAATCTTCTCTTTGTATAAACCTGTCTTAGACGAATCAAGTTCCCCTGAAATCTTAATTACAATACCATCTTCAAAGGAGGTTATTTTTATCTTGTTATCCATGTCTTGTCCTCCAAAAGTATTTTAGGCTAATATATGTGTCAAAATATGTCAAAAGAAGAAAGCATAGTAAAAAAAACATAATTAATATTAAATTTCATAAAATTTATTATTAAAATATGTAAACGCTTCCATTTATCTATTGACTATATTATAAAATATATTTTATAATTGACATATATAAAATCAAGTTGATCGGAGGGTTACCCCATGAAGAAAAAACTTTTAAGAATATTTTTTGCATTTATAATGTTTTTTAGTGTGCTTCCAACAGCACATATTTATAATAATGAAGAAACAAAAATTAACGCTGTAAACCATACTGGTGGTGAAATTTATTTTATTAG
Source organism: Erysipelotrichaceae bacterium (assembly GCA_015059045.1). Classification (GTDB taxonomy): domain Bacteria; phylum Bacillota_I; class Bacilli_A; order RFN20; family CAG-449; genus UBA3210. The sequence goes on from SVBD01000002.1 coordinate 42,922, forward strand.
ACCAGCAAACTGGACATTATCTACAATTATGATGTTCATCGGGCATGATTCTTACACTAGTGTTTATAAAATGAATAAAGTAACTAGTGGTGAAAACTTATACCAATATACAATGCCCGCTTGGGATGGCGCTAATTATATTGCTTTCGCCAATGCTAGTTCAACTTGGGGAAGTGGTAACTGGGGGCCAAGCAACCGAACAAACGCAACTCATTATACTAACGTTTATAATAATTATGGATTTAATAGTGGTTCTGTTTATTTATGGACACCTGGAGATACTTCTAGTAGTAGCCCTAACAACACTTCTATTAGTTGTCAATGGACAGGAGCTAATTATAGTTCAGTAAATCGTAATTATACTATTAATGCTTCAAATGCAGCAGCTGGCACACTATCTATAAGTGGACGATATGTATCTTCGTTAAAAGCTACAGGAGAAAAAACTGCAACTACTACGGCTTCAAATGCAAGTGCATCATTAGCATTATGTCCTAGTACAACTGCAACATTAACCGCAACAGCAAATAGTGGTTATACTTTTAATGGGTGGTATGACAATGAAGATTTTACTGGAACTGCACTATCAACTAATTCTTCATATAAAGTAACTGTAGGATCTGATTATAAAAGTTTCTACGCAAAATTTTCACCTGTTACTTATACTATTTCATACAATTTGAATGGCGGTACTTTAAGTACTAGTAATCCTACTTCATATAATATAGAGACAGCTACATTCAACTTAATAAACCCTACAAAAACTGGATACACATTTACTGGTTGGACTGATTCAAATGATTCAACTCCACAGACTTCAGTTTCAATAGCTAAAGGTTCTACTGGTAATAAAACTTATACCGCCAATTGGACTCCTATTAATTATACAATTTCTTATAATTTAGATGGTGGTACTGTTAATTCTGCTAATCCATCATCTTATAATATTGAAACTGCAACATTCACTTTAAATAATCCTACTAAAACAGGATATACATTCACAGGTTGGACTGGATCTAATGGCTCTATACCTCAAACTTCTGTTTCAATTAGTTTAGGATCCACAGGAAACAAATCATATACTGCTAATTGGTCCGCTAATGAATATACCGTATCTTTTGATGTTAATGGTGGTAATTCTTCTCACGATTCAAAAGATGTTGCATATGATGCTGAATATGGAACATTACCTACTCCTACTCATGGAGATTCATCTTATATTTTTACAGGTTGGTTTACCGAAGCAAGCGGTGGTACTGAAATTACTTCATCAACTATTGTAAATACAGCGGATGATCATACTTTATATGCACAATGGGAACAATTGACTAAATATACATTAACACTTGATCCAAATGGTAATAAAGCTAGTGTTGATCCTACTTCAATTCAATTCTATGAAACATTAAGATATGGATATATAACTTCTTTACCAACTCCAACAAGAACTGGTTATGATTTTGCTGGTTGGTATAGTGCTTCTAGTGGAGGAGAATTAGTAGACGATAATACAATTGTTCTTCAAGATGCAGATCATACTATTTATGCACATTGGACCGCTATAAATTATACTATTACATTTAATTCAATGGGTGGTTCTAATGTTGATCCAATTACTGAAGGATACGAAACTCCTATAAATGAACCCGATGAACCTACAAGAACAGGTTATACATTTACAGGTTGGCATACAGATGAAGAATGTACAGAAGCATATACATTTACAACAATGCCTTTAAATGGTATTACATTATATGCTGGTTGGGAAGCTAATACATATACAGTAACTCTTGATACACAAGGTGGTACTGCAAAAGATCCTATTACTGTAACATATGATTCTACATATGATAAACTTCCTTTACCTACTTCCGTCGGTGGAAAAACTGGATATACATTTGCTGGTTGGTTTACTGATCCTGTTAGTGGAACTGAAGTTACTAGAGAAACTACTGTAAAAATTACTGCAGATCAAACATTATATGCACATTGGACTGCAAACATATACCCAGCAACTCTTAATGTTAATTATGGTGATACACCAACAACACAAATAATTAATGTTACATATGATTCACCTATACCTACTGTAATCCCACCTTCTAGAACCGGATACACGTTCTTAGGTTACTATACCGGTGCTGTAAATGGCACTCAAGTAATTGATGAAAATGGTGTCAGCGTATCAAATTGGACAAACGCAAACAATACTACAGTATTATATGCCCACTGGGAAATCATTGAATATACAATTACTTATACAATGCAAATGGATGGGGTTATATCATTTAACCCAGAAACTTATACTGTAGAAACAGAAACATTTACTTTAGTTAACCCTGAAAAATATGGTGCAGAATTCTTAGGTTGGACTGGAAGTAATGGCAACACACCATCAACAGAGATTACTATTACTAAAGGATCTACTGGCAATAAATCATATACTGCTCAATGGAGTGGAACAATTACTTTCCATATTAATGGTACAGCTTACAATACCGCTAAAAGTAATTGGTCAGGAACAATCAATAAAGAATCACTACACGTTTATGGCTCTTCAGGAGATTATCAAGCAATTGACTGGAATAATGACTATAACGCCACTGATTCAAAAACCAGATTTACATATGATTCAAACAAAAAAGAACACACATATGTTGTTACACTTAGTACAATAACATATGGTGATTACACAAAATTTGTTGATATAAATGGAGTTGTATTCTATTTCTTCCAAAATGGAGAAATGAAACAAACAACAGATATTACAAATATTACATTTGATATAAATGATGTTGGAGGACATTATGAATTAGTAATGCCTAATTCATTCTCCGGAAGCGGTAATCCATGGAAAATCAATAATGTTTCTTTAGCTAAAATGTCTTGTGTAACTTATAGATTACCTGATGGAACAATTATTGGAGAAGATTACTATACTCCAGATGGAGAAACACTATACTATCCAATTCATATTGAAATAGAAGGCAATAAATTAGAAGCTTGGTATACAAACACATCATTAACAAGCAAATTTGATGCTGGCGTCAATATTTTAGATGGTTCCGAATTAAATCTATATGCAAAATATTCACCTGCAGAAGATTACTTCTTATATATCGATACGACTCAATTAACAGATTGGTCAGTTGAATCAGTATACTTCTGGAATGGTTATTTTAGAAGCCATAATAATACATGGCCAGGTAATATGGATGCAGTTACTGATTTAGGTAATGGAATTATTCAAATTTCCGTTGATGCATCTAAATCATATACTTCATTAATTGTTAATGATGGGGCACAAAATGACGCAAAACAAACTGTTGATATTACCCTAACACCACAAAACGTATATTATATTGTTCAAAATACAAAAGAAGGTGAGAAATATAATGTTTCAGTAGAAACTGATTTAAGTAACCTAATGACCGCACAAAAGGTAAATGGAGATGTTAATGCATTTAGATTTGGTGCCGGTCTATCAAATTCTATTGATAATTTAAGCACTTCATCTAAAAACTTTGGATACAAATTTATCTTTGTAGATAAAGATGGAAACAATGGAAGTCCAACAAGTTATGTAGGGTATTGGAATTTCTCTTCATCTAACATGTTAGATGCTTTAAGAGTTGGTAATATTCTCTATTTATCAGAAGAACTTGATCAATCAAGTTCTTATCAAGGATACTATGCATTAACATTAACTGATGATGTTTCATTTAGATATGAAAATTATGATCAAATTGTAGTTATTGCATGCTATAAAGATACAAGTGGTAACATTCAAGTTATTAAAGCTCAAGAATATAACATTGAAGTTGATAACGAAGGTGTTGTTACAATTAATACTGTTCAAAGGTAAGGTAGTATATGAAAAGAACAAGTTTTATTGTAGTTTCTATATTATCTCTTTGCTTACTCTTCTCTTGCACAAATAAAGAGAATCCTTCATCTATTGAAGAAGTTTCTTCAAATCAAACTAGTGAAGTTAGTTCACTAGAAGATGAAACAAGTAATAATTCAAACTCAGAATCATTAGTCTTAAGTGAAGAATCACTTACTAGTGATTATACAACAAGTATAGAAGAAAAAGTTTCTTCTGAAGAAGATTCTATAAGTGAAAGTATTATTACATCTAATGATGTAATATCGTCTGAAGATATTGCCCAATCAGATGAATCAATTATAACAAGTGTACCTTCTACTTCAGAAGATTCACTTATTAGTGAAGAAGAAAGCATCCCTCTTTCTTCTGAAATATTAACAAGTGAAGATACAACATCAGTAAATGTTTCTTCAAGTTTAGAAGATAGTCAAATATCTACAGAAGAATCTTCTAGTGAAGATATTTCTTCTTCTAATGAAGAAAAAACTTCAACAGATGATGATGTTGTAGGTGGAGATAATTTACAATCAGATTGGGAATGGTAAAATAAATTAATTTAGTAGGAGAAGTATTATTATGAAAGAAGGAAGAATATTAAAGTCTATATTATTGACAGTATCATTATTGTCATCAACTTTTGCTATAGGTTCTTTTGCTTATAGTTTAAATACTTCTACTAAAGCTGATAGCTCCTCTTTGACTTACAAACTTGTAACTGATTTTAATTACTTAAAAGATGGGGACGAAGTTATTATTGTTGGTATTAATAATGAAAATTATTTTGCAATGGGATATCAAAGATCAGATAATCGTTACGCTGTTGATTTACAAGACAACGATGCAAGTGATGGATTAACATTAAATAGTAATGATATAGATAATGGAATCCAACTTATTACAATCGTTAAAAATGACATAAATAATTTTTCATTCGAGGTTTCTTCAACTGGTCATAATGATGAATCAGGTACAGTTGAAGGATATTTATATGCACCTAGTAGTAGTGCTAACCAATTAAAAACTCGAAATAGTAATACAACCGACGACAAATCAAAATTCGCTTGTGAAATAAATAATTCAACACAATCACATGACATCAAAGCTGGTGTTTCAACAAGAAACTGGATGAGATTTAATTCTACTAGCAGTTTATTTAGTTGTTACGAATCTGGACAAAAAGATGTATACATATATAAAAACATTGAAGATTATGGTGTTGCATTAGAATTAGATGGCGGTACTGGTCCTTCTTCTGCTAGTATTACTGATAATAAAGTAGTCAAACCTAGTAATCCGACTAAAGATGGGTATCAATTCGTAGGTTGGTCAACAACTGGAGATATTAATAATCTATATGACTTTAATACAACAGTTTATGAAGAATTTACCTTAACTGCGGTTTGGGCTGAACAAGGAACATCACTTATTGATTTATCAATTCCAAAATCAAGATTAGGAGTTTCTTACTATACCGAAAGCTACGCTGGAGAACAAACTAAAACTGTCAGCATTAAACCAACATTACTATATGGAAATTCAAATTATACAGAAGATACTACTTCAATAGATCAATTAGTTCCTGAAATCGCTCCATATGTTGATATATCATACAAAAGAAATGGTATCAAAAGAGGTACCTTGATGATGGATGATAATAGAATTAGGTTATATAATTACAGCACTAATGGTAGTTCTCTTGAATTTGATATTACTAATACAACAGATTTCAAATTTGATTCAATCAAAGTAAAATTTAAAATATATGATCAATTCAAAGATGAAACAAGTGCTTCTTATGCGGGATTAAAAATTAACGATGAAACATTCACAGGTTCTTTAGAATCTCAAGAAGTTGAAGTAACAAATCTTGAAGAAGTAAGCAATTTAGTAATTCAAAATGTCTATAATACAACTTCATATGACATTATAGATATTGAAAAAATCACAATTACATATAAAATTACTAATGCAGTTAAATATTACTTCACCAAAGTTAATTTACGTACTTTAATTTATATTCCTAGTAATTTAGATGCTGTTAACAATATGAGTGAATTCGGATTTAAAGTTAACGCAAATGGAAAGGATGCAATTATTCAAGTTGATCTTGAAGAAAATAAAACTGTTTCTGGAGATTATATCGTTTATACATTATCTTTAAATAATATTCCTTATTATCAATTTAAAGAATTAATTACCATTACTCCTTATGCAGTTATTAATGAAGCAGAACATGTAATGGAATCAATTAAAGTTTCCGTAGAAGATGTAATTTATAATTACATAGCAAATGATTCAACTCTTGATCAAGAAGATAAATTACCTTTCTATGCATTATTAAATAGCATAATTAATTATTAATTATCCACTAATAAATTTATTTATAAAAAGTATTCATGTATGAATACTTTTTATATGTCTTGATTTTTGTGTCATAATAAGTCCCATTATTAATAACATCATAAAATCGATTTTAAAGCTTTTTAAGACACGAAAAGATTTTATTAATCAAATATATTAATTTATATTCAAAAGATTTCGTTCAACAAAAAAGATGCCTTTTAAAAGGCATCTTATATTGTGTTATTCAAACAATGTAGAATAATCCACATCAACATCATTAGTAGTATCAACTTCATCAACGTATTGTTCTACATTTGGCGCGACAATGATTCCTGAAGAATATTTTGGATAAGGAATATATACACTTACTGTATATTCTTGAATTCCATTAGATAATGTAACATAGAATTCTTGTCCACCTTCGACATATCCAATTAATTCACAAATAGTTGCTTTTAAAGTAACAATATTTGTTTCTCCATCAATAGAAATATATCTAGAATACATTGTTCCATGACTACCATCATCTAAACTATATACTACACTTTCGATATGATAATCATTTAAGTCTGATAAAGTAAATTTAATATCAGTAGTTGAATCAAAGATTAAATCTGTAACAAAGATTGTATCATGAACACTTTCTCTAAATACTGGATATAGATCCAAAGTTCTAGTAACTTTTTCACCATCTTGATAAACAACTGCACCGGAACTAGAAGTAGCCCAACCAATAAATGCTTTTCCACCTTCAACATATCCACCTAATTCTTCATATGTTCTTAAAGTAGTTCCATAATATGTACCAATTAGTTGAGTTACTGTCGTTTCTTCCATTGTTTCTTCTAATGTATAATGGAAAGTAACTGTAGAAGATTGTTTTGGCACTAATTTAATATAGGTAAATACTTGATAGGTACTATTTGCTCTTCTAGAAGAGTCAATACTATATGTTAATTGATAAACTCCAACTGGAATAGTTGTTATTTTAGTATTACCTTCAGTTTCAGGATCTTCATCATAAGTAATTGAATCAATTTGAGAAACTGTATAACCTGATGAATCAACAACTAGTATTGTATCAGTATTAGCTAAATCAATTTCATTTTCAATAACAATATATTCCTCTAATGTATATTCAAAGTAAGCTTTAGTATCTTCTTTAACAATTAATTCTGCAACTTCTTCTCCATTTAATACAATAGTAAATGTGGAAGCTTTTTGAATTCTTGTCGCGTTAATAGTTGAACCATTAAATTCAACTAAGTAACTACCTGGATAAGGAATAGTAATACTTGCTATTTCTTCTTCATTTAAATATACAAAGACTTCTTCATCAATAGTTCCAATATCAATATATGCACGATAAATTCCTTCATGTAATAGCATATTTTCCGCAGGAATGCTTTCACTTTCGATTTGATAAATAGTTTCTATTGAAGAAGTTAAATAATCATTATATGGACGTGCTCTTTCAATATATTGATTTGTAGTTTCAAATAATAACGCTCCATTATTTACTAAATCATATGTGATATTGATGTAATTTAACTTAATGTAACTATAATGAGGATCTGTCCAATATAAATTACCTACGTCAGAAGCATATACTCGATAATATCCTGCTTCATCAATAACAAATGTATCAACCATAACCATACTTTCATCTAAAATTTGGATAGTTGTATTTGAACTTGTTAAGTTAATATCTTGGAAATAGTTATTTAAGTTATTTGTTTGATTCATTAATTGTGAAGAAGTTTCAACTCCATCAACTATAGTCTTAATAGTGAATGTTTCATCACGTAAAGTTAATCTAGTTCCTTGATATTTATAACCTAAATAATAACTACCATTTCTAACTAACATTCTTAAGTCATAATAACCTGTTCCTGGGAATGTAACTCCATTTGATCCATCAAATGATAAACCAGTATATGTATATCCATCAATAATTGAGAAATCTAATGGAGAAGAATTATTTTTAAATGATACTGTAGTTCCATTTGCTTTTAAGATTTGATATGCACTAGTTTGAACTACAAATGCTTTATCAAATGTATAATAGGTATCACTACCATCAATAGATTCTTTAATAAATCCATTGTTGTTATTTAACATACTATAATAGTATTCGTATTGTAATGATGAAGAATCACTTACATCCGCTTCAGTAACTAAATCACTTAAAGAAGAAGTATTATAATTAGTTAAATCAAATCTAAATCTACCCTTATAATTTCCAACATCCTCTTCCCAGTAAGTGAATCTAATACAATTGAAATTACTTAATTCAGCTGGATAAATATCTCTTTCAATTTGATTAGTAATATAATTCCAATCGTTAGTTAAATAATATCCATCCCAATCAACATTACCTTGATTATCTAAAACTAATTCTTTTGAAGTATTATGTTCAGTAGGAATTCTAACAATCTTGAATCTATTTGCTTCATTTGGTAATTCAAACTTAATTACAGTTCCTTGATTTTTAATATAATAAATTGGTTCAATTGTTCTTTCATCATTTTCATTTGCCCAATAAATTACATACCATTGGAAATCAGGAGTTTCACCAGTATCATCACCTGAAATTTCAGTATTAGAGAAATCAACATAAACTGTTGTTGAGCTAGTAATAGTATGTTCTTCACCTAATTCTTTAACATCAATATATGAATAATCCTTTCCACTGACAGGAATACTACCTAAGTAAACATTATATCCACCTAATAGAGATTGATTTTCCGAATAATCTAGAATTGTTAATAAATTACCAAATTCATCATATGCTCCTAAATATGATTCCTTATATGAATTACCTTCATTTGGAGTGAATTTGACGATTGTTTGATTAGATACATCATATTCACCTAATGGACTATCATTACGATAAACACCAAAATATTCATTAAGTTGTCCAAAGCCATATTTTCTTCCTGTATCAGAATATTGAGATACGATATAACTTCCATCAAATCCGTTTTCATCATAAACATAATATTCTTCAAAATCATCATTAGCGTAGTTTCTAGTTAACATTACTACACTATTAGAAGTTAATAATGGATATTCACCTGATAATACAATATTCTCTTGAGTATATTCTAAATCATATGTGTTTTCCGAATCTCTTACTATCGTTCTTTCAATATCATCAATTGCATCTTCAGTTATATCAATGTATAGAGTATATGACTTTAATAACTTACTAGTCTTATCGTAATTTGTTTTTAAGTAGAACTTAATTACAATATCTTCTTCAACAATAACTTTACCATTAGAGAATGATAAATAATCATTAATATCTAATTCGCTATTTACTGAAACATTAGAAGCGCTAAATGATAATGTATCATAAGTATTAGTAAATGGATTATAGATTTTAGAAGAAATCTCACTACCTTTAGTTAATGATACTTTATCAATAATACCATTATGTAAAGCTTCTAATTTTGTAAATTCATAAGCGTAATCTTTAGATGTATTAGTCGCATTTCTTAAATTGTATCCTAAATTTTCATTTAAGACTAAATAAGAAGTATTTCCAGTTGCACCATAGTTATCGATAATAAAGTAGTTCTTATCTTGTGGATTAACTGAACTATCCATATCAGCTTCTTTAAATGCTACTTTAAACATCTTCGCATTCCATTCATCCCATTCAGTGAAATAAATAACATTATTAGAACTTAACGAAGAAAGAGTAATATCACTATTATTTTGATTTATTACTCCATTCCAGTTATTAGCTAGACATGTTTTAATATCATCCCCATAATTAATACGAGCAAATTTAAATTTCTCTGCATCTAAAGGAATATCAATAACTAAAGATGTTGCATTATCATCTAAATAGAAAATTGGCATTTCATATTGCTTTTCTACACCATTTACTTTTTTCCAGTAAATTAAATACCAACGATATAATGGATCTTCTAATTTACCGGTTGATTGATTTGTAGTATGATGTTCTCCTAAGAAGCCAGCATTATTTGTATCTAAATAAATTCTTCTCGTATTATTTTCAATGTTAACATTAGCAAAGCTAATATAGAATTTATCTTCATTCCAACTATGGAATGACATATAGTTATTATCACGATTAATTAAATCAGTAGTTACATTGACATCATAATAGTTTTGATTTGTAACATCTTCCCAGTTTCCTGTTAATGCTGAAGCGATATCAGTTTCATAAGGAACACGTACAAACTTAAATTTTGTTGTGCCATCAGGAATTGTAAATCTAATTAAATCTGAATCATCACTAACAAATTCTAAAGGTTTAGTTGTCATTGTTCCTGAACTAGGCCAATAAGCTAAATACCATTTATAATCAGGATTTTCTTCACCACTACTAGGATGATCAGCACTATGAAGATTTGCACCATTTAAATCAAAGTAGTATACTTGTTCTCCATCAATATAATCAACTTCTTGATATAATTCTTCTTCACTTTGGCTAGAAGAGATATATTCAGGTAAAGAGACAATATTATATTTACCTTTATAGAAAACATAACTTGTAGGTAAAAGATTATCAGGCGCTAGAGTTTTTAAGAATGTGAATGTATATCCAGTTTCATCATCAGTAGGATACATTTGAATATATTCACTTTCAGTATTAGGATCAATATATTTATCACCGTTAGAATTACTAGCGACAACGTATAAAGATAAATAATCATCATCTTCAATAGTAATAATTTGTTTTTCTTGATTATTTACTTCTTCAATTTGATTAGTAACTTGATTTAAGAAATAAGCTTTTTCAACACCAATTTGAGTTTGAGTATTAACATTTAATAATTCACCAGAATTTGAAGTGTAATAATGAGTTGATTCAAAGACTAATGAAGGAGCAAATTTAACTTGATAATTGCAATTATTAGATGAATAATCAGCATCAAGATATTTTAATCTAAATGAATTAGTATCATTTAAACTTTCATTTACATATTCATTAACATAAATATCATCTAATGTATTAATATTAATAATTCCAAAAGTATTATCAATCACATATTCTTCATGTCTTACATCTGTATTTAATACTAAAGGAGTTTCTACTTCATTAGCTAATAATTTGTATTCATATTCATAAACCGAAATTGTATCATTAGTTTTAGAATAATCAATACGATATTTTACATTAGCCACCATATTAACACTTGCATCAATTGTAGTTTCTTCAGAATTTACAGTTTTAGTTAAACTAATGCTATTAATAGTTGTATTTGGAATTACATATGTTGAATAAACTTGTTTCTTATTATCGTATTGTAATGCACCATTTTCAAATTGCATTCTAAAATAACTTGATGTGTCACTCAAACTAACCTTAGTTTTTCTTGAATCATTTTGATATCTTAATTGTCCTAAACTTTCAACGCGAGTAAAGTTAGTTTCACTAAAAGAGATATCACCACTATTTTCATCACCTAAAATTGAAATTTCACTTAATGAAGTAGCCCCATTAAATGATCCAGGTTCAATATATGTAATAGTACTTGGAATAATTAAATTTACAACTTTTGTAAATCCATTTTGAATTGTAATGTCATCTGAAGATAAAGAATTTAAAATATGAATTACTGGTAATTCTTTTTTACTATTGTCATTATATAATTCACCTTCAATGACAACTTCAGGATATTCAGGAATGAATGCTGTCTTTGTTAACGCTTCATATCTAACGACTGCTAGACCATTAATATCATCAACCAAATCAGTTGGTACTTGTTCTAAATCATAATAATCATAACCAGTTGAAGAAGCAATATTAGGAACGCAAGCAAAGAATGTGAATTCTTCTTCAGTTGCGTTAAATTCAGTTGTTGGAATATTTAATTCAGCTTTATTTTTACTCCAATAAGCATAAGAAGAGAACACTAAAGAACCCATGACTAATGTAGCCATTACTGCACTTAACATAATATTAGTTTTATTTTGTCTTGCCATAAGTTCTCTCCTTTCTTATATATTTTTTAACTAACTTTTTGAGCGTATGAAATATCTAATACGAATTTACCAGTTAAAGGTAAGTTACCTTCAATTAAAGCATCTGGAACACTATAATATGATTCAATTAACAAATATTGAGTAACATTTTGTTCAACCACTACATCAACTGTATAAATTCCTGTTTGATTGTCTCCTGTTGAACTTAAACGATATGAATCTACTTCTGCTGGAGCTAAATTACTATCACTAATGTTTACCCCATTTTTTAATGCAAATGTCGAATCTAAATCAGTTGCTTTATTAGATAAGAATTTTTCTACTGTAACTTTAGAACTAGCTTCATCCTTAATTGTCGAAATTGTATCTAATTCTTCATTAGTAAGTTTTTGATTCATTACGAAGAAGTTAAATGTTAAAGCTTCTGTTTGCATAAATGAATCTAAAGTTGATATATCTGTCGAAGGATCATCATCTACATTGAAATATCTAACAATAAATGTGAATGTTAAATCAGTAAATGATGATTCTAATTCAAATTGATTATAGACAATAGATGCTGGATATTCTAAATATTCGCTTTGTGAAACAAATGAATTCCCATTAATAACGTAATTATAATCATTATCAACTTTTGGAAGAACCTCTCTTCCCTTTGGAACTATTTCTTCACCATCAATTAATCCTGATTCGTTAGATACTACTCCTTTTTTAAGTTTAGCTGGCATCATCGCTTCATCAACAGTACTTGTTTGAGAAAAGAAAATTTCTAATCCATCTTGAGTATTAACATCAATTCCTAACTGCCCATTGTTTTTAAGTTGGAACCAAGCAAAAGAACTAACTGCCATAATAACTGATAGTGAAAATAATGATACAGTAATTAGTGATATTTTTTTCATCTTAGTTCCTCCTTTCTTTTAAATTAGTTGTTAGTTTTATTCATTTACATAGAAACTAATTTGTAATGAATAGATTGATTGATAATATTTAATATTTGAGAATTTAAAGTCTTCTTGACTTCCTTCTTTAAAGAAAACTATTCCAACATATACTTCGGTTTCGGAAGTTCCTGGATCTAAAGTAAATGTACTTTGCGGATTTGAGAAGATATAACTATTGGAATCTTTAGTATAGAAGTAAGCACTAAATTCTGAACTTGCTTCATCTAAATATTCTTCATTTTCCATTTCTTCTTCATTTTTAGTAATAACTACTCCTTTTACAAAGCAATCATTAATTGTAATTCCTTCTGGTTCATCGCTTTCTATAATTGCCTTATAGAAGATGATATATGGTTTATCATTATTGTTAGTATTAATATCACCTAATCCGGTTTGACCAAAGTAACCTGTAATAGTTTCTGGACTAGTCAATGTATATTTTCCATTTGCTGAATCATATGTATATGTATCACCAACTGGAATCAATTCAACATTTGTACCCTCAGGAGCTTTAACAGTTACATTTGTAGTTGCTTCAGTAAACTCAATTTCTCCTGCTGCAGCTTGATACCATGAAAAAGATACAACGACTAAAAGTACTGATAATATCGCAATCAATACTGGAGATAATATAAATTGTAATCTTTGTATTTTTTTCATCGTATAACCTATATATTTCTAAAGTATAAAAACTGTGTAAATCTAAATAACACAGTTGTTTCCTTATTTTCATACTTAAAAATATGAATGTTTTGCTTCGTATTTATATTTTAATATAAATATTAATACTTATGCAAGCGTTTTCATAGATTATTACTTATGAATATATATTTATTTTATAAATATAGACTATTAATCATTATGAAAAGATAATTTTCATATTATTACTAAATATTTGTCCGAAAGAAATCTTCTCAACCTTACATGTTGAATAAACTTTAAAGGTGTATACTCTATTACTTTTAGTGGTTATTTTTATGTAACCAACTTCTTCATCTTCATCAATAGGTGCTTCTATTTTATTCATTACTAATTCAATTTTTAAGTCTTCTTTCTTTTCACCTTTATCTAAAATGACATTAATATTTTCTTTTACTTTAATTCCAATTTCTTTATTTAAAGTATTTTTTATATTGTAATTACAAATTACCTCTTCACCTACAAATATCGTTTCACTTTTTAAAAGTGAAAAACCGTAATTTAATAAACTACATGTATCTTGACTTCTTTTTTGAATAGTCTCTTCATTCATAACTACACTTACTAATCTAACACCATTTCTTTTAGCGGTTGCAGTTAAATTATAACCAGCTTGTGAAGTAAAACCAGTTTTTAATCCATCAAGACCTTCATAATGGCCTAATAATTTATTAGTGTTAACAAGCCAAAAAGGAGATGAAGAATCTTGTCTAACATAATCTTCTTTTAATGAAGAATACTTTAATACTATATCATCATATTTTAATAATTCGCTCGCTAATATTCCCATATCATAGCAAGACGAATAATGTTCTTTATCATCTAACCCTGTGGCGTTTTTAAAATTAGTGTTATTCATCCCTAATTCTTTTGCCCTATTATTCATCTTTTTAACAAAATTATCATTACTACCTTCCAAATGTTCACCTAGACAAACAATTGCATCATTAGCCGAATTTATCGCAACAGATTTAAAAAGGTCTTCAAGTAACATCACTTCTCCTGGTTCTAAAAATATTTGAGTTCCTCCCATACTAGAAGCATATTCCGAACAAGTAACTTGATCTTCAAAACTTATTCTATCTTCTTCTATCGCTTCTAAAATTAAAAGCATTCCCATCATTTTAGTCATTGATGCAGGATATAATTTTTCATGTGGATTTGATTGTACTATTACTTGTTTTGATTTAGGTTCAATTAATACGTAATACTTAGTATTAAGAGAAAGATTCTCTTCCGCTACAACAAAATTTGTTTTTAATGGAAATAATAAAAAGAATAATGAAATAATGATACTTAATAAAGATAAATGTTTCATAGAGACACCTCTTTAAAATTTATTAAAAATAATATACAAATATTACAAATAAAATAAACTTTAAAAAACTAGAGAGTTTCCTCTCTAGCCCTGTTCATTATAACTTACTTATTTCTTCTTCGCTTAATGATGTAGTTTTAGAAATAACTTCAATGTCTAATCCCATATCTTTCATTTTTTTAGCTATCTCTAATTTACTTTCTTTTAAAGTTGATTCTAATTTTGCTTTTTCTGCTTCTAATTCTTTTTGACCTGCTTGAAGTTCTTTTTGACCTGCTTGAAGTTCTTTTTGGCCTTCTTGAAGTTCTTTTTGGCCTTCTTCTAGTTCTCTTTGCCTTTCTTGAAGTTTTCTTTGACCTTCTTCTAGTTCTTTTTGACCTTTTTCAATTTTTTCATCTAATTGTTTTTTATGATATTCTTCAGCTTGTTGATCACGGATAAATTTTTCTCTAGACATCATTTGAGCTAGTAATTTATCATTTGCATTTAAATCAATTACCTTTTTAATTACTTTATCCATAATCTCATCTTCTCCTTTGAAAGATAATACGTCATTACTTGTCATTAAGTTTAACCATTTACTTAATTTTAGATTATCACATTTATCTTTCTTTGTTAAGTCGATTAAAATGATTTTATGTTTAGATACTACTTGTTCTTTATTTACTAGTAATTCTATTTCATTGATACACTTATTATAGTCCTCTATAGAAAAATCCATAAAGACAATTGATACACAAGCTTTTGAAGTATAATTTTCACCTTCTTTAACACTTGAAGAAATCATTTTACTTAAATAAAAGATTAATCTATTAGTTAATGAATAAGAAGTAGGTTTATACTTTTGCATTTCTAAATCAATATCATATTCATTAGCTACTTTTATTCTTACATCAAAGAAAGAAGATTTAATTTCAATAGATTCGCCAAGTAATTCACTTGAAGTAATAGAAACATCATTTTCATCAATATCTTCATTTAATACAATATTGATTAGTTTAGTAGCCGTAGAAGAATCAGAAAAACTACCTTTAAAAATTTCATCATAAGTTAAATTAAATTGAACAGTGTTTATTTCTTTTGTTTGTGACATATTTTCACCTCCCTTCTATTAATTAGTTAGGGGTTTTTTCGGAAAATTTGTCTTAAAAAATTTATTTTTTTATTTAAGCATTAAAAAAGGACATTTATTAATGTCCTTGAATAAATATATTTATTGAATAATTTCGTAGATAATTGGACCTACATCAACTTTTTCTTCACTTAATTTAAATGATTCTTTAATATCTTCTAAAACAGAACTTACATCTTCTTTATTAGTAAATACTCTACACAATTCTTCATTTACTTCAACATGAGATCCAACTTTTTTATTTAAAATAATACCTGCTGATAAATCAATTGTATCTTCTTTAGTTGCTCTACCAGCCCCTAGTCTCATTGCTGATTCACCAATTTCTAAAGCATTAATTTCTTTAACGTAACCTTCTTTAGATGAACGAACTACATATTCATATTTAGCTTTTTCAAATTTAGATGGATCATAGATATAACTTTCATCTCCACCTTGTGCCTTAACCATTTGCGCCAATTTATCAAGGGCTTCTTTTGATTCAATTTTAGAAGTAATTAATTTCATACCTTCTTCAAGTGTTTCTACTTTCTTTGCTTGCATTAACATAATTGCACCTGCTTTTGTACATAGTTCCACCAAATCCTTTGGTCCATTACCATTTAACGTATTAATTGCTTCAATGACTTCTAAACTATTACCAATTGCAAGTCCTAAAGGTTCATTCATATCAGTTAAAATTGCTCTTGTATCACGCTTTAATTCATCGCCAATATCGACCATAGTTCTTGCTAAAACTCTAGCATCATCAATATTTTTCATAAATGCACCAGAACCAAATTTAACATCAAGTAAAATTGTATCAGAGCCAGACGCTAGCTTTTTAGACATGATCGAAGAACTAATTAATGGGATTGATTCAACAGTACCAGTAACATCTCTTAATGCGTATAATTTTTTATCCGCTGGAACTAAAGTTCCAGTTTGTCCAACAATAGCAATACCAATATCATTAACTTGCTTGATAAAATCTTCCTTTTCAATACTAATAGTAAGACCAGGAATTGATTCTAATTTATCTAAAGTCCCTCCAGTGTGCCCTAGTCCTCTTCCACTCATCTTGGCAAGTTTGACACCACAAGAAGCAACAAGTGGTCCTAAAACAAGACTAGCTTTATCTCCTACTCCACCAGTAGAATGCTTATCAACTTTAATTCCTTCAATACCTTTTAAAGAAATAGTATCTCCAGAATATAACATTGCATTAGTTAAATAACCAATTTCTTTTTTATTCATTCCATTAAAAACAATTGCCATTGCTAAAGATGACATTTGGTAATCTGGAATTTCTGAAGAAGTAAATCCTTTAATTACAAAATCAATTTCTTCTTTTGTTAATTCTAGTCCAGATCTCTTTTTAATAATAATATCTACCATTCTCATAATAAGCACCTCTACTTATAGTTTAATTATAAACTATTTCTTATCATTTTTTAAACTATCTAAATATTCTTTAATTGCTTCTTCTTCAAGAAGCTTTTTCTTTTCTTCAATACTTAAATCTTCTTTTTCTTCTAAAGAAGAAATTTCTTCTTTCAAATCTATTTTTCTCTTTTCTAAAACAAAAGAATATATTTGCATAATAATTAAACCAACAATAGGAATAACAATTAAAACTAAGAAACCTGCAAAGGTAGAAAAGAAATTATAGAACATACTAATAAAAGGACTCTTCTTAATAAACTTAGCTTCTACATCTTCAAAAGATATCCTTGCATCTCTTGTCGTATTAGCGTCCCCTTTAGTGATGATTGTTTTATTTTCATAATCAATCTCTACAATTCTATGAGTCTTAGTTGTAATGTATGAAGGAAGATTTTCTTCACTAGGAGTAAAGGTGATAATATCACCAACTACCAAATCATAGCAATCCTCTTCATCAATCATCTTACTAAGAATAATACTTTTTTCTGGAAATGAATCAACATTATCTCCATCCATTGATCCAGTTTGAATATAATAATAGCAATAACCAAATAAGTTAGGATGTCCACCAGAAAAACTTTGTACTGCAACAATACACACTAGTACAAAAATTAATCCAAATAAACTATATCCTACAATATCAAAGAAAACTCTTAAACGAGTTTTCTTAGCTTTAGACTTCTTCATATTGTTTCTTATTAATTTCTTCTATTTTTTGATCTAATAATTGTTTGAACTTTTCAACTTGTTCTTTCTTAAATTCTTCGATTTCGTTTTCAAAATCGATTTCTAAGTTATTTTTGTCTAGTTCAATAACGCTATCTTCTTCAACTTCATATTTCACTAATTCTTTATTCATCTTAGCTTCTAGAAGTTTACGATATTCATCAACAACTTCATCCATTTCATGTTGTTCCATTAATTGTTGAAGTTGTAATTTTTGTCTTTCTTTATTTGCTCTTTCAAATTCTAGTTGAGCGCGTTTTGCTTCTCTAATCTTTGCTTGTTCTTCCTTCTTTAATAAAGAAACAGCAAGTTCTTCTTCTTTCTTTCTACGTGCGATTTCTAACTTCTTATCACGAAGGTTTTTAGCTTTTACTCTAGCATCCTCTTTCTTTTGCTTTTCAATAAGAGCTTTCTTTAATTTCTCATCTTTCTTCGCTTGAAGAACTTGATATTGAGTAATAACTCGATCCATCGCTGCAGTTAATTCACGATATTCATTTGGAGAATAAACTTTATCTCCATTTGATTTAATATATACTTTTCTAACTTCTCTTAATTCTAAATTGATAAGAGGGAAGTCATCTTCACTTGATTCTTTTTCTTGCTCTAATTCTTGAACTTGATCCTTAATCTTATTAGAAATATCTAATAAAGAATTATCTCCATCTTGTAATGCTGAAAAGCTACTAACGATTAAATCGTTAATAAATAGTAATTGTTTGTATTGATCATTAACATCTTCTGGTAGTAGAGATGTTTCATCAACCTTTTCAACATCAAATCCACTCTTTTCATAACTTTCAATAAATTGCCATAAAATTAAGGCTTTTTTGAAATTTGGTTCCTTTTTAATTACATTAGTTCTAGTAATTGGAGGACGAACTGGAGCCGAACTTCTCATTTCACGAGCGAAAGCAGAAGAAAGGAATCCATCGACAATATTCTTCATCTTCTTAACTCTTTCAATAGTTAAGTAATCGCTAGACTCACTAAATTTATTTTCATCAAAAGGAACATCAGTAGATGCTTCTAATCTAATATTCATATCGTTACCGCGATGTTTATATTTACTATTAACGATAACTTTAATTTCTTGCATGTTGTTAGTTACAACACTCTTCTTAATTGCTTCATATCTCTTATTAATAAACTCTTGTAACTTCTTTAACAAAGTAAAGATAAATCTATTTTCATAGACTTCATAACTTTCTTCTTTTGAAGTATTTAAAATCTTACTAGGAGTTACTGAACCAGTTTTAGGATTAGCGGAAGAAATAAATTGAGTATGTTGGGCTAAATGCTTAACTGATTCAACAGAAATTTGCTTTGCTAAAGAGATATCAATGATATCTTCTTCAACAGTAATAAAGCGTCTTGGGTTTCTAACAATTGCATCAAGAGAAGGTAAAATCTCTTCAATAATATCAATCCAATCGTGGTCAAATACTTTTCTTAAGTATTTTTGATTAATTTGGAATGAGGACTTACCTGAATTTAAATCTTGTAAATAACGATTAAAATTAACATCTTCAATAAATAGTTCTTTAATACGATCTAAATATGATAAATATTCATCTTTATTCATAATAATTCCTCCTTTCCTAAACTAACTACCTATAAATTAGAATAATTTCTTTAATCTTTCTAAGTATTCTTTACTTTCAGTCATATTCTCTTCACCAAAGTGATCATTTAAATATTGAATATAACCATCAACTTCATCACGAATATACGCTAAGTTTAAAGATTCAAATTTTCTTAAAATCTTATTACATAAGACGTAATCAAGTCCATCAATTTCAGTTCCACCACATGCAACATATACTGGAACGAATTCTTTTAATTGTTTAACAATACGATTACCGAATGCTAAACGGAAGTGTTCGATAACATAGTTATCCATTTCATCAAACTTCTTAATATTTTCTTCACTAACTTTATATTTTTCTTGAGCATCTTTAAACATTGCTTCTAAATGTTTATAAGAAATATACATATGATCAGCGTTTCTATCTTCTTCACTTACTTCAAAAGCAATACCCTTACTATTAATATTAATTGGAATAGCTCTATCATAAACTTTATCAGAAATTGCAAATGTAGAGTCGTCATTATTAATAGTACATACAAACCACATATTTTCAGGTAATTTAAATCTACCTTTTTCAATATATTTAGGATCGCTATCCCAACCAGATGGACAAATATCTACAATCCAGTTCTCACGAGATGGCATTTCTAAAATAGATAATAATTCAGCAAAATAGTATTCAACACGAGCGATGTTAGCTTCATCAATTACTGTTAAGTACACTTGATCATTCCATCTTGCTTCATACATTTTCTTTAAAATTTGAGTTTCATTAAATCTCTTTGTAAATTCATTAAAGTAACCAAAGATTTCAGTTCTATCTCTCCATGAAGGTTGAACAGAAGCAATTGTAGCTGGGTTATCTAACCATTGACCAATTGCATATGGAAGGGATGTTTTACCTGTACCAGAGATACCTTGTAAAATAATGATTCTTGTTGTTGCAAACGCTGCGAAAAATAATCTAATAACTCTAGGTTCATAGAATAATTTCATTTCTGAACATGCCCAATTTCTAAATCTATCACAGAATTGTTCAAGAGTAATTTCGTTGTCAAAATTAATATCAAGAGGATGTTCACTAAATTGACGATCAACTTCAGTTAATTTATAGAATCTAGATTCACCAGTCTTTAATACTTTATTTTCTTGTGATTCTACTTCTTCTTCACCTTCTAAAATTTCTTGAGCAGCTTTACTATTTTTACCATTAGCTAAGCATAACCCTAATAATTTATCTTTCTTTTGGATTTCTTTATTTAATCTATTAACTTCAGTTAATAAATCTTCATCTAATGATTTGTTAACAAAGCATCTACGATATAACTTAATAATACCACGAACAATTAAATATAGAATTGCTAGTAGAATTAATACAAAGCCTACCATAACTGCAATAGCGCCAACTTTTTCTCCTGTAGTAAATTGATCTTTATACTTATTGAACACTTCGATGTATAGAGGCACATTAAACATTTGGACAATACCACCAAATAAACCTCCAGACTCACCTGTTGCAATAAAGATTCCTAAAAATCCTGCAGCAAATACCATAAGGAATTCGCCAATAAAATCTAATAACATAATATACACGCTCCCTTCTTACATACATGTATAATTAATATTTAAAGAATAAATATTTATTCTTTATTTTCATCATTTTGTTTAGGTAATGAATTAGGATCAATACCCATTTTCTTCATATACTCTTCAACTGCTTTACGCTTAATTTCTTCCTCTTCTTCTAAAGAAATTCCACCAGCTTTAGCTTCTTCTAAAGCAAGTTTTTTAGCTTTTTCTGTTTTAACTTCAATTACATATTGAATAACAATCCAAACATTATATCCAAATAATAGAATTAATGGAACTAAGATAACGATAAAGAAATGTGTTGGATCTTGAATCCAAGTAATAACTCCACCTACACCAGAAAGTTTCTTTCCATTCCATTTCCCGATGACCTGTTGAACACTAGGTTGATAATCATCAATTAAATCCGTGTTACTTTCTTTTATCAACTCGCCATTTATATTACCATCAACATAATAAATAGACTTATTATCACCCGATGTTATATATCCTATGATTTCAAAATTATCCCACCCTAAAGATTCAGCATATTCATAAGCGGATTCTTTATTTTTAACTACACCTGAATCAAGTAATGTTTTATATCCTGCATAAGTTGTCCCGTTTTTATCATAAAGGTATGTGTAACCAACTATTCTATGAGTATTTATATACTGATATTCGGATATTTTTGGATCATTAACAATAAAAATAGCTACTTCGCCTACATCTAAAATTTCTACTACGACTCCATTTTCTCTTCTTGTTTTCTCACCAAAAATCAAATCGCCTTTTTCAAAAGTTCCTGACATTGATTCTGATAATACAGGCATATAACTCACATTTATTTTAGAATAATCTTCTTGTACTCCACCTGGACTAGCAATCATTAAAATAGAAAATACAATACATCCAACTACTACTAATACTTGAACTATATTTTCAATCCATAATCTAAGATTACTTTTTTCTTTTTTTACTTTGACTTTCTTTTCTTTTTTAGCCATATAAAATACCTTCTTTCTATATTTCTTTGCTTTTATAAAGCAAATACCTTATAAAAACAAAGAAATCTCTAGGGCGAGATTAGTCGCCCTAGAAACTATAATTTAATATAAAATTTTGTACTAAGCAGCCGCAATACTTGTAACTAATCCAGCAGTTACTGTTGCTTCTACTGAATCAGCACCTGCAACTGAAACATAGAATGTTAAATCAACAGTATCAGATGCATTACCTTGAGATAATGCAGTAGTACCAATACCATATTGATTAATAACTACTGTAAATTCTACTTTATCATTATCTTCTTCATCGTAAACATCACCAACTTCTAACGCAACTCTAGCTGCACCAGTTGCTGAAACAGTTACTGTATATGTACCAGCAATTGCTGAATAATTTTCCTCATCATTTCCAACAGTAATTGTAACTGCTGTATATTTAGCATTACTACCATTATAAGTTACTTTTGTTTCACCAGCGTCATATACCCATGCATTTCCATCTGTATCAGTTAATGCAAGTGTAGGAATTGAAGAATATGATACACCTAATTCTACCCCATTAATAGTATGATCACTAGCAGATGTTTGAATTGTTCCAGAATTTGTTGCTGCTCCAACAGAACCTGAAGCTGCTTGATACCAAGCATAAGTACCTGTAGCTAAAGATGCACCTAAAACTGCTGTCATAAGTGCAGAAGTGATTAATAATCTTTTTTTCATAATTTTTAAATTTCCTTTCCTTATAATTATTAATAGATTATAAATTTTTTTATTTCCAATGCTTTATGTTCATATTCAATCAATTTGTAACAACCAGTGTGTCAACTCTTCTAATCATTAATCGTCTACACATTATTCTTTTAATAAAGTGCTTTCAGGTCTTTATTATTTAATAAGAATAATGTATTAATAACTAGATTTGTCTCCTCTTTCTTCTAACTTACTTAATAAGTTAACTTAAATTCTTACTCCTATCTTTCCTATTACTTATATCGCATAATTGAAACCTAGGTTATTTACCTAATTGACTACCATGTGGTAACACAGGGTAGAAAGAGAATTGGAATGATACGAAACCACCTTTGATATCGTTATTATGGTTAGGATCACTTCCTTCATACCAAGCTGCGATAACATAAGGCACTTCAGTATGAGGAGGAATACTATAAACTTTATTCTCATGAACTAAAGAGTCATATTCCCAAGTATTGTTTTTGTTATTGAAATGTAAATTTGTACATTTCCAATCTTCATCTTGTTTTCCTTTATTTGGATTTTTCATTAATGGAACATCTTCTTCATTTGTATATGTTCCAGAAGCAGTAGTAGCGACATATTCTTGAGAATCTTCTTCATGTCCTTGATAAATTAATTTATCACCATTTTCTTGAACAATTGATTTAGGTTGAGCAAATACATCAATTGTAAATGATTCACCAGTTTGATCATAATGTCTTCCTTCTACATTGAAGATATTTTCTTCATCATGAACTTCCATTAAAGCAAATCTACAAGCTTCTAATGCTCCTTGAGCGTGTCTAGTAATTGTTAATTTAACTGCGAAGAATACTGTACCTACTTCATATTCAACTCCATCAACAGTGAATGTTTCTTTTTGTGAAGTTAAATTATCTACTCTATTCTTCTTTAATGATACGTCTTCTGTAGAACCTTCATTATTATTATATAAATAGAACTTACCTGCTAGGAATTGATCTCCATTAGCCGAAGATGTTTGATCTTTTTTAGGTTTATCTGTTTTAACAGTATCTTCTTGATTAGATCCAACTGACATAATGTAATCAAGCATATTAGTATAGACTCTAGTTTCTCCTGTATCTTGATCAGTATATTCAACAGGAGTTTGTGCAATACTTCCTCCATTACCACCAATAGGATTAGTATTACCTCTACCACTTAAGAAGTTAGTAGGGTTACCATCTTCACTACCTTTAAGTTGTAATTCATTACTATCATTACTGACACTTACACTACCAGTACCACCTTCGACAAATACTTTATAAGCATTATCTAGAAGAACTGTATTATAGAGGTAATAACCAGAAGTAATTAATGCGAATAAAAGAACAAACACTGCAATGATAGAAGTTCTTCTTCTCTTTTTCGCATGAGCAGAAGCTTTTCTTTTTGTGTTTAACTCATTTCCATTATACATGGTGATTTACCTCCTTCCTTTTTAAGCAACCTTATTAATTACTTAAGTGCAGCAGCAAGTGTGCTTTTAGCTTTTTGAACAATATTACCTTCAATGAATCTTACACCATTTGCAAGCATCCATGATTTTTCTTCTTTAGCGTCTACATATTTAGCGCATAAATTAATTTTTTGATTTTTACAATATTCATTAACTACTTTAATAAATGAAACTTTATTTTGATTTCTATCTCTAAAATATCTTCCATCAAGTCTTACATATTTAATTGGATAATCAAATAGAATTGACATTCTTTCAGTTTCAGGATTATCAAGCATAATATTTAACTTATATTTTTCTTGTAATTCGATTAAGTTTCTTCTTCCGATATCTCCAGAGATAGTTAAGGCTCTACTATCAAAACATAGAATCACATTAGGAGTGATATGCGTAAATAGTTCATCTAATTTCTTTAATCCTTCTTTCTTTTCTAAGAATTTAGGAGAAACTTGAACTACGAAGTTAGTCTCTGGATTAGATAAGGCTAAGCCCAAGGCTTGAGAAATTAATAATTCATTAATTAAGAAGATTCTATTTGATTGTTCGCTTAATGCGAAATATTGAGGTTGATAGATTCTTCCAACAAACTTATCATTCATACATTGATTAACTACAACATAACCAATATGATTTGAAACATCTTTACTTACATTATAGTAATAACTAAATGGAGTTTTAGTAGCCCTTGCTACTCTTTCTTTAGAAGAACTTTTAGAAACTACTTTAACTTCTCTTGGTTTACTCTTTATAGCGAGTTCTTCATTTTTAGAAGCATCTTTTATTAACTTAGCTTTTTTTCTTTCTTTTCTTAAAGCTTGTTCTACTTCAATTTTTCTTTGCTTTTCTTCTTTAAGTTTTAAAGCTCTTTTTTCTTTTCTTTCTTTAGCTAAACGTTCCTTTTCATGAGTATCAACGATAACTTCTTTTGGTTTAGTAACTTTTTTAGTTTTCTTTGGAAGAACTTTAGCGGTAGATTTAACTGTTTCTTTAGTAGTTTTCTTTTCTACTTTAGTTTCCTTTTTTTCTTCTTTTACTTTAGGAGTGTCCTTTTTTTGCAAACGATTTTCCTTTGCTAATCTTTCCATAGGAAAATAACTCTTTTTAGAGGACTTGCTAGTTTTCTTAACTTCTTGTTCCATGATGAGTATCTCCTAAGTTTTAAACAAAAAAATATGCGCAAAAAAGACAATTTACATCTTGTTAGCGCTTTCATTCTTAATTCTATTATCATCTAAAGACACATTAATGTCAAATGAAAAATCAT
The DNA here is from genome assembly GCA_015059045.1 of Erysipelotrichaceae bacterium. Taxonomy (GTDB): domain Bacteria; phylum Bacillota_I; class Bacilli_A; order RFN20; family CAG-449; genus UBA3210. The sequence continues at coordinate 69,008 of SVBD01000002.1, forward strand.
CATTTTAACAAAATTATATTTATAAAATATATTAATTAATCAATGAACTAGATTATATCCCTATTATTTTTAACTAAATACTCTAATATCTGAACCATATTACTCGCTGCACCTTTTCTTAAATTATCACTTACTACATATAGTAATAACCCTTTAGGGTTATTTAATGATTTTCTAATTCTTCCTATATAAACTAAATCATTATTTAAAGCTTTCTCTCCTACTGGATAGATATGATTTTTTAAATCATCTAGTAAAATTATACTTTTATTTTCTAAATACTTACTTTTTAATAAGTTTAAATCTAATTCTTTACTAGTTTCTAAATATATACTTACTGCATGAGTTCTTAAAAGTGGAACTCTTACACAAGTTGCATTAATATCAATATCATTATCCTTTAAGATTTTTTTAGTTTCTTCTACCATTTTCACTTCTTCTTTAGTGAAGTTATTATCAAGTGGATTATCAATTTCTGGAATTAAGGATTCAGTAATTAAATATGGAAAGAAATGGTTTTTTTGATTAAGTAAAGAAGAATAATAATCTTTAATCCCTTTTACTCCTGCTCCTGATACTGCCTGATACGTAGAATAAATTATCTTATTAATTCCAAATAGGTCATGTATTGGTTTTAAAGCCACTAGAGATTGAATTGTAGAACAATTTGGATTAGATATTAACTTACTATCTTTAATGTCCTCTAAATTGATTTCTGGAACAATTAAAGGAACATCATTATTCATTCTAAAAAAGGAAGAATTATCAATGACGATACATTTTGATTTTAAAGCCAAAGGAACATACTTTTTAGATACGCTTGCACTTGTGCAAAAGAAAACATAATCTAATGATTCAAAAGAGTGATCATCAATAGTTTCTATTTGATACTTCTGATTTTTAAAAGTGATAAATTTACCTTTACTTTTTTCACTTGCGAACAACCTTAATTCTCCAATATTAAAATTTGATTTCTCTAAAATCTCTAATAATACACTACCAACTAGACCGGTAGAACCAACAATTCCTAATTTAATTTTTTTCATATCAATTAATGATATGCATTACTATCAAACAAAAAAACTAGAAGTTAAATAAAACTCCTAGTTTCCCAATTCAATTATAACTTATTAATTTCTTCTACACTTAATGATGTAGCTTTAGAAATAACTTCAATATCTAATCCCATATCTTTCATATTTTTAGCGATTTCTAATTCTTTTATCCTAGATCCTTGTTCTAAGCCTTTTTGTAGACCTTTTTGTAGACCTCTTTGCATTCCTTTTTCTTCGGCTTCGCCCATGGCAATATTATAATCAATTGCATACATTTCTTGAGAGTCTAATCTCGCTCTTATCTTTTCATCAGCATTTACTTCAAAAACCTTTTTAATAACTTCATCCATAATTTTGCTTTCTCCTTTAAAAGATTGAGGGTTTTCACTCTTTATTAGTTCTAACCATCTCTTTAATTCAAGATTATCACAAGAATCACTTTTTGTTAAGTCAATAACATAGATTTCATGTTTGGAAACTTGTTTACCATCTTTTTTTCGATATGAAATAATATTTACACATTCTTCAAAATCCTCTAAAGAGAAATTTATAAATACAATAGAAATGCATTTCTTTCCTTGATATAAACTTCCTGGAGTCATGCTTTCTGATATCATTTTAGAATTATAGATGATCATTCTTTCAATTAATGAATAATTATAATTCCGACTTCTTTGCATTTCTAAATTGATATCTAATCTCTTTAATACATTTAATCTAATATCAAGCAATGAGTTTTTAACATCTACACTTTCACCAAGTAATTCATTAGATGTTATAATTACTTCATCTTCTTTGATGTTCTCATTTAATATCTTATTAAGTAAATCACATGTCCCTTTTAAAGAAGAAGTAAATGTTTCTTTAAATACTACATCATAAGTTAAATTATATCGAATTGAATTTGTTTCTTTAATTTGAGTCATTTTATCACCTCCTCCCTAATAATTAATTAGGGTTTTTTGATAAAATTACCCAAATTTTTTTATTTTTTTTAACTAAACAAAAAAAATCCCTTCCTAATGGAAGGGACTTATATTAATTATTTTTCACTATATGTAGTATGTAATAAGTGATGCGCTTCTTTAGAATTAGGTTCTTTTAAGAATTCTTCATATAATTTCTTAATTGATTCATTTTCACAAGAAGCACGAACTGATTTATTTCTATCAATTGCTCTTAATCCTTCTTTTCTTAATGCAATTACAGTTCCCGTTTCCATATCTTTATGAACAGGTTGACCTCCACCATTAATACAACCAGAAGGACATGCCATAATTTCAATTACATCATAATGAACTTTACCTGATTTAACATTGTCTAAAACAATTCTTGCACTTGATAAACCACTGACAACGCAAATATGAAGAGTAGATTCACCAAGTTCAACATATGTTTCTTTAGTATTTGGAACACCAAACACACCATGGAATTCAAGTGGTTTTGGGAATTCTCCATTTAACCAAAGTGAAGCTGTTCTTACTACTGCTTCAGTAACTCCACCAGTATTTCCAAAGATAGTTGCAGCACCAGTAGATTCACCAAGAGGAGAATCAAATACCCCATCTTCAAGAGTAGATAAATCGATGCCAAATCTACGAAGCATTCCTGCAAATTCTTTTACTGATAAAACATAATCTGTCGCTTGCTTTCCATTTACTTTTAACTCTTCTCTTTTTGCTTCTTCCTTTTTAGCGATACAAGGCATTAAAGAAACTACTACTAGATCTTCTTCTTTAATTCCTTCTTTTTCTTTGAAATATGTTTTACAAACAGAAGCAAACATTTCTTGAGGAGATTTACATGAAGAAGGAAGATGTAATAATTCTGGATATTGAGTTTCAATAAAGTTAATCCATCCTGGACAACAAGAAGTAATTAATGGTAAATTCTTTCCTTCTTTTAATCTAGAAACTAATTCTGTTGTTTCTTCCATAATAGTTAAGTCAGCAGCAAAGTTAGTATCAAATACTTTCTTAAATCCTAACATTCTTAAAGCAGTAATCATTTTACCTGTAACATCAGTCCCAGGATTTAAACCAAATTCTTCACCAAGAGATACTCTAACAGCTGGCGCGGTATTAATAACGCAATATTTGTTATTATATAGTTCTCTTTCAACACTTACTGTATCATCAACTTGCATTAAAGCACCCGTTGGACAAACTTGAACACATTGTCCGCAATTAACGCAATTAAATGGCTCAGAAATAATAGTTTTATATCCTCTTTGAGAAGGAGATATTGCACATACTGATTGAACTTTTTCACAAATTGCTGTACATCTATTACATAATACACATTTACTTGGATTACGTTTGATAGCCCCACTTACGATACATTCATTATCTTGAGAAAGAGGTCCTTTAAAACCAATTTGTTTAATTCCAAGTTCAATAGCTAAATCTTGTAAATCACATCGACCACACTTATCGCAAGTTAAACAATCATGTGGATGATTTGATAATAACAATTCAACAATAATTCTTCTTTCACGTCTAACCTTTTTAGTATTTGTGAAGATTTCCATTCCATTAGTGATATAAGTAGCACATGCAGGAACAAGAGTCTTTTTACCAACAATTTCAACTAGACAAACTCTACATGAAGCTGGCTTATGTTCGAAGTGTGATTCTTCTTTTTTCAAATAGCAAAGTGTAGGAATTTTAATACCATGCTTCTTAGCGACTTGTAAAATAGTTAAAGACGAATCTTCTTGGAACTCGATATTATTAATTTTAATATGACATAACATAATTCTTTACCTCCTATTTTACAATTGCTTTTGGTTTTGCTGGACATTTACCTACGCAAGTACCACATTTAATACATTTTTCACTATCGATTGCATAAGCGTTAAGACGTGGATTCTTACCAGTTTCATCCGTTTTATAAATTGCATTAACTGGACAATTTCTTGCACACATACCACAACCTAAACAATTTTCTTTGATGATACGATAATTAACTAATTTTTTACAAGAACCTGCAGGACAACGTTTCTCAACGATATGAGCGATATATTCATCCTTAAATTCTTTTAATGTTGATAATACTGGATTAGGTGAAGATTGACCTAAAGCACATAAAGCGCTGTCTTGAATTGTTAAAGCTAAAGTTTCTAATACTTCTAAATCTTCAAGAGTTGCTTCTCCATCTGTAATCTTATTAAGAATTTCAAGCATTCTCATATTACCAACTCGACATGGAGTACATTTACCACATGATTCTTCAACTGTAAATTCAAGATAGAATTTAGCAATATTAACCATACAATCATCTTCATCTAAAACGATCATACCGCCACTTCCCATCATTGAACCTTTTTCTACTAAGTTATCATAATCAATTGGAGTATCTAAATCTTTTTCAGAAAGACATCCACCACTTGGTCCACCGGTTTGGACTGCCTTAAATTTTTTACCATTTTTAATGCCACCACCGATATCGTAAATGATTTCTCTTAATGTTGTTCCCATTGGTACTTCAACTAAACCAACATTATTAATCTTACCTGCTAAAGCAAATACTTTGGTTCCTTTAGATTTATCTGTACCCATATTCGCGAAGTTTTCTGCACCTTCTAAAATGATATAAGGTACATTCGCCCATGTTTCAACATTATTAACATTGGTTGGTTTTCCATATAGACCTTTTACTGCTGGGAATGGTGGTTTTAAAGTTGGTTCTCCTCTTTTTCCTTCAATTGAATGAATTAATGCTGTTTCTTCTCCACATACGAAAGCACCAGCACCATACTTAATATTGATATGGAAAGAGAAGTCAGTGCCTAGAATATTATCACCTAATAAACCAAGTTCAGTAGCTTGTTTAATAGCAATTTTTAAACGATTGACCGCTAGAGGATATTCAGCACGAATATAAATTTCACCTTCATTTGCCCCAATTGCATATCCACAAATAGCCATTGCTTCTAATACTGAATGAGGATCACCCTCTAAAATAGAACGATCCATGAATGCTCCTGGATCACCTTCATCGGCGTTACAAATAACATACTTAGGTTTCTTAATTGAAGATTTAGCAAATTTCCATTTTAAACCTGTTGGGAATCCTGCTCCACCTCTACCTCTTAATCCTGATTTAGTAATTTCTTCAATTACTTGTTCAGGAGTCATTTCAAATAATACTTTCGATAAAGCTAAATAGCCTTTATTCGCGATTGTTTCAGCGATGATTTCTGGATTAATTAATCCACAATTTCTTAAAGCGATACGTTCTTGCTTTTTATAAAAATTGATGTTTTCTTGTTTAAATACTCTTTCACCTTGTTCATTTTTATATAGTAAATGATGAATGATATCGTGATTACAAATATGACGACGGATAATTCTTTCCGCTTCATCTTCTGTTACTTTTGTATAGAAAACATGATCTGGGAAAATCTTTACAATTGGTCCTCTTTCACAAAAACCAAAACAACCAGTAATCGAGATTTCAACTTTATCTTCAACATTATATTCTTTTGCCCAATGTTTTAAAGCTTCGACAATTTTAAGTGATGAAGATGAAGTACAACCAGTTCCTCCACATACAGAAATATGATATTTTTCTGGTTCTTCAATTTCAGTTTTTCTAAGTTCTAATAAATCTTTAACATTTTCATAAAGATTCATTAATTCATCTTTAGAGTTAATTTTCTTACACATATAAATCCCTCCTAATATTTTGCCAAGATAGCATCAACATCTTCAGGAGTGATGTTACCATATGTCTTATCATTAATTGTCATAACTGGTGCAAGGCCACAAGCACCAACACATCTTAAAGTAGTAATAGAAAATTTACCATCTGGTGTTGTTTCACCATTTTTAATTTGTAAAATTTCTTCAACTCTTTCTAGAATTTTATCAGATCCTCTTACAAAGCAAGCAGTACCAAGACAAATACTAATTACAAATTCTCCTTTTGGCACCATTGTAAAGAATGAGTAAAAAGTTACGACTCCAAATACTTTTGAAACATTAATTTTTAATTTTTTTGCAATATGAGATTGAACTACCATTGGTAAATAACCAAAGATACTTTGAGCTCTATGAAGAATGGCAATTAATTCTTTTTCATCATAATTAACTTCTTCGATAAACTCATCTAATTCTTTAAACATTTCTTCGTTGGTTCTCATAAATAAAGCCTCCTTAAAACTAATCGATAATTTTTTATCGATTTATATTTTATCATTTACCACTAATAAAGTCTATTTATTTATATAAATAAACTTTTTTTAATAAAAAAATCCATAAAAATGGATTTAATTACTATATTAATTACCTATATCGTATTTCTTTTTTATTTTATTAACGATAAATTTTGTTAATAATGAAACAATCAAGACAAAAATAATAACGATTAATGAGTAAGCAAATATTGGAGTCATATCAGTAGGATTATTAATTTGCGCCCCTAAGATAGCAGAACCAATTCCTGAACGAGTATCACCTGTTAATATTTCCGCCATAATCTCGATTTTAAACGATAAGGCAAAACTACTTGTAATTCCAACAAGTAGATAAGGGATTAATAAAGGTATTTGAATAAAGAAAACATTTCTTAATAAGGATCCACTATCAAGTTTCATTGCTTTAATAACATCTTTATCCATATTTTCAATACCGCCGACAAATGATTCGTAAAGTATTGGAAATGAAATTAAAATTACCATTAGTATTGGAGCGTTCTTTGCTCCAACCAATACTAAAAAGAGGAATACTAAAGATGCTGTAGGAATTGACTTTAAAGATACTATTGTTGGGGTAAAAATCCTTTTTAAAGTAAGACTATTACCTGCAATAATTCCAAAGATTAAAGCGAGAATAAAACTAATTCCAAATCCAATTAATAATCTTGATAAACTATTTGCAAAGCACTTATATACATAACTTGTTTGAAGAATTCTTATCATTTCTACAAATGTCGAATATGGATCAGGAAAAATCATTACTCTTTCATCGATGATTAATGAAATTATCCACCATAAAAAGAAGAAGAAAATAATTCCTATAACGTATGCTAGATATTTATTAATAGTAAATTTCTTCATTAGTTTGTTCCATTCCAAATAAAGAGATAAATTTATCAATTGCCCCTTTATTTTCCTTTGCCTTGATATATCCTAACCCCATAGCATTATTATTGCTTATTACTTGGAAAGCTTCGTCGCCATTAATTCCAAATAAAGATGTCGCTTCTTCATTTGATAATTGATTTAAACTATCTTTTACTACTTCTGGAGATGAGATAGCTAAATTAATATCATCTTTTAAATTATCTAAATATGCATCCACTAATTTTCTATCGCTTGTATTTTTAACAAACACTGATGCTTGAACTAAACTTAGATTATTACTTTTTTTCTTATATTCATCTTGGATATTAATATAGACGCTACTTTTTCCATATGTTGGAGCATTTTTATTATTTAATACTTTACTTAATGCAGGTTCAGCGATAAATACATAATCAACTTTTGAATCTGTAATTAAGTTCTTTCCACTTACTAAACATTTAGCGGCATCTTGAGCGGACGCTACATATTCAATCGTAGAATCAAATTCATTACCATATATATAATGGAAAATATAATCTGGTGTTTGCTTTTCACCAAATAAGACAATTACATCATCTTGACTCATAATTTTATCTTCATCATTTCCAGTTGAAGCAATGTAAAAATTACCGAATGTAATATTACTAGCAAGAAGATAAGGTGCGCCAGTATTAATTGCTTTAATTCCACTTACCGTATCAATAATAACAATATCTTTATTAGACTCTTTAGTCATCATAGAAATAATGTTCTTTGGTTTTGAATTAGTCTCAAAATTAGGATTCAATACTTCCTTATAAAAACAAACCGCTGGCGCGCCAGTAGGAGAAATAATATTTAAAGATGATGTATCTACTTCCTTATGACAAGAAGTTAATAATAACAATGGGATTAATAATAAATGTTTTAGTTTCATATTTCTTACCTCATTGATTATTATACTAATAATATGTATAATTATATGTGATTTGAATCACACAAGGAGTACATATGGAACAAATATTTGAACTAGAAGATAACTTATTTATTACTAAAGAATGTCAAAAGGACGAAATCGTTTTTAAAGAGGATGAAACGTGTAATTTTGTCGGATTTATTAAATCTGGTGATTTTATTATTAGTTCATATTCTTTTAATGGTAATGAAATAGTATATGCCAAGTTAACAAAAGGTGATTTATTTGGTAACAATTTAATATTTTCTAGTACTCCTAAATATAAAGGAAATGTCATTTGTACTAAAAAAGGAATTATTAAATTAATAAGCAAAGATGACTTATTAAAATTGTTAACTAAGTACCCTTCTTTACTAGAAAAATATTTAGAATTATCTTCTAATGATATTTTAAAGCTAAATAATAAAGTAAAAATTTTATCTTTTGATAATGCCGAAGAAAGACTTATTTATTTTTTGAAGAACAATCAACGTAAATATCTCTTTAATTCTATTTCGTCGTTTAGTAAAGAACTTGGTTTAAGAAGAGAAACACTTTCTAGATTAATTACTTATTTAGTAAATAAAAAAGTTATCTCTAAACAAGATAACCTAATTACTCTTTTAGACTAGAATCCTTTTGTTTCTAGTTCTTTACATAAATCAATATAAAATTTTCTTACTTTTTCCCTTTTCTTTTTTGATAAAGAATAATCAATAATTTCGCTATGAGAAATAGATTCATTAATACAATCACCTCTATAGTTTTCAAATTTTGAAGATTCTTTACTGACTAATCCATCCGAAAGATCATTTTCAAACTTTTTCGAAAAGATTAAAGGGATTCCCATGATGAAGTCATCTCTACTCTTTTTTAATGTCGTTGAATAACTTTGACAATATACTTTATTTGAAAAACAAATAGTTTCCTCTTCAATAGAATTAATTGTTGATAATTGTTTTGCAACTTCGATGCAATTTGGTTTTTTATCCTTACAAATTCGATAAAATAAATTAATCCAAAAAGCTAAAAATTTAATAATCCAATTAGGTAATTTTAATATATTATCAGCGATTTTAGAACCTTTATGCGGAGTACATAAAGTAGTTAATGAAGCAACTTTATCCTCCATATTTAAATGTTTGATCATATATTTGGAATCTAATCCACCTTTAGAATGCGCGATAATATTAACTTTATCAACTTGATACTTATCTAATATTTTTTCAATTTGCATCTTTAAAATAGAAGCGTTATGTTCAATAGTTCCAAACCCATCAGTTTTAGAAGTGAAAACTAAATAACCTTCTTTTCTCAATTTATTTTCAATTTTTCCAAAAGCCTTGATAAACAAAAAATCTTTGATTACAATGCCATGAACTAAAATAACTGGATACTTCATAATAACTCCTTGATATAAGTTTATTATAAAAAATAAATTATTTCAAAAAAAAAGAAGTAGTAATTACTCTACTACTTCAAATAATATCGTTTCAAATGGTTCAAGAACTAAATGTCTACTATTTAATTCCTTCTTATAGTTAGATAAGATTACTTTATTTACAATAAATGGACTATCAATTTCTACTACTTTATTAGTCATATTACTGATAACACATAATTTCTTATCTTCTTCTCTAGTGTATACAAACACATCTTTATTTTCATTTAGATAAGATTCAAATTTTCCATATACTAATGTATTTGAATATTCACTATGCTTTCTAATTCTTAATAATTCTTTATAGAAAGATAATATCGAATTAGGATCATCTTGTTGATTTTTAACATTGATATCAAGGTAATTTGGATTTACTTTAATCCAAGTTTCATGACCTTCATTAAATCCAGCATTAACGCTATCATCCCATTGAATAGGAGTTCTATTATTATCACGAGCTTCTTTATAGCAACCTTCTAGGAATTCTTCTTTAGTTAATACTTTTCTTTCTTCAACAAGATCTTTATATGAATTGAATACTTCGACATCTCGATATTCTTCAAGTCCATTCATTTTAATATTAGTCATACCGATTTCTTGACCTTGATAAATATATGGAGTTCCTTTTAAGCAATAGTTCATCAAAGCGATACCTTTACTAGAAACTTCACGATAATTTTCATCGCCAAAACGATTTATGCAACGACCTAAATCGTGATTTTCAACTACTAAGGTATTCCATGAACAATCATTTAGTGCATATTGATATTTACTTAGTGTATTTTTAGCAAATAAAGTGTCAATTGGTTTAGGTGTAAATTTACCACATCTAGAATGGTCATTCGTACTACTTGTGACTTCGAATTGGAAAGTCATATTTAACTCTTCTCTTTCTTCTAAAGAGAAATCTTTCGCATCTTGAATTCCACCCCAAGCTTCACCAACTGTAACAATATCATATTTACCAAATGAATTATGATTTAATTCTCTTACTCTTTCATGAAGAGTTGGTCCATATCCATATATATCATTATCAATTTCTTTTCCAATCATGTGAATGACATCAAATCTAATACCTTTAACGCCTTTTTCCATCCAGAAATTAATTGCATTAGCCATTTCTTGTCTTACTTTAGGATTGTTCCAGTTTAAATCTGGTTGTTCACTAGCGAATTCGTGGAAATAATATTTATTTAAATGTGGGACATAAGTCCAAGCAGGTCCTCCAAAACATGAACGATGATGTTCATTGACTGGATGATCTTTAAAGATATAGTAATCATAGTAAGGATTATCTTCACCTTTTAACGCTTCTTTAAACCATGGGTGCTCATTAGAAGTATGATTTGCAACAATATCAATCATGATATACATATCTCTTTTTTTGCTTTCTTCAATTAATAAGTCCATATCTTCCATTGTTCCAAATATCGGATTGATATCACAATAATCCGCAACATCATATCCATTATCTACCATTGGAGATTTAAAGAATGGTGTTAACCAAAGAATATCAACACCTAACTCTTTTAAATAATCTAATTTTGAAATAATTCCTGGAATATCACCAATTCCATCATTATTTGAATCTTTAAAACTACTTGGATAAATTTGATAAATAACTTTATCGTGCCACCATTTTTTATTCATAAAATTTTCCTTTCTAAAAAATGCAACTAGTTAGAGTTTAAAGGAAATACAATTTTATTTCCATAATTTATTTCTACAAATGGATTTACCATATTAATATGTTTTCCATTTGAGTCGTTATAAATACATGTTTGAGTATTATTAGTTAAGTCTACACTGACACTTACTCCAATTTGACTCTTCATGTTTTTTAAAGGAATACTATCAGTTTGAGCATATCCTCTTTTTGAAACTAATAAAGTTGGGAAAGTAAAATCAGTAACATAAGCTTTTATTGTCTTTTCTTTACCATAATATTCACTCGTATAAGTTAATTTTTCTCCTGGAGTTAATGTGCCAGGTTCAAAGATTAATAAATCATGTTGATGTCCCGAAAGAGAGATATCAATATTCATCTTATTTAATAAATCTGTCATTTGTTCTTTCCATGTTACATGATTATGACGAGTATTAACAAAAGGAATTGGAATATGACAAATTGCCATACGATATGAATAATTTAAATATTCACCTTTTAATAATTCTTCTTTTAAGAAATCAACTTGCGCTTGTCTATAACCTTCATAGAAAGCTGTATCGTAATATTCCCAATAATCATCTTCATGATCTTCGCCTAAGTCAAGAACAACACCATAAATATCTTTTCCTAAAGTAAATGAATAATAGAAATTTTCACCTTTAGCGCCTACTACTTTATGTAATTCTTCAGCCTTTTTGCCTTTTAATTCGTGATTACCACGAGCGTAAACTACAGGAATTTCTCCTTTAGTCATTTCATGCGCTAATTCGTTTGCAAGTAATAAATCTCTTTCCCATTCAACCATTGAACAGATATCGCCTGCTAAAACGATAAATTCGTTATTGGTATAAGAAGAGGCTTTTACTGCAGCTTTTTTAGCTTCATGAACATCGCTAATTACATAGTAATTAATTCCATCAGTTGAATCTACTGGTTTGAAATTATAAGACTCATGAATATCTCTTCCTAAATATCCTCCAAAAGGACCTCTATAAGTAATTTTTTGAGTATGAATTGTATATGCTTTTGCCTCATCTAAAACTGACATTGGAACTTCAACTTTATGATATTTAGTATATGATTCATTACTTCCTGCGTATGTATCAAAATATCTAACTCCATCTATTTCAACCCATCCTCTAGCGTTTGTATGACTTGTAAAAGCAATTTGATATTTATCTTCAACAGCATAAACTACTGGCTTTGTTTCAATTTTATTAAATGAAACATCAAAGATTCCAACAGAAGCAGTTAATAAAGTAAGTGATAATAAGCTAATTTTACAAGCTTTAGAATCTTTTAAAGAAGTATGCGGATAAATAAAAATAAAGAATAAAATTAGTGCAATTAAGGCAAAAATTTCTAGATAAACAAAGAACCATGGCCATATAAAATGCATATAATCTATAGCGCCTAAAGCGATAACTACAATATTAAGAACTAGAAATACAATATTTACTCCTACCATAATAAAAGCCCAAATCTTTGAATCTTTTTTAAGTACAAAGAATAAGGTAATATTTGTAGCCATTACTAGTAATGCTACAACAGTTAAAATAACTGGTAAATTATAAAGTAACCAAGTAGGATTATCTTCATAACCTAGCTTTTTAGAAATACCTGACCAACAAATTCTTAATGATAATAACATTAAGAAATTAAAAATTGATAAAGCAATATCAAACAATTTTGTTCCAAAAACTATTTTTTTAAACATAAAAAATCACTCCTTGAAAATATCTTATCACATTTAGTGATAAAAAATATATAGATTATCGATTATTATCATCTCTAATACTATCCAAATATTGTTCTTGTGAACCAATACAAAGTAAAATTTGACCTACAGCTTCAAAAAAGTTTCCAATTGAGTTTTGCTCTTCTGGAGTTAGTCCTTGCGCGATAAAATAGCCACTTATCGACGCAATAATAGCTAGTTCATTTCCACTTAATTTAGATAAAAAATTCGCGTAGTTTTTTATGTCTTTGCCATTTGAATTCATATAATAATTTTATGAATATATTATGAAAATTAACTAAAAAAGATTACTTATAATCAGTAATCTTATTTTTCTTCATATATTAATGTCTCTGGATGTGAAAAATTAAATTTAATTTTCTTATTAGGATTAATTAATAAATTTAATATCGATTCTTCTTTAGTATTAAAAGAAGTTTCCATTATTAATTTTCTATATGGTTTAAATCCACATTTTTCTTGCACTCTTTTTGATTGATTATTAAATGTAAAATAAGCACATAAAAGGAAATCATAATTTAATTCATTAAATAAATATTCAATTACCTTTCTTACTGCCTCTGGCATTAATCCTTTGCCCCAGTAAAATTTGCTTAAAACATAACCTATTTCTCTACCTTGATAGTTATAAAATTCAGATAACTTATCTTCTAATTTATAAAATTCAATACCTAATGAACCTATTACTTTGTCATTTTCTTTTAGGCAAATAGCAAAAGTTTTATCTTCTTCGATAAACATTTTTAGTATCTTTAATGATTCTTCTTTATCTTTATGATGAAGCCAACCTGCTCTTTCTCCTACTCCTTCAACAGAAGCATATTCAAAGAAATCATCTAAATCCGATAATTTAAATGATCTTAAAATTAATCTTTCTGTCTCAAGTTGTATCCCACTTATTTTAAAATCCGCGTTCATTCTTTCACCTACATAATTCCATCATAAATATAATTATTAATAATTGCAATTTGTTTATTTTATTAATAAAAAGAACTTTAAATATCTATCAAATCCATAAATAATAAAGTTCTTTTAATTTATTAAATTATTTTAAGTTATATTTTGTTAAAACTTTTTCAATTCTATCAGCAGGATCAATTAATCTACCAATTGAATTGTCGTGATTTAATGTATCGATAAGAAGTGATACATATTTACACATATTTACTTCACACCACCATTTTTTTGTTTCTAATTCAGGTTGATGGAAGACTAAATTAGTTGTGAAGATTTTATCGATAAGACCTTCTTCATAAGCTTTATCAAATTTATCAAATCCATTTGTGAATAAACCAAATGTTGCAAAGTTGAAAATTCTTTTTGCACCTTTTTGTTTTAATTGTTTAGCTACATCAAATAATGATTCACCAGAAGCAATCATATCATCAACGATAATAACATCTTTACCAGTTAAATCTTGTCCTAAGTATTCATGTGCTTCAATTGGGTTTTTACCATCTACGATAATAGAATAATTTCTACGTTTATAGAACATACCAATATCAACACCTAGAACAGATGAATAATAAATACATCTTTGCATTGCACCTTCATCAGGTGAAATCATTACTAAATGATCTTTATCAATAACAATATCTGGTATATTTTTAACAAAAGCTTTAATCATTTGATATGTTGGTTGAACATTGTCAAATCCATGAAGAGGGATAGCATTATTAATTCGAGGATCATGAGCATCAAATGTTAAGAAATTTGTTACACCCATTGCAATTAATTCTTGAAGCATCACAGCGCAATCTAATGATTCTCTTTTACTTCTTTTATGTTGACGTCCTTCATAAAGCATTGGCATGATTACAGTAATTCTTCTTGCTTTACCAGCAATCGCGGCTACAACGCGTTTTAAATCACTATAATGATCATCTGGACTCATTGGAACTACCATTCCATACATTTTGTAAGTGACGCTGTAATTGAAGCAATCAGTAATAATATAAACATCATCACCACGTAATGTTTCGTGAATTACACATTTTGCTTCACCTGTACCAAAGCGTGGACATTCATGTTTAACAACAAATGTTTCTTCTGTTTCTCTCCATTCCTTAAGATAATTGTCAACTTGGGCTGCAAATTTTTCGCATCCTTTCATAGCAATTACTCTCAATTCGCCAAATAGTTCCTTTTTCATAACAAATTCCCCACTTAAAATTAATAATTTTATATTCTAAAGATATCTTAACATATAAATTATATAAATACTTTTTTTAAAATGAATTTTTTTAATTTTCTTTGATTATCAACAATTAAATTAATAAAAACCTAGTTGCAATAAAATATAAATATATTTACTTTCACTATAATTATTTTATTTCATATAATACCTTGTATTATGGAGATATTTATGAAATTTAAATTTATTAAAAAACTATTATTACTTCCTTTTATTTTAGGAATATTACCTTTAGGTAGCTGTAGTAGAAACGAAAATAAGCTAACCATTGCAGAAGTAACACATAGCGTTTTTTACGCTCCAATGTATGTGGCTAAAAATAAAGGATACTTTGATGAAGTTGGTTTAGAAGTAGACATCATCACCACTCCTGGTGCAGATAAAGTTATGGCGGCTCTTCTTTCCAAAGATGCTCAAATTGGATTAATGGGTCCAGAAGCAACTGTTTATGTATATCAAAACGGACAAAAGGATTACGCAATTAACTTTGCTCAGTTAACTCAAAAAGATGGATCCTTCCTTTTAGGAAGAGATAAAGTAGATACTTTTTCTTACGACATATTAAAAGGTAAAACTATAATAGGTGGAAGAAAAGGTGGAATGCCTGAAATGACTCTTGAATATGTATTAAAGAAAAATGGCTTAACAATTACTCAAAATGGTGAAAATCCAGATGCAGATGTAAATATTAGAACCGATGTAAGTTTTGATGCAACTACAGGAGTTTTTGTCGCTGGTGAATCAGATTTTTGCACTGCTTTTGAACCAGTTGGAACTCAAATTGAAAAACAAGGAAAAGGATATATTATCGCTTCGCTTGGAGAACTACTAAATGAAGAAGTTCCTTATACATGTTTTTCTTCACTTAAATCTTATTTAAATAAAAATGAAGACAAATTAACTAGATTTACTAAGGCAATAATTAAAGGATTAGATTATGTTAATAACAATAAACCAGAAGATATTGCTTCTTACTTACAAAAAGACTTTTCTTCATCAAGTAATGAAGAATTAATTAATGTAATTAATAACTATAAAAAAATTAAAGCTTGGCCGATAGAAATGAACTTCACGAAGAAAAGCTTTGATAAATTAATTGATATTGTAAAAGAGGCTAACGAACTTGAAAAAGATGTCGTTGTTCCATATGAAAAACTAGTTATCAATCAAATAATTAATACCGCTAAATAAAATGCTGGAACTTCCTCCAGCATTTTTAATCATTTTTTATTTTATTCAGAATATACTCAATATTATCTTCTGTTAAAAACCTTATATCTTCATCGTTTTCTAGAATTCTATCCCTATTTATTTTTTCTATTTCGTTTATAGAAAAATAATCAAATTCTTTATCTTTTAAGCACTTTAATAATAAATCATAAGCTTCTTTTTTTATTAAATCAAATGTTCCATACAATTCAATAATTGCTCTATCAATCTCTTCAATTCCAATTATTCTTTTTTTACGAATTTCGTTTACTATTCCTATTATATCTGATAAATCATTTTTATATTTTCTGCCGGAGACAAGTTTCATTGCTATTAAATATTCGTCCTTAATAGTTCTTATTTTTAATGTTCCATTACCAAAAGATTTATAAAATGATGAATATTGAATAAGCTTATCACTATATGATTTTGTTAATTTAAAATCAGTGTTAATCCAATCTGATGGAAGTGAATACTTTTTCGCAACAATATCAATTGCATCATTCATCAAAATATTATCGACATCAATTACATCAATATCACTAGTCGAATTTCTAAAATCATAATTTACAAGTATCGATGCCCCTCCTACTAAAATTAATTCATATGAGACATTATTTTTCCTATTATTCTTCCTTATAATTTTAGTTAGTTCTTTTAAATAAATATCTAAATCTGATTTATTCATCAATTTATATGACATTTTCTACCTCCGATTCAACGATGTTATGAATTAAAAATTCTTTTCTACATTCATTAAAGATCTTTGTTATATTAATTTGTTTATTTTTTAGCAAAAGAAAAATGCTTTCTGAAACATAGAGTTTATTTAATTTTCTCTTCCTTATATCTTCATATTTTTTAACAAAAGGTAAATTATTTTTTAAACATATATAATCAATAAACGATAATAGGTAAAGAGCTTTATCATATTCTTTACTATTAATTAAATTTTCAATTTCCATATTAAGCAAATATTTTTTTAAAAAATTTGAATCACGTAATCTTTTATACTCATGACAAATTTCACTTTTATATAAATCAAATTCTCTATCAAAAGTAATATAGCATAATTTTTTATAAGATAATATTTCATACAATTCATCAATAGACATGTTTAAAGAAGAAGCTATATTTTTAATAGTTAAAATAGAGCATTTATCGATATTTATTTTTTCATTATAAATATCTGATAATGTCGAATGACTAATAGAACTTTTCTTTTCTAAACTATATAAAGATATATTCATGTTACTCAATATAACTCTTAACATACTACTCTCCTTATCTATATGTCGCTGTAGCGACCTATTAATATTATATTCTAAAAGATGATTGATATTCAACATTTTAAATTAATTATAATTATTAACATCTAAAAAAGATGTCGTTGTTCCATATGAAAAACTAGTCATTAATCAAATAATTAATACCGCTAAATAATTATCTAGCTTCTTAATAAACAAAAAATAGAAAAAATTAAGACAAAAATTGAAAGATGCCGAAAACATACGATATAATTAAAATATATATAGGAGGAAAAATTTATGAAAGAATTCTTTTTAAGCTATCCAAGAAGTAAAGACTTCCGTAGAAAGGCTAGTGAACAATGTAAGCCATATACAGATAAACTATTAACAATTACTCTTATTTATTTGTTAATTTCTATCGCAGTTGCAATTATTGATTCATTAACAGGATCAAAAACACCAATTGAAGGAACAGATATGTATGTAACTACTACTTGGTTTGCAGGATTATTTGAATTCCTTACTGCAGGAGCATTTATGTTCTCATTTGTCTTAATTTGTAAGAAAGTATACGATGATAAAGAACCTGTAATTAAAGATTTATTCTCAGGGTTCAATCAATTCACTAGAGCTTTAGTTGTAAATTTATTATCATCACTTTATATTTTTTTATGGACACTATTATTTATCATTCCTGGATTAGTTAAAAGCTTCTCATACGCTTTAGCAAAATATATTGCTATTGATCGTCCAGAACTAAGTGCTAATGAATGTATCACAGAAAGTAGAAAAATTATGGATGGCCATAAATGGGAATTATTCTGTTTAGTATTTAGTTACATTGGATGGATGTTATTATCTGCATTAACTCTTGGAATCCTATTATTATGGGTTGCTCCAAAGATGCAACAAGCTCAATATCTATTCTATCTACACGTCAGTGGTAAAGGTTTAGAAGATGAAAAATTAAAAGAAGCTGCTGTTGAAGTAGAAGTAGTAGACGCTCAATAATAAAACAAAAGTTCATCAATAACGATGAACTTTTTTTGTTAATCAATTTTTTTAACGAAGGATCTTCTTCTCTTATGTTGTACTGTCTTAAATGATTTAAATTGATTAATGATTGAGATATTAGTTTCCAATGTTAAATTTGTTTCAATATGATCAATATTAGGATATTTTAACATTTTACTAATTGTACTAATAATAGAAGAACTTACCCCTTTCATTGCATATTCTGGAAGAACTCCAATTAAACCTAAATCGATAACTGTTGGGTGTTTGATTTCCCAAAGAACTCTTAACGCTCCTATAGGAGTTAATTTACCTTGACACTTTTGTACTGATTTAGCAATTGAAGGGAAACAAATACCAAAGCAAACAACACGATCATTTTCATCTAAGATAACAGCAACATTTTTTAAATCTACAATCAAATTGAAATTTTGAATCATCATCTTTCTCATTCCTGGAGTGAAAGGAACTGAGCCATAAATATGATTGTAAGTAATATCGATAATATCAAAGAATTTATCCGCATACTTTTTGATAAAATCTTTAGTATTTTTAGCTGTTCCATAGCGTAAGTTAAATCTTTTTAACATCTTATCGCTAATTCTTTTTAAACGATCATCTTCTTCATCAGGAAGATATAATTTTCTTTCTGTCCAGTCTATTTCTTTAACAAATCCATAAGTTTCAATTAATCTTTGATAATAATCATAGTTATATTGCTCTTCAAAAGTAGATAATTGATCGAATCCTTCAATTAATAAACCTTCTCTTTCTAAATCGGAAAATCCTAATGGACCAACAATAGTGTCCATTCCTTTTTCTTTCGCCCACTTTTCTACTTTAGAAAATAAAGCATTAGCCACTTCTTGATTATCAATAGAGTCAAATCTAGTAAATCTTACTCTTTTAGTATTTTCTTTTTTATTACTTGCATGTTGAATAATTCCAGAAATTCTTCCTACCATTTTGCCATCTAAATAAGCATTGTAATATACTGCTTCAGATTGATCTAAATATACGTAATCTTTTCTAAAAATTTTCTTTTCATCACCATATAAAGGTGGTACGAAATATGGATTATTTTTATATAACTTTAAAGGGAAATTTAAAAAATCCTTTTGCTCTTTTTTACTTTTTACTTCTCTTACTTCAATCATAAGTCCTCCAAAAATAAATTTTGCCTTTTGTTGAAAATATTATAAAACTTTATAAAGAAAAATGTCTAATTTTTTTTAAAATTATTAGACATTCTTACTTTTTTTGTCGTTTCTTTACATTAAAAACTTAATCTTTATTAATATTATCTATTTTTTTTGATAATCTAGTTACATTAAAACGAGATAATTTATCGCTTATTTCATTGATGTATGAATCAATTATTTTATTACAATTTTCTTCAATTAAATTATTTGCTTTTCTAATTGCCTCACTTTGCTTTTTAATTTCGGCAACTTTTTTATTTAATCCTTCTAATGGGTTTTCTAAATAGGTTCTCTTTAAGCTTTCAAATTCATCAAGAAGATCTTTTGTTGCAATTAAATCTAATTTTTCTTTTTCTGCTTGAAGTAATAATTCTTTAAATCTAGTAGTCAAAGAAGTAATCATATTTAAGAAAGTAATCATATACGCCGGTTGAACAACATACATATCTTTATACCCAATAACTCTTTGGATAACATCTTGATTAGGGCTATCACTTTCTAGTTGCGAGACTAAAACTGCATATTTACAATTCTTTTTAATGCGGTTTTTATCCAGTTGTTTATAATAATCTGCATTTTTCTTTTTATTTGTAGAAGAAGGATTTTCATTTTTCATTTCTAAACATACCGAAGTTAGTTCTTCATTTTCCTTATGTTCTTCACTTGCAAAAACTTTGAAGATATAGTCTGCTTTAGATCCCTTATCTTCATCTTCATCTTTCATTACTTGATTATCTTTAATCCATGTACAATTAAAGAAACCATTTTGCATATAAGAAAGCATTTCATTATTACACCATTTTTCTAAATCTTCGCCAAGCATTTTTACTCCAGTGGAAGATTTTGATCTTTCTAAAATAGCATACTTATTATTTAATTCAATAATTTCTTGATTTTTATCATTAAGTTTAATTTTATATTCTTCTTCAACTTTAGAAAGTTTGTCTTGTAAAATTAATTGTTCTTGGATTTTGTTGATTTCTAGTTCTTTCTTTAACCTTTCAATTTCATTTTTTAAGGAAAATATGTAATTGTCTTGTTCTTGTTTAACTTTTAATTTTTCATTTTCAATTTTACTATCAATTGATTTATCTTTTTCATCTAATCTTAATTTCAAAGAATTAATTTCGTTTTGCTTATTATTTAATACTGTCGAATGATTTCTTTCCATTTCATTTAAACGATTTTGAAAATTATTTTCTAATTCCAATCTTTTATTATCTAATTTAACTTTTAATTCTTCTTGATAATTTTGCTTAACTTCTTCTAATTTTCTTAAATAAACCTTATCTTGACCTTCTTTAATTAATGATTCGACATGAGATAAATCTATATTAACCAAATTATTTAAATTAATATAATCACCTTTTAAAGCATCTTCCTCTAAAACTAAAATATCTTTTTCTTTTAATATTACTTTTACTTCTTTCATAAGATCAATCTCCATATATCTATCATCATTATAAACTTTTTTATATAAAATAAAAATGTGTTTTACAATAATCTTTCATTGTAAGACACATTTATTTCTCATTTGTAAAACTGAAGAATTCTTGTAAAGAAACACCTAATGCATCAGTTATCTTTTCTAGATTAATAATTGAGATATTTCTTTTGCCACATTCAACTGAAGTGATATATGTTCTATCTAATTCACATATATTCGCTAGAGTTTCTTGTGATATTTTCTTAGCTTTTCGAATTTGTCTAATTCTAGTTCCAACTTTTGCTCTAATCATTGCCTCTTCACCCTATGACAATAATCACAAAATGGTTATTTTAAGTCAACGGACTATAAGTCACATATCAAGTTAATAAACAAAAACGCCTATTACATAGGCGTAATTTTTTTAAAAGATTCTATTATATTTACTATCAATAAGTGAATATAAATATGCTTCGATATTTAATTTATATTTGTTTTCTAAATAATCTTTATAAACTTTTAATTGATTAATGTAAGATTCATCATCAATATTTTTAGTTTTATAATCAATAATTACCACTTTATCTTCATAGACTAAGAAAAGGTCGATAATACCTTTTGTCATATTGATTGAATCTATAAATTCATATTCTTTAAATACTTTTGCTTCTTTTACATTTTTTAATAATTCCGAGTTAATAAATTTATAGACTTTATTTTTAATAAACTGATCTTGAATTATTTCATAATTTGGATTCTTAAAGTCAATTACCTCTAAAGCAAAGTGAATCTTGTTACCAAATTCTAAGGCATCTTTACTTACTCCTAGTTTTAATTCTTTACTTGCTCTGTCTTTAATTTGTTCTACTTCAAAGTCATACTCTACTTCATCAACATTAAATTTAACAAATGAATTATCAATAATATTATTTAATTCCGGTATTGTTAGATTTAATACATCCACTTCATTAGTAATAAATTTATTTAGCATAATATGGGCAAATTCATTAAATGATTTAACACTTTCTATATTAAATTCATAGTTTTCATTTTTAGGAGAAGTATAGAATAAATAGAATTTTTCTCTAGCCCTAGTTAACGCGACATAAAACAATCTAACTCTTTCTGAAATTGTTTCTTGAACATATTCTTTTTTAGCGCATTCATAAAGTAAAGTTAATTCAGGAGTATGGAACCCATATTTTTTATTAAAGTCTAATTTAGGGAAGCCTTTCTTTGGAAAGAATGAAGTAGATAAATTAGGGAAATAACAAATATTAAATTCTAATCCTTTAGATTTATGAATATTAATTAATCTAACTACATTATCACTTGTTCCTTGATCAGTAAGATTTAATTCTAAATCATATTCATCAATATCTTCTAAATAATTAATAAAATCATCTAAATTCATTTCTAAATCAATCATTTGTTTAAATGATTCTAAGAAGAAATCCAAATACATTTCATTACTTGTAATATCACCTAATCTAGACAATTTAAAGTAAATATCCATTTCTTCAATTATCTTGAAAAATAAATTATAATCGTCATAATCTACGTATGAATTTACTAAATCGCATAATTTGATATATAACAAATCTTTAGTAAATAAATTTTCTTTGCAAAGATTATATATTTTACTATCATCATACATGCAAACAAAAGATCTAACGATTGAAACATATGCATGTTTAAACTTAACATCAATTTCTTTATTATTTCTTAAATAACTAATTAAAATCGCAAAATTTCTTAAAATTTCAATTAATGGATTATTTGTAACGTTTTCATTTCTTTCAACGTATAGAGGAATTTTATATTTTGATAAAGTTCTAATGACCTCATCAAATTTAGTTCCTCGATCAATAATAATTGCAAAATCTTTAAATGTAACATCTCTTAATTTCCATTTGCCATCTTTTATTGGTTGGCATACTTGATATTTATTATTGATTTTTTCGATAATATCTTTAGCGATTAATTCAATATCATTTTTATCATTTTCAAAGAAAATTTCACAATGGTTATTGTTATTTGGATCAATTTCGTCTAAATATGATTTGTTACCATATTCAATAATATGTTCTTTTTTATAATTAGCCCCACCATAAGGAATACTCATAATTTTAGAGAATAATATATTAATATCCTCTAGAACTTCTTGTCTAGATCTAAAGTTTTTATTTAAATCAATAGTTGTTCCTAAAGAAGGATTGTCTTTATATAAACGATATTTATTTTGGAAAATTTCACATTTTGCATTTCTAAATGCATAAATGGATTGTTTAATATCACCAACGCAATAGACATTATTGTTTTGAATGTATGAAATGAATTCTTCTTGAATATCATTAGTATCTTGATATTCATCAATCATAATCATTTTATACTTATTTTTTAGTTCTTCTCTTATTACTCGATTTTCTTTTACAAGCTTAATTGCAAATCTAGAAATATCAATAAATTCATACGCATTCTTTTTCTTTTTATATGCACTTATTCTGTTATTTACTTTTTTACAGATAGAAACAATCATTTCTACAATTGGTTTAGTTAACTCAATTCTCTCTAATTCTTCTTCAATTAATGGTAAGTTTTTGTATTTAGTTAAAACGCTACTATTTTGTGATTTATAATATTCAATTTCTTCTATTTCCTCTAAAGATAATTCTTGTTTATATGAAGGTTTAAACATAGGAGCTTTAAAGTTTCTAAATGCAATGATTAAAGAATTATAATCTCTTGCATTAATTAACTCCTCAAACGCTTCTCTATATAATGCGTTAAAAGTCATTTTTTTACTCTTGTCGTAGATTTCTGGAACTACATCTAAAATCTCTAACATTTTATCTCTTAAAGATAAAAGATACTCTCCAAATTCATTAAAATGATTGAGTAATTTGTTCTTATCAAAATAATTATCAATATAAGTTTCTAGATAATAATCACCATCAATTTCTCCATTAGTTATCTTTAGTAAAGAAAGGATTAATTTAACTAATTGTTCATCGTTTTTACTACAATAACTATTAATAAAATCATCAAAAACCCTAGTTGGATTTAAATATAATTTATCTAGTTCTTCTTTAATAAATTTCCTTTTCAATACTTCAACAATGTTGCTATCGATAATTTTAAAGTTATTATCCAAATCTAAAAATGAATGGTATTTTTTCACTAATGCATTACAAAAGGAATCAAACGTAGTGATATCACTGATGTCAACATAGTCTGCGTCTTCTAATTTATTTTCTAAAAGAAGTTTTCTAATTCTATCCTTCATTTCTCCTGCAGCTAAACGAGTAAAAGTCAAAATTAAAAATTCATTAATTCTTAAGCCCTTATTTTTTATATAGAAAACTACTCTTTCGCTCAATACAGCAGTTTTACCCGAACCCGCTCCAGCGGAAACAAGTACATTACCTTCTTTTTCTAATGCGAATTGCTGTTCTTTTGTAAACTTCATTCCCATAAGCTATTCCTCGTTTTCTTTCTTCAAATCGACATATCGATTATCATAATAATTTTTAAAGCAAATTGATTGATGAGAACAATATTTACATGCATCAATATTCATATTAGTGCGAGATTTAATTGGACTAATTTCAAAATTAGCTTTACGAATATTGCCACATGCTTGTTCTATTTTCTCTAAAGCTAAATTTTTAATTTGATCAAACTCTTCTTTAGTCGCATTGTTTTTAGATGAAATAACAATTCCTTCTTTATTTGTTTTTAAAGAACCAAAATATTTACTTTTAGCATTTGGTGTTCTTAAAGAAGAATCTAATTCAACCCACGATTTAGCATTTTCATTTTGTAATCCTTCCAAAGATATTTCTTTATCATCTTTAGGAATAATATTTTGAATAAAAATACCAATAGGTTCTCTATCTCTTAAAATCATTTCAGAAAGAATTAAATATGTAGGAAGTTGTAAAGACAACCCATATTCCATTTCCTTTTTATCAAAATGAACATTACCAGTTTTATAATCTACGATAAAATATTCATTATTATCTTTAATATAAACAACTTTATCAATAGTTCCATTTAACACTGTAAAAGGATCGATGTAAACTTTACATTTCTTCTCACCATAAACTTCTAGTTCAACATTATTTTTCATATCGTTAAAATCTGAAATAACTTTATTTAGATTAGCGATTGATTTTCTTGCAAAATAAATATCTGAAGGTTCACTAAAAAGTGTTCCAATTTCTTGATAAACTTGATCAAAATCTATTTCTTCAATTAACGACTTTTCTAAAATAGAGTGATAATATTCACCTAGTTTAGTATTAAAATTACCCTCAAAATCTCCTAATTTGAGTATCTTTTCTACAAAATACATAAATGGGCATTGACTATAATTATTAACTTGAGAGTAAGAAATATTTAATATTCCTTTATCATTTTCTAATTGAGCGATATGTTTATATTTATGATTGAAATTTTTATATTCAACATCCTTAGAATCAATAGCGTTATACGCTAATTCTTTGACTCCTAATGAATCAAATTTATCGTTAGCCTTAGCCACTAAATAAACACTTGGACCTTTTTTAGTTCTTTCTAAATCAAAAGTTTTTAAGACCACTTTCATTTCTAATTTATTAATTAAAACAGATGGATAATATTCACTTTTACCTATTTTCTTTTTATAAGATATATGTAAATTATTATGGGTATTCAAAAAATTAACAATTCGATCTTCCTCTATTTTGTTATTATCTAAAGAAGTATTAATATTCAAAAATTCTTTTTCTTTATCATTTAAATAAGTAACATCTTTAATAACTTTTGGATATGATAATAAATTAAATCCAATAATAAAAATATGATCATCTTCTAAATGATTATAAGAAATTATATCTAATCCATTTTGATATTTTATTTCACTCAAATGAATATCTAATGCTTTTAAAGATAAATATTCTATTGTTTCTTCTTTAGTTTCAAATAAACCATCTACATCATATATTAATCCTTTTAAAGCATCTAAAAAACGATAATTATCCACTGAAATTACATTAGTAATATCCTTATAAGCTTCTTCTAAACTACTATTTATATACTTTTCTTTAAATATTTTAAAGTATGGTGATTTATCTAAAGTTACTTCACTTTTAAAATTAATAGGCATTTTATAAAATGACGCGTATTTTTTAATTAATAAATCATATTCTCCAGGATATTGAAGTAATTTTATCTTATTTAGAGGAACACCTTGTTTTACAAGTTTTCCGATTTCATTAAATAAACTATCAACTTCTTCTTCGATAGTTAGATATTCATTTACAAGATATTCTTTTTTATTAGTTTCATCATTAATATAGCAAATATTATTTTTATAATCATTTAATAATAGTAAAATTTCTTTATCAAAAGAAGAATATCCATAAATATATATTTGTTTATCTTTTAGTAGATATGAAAATAGTGAATTGTTTTTTATTAAGTTATTATCTAGTAATTCTTGCTTTAGACTATATAACTTATTTAATTTTTCATTTCCATCTTTAATAAAATGCAAACACGAAATCAATTCTTTCGCATTTGAATAACTATATCCTTTCTTCATCAAATATATGATAGCTTTATCATCATAATCAAAAGAAAGATTATTAATTAAATCATTTTTAGATAGTATTTTAATAGATAAATCTGTTTTATTTAAACACGACAAAATCTCCTTTTTAAAAGGAGATATTAAAATCGAATTATCTTTTAAAACACTTAAATCAATCATATTAAACCTACTTATTTAACAATAAGTTGAATTATAAATAAAATTAAACAAACACCAGATCCACCAAAGAAGAAATAAGACATATGTCTCATAAAGGCACGATCTTTTCTTTCACAATACTTACTATCTACATAATCCGCCATACCTTTAAAGAAGAAGAATAAACTAGCAAGTCCAGTAGAAATAGCTAAATATAACGAACTATTTTTAACAAAGTGCATAATTACAAAAACAATTGCAGCAATAGCAAATAACGTTGAAATAATTAACCACAACGTTTGAAATTTAGATTTATATCTCATAATTATTTCCTTGTTGATGAACGAGAATTATATCTAGCGTCAAAATGATAATATCTATTCTTTAATTCATCTTTTAATAATTTAGTAACCATTCTCATTGCAATTGAACCAACATCATAGAAATCTAGTTCACAAGAAGAAATTGTTGGACGAGAAACAATTGAATATTTTGTACCAATTACTGAAACAACTTCAATATCTTCTGGAACTTTTAATCCACTATCAATAGCCGCATTTGTTAATGCGCACGCTAATGAGTCTCTTGGACAAACAAATTGTCCTTTTTTAACTTTTTTGAAATATTCAATAAATTGTAAATATGTTTCATGATATGAATCAGTTACAAGCATTTCATCATAACTATCCTTTAATAAATCATGAGTGATTTTACTTTCGATAGATTGAATCATTTTACCTTCATTAGTTGAATGAAGGAAAGTAACTTTTTCTCCACCATTCTCATAATGGCGATTAATTACTTCTTTAATTGCAGAAGCAAAGTTTAATGTAATATTTCCAACTTTTTCATCTTTAATATCAAATTTATCACCAATTAAGATTAATGGAATGTTGTATTTAATAATTGTTTCAATATCAGATTGTTCTAATTCATCATCAAAAACTACTGCACCATCAACATGTGATGTAAGCAATTTAGCAATAACTTCTTTTGTATCTTGAGAAGAGTGCTTAGTTACAAATAATGTTGTTTGATATCCATAAATTTTACCAATATCAATCATACCTGAAAGTAAATTTGAAATATGTACATAGTTTACATCAGGAATAACAATACCAATATTTGTAGTTCTATTTGTCGCTAAACCTTGTGCTAAAGCATTTGGTTTATAGCCTAAACGAGCAATTGTATCTTCAACTCTTTTCTTTGTTTCAAGAGTTACATTTGATTGATTATTAATTACTCTACTAACTGTTGCTAATGATACTCCTGCAGCTTTAGCAACCTCATAAATTGTGACTCTGTCTTTATAAATCCCCATAATAATACCTCCTAACAGCAAAAAAAGCGCCTAGTCCGCGCTTTTATTAAGATATGCTAGCAATCTACTTTAATTCGTTTAATGTAAATCTAACTCTATTTAAAGTCTTTTTTACTTTATTAGGTAATGTTTCTTCATTAATTGAATCAATAGATTCAATAACTTCATCTAGTGCTTCTTTGGTAGAAGCGTCTACCTTACTCATTGAAGATCGCATTTGATTTTTTAACTTTTCAAATGTTGTTTTCATTAGTTCGACCATTTCATTACGACAAGAGCATAAAGATTTAATCGTCATCGAACTTGTCGCTCCTATTATCGCTCCTAAAGAAAAAGTTAAAATCATTTTGTGCATTATCTTACCACTCCCTTAATGAAAATGGTTTGTTCAGCGCTTACTTTCATTATAAATGAAAATATTTTCATTGTCAATGCGCTGTTTTTTCATTTTCTTTCTTTTTTGTGTAAAGCAAATCATCTAGCAAGATGTAAAGAACTTATTTAGACTAGTAATTTTAGCAAATTAGCAAGGATCACATCTCAATAGTATTATTTATATTTTAGAAAAAAATATACAAAAAAAGGAGATTTGCATCTCCTAAAAGTAAATTATTACTATTTTAAATCTTCCATAATTTGGATACCGCTAGAAGCACCAATTCTATCGGCGCCAGCAGCAATCATTTCTAAGAAAGCTTTAGAATCTCTAATTCCACCACTTGCTTTAACATGCATTTTCTTACCAACTGTTTTTCTCATTAATTTAACATCGTGAGCAGTTGCTCCACCAGTTGAGAAACCTGTTGAAGTTTTGACGAAATCAGCTTTTGCTTTTTTAGACAATTTACAAGCTCTTACTTTTTCTTCATCTGTTAAAAGACAGGTTTCAATAATTACTTTTAAAACTAATCCTTTACATGCTCTTCTAATTTTTCTAATTTCGTTAAGAACGTATTCATCATCACCTTCATGAAGACGAGAAACGTTGATAACCATATCAATTTCTGTAGCCCCATCTTTAACAGCTTGTTTTGTTTCAAAAACTTTTGATTCAGTTGAAGTAGCACCAAGTGGGAAACCTACTACTGTACAGACTTTAACATCTGAACCTTTTAATTTTTCAGCACATAATTTAATATATCCTGGGTTGACACAAACAGAAGCGAAATCATATTGTAAAGCTTCTTCACATAATTTAATAATTGCTTCGTCTGTTGCGTTTGCTTTTAATAAAGTATGATCAATAAATTTATTATAATTCATAAAAAATCCTCCATTTTTATTATATATTATTTAATCAATTTTGCAAAATATTAATATACTAATATATCTAAATAAGAAAAAAGACCATAATGGTCTTAAATTTCATTAACTATTTGCTTTTTACTTCAACAACTTGTTTGCCATCATAGTAACCACATTCTGGACAAACGCGGTGTGAAACGATTGTTGCTCCACAATTTGCGCATTTTGTTAAACCAGTAACTGTTAATTTAAAATGTGTTCTACGCATTCTTTTTGTTGTTTTAGATGTTCTTCTGAATGGAACTGCCATTTTTACACACCTCCTAAGTCATATTCAAATCGACACGTTGTTTATTTTATATGAAATCACTTATAGTGTCAACTAAAATTAAAAATAATTGTCAAATAAATGTATATAAATTTTACTTATTATAATATTACCTATTATAAATAACTTTTAAATATTTTCCCCTTACATCATTTTCTGAAGAAAGATGTACTTCTAAATAGTTAGACGAATAACCTTTGAATAAATTTGTCTTTGGATTATATGTTTCTACAATTACATCTACTTCTCTTCCAACAAATTTGCTTTCATATTCTTCTTTTAGTTTATTACCAAGTTCAATCAATTTAGTTACTCTTTCTTTTTTCACTTGAGGATTAACTTGATTTTTCATTTTTGCAGCAACTGTTCCTGGTCTAATTGAATAAGGGAATACATGAAGATAATTAAATCCACATTCTTTTATAAAAGAATAAGTTTCTTCAAACTCTTCTTCAGTTTCTCCTGGGAAACCAACAATTACATCACAGGCTAAAGCAATTTCTGGAATAGCGTTTCTGATTTTAGTTAGATTTTCTAAAAATTGCTCTTTAGTATATTTACGATTCATTCTCTTTAAAACTTCTTTGCTTCCAGATTGTAATGGAATATGAAGATGACGAGCAATTTGAGGAAAATCATTTAATAAAGAAATAAATTCATCATCAATTAAACTTGCTTCTAAAGAAGAAATTCTTAATCTTTTTAATTCATTGTTATGTTCTAAAATTGATCTAATTAAGTCATTAAATGAAGTTTCATTATTTAAATCTTCTCCATAACTTGCCATATCAATACCGGTTAGAACTATTTCTTGATATCCATTTTCTACTAAGCGATCAACTTCTGATAAAATATCTTCTTTACTTCTACTTCTAATATTTCCACGAACATAAGGAATTACGCAATATGAACAAAAGTTATTACAGCCATCCTGAATTTTTAAAAATGCCCTAGTGTTTTCATTATACGAAGAAATATTTAAACATTCATATTTTTGATTTCTATTATTTTTTTCAACATCGACAATTTGAGTTTTTGTTCTTTTAAATTCTTCTAATAAAGAAATAATATTATTTCTTTTTGAAGTTCCTATTACAATATCGACACCTTCAATAGAACTAACTTCCTCGCTATGAAGCTGACTATAGCATCCCATAACAAAAAGAGTCGCATTAGGATATTTACTTCTTAATGATCGAATTTTTTGACGCGATTTAGATTCACTAGTTAATGTAACTGCACACGTATTAATAACTATTAAATCACATTGTTCATCCTTAGATTCTTGATATCCATTTTCATTTAAAATCTGACAAACTGCTTGAATTTCATAAGTATTAACTTTACAGCCTAAAGAAAAACACTTATAGTACTTCATCTGAAAATTTTCCTTTACTATAAATCTTATCTTGACGAATTATCGTTAGCGATTTTTTATTTTTAATATAATTAAATGTCTTTTTAGAGATAAATTTGTTTTTATATAAAGAATTCACAAATCCATGGTAATCATTATCATAAAATTTTTCCATTAATTCTTGAATTTTGATTAGTGTATGATGCTTTTCTACATGTTTTAAATATTTATCATAAAGAGAGATTTCAAGATCTAATC
Organism: Erysipelotrichaceae bacterium; assembly: GCA_015059045.1. Lineage (GTDB taxonomy): Bacteria > Bacillota_I > Bacilli_A > RFN20 > CAG-449 > UBA3210. Next base: position 100,474 of record SVBD01000002.1, read on the forward strand.
TACCTTGATTATTAATAATATACACCATTTCAAAATCAGGGTCATAAAAAGCTGATGATGTTTTATCTTCTTTAATTAATATTAATGAAGTAAAAGGCGAATCATATAATTTAAAATTATATGTATCAAATAAATCAACACAAGAACTTTTAGGGTTTTTTACTAAATTATCATATGGAAATTCTAATAATTTACTGCATTCTTCGTTATAAATAATGTTTAACGAATGAGAAAAAATAGGAACATAAATTCTTGATTTTTCCAAAGAAAAATAAGGAGCATTTTCTTCTTCTAACAATTTCCAAACAGATTTTTTAATAAACTCATCTCCTCTTAATTCAGTATTTTGAGTTGCGTCTAAGGAAATCCTTTCTAAATTGGATTCAATTAATTCTTTATTCATTAAAGCTTTAATGATAATGTTTGCTTGAATGATTTTTAATGGATTAGTTTCTCCTGTTGATAAATGATAATATGAAAGGACCGAAGAGAATTTTGTTGCGTTCTCCACATAAAAACGATATTGATCCGAACTATTTAATTTAATTTTCTTTTTTCTTTTAGACAAAATTTTATATAACATAATCTTACCTTTCAGTGATAAACGATATAGCGCTCAACGCATAGAATACCGCCGTTTCACTTCTTAAAATTCTTTTCCCTAACGATATAGAATGATAATTATTTTCTTTTGCAAATTCAACTTCTTTTAATGAAAAACCACCTTCAGAGCCAATTAAAATACCAATTGATTGACCTTTTTGTACATTTTGAAGTTTTTCAAAGAAAGTTTCTTCCTTTTCATTTTCATAAGCAATAAATTGATGATCAAATTTGAATGAAGCAATATCTTTATATTGGATAATCTTTTCAACAACAGGGATTTTACATCTTCTAGATTGTTCACTAGCTTCTTTTACAATTTGATTGAATCTTGCTAATTTTCTTGTTTCATCTTCTTTTTTAATTTTAGCGATGCATCTTTCAGATTGAACTAAAATGATTTCACTAACACCTAGTTCGGTTGCTTTTTGTAAAACTAAATCAAGTTTATCACCTTTTGGCAAACAATATAAAAGAGTAACCTTAACATCTAATTCATTATTTTCAAGAAGTTCTTCCTTAACTTTAATAATTAGAGGTAAAGTAGAACTAATTTCACAAAGATAAACCTTACCTTCATTTACACAGGTAATTTGTTCTCCTACTCTCATTCTCATTACTTTAACGATATGATGTTCTTGATCTTTAGAAATCACTACTTCATTATCAATAATCTTTTCAACAAAATATCTTTGCATATTACTCACTCATTTCCTTTAACATACGAATTTCTTCTTTATATCCATCTAATTCATTTGGCGTTTCAAGCACAAATGATAAATCTTTTAACTTTGGATGATTAATAATTTTTCTAATTGCTTCAATAGATAAATTGCCAAGACCTAATTTTTCATGGCGATCTTTTCTACTACCTAACTCATTTTTTGAATCATTTAAATGAATTGCTTTTAGTTTGTCTAAGCCAATTATATCATCAAATTCTTTTAATACTTCTTCTAAATTGTCTTTGATATTATAACCCCCATCAAATACATGGCAGGTATCTAAACAAACTCCGATTTTATCTTGATAAACAACTTTATCAATGATTTTCTTTAATTGAATAAAAGTATGACCAATTTCACTACCTTTACCCGCCATAGTTTCTAGTAATACCATCGTTTTTTGTTTTGGTGTTATTACCATATTTAATATTTCAGCAATTAATTCAATACCTTTTTCTTCACCTTGACCAACATGACTTCCAGGGTGAAAGTTATAATAAACATCATCAATCAATTCCAAAAGCGCTAAATCTTCTTTAAATACTTTTAAAGCAAATTCACGAACTCTTTCATCGCTACTGGCCGGATTTAAAGTATATGGAGCATGAGCAATTAAAGGAGCAAAATTTGCTTCTTTTTTTAATTGATTGAATTTATTAATATCTTCCAAATCAATTTCTTTTGAGCTTCCTCCACGAGGATTTCTAGTAAAAAATTGGAAAGTATTTCCACCTACGTAGATAGTATCTTTATACATACTTACATATCCCTTATTAGAAACGTGACATCCAATATTTTTCATAAATCTACATCCTCAAAGATATATTATCATAAATAAATATTATTATTAATAAAAATAATTTTAGTTGTAATTTATTTCTAATTACTGAATATCTTTTAATTGGGTGATATTATGTTTTTTCATTTTGTAAAGAATGGTGATACTTTATATAAAATAAGTAAACAATATAGCGTTCCATTAAATACTTTAATTAAAGATAATAATTTAGAAGAACCTTATTTATTACTTATTGGAGAATGTCTAATAATACGAGATAAAAAAAGTAAAGAAAGAAGAATTGAAAATAAAATAATTAATGGCTTTTGTTATCAAGGAATCTCGACAAATACTTTAAATGAGTATTTACCAACATTAACTCATACAAGTATTTTTGCTTATCGATTAAATAATGAAGGTCACTTATTAGATTTTAATTCTAATAGAATTATCAATCGAATTAAAGAATACGATAAGCAAGCGATGTTAACAATCGCAAACATTAAAGAAAGTGGTGGATTTTCTACTTCTTTAGCTAGTAGTATTTTAAATTCAAATGAGTATCAAAATAATTTGATTAACGACTTAAAAAGAGAGTTAAAAGAAAATAATTACGATTCATTATGTATCGACTTTGAATATGTAAACGAAGACGAAAAAAATCTATATTCTTCATTTTTAAGAAAAATAAAAGATGCTCTTCCTTCCTATCCACTATTTGTTGCTCTAGCGCCTAAAAATAGTGATGAACAAAAAGGGCTATTATATACCGCTCATGATTATTATCAAATAGGTAAAGTTGCTGATTATGTCATTTTAATGACATATGAATGGGGATATACATATGGAGAACCTCAAGCAATTGCACCATTAAATCAAGTTAAAAAAGTTATAAGATACGCTAAAACTAAAATCGACAACGACAAAATAATTATGGGTTTGCCTAATTATGGATACGATTGGAATCTACCTTATCAAAAAAATACAAAAGCAGATAGTGTTTCAAATGTAGAAGCAATGAAAATTGCTAAAAAATACAAAGTAGAAATTAAATACGATAAAGTAAGCCAAACTCCTTATTTTAACTATAGAAGCGAAGGAAAAGAACATATTGTTCATTTTGATGATGCTTGCTCCATTAATCAAAAAATTAATTTAATGCTTGATGAAAATATTAAAGGATTATCAATTTGGACAATTTCAACTTATTATCCACAGCTTAAAATATTAATAGATTATTATTTCGACACTGATGATGAAGTTTAGAAAAAGTATTTATCAATTAAAACATTTATAATATAATTAAATGGCGCCGGCTTAACTCAGTTGGTAGAGTAGCTGAATCGTAATCAGTTGGTCGGGGGTTCGAGTCCTCTAGCCGGCACCATTGAGGTTTACAATGTTTCCAACAAAGATTGAAGAATTAATTCAAGGAATAAATTTAAAAGAATTAGTTGACTTTCACGTAAGTGGAGATAAAGTCTTTTCTGTTGAAAATAAATATATATTAAAAATTAGTGATAACACAAAAAGATTAGAAAAAGAGTATCAAAAAGATAAATGGATTAATAAATATATTCCTTCTCCCAAACCTATTTTATTCACTATCGAAAATAATAAGGGATACTATTTAAGAGAATATTTAGTTGGAGAAAATCTATGTGCAGATAAATATTTAAGTAATCCAGAACTTTTAATAAATCTTCTTGTAGAAGCAATGGAAATACTTCACAAAACAAAAGTAATTGAAGATAAATATATAATCGATAATGAATATAAAACATTAATTCATGGTGATTTTTGTTTACCAAATATTCTAGTTAAAGATGATAAAGTAGCAGGATTTATCGATTTAGGAGATTCAGGTATTGGTGACCCTTGGAGAGATTATGCTTGGTGCATTTGGTCGTTAGAATATAATTTAAAATCTACAAATTATACTCCACTTTTATTAAAAAAACTAAACATCACTTTTGACAAAGAAAAATACAAAAGATATATTAATTTATAAAAAAATATACTTTATATAAATATATTAGATAAAAAAATATCTAAATCTTTTTGTATTGCTTGAAATATAAAAATAAAGTGTTATTATATTTTTAATAAATGGAGGAAATTTATGGATATAATTAGTATAGCTATGCTTGCTTTAGGCTTAGTAGGCATATTATTTGGCTTTCTTTATGGCAAAAAAAGAGGTTTAACTAAAGCTATCGTAAGACTTGTTCTTATCGTTTTGGCAGTAGTAGGCGCTTTTGTCTTAAGAGAATCAGTAACAGAGACAGTTTTAAACACACCTATTGAAGAAGGAAAATCAATTGTCGACTTAATTACCGAAGGTATTGCAAGTGGTGAAGATGCTGCTTCAATGCAAGGTTTAGTAGATGTCATCAAAAACATCTTAACTATGGTATTACAAGTATTTGTTTTTGTTTTGATCTTTATTATATTAAGAATTGCTACCTTAATCGTATATTGGATTGCAGCTGGAATCGTCAATTCAATTAGAAAAGGTAAAATCAAAAGAGAACTTAATGCAAATCCTGAAAGCTTCGATGGTAATCACAAATTATCTAGATCACAAGTAAAACTTCTTAATTACGTAAAAGAAGATAGAGAATTATTATCAAATAGAAGCGAATTAAACAAAAGAGAAATCGCTAAAGCTGAAAGAAGACTTAAGAAGAATCAAAAGAAACTTGTTAAGAAAACCGCAAAAAGAGATAGAAAACCTTGGTGGGGATCTCTTGTTGGTTTAGTACAAGGTGCAGTAGTAGCAATTGTTATTATGGCTCCAATTAGTGGATTAGTTGCAAGTGTTGGTGGATTAGTAAAATCACTTGCAAATCTAGAAATGCAAGGTGAACCAATGCTTGATGCAGAAACAAAACAAGTTTTAGATGAGACAGGTTTATTAGAATATCCAGAATCAAATGTAGCAAAAGTCTATGATACAGTTGGTGGATGGTTATATCAAAGTATTTCAAAAGTAGAAAAAGCTGATGGTACAACAACAGATATCAAAACTCAAATTGAAGCTATTGATGGTGGTGTCCAAATGGCTAGTGTAATAGCTAGAATAGCTGAAATTAATATGGATGATGGTTTCACTACCGATGTTAGAGATTCATTTGTTGATATTTTTGACGATTTAGACGAAATCAAAGAAGGAATGTCTCCAGAAGGTGTTCGTGAATTAGATGCATTAATGAAAGAGGCACTTGGACCAATATTAAGTGAAGCTGGAGATGATTTACCAATCAACTTAGATGAAATTAGCTTCGCAGAAGTCGACTTTTCTACAGAAGGTCAAGTAATCTCCTCTTTCTATAATTTATATGAGCAATCTGAAAATGGAAATTTAGATGAAGACCAAGTTATGGAAGATGTTGTAACTACACTTTCTGAAAGTACATTAATTCTTCCTATCTTAAACCAAGTATTTGAAGATTTACCTGAAGAAGATAGACCAAATTTAGACGAAGAAGAAAAAGCTGAAATTGAAGAAATTATCAACAATTTAGAAAACCAAGAAAACGCTGAAGAGTTGAAAAAATTATTCGGAATTAAATAAGGTATCTTAAGGCTGTGAAAACAGCCTTTTTTATTGCGTTTTTACAATGATAAGGGGTATTTGCTTTTTTTTAAAAAATCGATTATCATATAAAATGAGGTGATATTTTATGGTAAAACCAGTAGTTGCATTAATTTATGACTTTGATAAAACATTAGCGACCGATGACATGCAAGCTTTTTCTTTCATTCCAAACTTAGGTCTCACAAGTGGCGAGTTCTGGGGATTAACTGAAAAATTTGCAAAACAAACAGGTACAGAATCAACTTTAGCCTATCTTCACACAATGATTGAAGAATGTAAAAAGAAAAACATTGCTTTAACAAAAGATTATTTATACTCCTTAGGTAAAGATGTTAAATTCTTTGAAGGAGTTACAACTTGGTTTAAAAGATTAAACCAATACGCTGAAGAAATCGGTTTAACATTAGAACACTATATCATTTCTTCTGGAAACAAAGAAATTATTGAAGGAAGTTCAATCGCTAAAGAATTTAAAGCATTATATGGTTGTGAATTCTTATATAACAATGAAGGTATTGCTTACTATCCAAAAACAATTATTAATTACACTTTAAAAACTCAGTATTTATTTAGAATTTCAAAAGGTGTATCTCATCCAGGAGATGATCGTTCAGTTAACTCAAGAATCAATGAAAAGCATGTTGAATTTAGAAACATGATCTATGTTGGTGATGGATTAACAGACATTCCTTGTATGACACTTATCAAAGAAAAGAATGGTAAATCAATCGCTGTTTATCAACCAAATAAAAAAGAAGCGGTTGAACAATTACTTGATGACAACCGTGTAAATTATGTTTGTAGAAGTGATTTCAAGAGTAACTCTCCACTTGAAAAATTAGTTAAATTAATTCTTGATTCAATCGCTATTAATGAAAAACTAATTTCTAAAGAAGATAATCAAAACATTTAAAGAAGCTTCGGCTTCTTTTTTTTATAAAAAAGATAGACATAAAGTCTATCTTATTCTTCTAATAACTTTTTAATTTCTTCAACCTTATCTAGATATTCCCAAGGACAATCTACATCCGGTCTACCAAAGTGTCCATAAGATGCTAAATCTACATATTTAAATGGAGGTTCAGTTAAACTAAATTTCTTAATAATTGCATTTGGTCTTAAATCAAATACGTTTCTAACAACTTCTAAGATTTTGTTTTGGTCGTATTTTGATAAACCAAATGTATCTACAGAGATAGATAAAGGATCAGCTTTACCAATTGCATAACTTAATTGAACTTCAACTTTTGGAGAAACTCCGGCTGCGCATAAGTTCTTAGCGACATATCTAGCGGCATATGCTGCAGATCTATCTACTTTAGAAGGATCTTTTCCTGAGAAAGCTCCTCCACCATGCTTTCCTACTCCCCCATATGTATCAACAATAATCTTTCTTCCTGTTAAACCTGTGTCACCTTCAGGTCCACCAATAACAAATCTTCCTGTAGGGTTAATTAAAACTTGATAATCACTTGTAAAGCCATAGGATTTAACAACTTCGTCGATAATATTCTTTTTAATGAAGTTTTGAAATTCTTCCATATTAACATCAGGATCATGTTGGATAGACATTAAAACTGTTGCGATTTCAGGTTTTCCACTTGTATAGTCAATTGTTACTTGAGATTTCATATCTGGTCTAGAGCCTTTAAATTGACCATTTTTTCTTAATGTAGAAGCATATCTAACTAATTTATGAGCAATACCAATTGCTAAAGGCATGTAGTTAGAAGTTTCATCACACGCATAACCAAACATAATACCTTGGTCACCAGCACCTTGATCTTCTTCTTTTTCTCTTACAACACCCATATTGATATCTGGAGATTGTTCTTTAATACGATTAATAATTTCACATGTGTGACCATCAATTCCTTTTTCAGGTGAATCATAGCCAATTGAAACCATAATATCTCTAGCAATCTTTTCATAATCAACTTTAGATTTTGTAGTAATTTCCCCACCGATAACTAATAAATTAGTAGTTGCAAAACATTCACATGCTACATGAGATTTAGGATCCCCTTTTAAGCATGCATCTAAAATTGCATCACTGATTTGATCACATAATTTATCTGGATGTCCTTCACTAACTGACTCAGATGTAAATAAAATTCTTTCCTTCATCGTACTACCTCGTACTTCCTATTTTTTCTTTTTATCTTCTTCATCCTCAAATTCGATTAAATCAATTTTATTCATCAACAATTCTTCTGAAGAAACTCCAGAAATTTGTTCGATCACCTCGAAATCAAGGCCCATTTCAAAAAGCGTACTAGCTATTTGAAATTGTTCTTTCTTTTTCTTTGTTTTCATATTTATCACCACATAATAAATTATGGGCAATATATATCTTTATATACCTATTAAATAGTTTTTAATGCTTTTGAAATTTGATCAGGACAAGATGTTGAACGCATACCACATCTAATGCCTTCTAAACGATTTATAACCTCTTTAATTGGCATGCCAACAAGTAATTTACTAATTCCTTGTAAATTACCAGAGCATCCTCCAAGGACTTTGATTGAAACGATCTTTCCATCTTCATGTTCAATAACAAATTGTTTTGAACAAACTCCTTGTGGATTATATACTAATGTTTCCATTTACTATTTAATCCTTCTTATTTAACGATTTCGCCATAAACTAATCCAGATAATGCACCTGCATTAGCTTCATCTGTATCAACGTGCATTGCTAAAGCAAAGTTAGGATGAACTCTAACAATTGTATCATGAAGAGTAATTCCTCTTCCTGTTTCATTTGTTACTTTAACACTTACTACATCTTTATCTTGAACACCCATTTCTTCCGCATCAGCTGGTGTCATATGGATGTGACGTTTAGCAACGATAACGCCTTCAGAGATTTCAACTTCCCCACATGGTCCAACTAATTTACAACCAGCACTACCTTTAACATCACCAGATTCTCTAACTGGAGCGACAACACCAATTGTTCTTGCATCAGTAAATGATAATTCTACTTGATCACTTGGTCTAGTTGGTCCTAAAATTGTACATGTTAATGTTCCTCTTGGTCCTACGACTTGAATTCTTTGTTCAGAAGCATATTGACCAGGTTGAGATAACATTTTCTTAATTGTTAATTCTGCACCTTGACCAAATAATGTTTCTAATGTTTCTTTTGTTACGTGTGCGTGTCTAGCACTTGTTTCGATAATAAATTGTTTCATAAATTACTTACCTCCTTGAAATAAATATTTTCGCATATTAATTCTACTATTAAGATGACATTTTGTCCATATTTTATGGGAATTTAAAATTTATTTTAAAATTATCCGTTTCATTTAAAATTTTGAAAAAAGAAAACGCTTACATTGTCTATTTTCTCATAAGATTATATTTTATGACAAAAATGAAAGTGATAGAATTAAAATAATCACGTTTCAATCTTACAATTAAGGAGGTGTTTTTTATGCTCTTTGGAAAACATGTAAATAAGTATTATTTAAAATACTTTTGGCACTTTTTCTTTGGCATCCTCGCTTTAATTATTGTTGACTACGCTCAAATATTAGTTCCTCGAGAAATCGCTAATATTGGCGAAGCTATTTCTAATGGAGAAATTACTTCTTTAACATCAATCGCTTTTATTAAACCTATTTCAATAATTTTTATTGTTGCAGTAACTATGTTTATTGGTAGATTTGCTTGGAGAAGATGTATTTTAGGCGAAGCAATAAGAATTCAAGCTGATATTAGAAAAGAATTATTTATGAAAACCGAGGTTTTAACTCAACGTTATTATAAGCAAAATAAAACTGGTGCTATTTTAGCGTATTTCAGTAATGACTTAGAAACAATTGAAGAAGTATTCGGATTTGGTGTTGTCCAATTAATTGATGGAGTCTTCTTAAGTGTTCTATCCTTTATTAAAATGTTCCAACTAAGTACTATACTTACTTTAATCGCTCTTATTCCATTACTTATTCTATTAAGCTGTGCTTTCATCGTTGATAAATATATGGAAAAGAAATATGAAAAAAGACAAAAGGCTTTTGAAGATATGTCTGATTTCTCTCAAGAAAACTTTACTGGAATTCGTGTCATTAAAGCCTTTGTTAAAGAAGCAAAAGAACTAAGACACTTTGCAAAAGAAAATAAAAAGAATAAGGATGCAAATATCGAATTTGTTAAATTTGGTGCTTTATTAGATGTTGCTATTAACTTATTAATTTATTCAGTAATTATTATCATCTTCTGCGTAGGTGGATACTTTGTCTATCAAGAATCTATCGGGGTTGATGTTGGTTTCTCTACATGGGACATCATTGAATTTATTGGATATTTCAACTCAATCATTTGGCCAGTATTTGCTCTTGCTTCTATCATCAACTTAACTGCAAGAGGAAGAACTTCTTTAAGAAGAATTTCTTCTATCTTAGATGAAGAAGTAGAAATTAGCGATAGTGGAGAGGTTATCATTCCTTCAGAAATCAAAGGTGGAATTAAATTTAATAATTTCTCTTTTGCTTTCCCTGATGATCCAGAAGAAAAGGTATTAAAGAATATTTCATTTGAAATTAAACCAGGCGAAACAGTTGGTGTCATTGGTAAAATTGGTTCAGGTAAATCAACATTAGTTAACATGTTATTTAGACTTTACAATGTTGAAAAAGGGACCCTATTTATCGATAACTACGACATTATGGATTTACCAGTTAAAGTGGTAAGAAATAGTATTGGTTATGCTCCACAAGATAACTTCCTTTTCTCTGATACAATTAGAAAAAACATTGCTTTTGCAGATGATACAATTCCTGATGAAGAAGTTGTTGAAGCAGCCGAATTCTCTGCAGTAAGAAGCAATATTGAAGAATTTAGCGAAGGCTATCAAACAATGATTGGAGAAAGAGGGGTAACTCTTTCTGGAGGACAAAAACAACGTATTTCTATTTCTCGTGCAGTTGTTAAGGATCCTAAAATTTTAGTCTTAGACGATTCTGTTTCCGCGGTTGATATCAAAACTGAAGAAACAATTTTAAATAACATTAAAAAATTAAGAAAAGGTAAAACAACTATCTTAATTGCTTCAAGAGTTTCTACTGTTGAAAAATTAGATAAAGTTTTAGTTTTAAAAGATGGCCAACTTGAGTACTTTGGCACGAATAAAGAGTGTTTGAAAAATTCACCAACTTATAAAAGAATGGTTGAATTACAAACTCTTGAAAAAGAATTGGAGGGATAGAATATGGCATCATTTTCATATGAAAATTCCGACCGTAAAATGTCTGATATTGAGTTAATTAAAAAGACATGGAAATTCATTGCTCCATTTAAATTCCAATTATTATTTGCGTTATTCTTAATGGTAGTTATGATTGGATTTGACTTATTAAATCCATTAATTAGTGAAGAGATCCTTCGTTTATTAACTATTCAAGTCGATGAAGTTACTGGAGAAAAAATTGCAATTGATATTGTTAAAGTATTAATCATTTCTGGATTATATTTTGTAACAATCCTTGTTCATAGCGTGCTTATTTACTTCAATGCAATGCTATTACAAAGAATTGGTCAAAGTGCAATTTACAATCTAAGAATGGTAGTATTTGAACATATTGATAGTTTATCAGTTAATCAATTAAACGAAATTCCAGTTGGAAGTTTGGTAACTAGGGTTACTAGTGATACAAACGCTTTATGTGATCTATTTACAAATACCATTGTTAATTTAATTAAAAACATCTTCATGTTAATCGCAGTTGTAATTGTAATGTTTATCAAAAACTGGTTATTAGCCTTATCAATCTTTATTTTTGTACCTATCATTTTCGTTTCGACATTTATCTTTAGAAAATATAGTCGTGCAAACTATCGTATCGTAAGAAAGAATTTCTCTATTATGAATGCTTTCTTAAATGAAAATATCTCAGGCATGAAGATTACCCAAATCTTCAACCAAGAAGAAAGAAAGAAAAATGAGTTTATTGAATTAAATAACAACATTGTCAAATCAAGACATAGAGATGTTAAGATCTTCTCAATATATCGTCCATTTATTTCATTATTAAACTTTGTTGCTATCGGGGTTGTATTTATCGTGGGTGTTTCTGAAATTCTCAAAGGTAACTTAGACTTCCCAGCAGTATATGCATTCTATATGTTTATTTCTAGATTATTCAATCCAGTTCAACAAATTGCTGATTCATTCAACGGGCTACAAAGAGCATTCACTTCTAGTGAACGTCTATATAACTTATTAGAAACTAAACCAGAAGTATTAGATAGAGAAGATGCTGTTGAAATAAACAATTTCGAAGGCAAAATCGAATTTAAAAATGTTTGGTTTGCTTACAAAGAAGATAATTGGATTTTAAAAGATGTATCATTTACTATTGAACCAAAACAAGTTGTCGCTTTTGTAGGTGCAACAGGTGCTGGTAAAACAACAATCTTACAATTAATTGTAAGAAACTACGAAGTCCAAAAAGGAGAAATCCTAATTGATGGAATTAATGTCAACAACATTAAAATTGAATCATTAAGAAAAAACATTGGTCAAATGCTTCAAGATGTATTCCTCTTCTCTGGAACTATCAAATCTAATATTACATTAAGAGACGAAGATATTTCTGATGAAGAAGTTAAGGAAGCTTGTGAATATGTTAACGCTGATACCTTTATAAACAAGCAAGAACATGGATTAGATGAACCAGTTCAAGAAAGAGGAGAAAACTTCTCTTCTGGGCAAAGACAATTACTATCATTTGCTAGAACTGTTGTCCATAAACCTCAAATCTTGATTCTAGATGAAGCAACTGCAAATATCGATACTGAAACTGAGCAAGTAATTCAACAATCTCTATTAAAGATGATGAACATTGGTACAATGTTAATTGTTGCTCATAGATTATCAACTATCCAACATTCAGATAATATTATTTGCTTACAAAACGGTGTTATCATCGAACAAGGAAATCATCAAGAGTTATTAAAGAAACGTGGATACTACTATAACTTGTATCGTCTTCAATTTGAAGATCAAGAAGTTCCTTCTTCACCTTTAAAGCTTCAAGAAAACAATTAAAAAAAGAGCTTTAGAAATTCTATTTTCTAAAGCTTTTTATTTGTTTTAATTTTCTTTTTTAATATTAATATCAAGTTTGTTATATGGTACTTCAATATTGTTTTCATCAAATGCAACTTTTACTTGCTCTAATAAATCAAAATGTAGTGTCCAATAATCTTCATTCTTTGTCCATACGCGACATACAATATCAATTGATGAATCGGCATAATCTTTTACTCTAATAAAGTGTGCAGGATCTTTTAAGGCTAAAGGATGTCTTTCTACTACTTTTCTAATAACTTCAATTGCTTTTGAACAATCACTATCATAATCAATTGAAAAGATTAACTCTACTCTTCTAACATCCTTAATTGAATAATTAACAATAACATCACTTGATAAATTACCATTTGGAATCACCACTTGCTTATTATCCGGAGTTTTTAAATGAGTATAGAATAAATTAATTTCTTCTACTGTACCTTCTTCTCCTTGAGCTTTAATATAATCCCCTAGTCTAAATGGACGAGTAAAAATAATTAATACCCAACCAGCAATATTTGATAAACTACCTTGTAACGCTAAACCAATTGCAACTGTTGCGGAAGCAATAATTGAAGCTACACCAGTCATATCAAATCCAATTACACTAAAGAAAGCGATAATTGAAATAAACTTCAATACCTTACGATAAACCGAGAAAATCGCATTAACGATAGTTTCGTCTCTTCCTCTTTTTCTCAATCGATTTCTAATTGCTTTTGATGTCCAGTTAATAATTATAAAGACAACGATTAAAGCAACAAGACTAATTACAAACTTCAAGCCTGAAGTTGCACACCAAGAAACAATATTATTCCAAATCTCTTCCCAAGAAATAATCTTTGGAGTTTCTGGAGTTTCTTGTGTTGCTTCTAAAAATTTAATAAACATATATTTACTCCTTAACTATTCTTCACCCATTAAAGATAGTTTTAACTTTTCTTTTTCTTCTTTTCCATAGAAATATTCAATAATTTCTAATCCTAAATCAATAGAATAATACATTGATTTTCCGGTAATGAAATTACCATCTCTAACAACGCCTTTATCTCTAAAATAAGTGCCTCCAACTACTTGCTTTTCAAAGCCGGGATAACAAGTAAATGAATGGTTATTCAAATGACCAAGTCTACCTACTAAAAATGGTGCAGCGCAAATAGAGGCTACTAATTTATTATTCTTAACAAAATGATCAATTATTAAATCAACTTGTGGAATATTACTTAAAACTTGGAAAGATCCTGGACCCCCAGGAATAAATAAGAAATCAAAGTTATTTAATGAAACTTCTTCAATTAATTTATCATAATGAACCACTAAGTTTAATTTACTAGTTACATCATTTCTCTTCATCATACTTGCTAAAACTAATTCTTCGTTATGACGAAGTAAAACATCAATAGTTGCGATTAATTCAGTATCTTCATAATAATCGCCAATAAGAACTAAACCTTTCATAAATCACCTATTTAGATTTCAATACTTCTACTACTAATTTTGAAGTAATAGCAGGATTTACTTTACCTTTTGTCTTCTTCATGATTTGTCCAACTAAGAATCCAACTGCTCTATCTTTACCATTTTTATAGTCAATAACAGATTGAGGGAATTCTTCAATTGTTTCCACAACAATTTGTTTAATTTCATCCTCATTAGAATTTTGTTTTAAACCTAATTCATCAGCAAGTTTAGATGCGCTTTCATTATTAACCGTCATTCTTTCAAATACCGTTCTTGCTTGATTAAATGATAATGTGGATTTTTCTAACATTCCAATTAATTCATCTAAATTATCTGGTGTTACCTTCAAATCATTAATTGATATTTCATTTTTATTTAAATACGCTAAAATGTCTCCATTTAGCCAATTCCAATAAGCTTTTGCTCTTGCCTTATTAACTTTAATACAATTATCAAAATAAGCTGCCATTTGACGATTTTGTAGCATTTGATTTGCTTCATCTTCACTTAATCCAACACCTAGATATCTTGCTAATTTTTCCGAAGCTAATTCAGGACATGTATCAATTGCATTTTGAATAAATTCTTGACTTAATCTAATTGGAACAATATTTGGTTCTGGGAAGTATTTATAATCTACCGAATCAGTTTTCTTTCTCATTAAGACTGTTTCTTTTTTAAGTTCATCGAAACGTCTTGTTTCTTGATCGATTGCAATACCTTTTAAAAGAGATTTAGTTTGTCTTTTAATCTCAAAGTCAATTGCTCTTTGAACGTTTGCAGTCGAGTTAAGATTTTTAACTTCTACCTTAGTTCCAAATTTATCTGAGCCGTATGGTCTAATAGAAATATTAACGTCACATCTTAAAGAGCCTTCTTCCATCTTACCATCACTAACATCAGAGAAAACAACAATTGATTTGATTGCTTCAACATAACGCATTGCTTCTTCACCATTTCTAATATTTGGACGAGAAACAATTTCAATTAATGGAGTTCCAGCACGGTTGTAGTCAAGTAAAGTATAATCCGCCATATGAAGTTGTTTACATGTATCTTCTTCCATATGAAGTCTTTCAATTTCAATTCGTTTTACATTACCATCTGATAATTTTACATCTACATAACCATTCTTTCCAATAGGACGTTTATCTTGAGTGATTTGGAATCCTTTAGGTAAGTCACTATAGAAATAGTTTTTCCTATCAAAATATAATTCATTGTCGATTTCCATATTTAACGCATTACTTACTCTAATTGCGTTAATTACTGCTTGTTTATTAACAATAGGCATTGTACCTGGGAAAGCGATATCAAGTGGTCTAACTAATGTGTTTGCTTCTTTACCAAAAGCGATTGGACTAGATGAAAACATTTTACTTTTAGTTTTCATTTCAACGTGGATTTCAATTCCAATTACTGCTTCAAAGTTCATTAGTCATTCACCTTCTTTCCTGCATAAATATTTTTTAATCCTAATTTTTCTTCTAAAGAAGAAGCGATATTAAACATATTTACTTCATCAAATGCTTTACATGTAATATTGAAAGCATATGGGAAGTTATCATCCATTCCTACAGGAATAGAGATAGAAGGTAATCCACCAAAGTTACCAATAGCCATATGGTTTTCAATAATTAAATTATCAACATCAATCTTTGTTGCATCATCAGTATTATTAACAATTGGATTTCTAACTTTACCAGTACATGGAGTTAAAATAGCATCGTATGTTGATAATACTTCATTTACTTTATCAACGATCAAGTGTCTAATCTTTTGCGCTCTAATGAATAATTCTTCTTTATTGCTACTTAATAATGAGTAAGAACCAATAACGAATCTTCTTTTAATCAATTCACCAAAACCTATAGTTCTAGCTTTCATCATAACTTCTTGATATGATTTTTCTTCACCAATTCTTGGACCAAATTTAATACCATCTAAATTAGCATTATTACTTGTTGCTTCTGCACAAGAGATAATTAAATATGTTGGATAAATTGCACCCAATAATTCTCTACTAATACTTACTTCTTCAACAAGAGCTCCTTCTTCTTTTAATAAAGAAACAACCTTGTCAAAAGATTCTTTAATGCAAGAATCAACAATACCTGCATTAATTTCTTTTACATAAGCAATTCTTTTTCCTTTGACATTCCCATCAATTAAACTAGCATAAGATGGTACTTCATTAATAGAACTTGTTGCATCATTCTCTAAATCTTCACCTGCTAAAACTTCAAGTAAAATAGCAGAATCTTTTACGCTTCTAGTAAAATAAGCAACGTGATCTAAACTTGGTGCAAATGGAAATAAACCAAAACGAGAAATTCTTCCCCAAGTTGGTTTTAACCCTACTAATCCACCATATGTTGCTGGTTTTCTAACTGAGTCACCTGTATCACTTCCTAAAGCAAAAGGGACAATACCTTGAGCGCAGATAGAAGCACTACCACAACTTGAGCCACCGATTTTATAGGTGTGAGATGGATCATAAGGATTATATGTAATTCCTTTATGTCCAGTTGTTCCTGTACCACCCATTGCAAGTTCATCTAGAGTTGTTTTACAAAGTAATACAGCTTTCTTTTCTTTTAATTTTCTAATTACTGTTGCGTCAAATACTGGAACGTAATCTTTTAAGATGTCACTTGAAGCTGTTGTTAAAATATCTTTTGTTGAAAAGTTGTCCTTAGCAACATAAGGAATACCCCAAAGTAAATTATCTACTTCTGGTTCAACTAAAGTACTAGCAAACTCTAAAGCTTCTTGTTCGCAAATAGTTTCAATGGCGTTTGTCTTTTCTTCTTTCAAATAATTTAAAGCTTCTTTAGTTAATTCTAATGGTGTAACTTTTTTACTTACTAAAAGTTCATGTAATTCTTCAATTGTTCTTCCTAAATACATATTAACCCACCACCTTTGGTAATTTGATTTGTCCATCGACAACATCTTTAGCGTTCTTTAAAACTTCTTCTTTAGATAAACATTCTCCTTCAACATCTTCTCTTAAGAAAGAAGAGAAAACTTCAAAAGGAAAAGTCATTGGAGTAACTTCGCTTAATCCTTCAATGTCGCCTAATAATTCCATTTGTTTGGTAATAGTTTCAAATTCTTTTAGTAAAACTTGATATTGTTCTTCTGACATATCAAACATCAAGTTATTCGCACATTTCTTTAATATTTCTAAATCGTATTTTAACATGCTGCCTCCTATAATTTCTTAATTGCTATATGTGATCCTAAGAAAGTTTTCTTTCCTAAGGATGTATCATCAAATTTAATTACAATTAGTTGGTTTAGTATTTCAACAACTACGCCATCGCCTAGTTTTTCATGATTTACTCTATCTCCAACATTCCATTTATCAACTCCATTAGTCTTTCTCATATCAATTTGAGGTTTAGGAGCAATATCCTTCTTTATCATTCCTTGAGGTTTGTAAAAAGGTTGTTCTTCTCTTCTACCAAAGGTAAATCGATCATCACTAATTAATCCTGCCTCTTTAATAAATCTAGATGGTCTTAATGGACCTTGAATTGAGAAGTTATAATCTTGGTTTGAAGAAAGATACAATCTTTTCTTTGCTCTAGTAAAGGCTACATAAGCTAAACGTCTTTCTTCTTCGATTCCTCTTCTTGATTCTAAAACTGCTCTTTGAGAAGGGAACACTCCTTCACCTAATGAATAGACAAATACATAATCGTATTCTAATCCTTTCGCGGTATGAACTGTCATTAAAGAAACATAATCACCTTCGCTAACTTCATCTTGAGAAGATTGTAACATTGCTGAATTAACAAATTCTTCAAATGTTAAAGTAGGATCATCAATTAATTGTAATCTTAATGAAGTAAATAATTCTTCAACGTTATCTCTTCTATCTTCCCATGTGTTGTCATCATCTTCTTTTAAGTAATCAAAATAACCTAAATCATTAACAATAAAATCATGTAGTTCTTGAACAAATAACTCATCGATACTTTCCATTTTAGTTCTTAACTCGTTAATACCTTTAATCATAGTAACTAACGAAGCTTTTTGTTTTACAGTAACTGGAGCTTCATTAATATTTTCTCTTAAATAAGAGAATTTAGTTTGTCCCATTTCTTCAGAAGCTTGGACAATTCTTTCTAATGTTGTTGGCCCCATACCTCTTTTTGGAACATTGATTACTCGATCAAAAGCAGTATCATCTAAATCATTAATTAATAATCTAAAGTAAGCAAGTACATCTTTAATTTCTTTTCTTTGGAAGAATTTTTGTCCACCAAATACTTTATATTTAATTCGGTAACTAGACAAAGTTGTTTCTAGTTCTCTAGTCAAATAGTTTGCGCGATATAAAACAACAATATCCTTTAGATTTACATTTTTATTTTTCTTCAAATCAAGAATTGTAGAAACAATATAATGAGTTTCTTCTTTATTGGTTCTTGCATTATAGAATTTTACTTTTTCTCCATCTTCATTAACTGCTTCAAGAACTTTTTTAATTCTTTCATTATTATGTTCGATTAACATATTTGAAGCTTTTAAAATTTCTTTTGTCGAACGATAATTCTTATCAAGAATAATTGTTTCAACTTTACTTGTAGAATCAATTTCTTTTAAAGAGTCCTCTAAATTTAGTATAATTCTATGGTTTGCACCTCTCCAAGTATAGATAGTTTGATCTGGATCGCCAACTACATATAAAGAAGTTTCTTTATCCATAAGAAGAGTAATTAAATCAAATTGAACATCATTAATATCTTGGAATTCATCAATCAGAATGTATCTAATATATCGACAATACTTATTTCTTACTTCATCAAAATTTCTTAAAATTTCAATTGTCTTTAATAATAAATCATCAAAATCCAATGACTTTCTATCCTCTAAAATTTGAGTATATTCACCAAACATTCTCATAAATAGTTTTAATTCTTGGTTTGGAATTTCATTGTCTTTAATGTCTTTGTATTGATAACCATTTGTCTTTTTAGAAGAAATCCAACCAATGCATTGTTTAATTTTTGGATCTGATTTAGTAAAGCCATTATTAACAAATACTTCCTTCATTACTGAAAGAGAATCCTCTTCATCTAAAATTGAAAAACTCTTTGGATAGTTAATATAACTTGCTTCTCTTCTTAAAAAAGCAGCACACCAAGAGTGAATAGTTCCTAAAAATAAGCTTTTTTGTTCACCGCAAATTTTAGTTACTCTCTCTTTAATTTCTTTAGCGGCTTTATTTGTAAAAGTCCACGCTAAGATTTGATAAGGTAGTACTAATTCATTAGCTAGTAAATGAGCAATACGATACGTTAAAACTCTAGTCTTACCAGAACCTGCTCCAGCAATAACTCTAACGTATTTACTATCTGTTGTTACACCTTGTAATTGTTCTTTGTTTAATAAATTAGTATAATCCATATTTCCCTCTTTAAACTTCAAAAAAAATTATATCACGAATAAAGATTTCTTTTAACAAGTTTTTAATTATATTTAAAACTTGGCATAGTTTTCTAAATATAAATGAATTGGAGTTAATCCTCCAATTTGATTAATTACTTTTTCTTTATCAACAACTAATAATGTTGGCGAAGTATTTATTCTTAAATCTAGATAATTACTCACCCCTATATTGTTTTGTTGGCACGAGAGAATTCTTTCATCTAGTCCATTTAAATTAATATAAAAAATATCAACTTTTTGATAGATTTTTGATGATTTTATGTAATCTATTAAAGTTGAACAACTCATACATTCATCCAAATAAAATAAGACGTGATATTCTTCAATTTTTTGATTGAATATTTCTTCTAAATGAATTGTATATTTTTCAATCTCGTAAGGATTGAATTTATAAACAGAAACAATAACAACAATGAGTAATTTAAATAACATATAAAAAAACTTCATTTTTTTACCTCCTAAATAATTAATTACTTATTTCGAGTGAAAATTACTAAAAATATGTTAAAATAGTTTTGGTGATAAAATGAAGAAACATCGTTTTGAAAATGTAAAAGCTTTAACATTTGCTTCAATCATGAGCGCTATTTCAATTGTTTTAATCCTTTTTTCTCACTTTGTTGGAGATATAGGAATTCTTTTAATGTTGTTTCTTCCTCTATGTGCGGCTTTAGTTTCTGTATGTGTCGATTTTAAATATTCACTTATTTATGTAGTATCAACATTTTTAATATCTTGCATTGATTTTCAACTAGCTTTATTTATTGTTATCCCTTCTTTAATAGCCGGCTATATTTATGGCAAATTAATCAATGTCTACGTTCAAGGTCATTACATAATTTTAATTAATTCCTTGATTCTTTTAATTCTTCAATTTTTTGCCACTTACCTAATCAACTTTATTTATCAAATTGATTTTGTATATACCTTAGCCCAAATCATTAGGATTAGCGAATCCACATTTAAAGATAGTTATTTACTCTTCTTATTTTTAATTGCTTTGATTCAATGTAGTTTATCTTACACTATCATTACTTCAGAATTTAAAAAATTCGATATTGAATTTAATGAAAAGAAAAATAAGTTTACTTTAAATATCACTTTAGAAGGATGTTTAATTCTATTTAGTGGGTTATTTATGTTTGTTTACGCCCCAATAGGTTATTTGCTTCTAGGAGTAAGTATCTATATGGGAATAGTCGTTGCTTATTATAATTTTTCATATTATAAACGAAAAATCATCGTCCCTTTACAATTAATTTTATACTTTATCAGTCTAGTTTTAATGCTAGTTTTATTATCTTATGTTAAAGTAATTTATCAACCATATTTAATTTTAATCCCTCTAATTAGTCAACTTGGAGTTTCATCTTTTATAATTTTTTATCAAAAAGTTATAAAGAAAAGCAAAATTACACCTTGTTTATTTGATAAATTAGATTAAAATAGGTAAAATAATCTAAAGGAGTCTTATAGATGTTTGATTTTTTAAAAACTTTTGGACAAGGTTTACTATATTTAGTTCTATCACCATTTATTTTACTTATGGTAGTTTTATACACTATCTATTCCTTTTTTGTATTCTTCTTTATGTTCTTCAAAAGAATCTTCCTTTTCTTTGGAGGATACGATATGAAAGAAGAAATGAAAATTGATCGTATTGCTAAATTCCACATTGATCAACAAGATGAGGAAGAAGAAGTTAAAAAAGCTGTTCAACCTACTCCAATTATTGAGAAAAACAATACCACTGTCGTACAACCAATTATTATTCAAACAGATCAAAATGGTATTTTAAAATCAGTCCAAGTTGGTCAAATCACTAATACTACTAATGAAGCTCCAAAACAAATCGAAGAAGTCGTTGAAAGTATCGAATCACACGAAGAAGAATATGTAGAAAACGATTATTCAGAAGATAAAGAGGAGGATGAATATGATTATTAATTTCTTAATTCAATTATCCGAATCTGATAAAAGAGTTTTAATTGCTCTTTGCTTAGTATTAATTATTTTAATTATTTTATTTGGTTATTTAGTTAAACTTATTAAATATATTCTAGGTAAAAAAGCAGATTACGTTGATAATTCAATGTATGACTTATTAGACGCTAATGTGATTTTAGATAAAAAGCATTTTAGAAGAGTTTCATGGGAAAAGAATAGAAGAAAGTTCTACTTTGAAGCAAGACTTCCTATCTTCTTCTTATTATTATCTTGGTTTATGATTTTTATCTATATGTGCGTTGTTGGATTTGATTTATCATTTATTGCAAAATATAACAATGATCTGGTTTTAAAATTAGATTGGTCAGAATCAATGATTCTATTATTAGATTTTATTCCAGCATTTGCTAAATGGCCAGAAGTAGTTAAAGTACCAGTTTTCCATTTTAATAAAATTGATGCATGGCTAACTTATTTATTTGATATTGGATTTATATATAGTATCATTCATTTCATTCTTTGCTCTATTGTTTTACTTGCTAGAAATATCAGAACTATTAAAACTTCAAGCGAATACTTCAAAAAAGATTTAAAACAATTAAAAGAAGCAAAAATTAAAGCTCGTGGGGTTCATATCAAACAACCAAACGAAGAAATGAAGCAAATGATTAAAGATGAAACTTAAAAAGCATACGAGCTAAATCGTATGCTTTTATTCTAATCCATCTGGGTTATTTTTGTGGAAGTTATATGCTGAAGATATAATATCTTCTAAGTCTTTTTTATTCTCCCAACCTAGAATTTCTTTAGCTTTTTTATTTGAAGCTACAAGAATTGAAGGGTCTCCTGGTCTTCTTGATGCTAATTCTTTTTTAATAGATTTTTCAGCTATTTTTTCACTTGTATTTATTACTTCAAGAACACTATGGCCAACACCTGTTCCTAAATTAAAGATGTTTGAATCATTTCCTTTTAATAAATAATCAATTGCTTTAATATGCGCAGAAGCTAAATCTTCTACGTGAATATAATCTCTAATACAAGTTCCATCATTAGTAGGATAGTCATTACCAAATATTGAAATATGGTCTCTTTTTCCAAGTGGTACTTGTAATACTAATGGGATTAAGTGAGTTTCTGGATTATGATCTTCTCCTAAAACTCCATCACTACTTGCTCCTGCTGCATTAAAGTATCTTAATGACACATATTTAATTCCAATACATTTATCACACCATTTCATAATGGTTTCCATCATTAATTTAGTTTCTCCATATACTGAAGTTGGTTCTGTTTTACTTTCTTCAGTAAGGATTTGATCGTCTTGTTCTCCATAAGTAGCCGCGCTAGAAGAAAAGACAATTTTATTAACCCCAACTTCTTGCATTGCTTGAAGTAAACTAATCATTCCATAGACATTGTTATCAAAGTATGAAAGAGGATCTTTCATACTAACACCAACTAGAGACAAAGCAGCAAAATGAACTACAGCATCAACTTTTTCTTCTTTCAAAACTTTTACCAATTCAGTTTTATTCCTGATATCTAAATTATAAAATTTTGCTCTTTTATCCACACTTGAAAGATGTCCGGTATTTAAGTTGTCAACAACAACAACATCGTATCCTACATTTAAGAATTCTCTTACATTAATTGAGCCAATATAACCCGCTCCACCAACAATTAATATTTTTGACATAATTTTCTCCTTTATTTAATAATATTTTCGATTTGAGATAATGTAGTATTTTTACCTACTACTAAAGTATATTTACCATTTCTAACTTCTTTACCAGTAGATTTAATTTCTAAAGATGCTTTAGAAATCTTTTCATTAGTATCTTCAATTGAAACACCATATCCAGCATTAAATACATATCCGCCTAATTCTCTAATTGCGTTATCTTCATCTAGTGAATCATAAACAGAAGAAGATATTTTGCTTGGTTTTAATGTATTTTCTTTAACATAGTTAGAAGTATAAATTCCTTCATTTTCACTTACAGAAATAGCATAACTTGCATTAGTTAAATACGCTTCTTTTAAAGTATTAACATACTTTACTTGATAAGTAGTATTTTTAAATATATCGAAATCATCCTTTTCTCCTATAACAACAAAATCAAAATGATTTGTAGGTAATAAGTTTATTTTTTCTACAGATATAACTATAGCAGGAGAAGATGCTTTACCTTTAATAGTTATCTTTCTACGATGATTGTTTTCATCTGGGAAAGTATAAATAGTAGTTTCTAAAAGTTCGTCACCTGTATAATGATAGCAAACACCTTTACTTTGATATGTATCAACAGAATCACAAATCATATAGTCGCCATCTTCTAAAGTAAATAAGTCTACTTGTTCATCGAGTTTTGTTCCTAATGTATATTTTAAAGAAGAATCAATAACAAACGGATTCTTTAAAAGATCTACTAACCAAATATTATTTTTATAATTTAATGATGAATAAGAAACTCTTGAAGATGAGGTTAACAAATATTTACCATATACTGCAAAATCGTTTACATCAATAGTATTGGAAATTCTTTCTTCATAAATCTCTTTTGATTTAGAACTAGATTTACCATTTAATTGAATAATTTCGCTGTTGATAATTTGTTGTTTTTCACTGACGTTCTTAACAATTGTATCTACTAAAAGATAAGAAAAATACGCAAGTAAAAGAGCGTTTGCTAAAATCAAGCATCCGCGAATTCTTTTCTTTTGTCGAAGTTTTCTTTTTAATTCTTCTTCTTGGCTAAATTCTTTTAATTCTAATGCCATGTTATCTCCTAATA
The DNA here is from genome assembly GCA_015059045.1 of Erysipelotrichaceae bacterium. Lineage (GTDB taxonomy): Bacteria > Bacillota_I > Bacilli_A > RFN20 > CAG-449 > UBA3210. The sequence goes on from SVBD01000002.1 coordinate 124,930, forward strand.
GTCAATCTTTCCATATGTTCTTGGGAATGGTTCAACATCTCTAATATTTTCCATACCACTTAGATACATTAATAATCTTTCAAATCCGATGCCAAATCCAGCATGTTTGCAACCACCATATCTTCTCAAGTCAAGATACCATTGATAGCATTCCATATTCATGTTTGCATCTTTCATTTTCTTTTCTAAGATATCGTAACGTTCTTCTCTTTGTGAGCCTCCAACAAGTTCTCCAATTCCTGGAACTAATAAGTCACAAGCTGCAACTGTTTTTCCATCATCATTCTCTCTCATGTAGAATGATTTAATTTCTTTTGGATAATTAATTAAGAATACTGGTCCTTTTACTACTTCTTCAGTGATGTATTTTTCGTGTTCACTTTGTAAATCTAGACCCCAGTAGATGTTTTTGTTATCAAATTTATGTCCATTTTTAACTGCTTCTTGAAGTAACTTAATTGCTTCTGTATATTCCATTCTTCTAAATGGAGTATTAATAACGTGATTCAATCTTGCTTTTAGTGTGTTATCGATAAATTTATCGAAGAATTCCATTTCTTCTGGAGCGTTTTCAAAACAATAGTTAATACAATAAATTAAGCAATCTTCGATTAATTGCATATCATCTTCTAAATCTGCAAAAGCGATTTCTGGTTCAATCATCCAGAACTCAGAAGCATGAGTCTTTGTATTTGATTTTTCACTTCTAAAAGTTGGACCGAAAGTATATACATCTCTAAATGCCATTGCAAACGATTCAACGTGAATTTGTCCAGAACCAGATAATAAAGTTGTTCTTCCAAAATATTCATTTGGATCTTTATCATTAGTTATACAATGGAACATGTTATCACCTTCACATGTAATACCAGTTAAGATTGGAGTATGCACATAAACAAATCCTTGATTTTGGAAAAATTCATGAATTGCCATACTTAATACACTTCTTAAACGGAAGACGGCATTAAAAGTATTTGTTCTAGGACGTAAATGAGCAATTTCTCTTAAATATTCAAAACTATGTCTTTTCTTTTGTAATGGATACGAAGGATCAACAAAACCTTCTAATTGAATTTCGCTTACTTGAACTTCAAAAGGTTGTTTTCCATTTTCGGTTAAAATAAATTTTCCCTTTACTGAAATAGCACTACCAGTAAGATAGTGAGTGACATCATTATAGTTTTCTAAACTTTTATCATAAACTAACTGTAAATTCTTAAAATAAGTTCCATCGTTAAATTCGATAAATCCAACTGAACCATTATCTCTATTAGTTTTAACCCATCCTTCTAATTCAATTTCAGAAATTGAATCTAATAGTAATTGATCTCCATATTTATACGCTTCAAATAATTCGCGCACTGTCTTGAATTCTTCCATATGTCCTCCTTTAATCAAAGATTAACTTTTTATACATTATAACTTTTTATTTTATAAAAATTAATACAAAAAGCTAATTTTATTTTAAAATTAAAATTTTTTTAAATTTTTAAGACAAATTTTCTGATTTTCAAAGAATTAATTAATAGGAGGACAAAAAAATGAAACACAAAAAAACAATTTTAATGACAGTAATAAGCACTGTCAGCATCTTACAATTTTCTAGCATTAAGCAAATTAATGCTAAAGCGGAAACATCCGATTATGTTGATGGAGCATTTCAAACTTGGAAATACCAAGATGATTGTTCTAATTTATTTTTAGGTAATTCGATTTTTCAAATTGATAATAGAACAATTGGATTATACCAATCGCTTTGCTTGAAAGCTCCAGCGAACAAATCAATTACAATGGCTTTCTATATTAGCGAAACATTTAACGAAGAAAATTTTAAAAGTGCAAGAATCAAAGCCCAGTTTACTGATGTGAATAATCCTAATAACAAAATGATTATTGATGAATCATTTACGGATTTATACGATTTTGCTTTTAGACAAATGAACGATTGCGATTTTTACGCTTTTGGTAATGTAATAATGCTTGAGTTTTACACTTCAGATTTTAGCGATAAATTCATCGTTCATGGAAGCGATAAAGAAAATTATTTTCAAATGGATTTTGATTTTGGAAAAGATTACGTTGCTGAATTATTTTATTTAGGAGAAGTTAGCGGTGTAGATCAAATTGAAGCTGATTTTGAAAGTATATATTCTCCAATTGAAATTGGAGAATATAAAGACACTATATTAAAATACGACAATAGTACTTATAGTTTTACTACAAATGTAACAAACCCTATACCATTAAATAAACTTTTAGAAGGATTTAAGGCGTTTGATTTTTCAGATAATGAAGAAGTAAGTATTGATTATGAGGATGTCAATTATTTGGATGCAATTAAAAACAAAGAATTAGGAAAATATTATATTAATCTAATTGCTTCTGACTCAAATAATAATATTTCTAAACTTCAAGTTGAAGTTGAATTAAAGGATTATTATGCTCCTGAAATTATTTTTCCAGATGATCAAAACGTAATTCGAATTCCAATATCGCAATGTAATGAAATTGGTTCAACTATTGATTTAAATGATTTCATAACTATCGTAGATGATTATGATAAGAACCCTAAAATAACTGATGAAACAAAAAATGTTACATTTGATTCTTTAGGCAGTAAAAATTACACTATCAAAATTACGGATTTCAGTGGCAATTTCATCACAAAAAAGGTAAATGTTGAATTTTATGACGACATTAAACCTACCATTGAAATGGCAGATTACAATTTAAATATATATCCATTTGAATACAAAAGCGCACAAGACATTGTCAGTAAATTAGTTACATTTAACGACAACATTGAAGTTACTCAAACCGGAATAAAAGATGATAATTATACAGCAAATTATAAAAAGGAAGGTCAATATTCTTTTATAGTTTACGCATATGATGAAGAAGGAAACTATACAGAGCAAAAGGTAACTGTAAATGTTGAAGATAATCAAGGCCCTGTTTTCATAATCAATGAATACTCACTATCGTTTTATACGACCGATGAATATTTAAGCGCACAAAATATGCTTAATTTATTAATTGATAGAAATCAAATGGCATATAAAAAATATAAGGTTGTCGAATATGCTAATGAAGTCTATAATGAAAACTTCCAAAAAGCAGGAGAATACGATGTGTTAATCGCTTGTTACGACGAAGATTACAATAAAGAATTGATACTAGTTAAATTAACGATTACAGAAGCGAAAACTAATATTAATTTCTTCACGCGAGTAAAAAATTTCTTCACAGACATTTTTGAAAATATCAAAGAATTCTTTGAAAAGGCGTACAACACTGTAGTTTCTTGGTTCAAAAGATAAAAACAAAAACCTCCTATGCTAGTGAAGTGAACCCCAAATAGTTCACAAAAAATAAAAACCACTAAACAGGAAGGAATTATTTCTTCCTGTTTTTTATTC